>CAUHHV010000010.1 GCA_959606065.1 uncultured Collinsella sp.
TCGGCGAGCTGCACGGCGGCACCGCGCGCAACGTTATCGCCGGCACGGCCTACCTCGCCGGCACGGTGCGCACCTACGGCGATTCGACCCACGAGGAAATGCCGGAGCTCATGCGCCGCATCGTGGAGCATACCGCGGCCGCCTTGGGCGCCGAGGCAAAGCTCACCGACTACACCATCGCCAACTACAAGGTCGAAAACGATGCCGCCTCGAGCGAGCGCTGCCGCCAGGCAGTAATCAAATGCTTGGGCCCCACCGGCCAAGGCCATTACCGCGGCACGCTTTCGGGCGAGGATTTTTCGGAGTACCTGCGCCGCGTACCGGGCGTGCTCGCCTTTGTAGGTACGCGCAACCCCAAGATTGGCGCCACGTACGCCCAACATTCCTGCTTCTACAAGATCGACGAGACTGTGCTGGCAAAGGGCTCCATGGTGGCCGCCCAGTATGCCATCGACTTTTTGGCCGAGCCCACACAAGAGGAGCTCGACGGCCCCGCGATCACCGCGGTCGCCGAAACCAACCCCGACCTGGCCGCCAAGTTGCGCTCTGCCAAGGCAACGACCGCCGAGGCTCGCGACGCCATCCATGACGCCCGCACGGCACGCCATGCCGCGATCAAGGGCATCCACGATGCACGTGCCGCCGCTCGCCGCGAGGAGAAGCGCGGCGAGTAGTCGATTCGCGGCCATCTCGCAGTCATAGCCACATCGCGATATCAAAGCGGGGGCGGACGTTTCGACACGTCCTCCCCCGCTCATTTGTCAAGCGCTATTTCTACCGTTTCTACCCCGTCCCCAAATGGCAGGTGGCAGGGTTACTCGTCCTGCGGGTCCTCGTCGGAGCTTGGCGCAGGCTCGGGCTCAGGCACGGGCACGGGCGCGGGCTCAGGCTCAGGCTCAGGCTCAGGCTCAGACTCAGGCTCGGGCTCGGGCTCGGGCGCAGGCGCCGGCGCCGCAGCGGAATCGGATACGGGCGCTGCGTCGGCGCTAAAACCAGCCGGAGCAGACTTCTTCTCAAACGGCAGCACAAAAGTCAGGACGTCGTCCTTGTCCTCGTCGGCCCACTCGCTTGCGTAGCGCGCAACCCAATAGCCAACGGCACGATGCTTGAGCATCTTGCCAAAGACCGTAAGGAATACCGTGACAAACGCCGTCAGCACCAAGAACAATACGAGCGTGATGCCACCGCCGGTAACAAGCGCCTCAATAGCCGAAGGACGGTAGTAGTAGTTATACATACCGACAGAGGCAATGGCGCCGAAGACGAGCGTCAGGATCCATGTGACAACGTTGGCGACCAGACCCGTCAAAAACTCGGGAAGGAACGAAGCGCAGAACAGCTTGGTCTTGTTGTGCTTAAACGCCGCCCAGACCTTGTCGAGCGAAAACGCGCTCTCGACACGACCGGTCACCGCAAAGTGCATCACGGCAATGTCGGCGAACATCTTAAAGAAGACCCCCAAGACCGCCGTGGCAATCATAGCCAGGACAAGCAGGCCAAGCGAGCCAAACAGCGCTGCCTCGAGTGCATAGGAGCCGTAATACGAATACGAGCCCGCGGCGCCAATTACCACGCTCTCCACCAGCGAAAGCACTACACCGATAACGGGAATGGCAGCGATAACCTCGAGCACGACCGAGATAACGCTCGAAAAGACTCCGAGGCCAAACGACGTGGAACGCATGAGTGGACGATCCATACCGCCATCAACCTTGAGCGACAGATCGCGACCCCACTCAATACCAAAGCCGGAACCACACACGCTCGCAATGCAAGCTGCCAAAAAGCCGATGGCAGCCGCAATGCCGCCAATAACGGGAATAAACAGCACGAGTACCGACACAACACAAATCAGCGCCGGTAAAAAGGCAATCTGGCACACGCGCTGCAGCACGCCCGGAGTCTTGGTCATATCCTCAAACGCCTGAGCCACACAGCCCTTGGACGCATTCGCCACGGGTGGTTGCGGAACAAACTGCTGGGGCTGACCCTGAGGGGCAGAGGCTGCGGCACCGGCATTGGGGGCACCACACGTGCCGCAGAACTTGTCGTTATCGCCCATGGGGGCGCCACACTGCGAGCAGAACATAGAATCATCCCTTCGTATCTTGAACGAATCATCTGGATCGCAAACGATGTCTTTGGCATCATTATCACCCAATGTGGGGACAAATACTCCAACATGACGCATTTGCAATGCGCAGGGCGCTATTCGATTGTTTGATGAGCTCGACCGCGTTAGTTCGTTCCGCGGAAACCCTTGCCGACGATCTCGGAGCTGTCGACAATCGTGATAAAGGCACCCGGATCGACTTCGCGCGCATAGCGGCGCAGTTGCACGGCCTCGCGACGGCTTAGCACGCTCATGATCACCGTCACGCACTTGCCCGAGAAAGCACCGTAGCCGCGGCTGATAGTCGCCGTACGGTTGAGATGCTTGACGATAAACTCCTCGACCTTAAGGGGCTCGGAGCAAATGACCGTGCAGACTTTACGCAGGTGGATGCTCTCGATGGCTTTGTCGACCACAAGCGTCTTGGCAAACAGGCCGAGCACGCAATACAGACCGACGCGCGGGCCGTACAAGAAGGCCGCGATGGTCACGATGCCGATATCGACCAGCAGCAGCGCACGGCCGATCTCAAGCGTCGTGCGGCGTTTGAGAATCATGGCGAGGATGTCCGTGCCGCCCGTCGAGGCACCAATATCAAAGACGATGGCGCTGCCGAGCGCCGGCAGAATCACGGCAAAGCACAGGTCGAGCCACATATCGCCCGTCATCGAGACATCGGTCGGAATAAAGAGCTCAAACAGCGAAACATAGGCGGACAGCGCAAACGAGGCAAAGACACTCCACAGGATTGCCTTGCGCTCCAAAAAGATAAAGCCCAGAACGACCAGGACCGCATTGATAATCCACATAAAGACGCCGACGGGCAGGGTCGGGAACAGCGTGGACAGAATGACCGACACGCCCGAGGTGCCGCCAAAAGCAAAGTGATTAGGGGTTTTAAACGCGACGATGGCAAAGGCCGTGAGGATCAGGCCCAAATTGAGCTCGGCAAAAAAGCGCGGAAAGCCCGGCTCCTGGCTGCGCTTGCGACCAGCGCGCTCGCCCCGCTCGATAACATCGCGATCGACCACGCGTTCCATCGGCACTACGGGAGGACGATGCACCTCCTCGGCAGCACGCGACGCCGCCTCTGCCGCAGCGGCCTCAATTGCCCATGCCTTGCTTTCTGTTTCGTGCTCGTCGGCCATTACGGCAACCCCTCGTTAACAATTTGGAAACAATGCGCCCATTAGAGTAACGCGGAACGTGGGGATTGCAACCCTTAGTTAGACGAGCGGTATGACTATATCGGGAGCGTACAAAAACGGCCGGCCACGCTTTTGCTTGCGCGGTCGGCCGTTTAATGTTTTCGCAGATAAAACCTGCCAAAACAAACCTGTCCCTTTTTGGAAGGTTATTCGTGCTGGCTGGTGCGGTGCTCGTACTCCTCGGGGGTGATGACATCCTCGATGCGCAGGTTGACGCCCGCCACCTCAAGGCCAGTCATCGCGGCAAGGCGCTCGGTGACACGTGCCTTAACATCGTCAAAGATCGCGGGCGCATAGGCGCCGTACTCGATGATGACGGAGATGTTGACGACCACGCGATTATCGTCGGTGACCTCGACCGTCACGCCCTTGGTCAGATTCTCGGCACCAAACTGCTCCTGCACAAAGTGCATGAGGTTACCCTTCATGCCCAGAACGTGCGGAACCTCGCGGGTGGCCATGGCAACGATCTTCTCGATCACGCCGTTGGAATAGGTCAGCGAGTCCTCGGACTCATCCGCTTCCTCGTCGTCCTCATCCGTATCGGACTCGGCCTCGACGAGAGCCTCATCCTCGAGCGTCACATCCTCAGCTTCGGCGACGACCGCCTCGTTCTCCTCGAGCTCGGTATCGGCTACATCGACCTTCGTATTAAAAGCCATGGTTCCTCCTTATGCCTGCCGCGGATGCGACAGTCGAATACATATTAGCGGCCGCTAAACAGACGGCCGAAGAAGTTGACGATCCCGTTCTCGCCGTCGCGAATTTGGCCGATCACAGCGCCGATCAGCACGAAGAATGCAATGACGAGCGTGTCCCACAGGCCCAACGTGAGCACCAACACGGCGAGGATAAAGCCGGCGACGGCGCCGAGCGTGGTGTTGGGATGACGCACAGCATAGCTCCAGATGGCAGCGCCCGTACCCTTGATGAGACCCATAGCCTCGTCAAAATCCGCGGCTGCCGCGTCTTGTAACTCGGTTGCCTCTGCTTTGGAATCAACAGGTTCGCTCGCCGACGTGGCGCTCTGGTCAATCGTCAGGCGCGGCGTACGAGCGGTCTTATCTTGATTGGTATCACTCACCGGAAACCTCCACGGTCTGGACGGTAGTCTTGGACGGCAAAAAACGGACACGCGCGGTCGTACCCGGCGTGCCGAGCATGGTGTCGCAGGCCTTCTCGATGCGCTGCTGCATCGCGGTAGCCAGAGATGCCACGTCCTTATCGTCAAGCGCGATAGCCTCGACCTTAAAACGGACGTGCGAATCGTCGGGGCCTTGGACGCGAGCCTCGACATGCTCGACCATCACGCGGTCGTCGCGCTCGGCAGCAACCCTGGCGCACGAAGAAAGCGCCGCAAGGGTAACCTCGATATTGCGCTCCCCCGCCGGATGCACGCAGGACGGCTCGCGACGGGCGAACATCAGGCGGAAAAAGCTCAGCAGTACGCCAAACGCCACGACGCCGGCGCACGCCGTCACGACGATGCGCGGCATGGGGTCGCGCATCAGCAGCATAAAGCGATACGTATACGGCCCCCAAAACTGGCAGACAAGCGTACCCAGCGCCACGATGGTGGCGGCAAGATACACGATCGCTAGGGCTCGTTTGAGTACGCGCACGCGGCGCTCCCTTCAAATCTCGGCTCTCGAAATGCAGAACGGTTCGCATCATTATAAAAGAGCCGGGTCCGGTGCTCTACGCACGCGGATCCGGCTCATCTATTCCACGAGGCTTGCATGCTCGCTTCATTATGCCCAGATATGCACGGCTCAATCCGTGCTGGCGCTACTCCTCCTCGAGGGCAGCGATGACCTCGTCGGTCATGTCCATGGTGCTGTAAACATCCTGGACGTCGTCGAGCTCCTCAAGACGGTCGATGAGGCGCTGGACCTTCTTGGCGTCGGTACCAGAGACCTCGGTCGGGGTGGTCGGGACCATGGTGGTCTCGGAACCCTTGACATGGACGCCCTGCTCCTCGAGCGCCTTGGAGACAGCCATGACGTCGTTCGCAGCAGTCCAGACGATCCACTCCTCGCCGGCATCCTCGTAGTCCTCGCCACCGGCCTCGGCGATGGCCATCATGAACTCATCCTCGTCACCGGCAGCACCGTTGGCGATCATGGTCTCCTTCTTGGCGTTCTCGTCCAGGATCTCCTTGGCGACGACGATCTGGCCCTTGCGCTCAAACTGGAAGGCGACGGAGCCGGAGGTGCCCAGGTTGCCACCAGCGTGGGAGAAGGCGGAACGGACATCAGCGGCGGTACGGTTGCGGTTGTCGGTCAGGCAGTCGACGTAGACGGCGACACCGGCGGGACCGTAGCCCTCGTACACGATGTTCTCGTAGACGGCGGCGTCAGCACCCGAACCAAAAGCCTTGTCGATAGCGGACTTGATCTTGTCCTTAGGCATGGACTGAGCCTTGGCCTTGGCAACGGCAGCGGCGAGGCTGGCGTTGTTCTCGGGCAGCGGGTCACCGCCGAGACGGGCAGCAACAGTGATGTTGCGGCTGAGCTTGGAGAAGAGGGCGGAACGCTTGGCGTCCTGCGCGCCCTTACGATGCTTGGTTGTGGCCCACTTAGAGTGTCCGGACATACGTGTCTCCTATCGGTTTCGACCTAAAGCCCAGCGCAGATGCTCGGGCAATATAAACAAACGTCGTTATGATATACCTACTAGCCTGCGAGATAAACCCCAAAATGAAGGCGTCGTGATGATGTCCCCTTTGGTGCAAAGAAACCTGACCCCAATGCACCAAGTTAGGACCAGAGGAGGTCGCTGCGGGTGATGGTGGCGCCGATGGCAAAGGGCATGCAGGCGATGACCGGATACAGGTAGCGCATATAGGTCGAGCCGTTGCAGGGGCCGATCAGGCACACAGCGAGCACGCCCAGCAGCGGCACCCAAATGGCCAGCCCGCGCCGCGAATGACGACGTAGCAGATAGACCACCACGGTAATCATGATCCACACATAGGTGGCCGAGCTCATGGTGAGCGAAATAAACGGGATGCGCTGCACCGCCACACGGTACAGATTGATCAGGTGGTCGCACCAGCGCACTACGTTGCTATCGACCGGATGGAAGTCGAAGTACTTGAGGTTGTCGGGACGCGCCATGATCTCGGCACTGCGCGCGGTGCTGTAGACCCACGCATCGCGAGCGCTCGGATAAAAATAACCATAGTAGTTATTGATAAGCGCCGAAATATAGCACTCGGGATCCTTCTTAAACATCTGGGCCCATACCGCAAAATAGGCATCGATGTCCTCCTGCGAGGCGTACTCGTTAAAGCAATTCTTGACGGCGTCGGACTTGTCGGGGTTGTAGCGGCGACCCAGATTCTCGTACTTGAGCACCCGATCGATCGCAGCGCGCTCCTCATCGGTTACCAAACCGTCGCAGGGCGCCTCCACGATGGTGCCGTCCTCCTTAACCGTAGGGTTGACGCCCGAGTTGAGGCCGTCGTGCTTTTGGACGAAACGAGCCGTCTGCTGGAACGGAATCGAGAGGATTTCGCGCTTGGAACCGGGCGTAATGTCGTGCGCTGGCATAAAGACCTTGGTGAAGTACATATTAGAGGCAAGGCAGAGCGCGAGCACCGCGAGAACACCGACCCAGCGGAAACGCGGGATGGCGCCCGAAGGCGCAGCACCAGTCTGCTTGGCTGCACGACGAGCCACATGCACGTCCCATACGCAAAACGCCGCCGCGATTACGCATGCCGCCAGGGGAAACACCAGACCTCCATTGCGCAGGAACGTGGAACCCATGGAGCCCAGAGCGAGCAGCAGCCAGTCGTGGCGCGCAAAGAGCACGGGGGCTTTCTCGCCCGCTCGCTCGACATTGGCATCACGACGGGGCAAGCCACATGCCACGAGCTTGACGGTCTGTACCAGCAGCACCAAGAACGCGTCGGCAAAGAGCACGTCTTTGGTGAGCAACGCCGCGTAGTTAGAGAACATCGGCATAAACGCAAAGAACAGCAGGATCGCACCGCGAACCGGCAGACTCACGCCCAGTTTGCGGAGCGACGAAATGGAATAGGCCATGCAGGCAGCCGTGATGACGAACTGAGCACAGGTATAGATGGCAAGACCCGCGTTAGCGCTGTTGAACAGCGAAAGCCCCAGTTGAACGCACGAGCCGATAATGGCCGTGTGCACTACGGGATGGTGCCCGTTGAGCAGCACGTTGGGGTTGAGCAGGCGTAGGTAGTCGCTCGTGCCGTTGGGATAGTTGAACCACTGACGAATCTGCGCACCCGTATCTCCCATAAAAAGGCCGGGCAGCGAAGCGATGAGCGTGGGCGCCCAGGCGATCATAAACACCAGGAAGGGCCCGGCAAAGGGATGGACCGAGAGCACGGCGTGAGCCACACGCCATATGCGGCCAAAGTGCGCCTCGGAAAACGGGATGCGCCGAGAGCTCAGCCAATCCAGGCACTCAAAGGCAAGGTAGAAGGCCACGATCGCTAGGAGCATCCAGCCCGCGCCGCCAATCCAGGCGCAGATGATGCGGGCCTTGTCGCCAAGAACAATCTCGGCCGAGTCGGTGAGGTCGTAGCTGCGGCCGAACACCATGCAGATGGCGAAAAACAGCGACGGCAGAATAATCGATGGGCGCCAGGTGTCGCCACGGCCAAAGAACACGTAGCGAAACGGCAGCGTGAGCAGGCAGGCAAGCGCAAGCAGCATGACCGCGTCGGTATGGCCGGCAAATGAGAGGAGCACCTCGTAGCACACGTACAGCATGCCCGAGGCTTTGGGGTCAATCGCCAAGACTGCGTTGCTCGACACCGGGGCGGGATCGATGGAAAACGCTGTGGTCGCCAACAGCGCGAGCAGAAATGCGATGAGCGTCTGCTTGGCGGGGTAGCGCTTAAACCAGACGATGCGGGCAGCGTCGCGCGCAGCCGTTGTGGAGAGGTCGGAATCCTTCACAGTCCGAAAGCCTTTCTAGAAACCTGCCAAAAAGGGACAGGTTTATTTTGGCAGGTTTTATCTGGGGAAACGTTACTGTTCTGTCATCGTTGCCCAGCAAACCACCACAAAGGTGCCTGTCCCCTTTGTGGTGGTTTTGGTGGTTAGGCGTCGAGATAGATGCGCTGGGGTCGATTGCGGTGTCGGGCGAAGATGATGAGCACCAGGCCGGCGATCACGAGTGGCAGACTCAGCAGCTGACCCATCGTGATGACGCCGCCCAGCAGATAGCCAAGCTGGGCGTCGGGCACGCGCACGAACTCAACGAGGAAGCGGACGATGCCGTAGCCCATTACAAACACGCCCATAAACGTGCCCTGGGGCAACAGCGGCTTTTTGCGGCTGAGCACCTGCAGAATGCAGAAGAGCACGATGCCCTCTAGAAATGCCTCGTAGAGTTGGGAGGGATGGCGCGGCATATCGCCCGCAGTCCCGCCAAAGACCACACCCCAGGGCAGATCGGTCGGCTTGCCCCACAGCTCACCGTTGACAAAGTTGGCACAACGGCCCAGGCACAGGGCCAGCGGAGCGCCAATGACGGCAAGATCGGCCAACGTCCATGCATCGAGCTTATACATGCGGCACACGATGATGCCGCCCAAGATGCCGCCGACCAGGCCACCGTGGAAGCTCATGCCGCCCTCGTTGGTGGCAAAGATCTCGAGCGGGTGCGCCCAGTAGTAGCCGTCGCCGTAAAAGATGACGTAGAACAGACGGGCGCCAATGATAAGGCCAAAGACCACGCCGACCACGACACTCGTCAGGTCGTCAATCGTGATGCTAAAGCCCCAGCGACGCTGCGTGCGATACATGACGACCGCCGTGAGCGGGGCACCGACCACATAGGCCAGACCATACCAGTAAATCGTGATGGGCCCCGCCGAAATCGCGACGGGATCAAGCATATGGTAGAAGTCGTTGAGCATGTCGACCCTCCTACTCCCTACATACAAATGCGGCCGCGGGCCTTGCGCTCGCAGCCGCATATTTGGGCGTAACGTCTATGCGGAGTATGCCGTCCGCAGCTTTCGCATCTTAGAACGGCGCGTACTCGTCGTACAGGTCGTCGGTCTCGCCGGAGGCATTAACCTGCTCGACACGGGTAACGCCGGGCACATGCTCCTTGAGGATACGCTCGATACCCATGGACAGGGTCAGCGCGCTCATAGGGCAGCCGGCGCAGGCACCCTGCAGCTCCAGTTTGACGACGCCCTCGTCGTCGACGCCCACATACTCCATATCGCCGCCATCGGCCTGCAGGTTGGGGCGAATCTCTTCAAGAACCTTCTTAAGCAGCTCTTCGTTAACAGCCACAGGGGCTCCTTTCTCACAATAACGCGGGCACGCCCGCGGACAGGGGCTATGTTACTACAGCCATGTACCCGCTTAGGCGCCAGCCATGCGTGCGGACACGACTTTCACGAGCAGTCAATTTGGGACGGGGCTCTTTTGGCTGTTTTGCCGCCAGCTGGCGTTGGCACGCGCTACTGCCGAGCCTGTCCCCCGGTACCAATCTGGACATCGACGATGACCTGGCGGTAGCTGATGCCGCAGGAGTCGAGAATGCGGCGGCTGATACGGCCGTCATCGGTGTCGGCATATTTATTGTCCAGGTAGACGACCTCGCCCACGCCCACCTGCGCCAGGATCTTGGCGCAGTCGTGGCACGGGAACAGCGTGACGTAAACCGTGGAACCCTCGAGGTCCTTGAGCGAGCCACGGTAGTTGAGCACGGCGTTGGCCTCGGCATGGACCACGTAGTTGTGCTTGTCCTGCAGCGGGTCATCGCTCGTACCCCACGGGAAAAAGTCGTCGTTGAGCGCCGAGGGCGTGCCGTTGTAACCCACCGAAAGGATGCGGTGGTTGGTGCTGGCGATGCACGCTCCCACCTGCGTGTTGGGGTCCTTGCTGCGGCGCTGCGCGGCGATGGCCACGCTCATAAAGAACTCGTCCCAGCTAATAACGTCGCGGCGCTTGCCCGACGCGGTTTGATGAAGATCGTCCGACATGGCAGACACCTCCGCAATCGCAATAGTTTGGCCCATTGTAGCAGGTGAAAGGTAGGGGCGCTTATCCCACCAGCCCCTCGCCCTACGCGCAGCGGGGCTTTTGGTTGATGCGGTAGAGCTCGGCGAGACCCCGCAACGTCAGCGCGTCGTCTACCGTCAGGCTATGGCCGACCAGCGCCGCAAGTGCCTCGGCATCGTCGCCGGTAATGACGATGGGCACATCGCCCTCTCCCGCGGCCTTGGTCGCGCGCATCTCGGCAAGCACCATGTCGAGCATTCCGTCGATGCGGGCTACCTCGCCCAGAACCACACCCGAGCGCATGGCCTCGCGCGTGTTGCGTCCGATGACGTGCGTTGGCGCCGAGGGCTCAACCTGGGGTAGGCGCGCTGCTGCCGCCGAAAGCGAACGGGCGCCGAGGGCCAGGCCTGGCGCGATAACGCCGCCCACAAAGGTACCGTGCACGTCGATGACCTCGATATTGGTCGTCGTGCCCAGGTCAATCACGATGCACGGCGAGCCGTAGACGGCGCGGGCCGCCACGGCATCGGCGATGCGGTCGGGGCCGATCTCGGCCGGATCGTCGTAGTGCACGGGTATGCCGGTCTTAAGTCCCGGCCCCACGGTGAGCACGCGCCCCGTGCAGGTGCGGGAAAGTGCCGCCTTCCACGGGCGCTCGAGCGCCGGGACTACACAGCTCAGCACGGCCGCGGCGGGTGCAAGCACCCCGGGCACACCTGCATCGGCGGCGAGCGCGCCCATGACCTGCATAAGTCGCATGCGCGCTTCGTCGGCCGTAATGCTCGACGGCGTCGTGATCTCGCATGTCGCAAGCGGACATTCCTGCGCCGCGGCCGAATCCTCTGCAAACAGGCCAAAGCGAATGAACGTGTTGCCCACGTCGACCGTCAATATATATGCGCACCCATTAAGCATCGTCGGCGCTCCTTTCGTCTGCCCAGCAGTATATCCCGATGATTATTCTGGGACGGGGATTTAAAAATCATTGCGTACCTGATGATTTTTAAATCCCCGTCCCAGAATAATCATCCTTCGGCTTCGTTTGGGATAGCTAAAAAAGCCCAGTCCCAAATTAACTGCCGTGCCGCTATACTGGTGCGCGGTCGTTTGCGAGCTCACGCGGCGGCCCTTGGTAACCCGACTTCCCGCGCCGTATCCGTAACGGCGCTCCCGGGGGAAGCGGATATACGCAAAGGAGTTTTATATGAGCAATCCCTCGAACCGCGCTTCGATGCGCGGGCAACTCACGCTGCGCGGCGTCGTCATCGGCGTCCTTGGCTGCGTGATCATCACGGCAAGCTCGGCCTACACGGCCCTCAAGATGGGTGCACTCCCCTGGCCGATTATTTTCGCTGCCGTCATCTCGCTGTTCTTCCTGAAGCTCATGGGTGACGCCAGCCTCAACGAGGCCAACGTCACCCACACCATCATGTCCGCGGGCGCCATGGTCGCCGGCGGCCTGGCGTTTACCATCCCGGGCGCCTGGATGCTGGGCTATGCCGACCAGATCAGCTGGCTCGACATGTTTATCGTGGCACTCGCCGGCACCATCTTGGGCCTGCTGGCCACCGCGCTCATCCACCGCCACTTTATCGTGGACGCCGCGCTGGAGTTTCCCACCGGCAATGCCGCAGCTCAGACACTGCGCGCCACCGAGGCCGGCGGCAAGACCGGCAAGCAGCTCTTTGGCTCCATGGCCATCGCAGGCATCTACAGCGTGCTTCGCGACGCTCTGGGCGTGGTGCCCAGCATGCTGTGCACGCTCAATATCCCCGGCGTGACCTTTGCCATCTATAACTCGCCCATGCTGCTCTCCATCGGCTTTTTGGTTGGCTTCGCCCCGGTTGCCTTCTGGTTTGCCGGCGCGCTGCTAGGTAACTTTGGCATCATCGTGGGCGGCACCGCTGCCGGTCTATTCGACGTTGTGACTGCGCAGGGCATCGTCAAATCGCTCGGCATGGGTCTCATGATGGGCTTTGGCGTCGCCGTCGTCCTCAAGGACATCCTGCCGCAGGTCGCCGGCATCGCCCGCGGCCTCGCCGCCGACAGCTCCAGCGACACCGACGAGCAGTCGCTCATCTCGGGCTCGCTTAAGCTCGACGCCGGCATCATCGGCCTGGGTACTGCCGCCATCGCCGTGATCGTCGCCATCGCGCTCGACCTTGGCCCCGTCCCGGCCGTCATCGTCACGCTGTTCACCTTTGTCACCACCATCATGAGCGCGCAGAGCTGCGGCCAGACGGGCATCGACCCCATGGAGATCTTCGGCCTCATCGTCATGCTCATCGTGGCTGCCTTCGCACAGATCGCCCAGGTCAAGCTGTTCTTTATCGCCGGCATCGTGGCCGTGGCATGCGGCCTTGCGGGCGACGTCATGAACGACTTTAAGGCCGGCGCCGTGCTGGGCACCAATCCGCGTGCGCAGTGGATCGGCCAGGCCATCGGCGGCATCGTGGGCGCCCTGGTCGCCGCTGCCGTCATGGTCGCGCTTGTCACCGCCTATGGTCCGGATGCTTTCGGCCCCGACAAGAGCTTTGTGGCCGCGCAGGCAAGCGTCGTCGCCACCATGGTCTCGGGCATCCCGAGCGTGCCGTGGTTCGCAGGCGGCTTTATCGCCGGCATCGTCATGTACTGGCTCGGCATTCCGGCCATGATGATCGGCCTGGGCGTGTACCTGCCGTTCTACATGTCGCTCACGGCCTTCTTGGGCTCCTGCGCCAAGCTCGCCTACGACAAGTGGGCCGCACGCCGCGACGCCGCTGCCGGTCTTTCGGACGAGGAGAAGGCCTCCAAGGATGCCGCCTTCCAGGAGCAGGGCCTGGTCGTCGCCAGCGGTCTGCTCGGCGGCGAGTCCATCGTCGGCGTTATCCTGGCGTTTGTCTCTGTTGGTCTGAGCCTGCTGGGGTAGGCCGAACAACAACGCACCAGCGCAGAGCGCGGGGTCGGAATCAAACCGGCCCCGCGCTTTTTTGTCTATTTGACTCTTATGATCCTCACGGCGTTTTAGCCATGTCGATTGTCCTGACTTCCAGGTCAACAAACCTTGTCTGACACCTCGCCTAACGCGGTGTAGAGTAAAGACGACAGACGCAAGAAGCGGCTCAGAAGCTAAACGAGGTAAGCATGGAACTCGACAAACAACAGATCAAGCGGCTGCGCGAGCGTCATCATCGTCGTCACGGTATACGCCCTGCACACAGCGAGGCCATGGAGAATGCCACCCGTTTCCTTAAGCAGGCGTTCAACATACGCGAGGGACGCGCGCCCTATCACGTGATTCGCAAGCGCTTTGTAAACGGGGCGCGCCTGACTGGCTCGCACTTATGCATCCTGATCATTGCCATGTTGATCGCGAGCATCGGCCTCGATATCGACTCGGACATTGCCATCGTGGGCGCCATGCTCATCTGTCCGCTCATGGGCTCGGTCCTTGCCATGGCATACGGCATCGCCACGCTCGACCGCGAGATTGCCGTCGAGGCAATTGCCGGCCTCGCGCTGCAGATGGTCTTTTGTCTAATCACGTCCACGCTGTACTTTAAGCTCTCGCCCCTTGGCACCACCACGGCCGCCATCATCGACAACTCGACACCGACTGTGTGGGACCTTGCCGTCGCGCTCGCGGGCGGCTTTGCGGGCGGACTGGGCAACTCGCGCGACCAGGAACCCGCCACGCTCATCGCCGGCGTGGCCGTGGCGACCGCGCTCATGCCGCCCCTGTGCGCGGCGGGCTATGGCATCGCCATCGCGAGCGGGTCGCTGTTTCTCTCGGCCCTCTACGAGTTTGGCATCAACGTCGTCTTTATCGCGCTGGCGGCCGAAGCCGTACTACTTCTTTTGCGCGTGCCGCTCAAGCGCGACCTCAACGGCGACGGCATTGTGACCGCCGAGGAAAATGCCGAGGTCGATGAGCTGTCACACAAGGTGCGCCGCCGCATCATCGTGGGTACGGTGATCTTTGCCATCCCCTGCATCGTCATGACCGCGGGGTCCATTGGCTCGGCACAGGCCGGCGTGCAGGACGGCTACGGCGTCACCGAAACCACGCGCGAGCTTGCCGCGGTGCTGCCGGGCTTTAAGGATTACACCGTTGCCGTCGAGACCTCGGCCACCGAAGGCGAGGAGGAGGGCCTTGTCGAGCGCGAGGTTGTCGCCCACGTGACGACAAGCGAGACGCTTGGGGCACACGACCGCCGTGTAGCCCGCAAGCTCATCGACCTCAATGTGCCCGAGCTCGATCGCGTGGAGTTTGATGTGCAGTAATACGCGACGTGGGATGGATGCGCGCAGCCGCGAGTCACGACATGGCGCAGACGTGACGCGGGCCACGAGCAAATAGCGGGGCGCGGTCCATGGCCGCGCTCCGCTCGCTGATTTATTGCCGTGAATCATCTGTCCGCATCGACATCGCCAGACTCCACTGTAAACGCCGGACCGGTACTCACCAGATAAAAACGGGTCACCCTGGTATCTCTAAATAGGTAGAGCAAGCCCTGATCGCGTCGGCGCGAAATATACGCCACGTGGACCGCACCGAATTCTTCGCCGTTTTCCTTCTTTAATATCAGGATGTTGGGGTCATCCGTACGCTTAAACTGCCCGTCTGTGCAGATTCCGTCTTGGTCGACCAGCTGCCATCGACAGTTGTCCTCCTCAAGAAAAGCCAGGGTTTCCCGACTTGTTTCGTCATCCCGATAGTAACCATCAATGGCAAAGCCTTCGGAAACGCATTCCTGCATATAGGATGTTTCTCGATTTATAGCAAACTGCCCTGCAGCGCCCAGGAGCACAGCCAGGCAGACCACTGCGAGGGCTATCGAGATAGTACGGCGGTTCATGTCAACCAGCCCGATACTTGTTTAACGGAGTGCAAAACATACTTGGTACCTCCGGTATCATGACGAACGTCACCTACGGCCTGCCGGCAATCATATGTTTACAACATCAAACCATATGGCAACCACTCGCGAGAGGAGTATCGGCGAACGGTGCATTTTTGCGTTCTATTGGCCAAACGTCAACGCGCGCTACGGCTCTTGCTCGACCTATTCAGATCTTGTCGCATACTACCGTAGATCCCCAACGCTTCCGCCCCCAAGAGATCATTTTTAGTACGTAAAGAAGCCCTCGCCCGAGCTTTCGCCCAGCTTACCTTCGTCGAGCATCTTCTTGAGGACGGACGCCATAGCCTTAAAGTTGTAGGGCATCATCATCTTCTTGAGCAGCGGGCTCACCAAGCCCGGCACCTTCTGATACTGCATGACGATGTTGTAGGCCGTCTGGATACCCACCGTGTCGAATACGCGGAACGGGCCCTTGGGAGCGCCGGTGCCACGCGTCCATGCGAGGTCAATGCTCTTGGGGTCGCTCACGCCCGAGACGTACAGGTCAAGACCCGAAAGCAACCACGGTACCAGCATGGAGTTGAGCAGGTAGCCGTTCTTTTCCTTGTTGACGGGCAGGGCAAGCATGCGGATGTCGTTGGCGAAGTCGACGAGCTCGTCGAAGTAGCGCTTGTCGGTTTGGTCCTGTGCCATGACCTCGGTCATGTTGTTCTTCCAGATAGAGTTGGCAAAGTGCAGCGACAGGTACTTCTCGGGACGGCCGGTGTACTTGGCAAAGGTGCTCGGCAGCAGCGTGGATGAGTTGGTCACGATGACGGTCTTTTGCGGCAGAACCGGGGCGAGCTTCTTGTAGAAGTCGATCTTTGCCTGGGTGTCCTCGGCCATAGACTCGATGACCAGGTCGGCGTCGGCCACGACCTTGGCAAGATCGAGCTCCAGCTTGAGTGTGGAGTAGGCACGCTCGACGGCGGCGAGCGCCGCTTCCTTGTCGAAGGGCTGGGTGCCATCGGCGATACCGGCGCACCACTCGCCCGTACCGTCCGCCATGCCCTCGATTGCCGCAATGTACTCCTTGCGCACGCGATCGATCTTGGGCTGGGTGCGGCCGATGCTGCCCTCGCTGCGCAGCCAAATCGTTACATCAAAGCCGCAGTAGGCAGCCTGAAAGGCAATCTGGCTTCCCAACACGCCGCCGCCGGCAACACAAACGGTCTTGTAGCTCATGGAACGGTCCTCTCTTACGTAATTCCATAGATGTGTATTTATTCAACCGTAAGGATGACGCGCGCTGGGGGTGGGTTCTATAAACGGGCGGTATTTCGCGGCAAACGGCTACATATGTTCATTATCTCAGGGTTCCGAGGACAGTTTTTGGTGCCACCGAGACGTCGTTTTTGGAAGTATGCGGCAAATTCCGGAACTCTTGAGCACATCCTGGTTTTTCGCCAATAAAACCGCAGGTACAGAGCTTGGACATATCAGGTGTGCTCGGCCTATTCAGATTTTGCCGCATACTTCCGAAATCTAAGTTCGCAAAGGGTGATAGTTGGGGCATTTACGCAACATATGTCCAGCAAAAACGGGTGGTAGTCGATACGCTACCGCCCGTTTGTCTCATATCTAGCCCATAGCAGGCCAGTTACTTCTTAATGCCGCGTCCCAGACGCTTGGCGACCGATGTGACGGCCTCCTCGCTGGCCGGCCCGCAGCTCACGCAGTCGTCATGGGCACGCATCTGACCGGTGACCTCGTCCATCGCGAGCGGCGCCACCTTCTCGAGCTTAAAGCCCTTGCCGGCGCGCATGTTTTCCTTGGCCACGCTGATCATGAGCTTAATGCGATTGAGCTGGTTGACCTCGGACGCACCGGGGTCGTAGTCCACCGCGACAATGTTGCTCTCGGGATGCTGGCGGCGCAGCTCCTTGATCACGGCCTTGCCCACCACGTGGTTGGGCAGGCACGCAAAGGGCTGCGTGCAGATGATGTTGGGCGCACCATGGTCGATCAGGTCGAGCATCTCGGCCGTGAGCAACCAGCCCTCGCCCATGTTGTTGCACACCGAAAGTACCGTACGGGCCTTTTCGGCCATGGTGCCGATGCGCTCGGGCGCCTCGAAGCGGCGGGACTTCTCGAGCATCTCCTCCACCGGCGTGCGCATCCAGTCCACAAGCTTGATGAGCGCTTGCATGCCCGCGCGCGTAGTGGCAGAGCTACCCAGCTCGTCCTTCTGCAGCTCCGCGTTGCTCATGGAGTACAGGAAGAAGTCGAGCAGGCCCGGCACCACGGCCTCGCAGCCCTCGCGCTCGATGACATCGACCACGTGGTTGTTGGCCGTGGGATGGAACTTGACCAAGATCTCGCCGACCACGCCCACGCGCGGCTTAGTACCCTCGCCCACGAGCGGCATGGTGTCGAACGCTCGGATGGCCTCGCGGCACAGCTTGGTGTAGTTGTGGCGGTTGAACTTGGGCGCCAACTTGCGGGCGCGCGCCATGTACTCCTCGTAGAGCGCGTTGGCGGCACCGGGCGTGGCCTCGTACGGGCGGCAGCGGTAGAGCATCTGCATCATCACGTCGCCAAAGAGCACCGCGTAGACTGCCTGCTTAAGCAGCGCCGGCGTAATCTTAAAGCCGGGGTTGTCCTCGCCGAGCGCCACAGCCGAAAGCGAGATCACCGGAATCTCAGGGTGACCGCTCTCGCGCAGGGCTTTGCGAATGAGCGCGATGTAGTTGGTAGCACGGCAGCCGCCGCCGGTCTGACTGATGACCACGGCCGTCTTGGACAGGTCGTACCGACCGCTCTCGATGGCCTCCATGATCTGGCCCGTCACCAGGATCGACGGATAGCAGATGTCATTGTTCACATAGCGCAGGCCGGCCTCGACGGCGTCGTGATCGGTCGAGGGCAGCAGCTCCAAGTTGTAGCCGGCACCGCGGAACACCTCTTTGACCAGGTCAAAGTGGATCGGCGCCATCTGCGGGCACAGGATGGTGTAGCCCTCGTCGCGCATCTGCTCGGTAAAGGGCACCTTCGGCCATGCGGTCGAAGCACTCTCGCGCTGAGCCTCAAACGTGTACTTGCGGCTCGCGAACGCGGGGGCATCCGTGGAGGGCGCCACCGGCGCGGCATCGCCCTGCTCGTAAGCCTCGCCCGCGGCCGTGGCCTCGGCCAAGCGCTCGGCCTCCTGGTCCTTAAGCGCGGCCATGAGCGAGCGGATGCGGATGCGCGCGGCACCCAGGTTGGACACCTCGTCGATCTTGAGCACGGTGTAAATCTTGCCGCTGGCTTCCAGGATCTCCTGCACCTGGTCGGTGGTCAGGGCGTCCAAGCCGCAGCCGAAGGAGTTGAGCTGGATCAGGTCCAGGTCGTTGCGCATCGTCACAAAACGAGCGACGGCGTACAGGCGGCTGTGGTACATCCACTGGTCGACGACGCGAATCGGACGCTCGGGCTTTACCAGATGCGCGAGCGAATCCTCGGTAAAGACCGCAAAGCCAAAGCTCGAGATAAGCTCGGGCAGGGCGTGGTTGATCTCGGGGTCGTTATGGTAGGGACGACCGGCGAGCACGATGCCGTGACCGCCGTGGTCCTCGACCCACTTAAGGGCCTCCTCGCCCATGGTCTGGATGTCCTCGTGGAAGCGCGCGTCGGCCTCAAAGGCAGCGTTGACGGCAGCATCGACCTCGGAGCGCGTGATCTTGGGACCGCGCACACGACCGCGACCGGCTTGCGCATCGGCCACACGGTCGACGGCGAGCACCTGGTATAGACGGCGCTTGAGCTCGGTCTTGTCGTGATAGGGCACAAACGGGTACAGGAACTCGATGTTCTGCTCGCGGATCTCGTCGATGTTGAGCGCCAGCGCCGTGGGGTAGCTCATGACGATGGGGCAGTTATAGCAGTTGCCGGCGGTCGGATCCTCCTTGCGCTCCCAGCGCACGCACGGCATCCAGATGAAGTCGACGTCACGGTCGATGAGGTTCATCACGTGGCCGTGGCTCATCTTGGCCGGGTAGCACACACTCTCGGACGGCATGGACTCGATGCCCGCCTGGTAGGTCTTTTTGCTCGACTGATCGGACAGCTGCACACTAAAGCCCAGGCGCGTAAAGAACGCATGCCAGAAGGGGTAGTTCTCGTACATGTTGAGTGCGCGCGGGATACCCACGGTGCCGCGCGGGGCCTCGTCGGGGCTCAGCACCTCGCGGTCAAAGAGCAGCTCGTTTTTCTTTTTGAAGAGGTTGGGGGCCTCGGTCTTCTGCTTTTTGTGACCGGCGCCCTTCTCGCAGCGGTTGCCGGTAATGAAGCGCCTGCCGCCGCCAAAGTCGTTGACGGTAAGCTGGCAGTTGTTAGAGCAACGGCCGCAGCGGACATGCTTTTGCGTCACGGTGAGGTGCGCGATGTCTTCGGCAGAAAGAATGGTCGAGGTGCCGTTCGCGCCGGCGCGATCGCGGGCGAGCAGGGCCGCACCGTAGGCGCCCATGCAGCCGGCGATGTCGGGGCGCACGGCGTGAACGCCGGTGAGCTGCTCAAACGCGCGCAGCGTGGCATCGGACATAAAGGTGCCGCCCTGGACGATCACCTGGCTGCCGATCTCCTTGGGATCGCGCAGCTTAATGACCTTGAACAGAGCATTCTTGATGACGGAATAGGACAGGCCGGCCGCGATGTCGCCCACCGTGGCGCCTTCCTTTTGCGCCTGCTTGACGCGCGAGTTCATAAAGACCGTGCAGCGACTGCCCAGGTCGACCGGGGCCTTGGCATGGATGGCGGCGTTGGCGAACGCGTGCACGTCCATGTTCATAGAGACGGCGAAGCTCTCGATAAAGCTACCGCAACCCGACGAGCAGGCCTCGTTGAGCATGATGTGCTCGATTACACCGTCCTTGACGCGCAGGCACTTCATGTCCTGGCCGCCAATGTCCAGAATAAACTCGACGCCGGGCAGGAACGCCTTGGCGCCGCGCAGGTGCGCAACGGTCTCGATCTCGCCGGAGTCGGCCTTGAGGGCTTCGATGAGCAGTGCCTCGCCATAGCCGGTAGTGGTCACGTGGCCGATGGTGCAGCCGGCGGGAATGTGGTTGTAGAAATCGGCCATGATGACCTTGGCCGTGCCCAGGATGTCGCCGTTGTTGTTGCCGTACCAGGTGTGCAGCAGCTGACCGTCCTCGCCCACGAGCGCGGCCTTCATGGTGGTGGAGCCGGCGTCGATGCCGATGAACACGCGTCCGGTGTAGCCTTCGAGCTTGCCCTTGGGGACGACCTCTGTGTCGTGGCGGGTCTTGAACTCGGCAAAGTCCTCGTCGGTGGCAAAGAGCGGATCCAGACGCTCGACCTCGGCACCCTGCGTGTCACCCAGGGCATCGATGGCCTCGATGAGCTGCGGGAACGTGCTGAGCTTATTGGACTCGTGCGCCATGGCGGCGCCGCTCGCCACAAACAGGTGAGCGTTTTGGGGCACGATACGGTGCTCCTCGTCCAGGTTGAGCGTGAGGTAGAAGCGGTGGCGCAGCTCGGAGAGGTACTGCAGCGGGCCGCCCAGGAAGGCGACGTTGCCGCGGATGGGACGGCCGCACGCCAGACCCGAGATGGTCTGGGTCACGACAGCCTGGAAGATGGAGGCGGCCACGTCCTCGGGGCGGGCGCCCTCGTTGAGCAGCGGCTGGACGTCGGTCTTGGCAAAAACGCCGCAGCGGCTGGCAATGGGATAGATGGTGGTGGCGTTGGCCGCGAGTTCGTTAAGGCCGCTGGCGTCAGTGTGCAGCAGGGTTGCCATCTGATCGATGAACGCGCCCGTGCCGCCGGCGCAGGTGCCGTTCATGCGCTGCTCAATGCCATTATCGAAGTAGATGATCTTGGCGTCCTCGCCGCCCAGCTCGATGGCGACATCGGTGGCCGGGATGAGGGTCTCGACGGCACGCTTGCTGGCGATGACCTCCTGGACAAACTCCAGGTCGAGCCACTGGGACAGCAGCAGGCCACCCGAGCCGGTAATGGCGCAGGTCATCTGGGCCGTCGGCAGCACGGTCACAGCGCCCTCGAACAGGTCGCGGGCGCAGGCACGGACGTCGGTGTGGTGGCGCTGGTACTTGGCGTAGACAATCTGGTTGTCGTCGTTGAGCACGGCGAGCTTAACGGTGGTGGAGCCCACGTCGATGCCCAGGTGCAGGTTGCCGTGGGCGTTGCCGGGGTTGAAGATCGCGCCTTCGGGGGCGTGGGCGGCGGCTACGGGCTCAGCGGCGGTGGCGGGCTCGCTAGCGATGGACGTCTCCCCTGCCGCGTTCTTGGCATCGGCAACTGCCTCGGCGACCTTCTCGGCAGCGGCAGTCGCGGCCTTCTGCGCGGCGTCCACCACGGCGGGCGCGGCCTCGCGTGCGGCAGCGACCATGCGGTCCTTGATGCCCTCGACGAGTTTGCTCATTGTCTCTCCTCTTAGTTGTTGGACTCGACGGTTGCGGCGGTGTCGGCCGCGTCCTCGAGCTGCAAGTTCAATAGCTTCATGCCGTATTCCGGCACGTTGATATCGATGGGTTGGCCATACAGGTCACCGGGGCGCACAAAAGCGAGCACCGTCATAATGCGCGCCATGGCCTCAGGCGATTCGGTGAGTCCACGCTCAAACCAGCGCTGAATCATGCCGACCTCGGCACTTACGACGTAGGTAACGTAGTAGTCAAAGAACGTGCCCAGCGCCAGGCCCAAAATGCCCGTCTGCGCACGCGGCACCACAGCCTCACGAGCGGTGTCGATGATCCTTTTAATGAAGGCCTGGTCGCCGCCCGGACCCAACAGCGCACCGATTAAGTCGCGGTTGGCCGCAAGATAACGCAGCAGCTCAACCGAACCGGGCGCCGGCTCGAGCTCATCTATGTTGTGATAGAGATCGGGCAGCTGAGCTGCGGTGATGAGCTCAATGCGCTCACGGATCTCGGCCAGCAAGCCGTCCTCGATTTGATTGATAAAGTCAGGGATATCGCGGTAGTGCGAATAGAACGTGCGGCGCGTAAGACCGGCGCGCTCGGTGAGCGACGCGACATTAATGCGCGAAAGGTCGCCGCTTTCGGCAAGCTCGCTGGCAAGTGCCTGGCGAAGGGCACGCTGCGAGCGAAGGGACCGGCGATCGCATTTCTCGAGCTGGGACAAGCGTCCTCCTTGTTACTCAGCCTGTGCGCTATTGCACAGTGCGAGTATTATTGCACACCGTGTGCATCAACACGTAAAGGCAATATTTTGGATGTGATAAAGGGACAGCCCCTTTGTCCCTTTGTCCCAGCCTGAAGCGACATTGCCGATTGTCCAAAATGTCATTCGTGGGTAGAATAGTGTCGACGGCAGCCCAAGTTCTGGAAAGCTGGGCAGCGCCGTTGCTTGTTTTAGGGGGTCAACGCCTTAGCGGCGGCGACCCCTTCTGTTACGCTTCGAGCGTTGCTTGAGTGCCTCGGAAAGTCCGATAAGCGTCGTAAGAAGCGAGACCAATGCGGTCAGGAGCCTCACGAAATCAATCAAATCGGTCATGGGCATCACCTCCCATCAGATGGAGGGCGCTGCCCGGCACATGGAACTGCCGCCAACGATACCGATTCTATCAAAGCGCAGTTAAATATGCGAATATATGTTCGTGTTTAAAGAAGCTCGTCCCCACTGTGACAAAGGGACAGTCCCTTTGTCACATTATTCGATGACGGTGCAGGAGTTCTGCTTGCGCATGGTGGCGAGCATGTGTTTGGGGACGGCGTGGACCATGCAGTTGCCGATAGTTGCGCTCGCGGCGGCCTTAGCTGCATCGCTTGCGTTTTTGGTCGCGTAGCTGTGGCGGAAACGCTTGAGCATGGCGATATCGTTGCCGCCGTCGCCGTAGACCGCGACCTCGTCCTCGGCAATACCGTAGTAGCCCGCCAGCCAGGCAATACTCTCGCCCTTGTTGCACGTCACGTCCGTGATTTCGAACATCACGGGGTCAAACGGCGCGTTGACCACACGGTCCGAACGCTCGGCAAGATACGCCTTAAGGTCGCGCTCCAGCTCGCGCGAGGTCACGCGACAGTTGATCTTGCACACATCGTGGCGCAAGATGTCGCCGATCGACTGGTCGAAATACTGCTCCTCGTGATAGCCGCCACGTGCACGCATGCCACGCATCACGATACGCTTGATGGGGCTGTCCTTTTTAAAGCCCGCCTGGTGCATCTCGAACGAACCACTCGAGAACATGCCGTCGGGCGTGGAGCAGTCAAAGCAGATATCCGGAAACTCCTTGAGTAGCTCCTCGGTGATCTGCGGGTCGACGGTCCAGGTTTTGAGCACCTCGCCATGACTGTCGCGCACGATGGATCCGTTGGAGCAGCAGGCGTCAAGCGCCAGGCCTGTAAAGCCATGCTCGCCGATCGGCAGCGTCGAGCGTCCGGTCGCGGGAACCACATGCAAGCCAGCCTCGGTCAGCTCGCGAATGGCGCGGCGGATAGTCCCATCTGCCTCGTGCAGGGCGTTAAGCAGCGTTCCGTCTAAATCACTCGCGAACATCTTGATCATGGACATACCTCTCTTTCGTCTGCACGATATTGTAGACGAGCAGGAGAACTGGAAACGGCGGGGTAAGCAAACCTTACGCGAGGGCTTACACCGCCCAAGGCCTTACTCGCCCGCCCCTTTGCGTTCAAACATGCCGAGCAAAAGAGCGACGAGCACGCCGGCAGCGACCATCGCCGCCATAACGACCGCAGGCGTTGCCATGTCGTAAGCGTAGCCATAAACCATCTGCCCTATCGGAGTGGTGCACGAAAGCAGCAGGTGAACAATCGAGAGAGCCTTTCCTCTCACCCCTCTTGCAGCCTCGCGCTGCACGCGCCCAATAAGCTCGATCGAAGCGATATTGGCCCACAGCATCACCCAGAACATGCCGAGCGAATAGGCGATGCATGCGGCCCATGCGGGCGCGCCGATCGCCAACGATATCCAAACCGGAACGACCCCAAGAGTCGACAACAGGATGTATCGCCCCATGTGCCCCGCGTTGAACCTATACGGTGACATACCGACCATTAGTCCGCCAACGAGTCCGCCGGCCCCGGCCGTCCCCTCAATGAGGCCAACCCATTGAGCGGACGCCCCGAGATGCACTGAAACGACAACGGGGGTACCCAACGAGGCGCCCGCGAGCGCCAGGTTGAACAACGCTACCAGCAAAACTGTGAGCAACAGCGTTTGTTTAGCCCCAAAGAAAGCAATCGCATTACGTAGGCCAAGATCGGGGCCCTGGCCCTTTTTCGCATCTCTTTCTTTGTTGCATGAAGGCGCCCGAGAAAACAGCGTGCCAACAATTGCGGAGAAGGCAAAGCCCAAAGATGCCACGGCTCCTGCGCCATCGATTCCAGCCCAGCCGTAAAGGGCCGCCCCGGCAAAGGGGCCCAGGATGTTTGCCCCCATCGTGACTTGAGAAGCCCAGGCGCACCCTCGCTCAACCTGATCTTCACCCAACAGCTCGGGAATAGCGGCCTGAACCGCAGGTTTGCAGATTGCCTGAGCGGCATAGTCGGTACACAGCAACACTATTGTCGACGAGACGCAGCCAAACGCGTTCCGGCACAGGGGCATGCAAGCAGTCACCGCCGCGAGCGCCATCCCAAGAACGCTGAAGATGCGACCGCAATCCGCGCGGTCCGCAAGCACACCGCCCAAAGGTGTTGCCGCAAGATAAGGAAGAAAAGACACCGCCCCCACAAGGCCATATGCGGTGGCAGAGCCCGTCTCGTCCAGCACATAAAGTGGATAAGCAAAGCAGAGAACGACACTTCCCAGAAGCAAGCATGCCTGGGCCAGCAGCAAGGCGGCAAACCGCCGTGTGCTCGCGCGACGGACTGTATCGGCACCCGCCGCGTCAAGTCTTTTCCGCTCGATGGACATGCAAAACTCTCCCCAGATACATACTATTGGTATGTATTATGTACAGCCAACTTTCTCCGGGTAGCGCCGGCGCGTTCCTCCACACAATACATACCGTTGGTATCTATCTAGATGTCTGCCGTCCAGGCATTCCAGACCTTCTTGGTAGTCTCGCAAACGTCCTGCCCCAGGTCGATTCCAAGCGCACGGGACATCCTAGAGAGGCACTCTGCCCTCGCGAGCATCGCCTCAAGCGAATCGTTTGGTCTGAATAGCGGAATCAGCCAAAGATTCGCAAGGAGCGCTATGGCCTCTGCCGCCTGCTCCGGGTACTCGCATGTGAGAGAGCCATCCGCCGCGCCTTCCCGGATGATGGGCAATAGGCAGCGATTGGCTGACTCATCAAATGTGCCCTGAAACTGAATCGCCAATAAGCGCGAGCTCTTGATGGGGTCGGCAGCGGGGCTCATACGTCGCCACAGCTCTACCTGGGGAACGATCGAATCCGCAGAGTACAGGCGCTGGAGCTTCTGCGCCCCGTCAAGGCGCCGGTCCTCGAAAAGCTTTTGACGAGCCTCGACGACGGGAGCCATCGCCCGATCAAACGCGGCGTTGAAAATCTCTTCTTTGCTCTTGAAGTGATGATAGACAGCGCCCTTGGTCATGCCATCGAGACGGTCAACGATATCTTGAATGCTCGTCCCCTCATAACCCTGTGCACAGAATAGCTCCAGTGCCGCGTCGAGAATCTTCGCGACCGTCTCCTCGGGATATTTATTGCGACCCATAATCCGTCCATCCGCAACACAAGCCTTATGCCTCACTGCAGTATTTTAACGTTGCAGATGACAGACGGTCGGCCCTACACCGCGGCGGGGCCGTGTTCGCCGGTACGGATGCGGATAACATCCTCGACCGGCTCGACCCAAATCTTGCCGTCGCCGACGGCACCGGTGCGAGCGGCGCTGCAGATAATGTCAACGATACCGTCGACATGCTCGTCGGCGCAGATGAGGGTGAACTGCACCTTGGGGATCGTGTTGACGAGCAACTCGTTGCCGCGCACGTATTCCTTCCAGCCATGCTGCGCGCCGCATCCCTGCACCTGGTTGATAGTCATACCGCGAACATCAGCAGCAAACAGCGCATCTTTAAGAACCTCAAGCTTCTCAGCACGAACGATCGCCGTAATTTTCTTCATAGTGAATTCCTCTCTTCAATAAAAGAAATGAGTTGCCATTCAATGAGGCGGGTTTCCCAGGTGCCGCAGATTGGGTTGAAAGAGGAGCGCCGCGTACTTTTGTACGCAAGCGACGGTTTGAAACCCAAGGTGCGGTGCCTGGGGAAGCCGCGCGACGATTGAACGGCAAGGTGCGGAGCCTGGGGAAGCTGCTAATCGAGTCCCGAGAAGGAGGGGTACGCGCTCTCGCCGTGCTGACTGGCATCCAGGCCCAGCGCCTCGTCGGCCTCGCCCACACGCAGGCTACCGTGGAACAGCGCTTTGACCACCGCGGCGATTGCCAAGTCGAGCACCAGCACAATAGCGACCGTCACCACAATGCCCAGGACCTGCGAGATGAGCAGCGACACGTCGCCCGTGTAGAATAGGCCGCCCTTACCGGTCCACGAAAGCCCCGGCACGCAGAACAGACCCGTGAGCACGCCACCCAAGATGCCGCCAATGCCGTGGCAGCCAAACGCGTCGAGCGCGTCGTCGTAGCCGAACTTGGTCTTAAGATGGCTGATGGCCAGGTAGCAGACGGGCGATACGATCAGGCCCATGACCAACGCTGCCCACGGCTCGACAAAGCCCGCGCCCGGCGTGACCACCACAAGGCCCGCAACCAGACCGGTGCTGGCACCCACCAGCGTGGGGCGACCGGTGTGCACGCGCTCGACGGCAAGCCACGAGACCATGCCTGCCGCGCTGGCCGTCACGGTGTTGAGGATGGCGAGTGCCGCCACGGCGTCGGCCTTAAACTCGCTGCCGCCGTTAAAGCCAAACCAGCCAAACCAAAGCAGGCCGGCGCCCAGCGCCACAAACGGTACGTTATGCGGACGATAGCTCACCATGCCAAAACCGCGACGACGGCCGAGCATTAAGCAGAGGACCAGGCCGGTAAGACCAGACGAAATGTGCACCACGTCGCCGCCGGCAAAGTCGAGTGCGCCGATGATGTCGCCGATAAAGGAGCCATCGCCGCCCCAAACCATGTGGGCGAGCGGCGCATAGACCACAAGCAGCCAAATGCCCAGGAAGGCCGTCATGGCACCAAACTTAACGCGACCGGCCAGGCTGCCCGTGACGATAGCTGCCGTGATCATGGCAAACGCCATCTGAAAGGCGATGTTGATGATCTGAGGGTAGACGGCACCGTCCGCGGCATTGCCCTCGGCCGCCTGCAGCACCTGGTTGAGCACCGGCAGGCACAGCAGCTGGTCAAGGCCTCCAATAAACGGGCTGGAACCGTCGCCGCCGTAGGCCAGCGACCAGCCGGCAACAATCCACAGCACACCAACCAGGCCAATGGCGCCAAAGCACATAAGCATGGTGTTGATGACATTTTTGCGCCTGGACAGGCCGCCATAGAAAAACGCCAGACCCGGTGTCATTAAAAACACGAGCATGGTGCAGATGAGCATAAACGTTGTCGATCCCGTATCGTACATTCGCTCCCCCTTGGTCGCATGGACGTTGTCGGCGCCCATAATGCGGCCGAGGGGCAACTGGTGTAGACCAGATACGGCGTTGTTAAACGCCGCGTTGTCGAATGGAAACGGTGCCGCAATCTTGGAAACGGCGCGGCAACGGGCGCGAAACGAACGGGAAACGTGCGAACGAGAAGGGCGCGCTTGGCCCCGCTCTGGCTAGCGCCGGAACAGCTCGCGGGCTCGATCGCGGAGGTCGGTAGCTCGGATGACGCCCTCGTAGCGATTGATGCGCAGACGCGGGAAGGCGTTAAAGAAGCGCAGGTCGCGACGGCTGAGTGACACGCTCGGCACCGGACGGCTCATGCGCTTGCCGGCAAGGCGACGACTGAGCGACGGACGCGACATGCTCGGCGCGGCATCGGCAACGCGGCGGGCAGCAAGCGCCAGGCCGCGAGCACCATCCGAGATAAACGTCGGCATCGAAGCCTTCTCGCGCAGGGCATCGAGCGCGGCGTCACCCAGCTCGGCCAGCCACGCGTTAACGGCGCGACCGCGGATATGCGTCTGCGCCACCGAGTCGATCGCCGAATCGGGAATACGTTCGAGCATTGAGTCCGAGGCATCGGCAAGCGACTCGTTGATGCGGTCGGCAAGGTCGGCACGCACACGCTCAAGCTGATCGGACAGGCGGCGCCAGCTGGCCAACGAGCACACCGCGTCGACCATCATCGCGACCGCGACGATAAAGGCGGACAGCCGCACAATCGGCACCGGCAGATGGCCAAGCAGCCCCAGCAATGCCGGCTCCACTAAACGGCAAATGCACAACGCACCCAAGCCAAACGCGAAGGCCCAGTACAGGCAGATGCGTCCGTGCAGGTTAAACGGCAGGTGCGAGTAATCCCAAAAGCGCGCACCTGTTGTTTTTTCCAACAAAACGCCTACGCCGTACTCAATCACGCTGCATACGAGCGCCGCGGCAACAAACTGGCTCGAGGCATCCGGAATCCCGCGCAGCAAAAGCCAGCAGGCTATGCCGCCCACACCATAGATAGGACAACACGGCCCCAGCAAAAAACCGCTGTTGGCAAAGCGTCCGTGGTTGAGCATGGCGCAGACTGTCGACTCCCACGCCCAGCCGCAAAACCCGTAAAAGGCAAACGAGAGTACCAGCGCTGAGAGTGGGCAGGCGGCAAGTGTCGCGCCGTCAAATGCCATATCAATCGCGGTTCCCACCGTCTACCCTCTCCTCTTTTCGCTCGATTCTTTACTCGAGCCGTCACTCGAGCCCTCGTTCAAATCGTTCGCGCCGCCTTTGCGCGGCAGACGGCCGGCGACCGTCTCACGCAGCGCGCACCACTTATCAGCCAGGCACACAATCCATGCCTCGCGACACGTCGGCGGCACTGGCACCAGCGGAAACATATGTCGCGCGATAATATTCCGTTCGCGCGGCGTCAGCTCAAAATCCTCTTCGGCACGTGCCAAGGCAAAAAATGGATGCCGAAATCCGTGCAGCCGATGGCTCGGATCAGAGTCATGCCAATCGTAGAGAAAGTAATCGTGTAACAAGGCTCCGCGCAGCAGCGAGGCGCGGTCGACCGAAATGCCAGCACGGCCCAGGCGCTCGGCAAAGGACAGACTTGCCCGCGCCACCGAGGTCACATGCGCATAGACCGTCACATCGCCATGCTGGATAAACTCGCGCGTCAGGTCCAGACGGCCCGCCTGCGCCAGTTGACGGGCAGCATGGTCTACTTCGCGCGCGATGCTCTCGGCACGAACGGTTTCGGACATGCGGCCTCCTTCCAGCGGCTCTCGACGGCAAGCCACAGCCTGCACGCAATGAATAAAATCACCATGGAACTTATCAGTATGGCATCGGGCAAAACGTTTTGCCCCGCCAGTTGGCGAATTACCGCGCCGCCGTCACATATCAAACGCCAAAATGTGCGAGACTGTCTTGTGCAATTGTGCCGGCCGAGGGAGCGCCGGTGCTCGATTCGCATGGAGTAACCCACAACGATGCTGCTTACGCAAACGACAACGCCCGAGGACGTCAAGGCTCTCGACCGCGCCGAGCTTCCGCTGCTCTGCGGCGAGATCCGTCAGGCAATCCTCGAAAGCTCCGCCGCCGTCGGCGGGCACGTTGCCCCCAACCTGGGCGTCGTTGAGCTTACGGTTGCGCTTCATCGCGTGTTTAGCTCCCCCATCGACAAAATTGTCTTTGACGTTTCGCACCAGACCTACGCCCACAAGGCGCTGACTGGGCGCGCGTATACCTATATCGACCCGGCACGCTACGGCGAGGCCTCTGGCTTTGCCAATCCCGACGAGTCCGAGCACGACCTGTTCGCCATGGGCCATACCTCCACGTCGGTGAGCCTGGGCTGCGGCCTGGCGCACGCGCGCGACCTGGCAGGCGACATCTACAACGTCATTACCGTCATTGGCGACGGCTCGCTTTCGGGCGGTCTAGCGTTTGAGGGCTTCAACAATGCCGCCGAACTCGACAGCAACTTGATCATCGTCGTCAATGACAACGACCAGTCCATCGCCGAAAACCACGGTGGCCTGTATCGCAATCTGGCCGAGCTGCGCGCCAGCAACGGCACCTGCGAGCGCAACGTTTTCCGCGCGATGGGGCTCGACTACCGCTATCTGGACGCCGGCAACGATGTGTTGACCCTCGTCGACGCGCTGCAGGAGCTGCGCGATATCGATCATCCCATCGTGCTGCACGTCTCCACCGCCAAGGGCAAGGGCTTTGAGCCGGCCCAGAGCGACCCCGAGCGCTGGCACCACGTGGGTCCGTTTGACATGGCAACCGGGCGCAAGCTCTGCCCGGGCCATCCGAGCGAGCCTGCGCCGCGCACCTATGCCGACATTACGGGCGAGGCGCTCAGCGCCGCCATCGAGCGCGATCCGCAGGTCGTTGGCATCACGGCCGCCACGCCCTACATCATGGGCTTTACACCCGAGCTTCGCGCCGCGGCAGGCAAGCAGTTTGTCGATGTGGGCATTGCCGAGGAGCATGCCGTGACCTTTGCCACCGCGCTTGCGCGCTCGGGCGCCAAGCCGGTCTTTGGTGTGTACGGCACTTTTTTGCAGCGCGCCTACGACGAACTGTGGCACGACCTGTGCCTCAACGACGCCCCGGCGACCATCCTGGTATTTGGCGCGTCGATCTTTGGCACCACATCCGAGACGCACCTCTCGTTCTTTGATATTTCCATGCTGGGCGGTCTTCCCAACATGCACTACTTGGCGCCGACCTGCATGGAGGAATATCTGTCCATGCTGAGCTGGTCGCTCGATCACCGCGAGCATCCCGTGGCGATTCGCGTGCCGGGCATTGGCTTGGTAAGCCGCCCCGACTTGGCGCCTGCCGAGGACGCCGATTACGGCGCCGTTCGTTACAACGTGGTGCGCCAGGGTCGCGACGTAGCAGTGCTCGCGCTCGGCGATTTCTTTGAGCTGGGCGAGCGCGTAGCAAACCGTTTGGCAGCCGAGTACGGTATCGAGGCCACGCTCGTCAACCCGCGCCATGCAACTGAGCTCGACCGTGAGTTCCTCGACAGCCTTGCCGCCGAGCATCGCGTTGTCGTCACCCTCGAGGACGGCATCTTGGACGGCGGCTGGGGCGAGCGCGTGGCGTGCTACCTGGCCTGCACACCGCTGCGCACGCGCACCTTCGGCATCGCCAAGGGCTTCCCCGACCGCTACGACCCCAACGAGCTGCTCGCTCAGAACGGCATGACGGTCGAGAACATGGCCGCCGAAGCCGTAAGGCTACTCAACGAGTAAGAAAACCTCCGCAAGGAAAGCACCCCTGCGGAGGTTTTTATTTTCGCGGCGCGATTATCTCAATCTGTAACATCTATGGCCCGAATTCCCGTCTAACTGTTACAGATCGAGACAAACCGTCTTTGCCCCTGACCTTTGTCTCAATCTGTAACAGATAGAGACCTTTTGCCCGTCTAACTGTTACAGATCGAGACATTCGAATTCCGCTGAAGAGAAAATCTCAATCTGTAAATCTCAATCTGTAACAGTTACTCGGCAAAAATGGCTGCAGATGTTACAGATTGAGACAAAACAGTAAGGCATGCCGCCGCACCCGCCCAAACCACCGCAAAGGTGCCTGTCCCCTTTTGGTGGGTACAATAACCCATAAGGTAAGTATGTTTCTGAGTTATTTCGTGTTGACCCATTTGAGCGCGATAGGGTATAACTCTACTCAACCGCTAGGGATTTTATTGAGAAAGGTGTTCTACCATGAGCAAGAACCTCTCCCAGCAGGTCGTTCTCGACCGCCGCGGCTTCGTTGCCGCCACCTTCGCAACCGTCGCCGGCCTTGGTCTTGCCGGCTGCTCCGACACCAGCGCCGAGGCCGACAAGGGCTCCGCCGCCTCCTCCAAGAACTCCGAGGATACCGAGGTTTCCGCCACGCTCGACGCCAAGGCATTCGACAATCTCGTCAACGATGGCCCCAAGGCCGATGACGACGCCATCGCCGCCAGCAACTGGGCCACGGCCGTCAAGGACGCCGGCGTCTTTAAGATCGGTGGCGTTCAGACCTCCACACTCTTCTCCCTCCTCAACGAGAAAGACGGTCAGACCCGCGGCTTCGACGCCGGCATCGCACAGCTCCTGTCCAACTACATCCTGGGCGAGAACAAGGTCGAAATCACCCAGGTGACCTCGGACACGCGTGAGTCCGTCCTGCAGAACGGCCAGGTTGATGCCGTCTTTGCCACCTACACCATCACTGACGAGCGTAAAAAGCTCGTCTCCTTCGCCGGCCCCTACTACTACACCCAGCAGGCCATCCTGGTGCTCGCCGACAACGACGACATCAAGAGCGTCGACGATCTGGCCGATAAGAACGTCGCCGTCCAGTCCGGCTCCAACGGCCCCGCCATCCTGGAGGAGTTCGCCCCCAAGGCCAGCCAGCAGGAGTTCAAGACCGACGAGGAAGCCCGCCAGGCACTTCAGCAGGGCCGCGTTGACGCCTACGTCATCGACAACAACATGCAGCAGAGCGCCCTAGTCCGCGAGCCCGGTAAGTATAAGATCGCCGGCAAGCCCTTCGGCAGCAAGGAGCCCTATGGCATCGGCCTGCCGCTCGATTCCGACGGCGTCGCCTTTGTCAACGACTTCCTTAAGAAGATTGAGGACGACGGCACCTGGACCGAGCTGTGGCAGATCTGCATCGGTGACCGCACGGGTGACACCAATGTTCCCGAGCTGCCCGAGATCGGCGCCTAGGCAACGCGCCTAGTAACGGCCGCAACGAAACCATACGGAAACGCACGGTGCGCTTTATTGCGCTAAACTGTTTCCTTACTGAGTTGTCGGGGCTTCCGTACACACGGGAGCCCCTTTCCTTATCGGCGGGAGGTCCGCATGAGTCTCTCCGAGCTCTGGTCGCTCTATGGCCAGAACTATATCGACGCGCTGCTAGCAACCTGGGGCATGACGCTTGAGTCGTTTGCCATCGCCATGGTGCTGGCCGTCGCCGTCACCGTGATGCGCGTGTCGCCGCTCAAGCCGCTGCGCGTCTTTGGCGACCTGTATGTCCAGGTCTTCCGTAACATCCCCGGCATCGCGCTGCTCATTATCGTCGTCTATGCGCTGCCCCCGCTCAAGGTCGTCCTGCCCTACCGCACCTGCGTCATCGTCGCCACAGTGCTCTTGGGTTCTGCCTTTGGTTCCGAGAACTTTATGAGCGGCATCAACACCGTCGGTGTCGGCCAGGTAGAAGCTGCCCGCTCGCTCGGCATGAGCTTCAACCGCATCCTCGCCAAGATCGTGATTCCGCAGGCACTGCGTTCGAGCGTACTGCCCATGACCAACCTCTTTATCGCCGTCATGCTCACCACCGCGCTCGGCAGCCAGGTACCCCTTAAACCGCAAGAGCTCACCGGCGTGGTGAGCTACATCAACACGCGCTCGCTCGGCGGCGTCGCCGCGTTCTTTGTCTCGGCGCTCGGCTACCTGGGCACGGCCTTTGTGGTGAGTCACATTGGCAACTATATCGATAAGAAGGTGAGGATCCTCCGATGAGCAAGCACTCCTCCCCCGCACTCACCATGCGCGACGCGCTCTACGAGGCTCCCGGCCCCAAGATGCGCGCCAAGATTCGCGTCGGCACCGCCATCTCGCTTGTCGCTGTGGCCGCACTTGTCGCCCTCGTGCTGCAGCGCTTTTATGTGACCGGTCAGCTTTCGGTCCACTATTGGTATTTCTTTACACACCTCACCACCTGGAAGTTCCTGCTTGCCGGCTTTGAGGGCACCGTTAAAGTCGCACTCACCGCTGGCGCCATCGCGCTGGTGCTGGGTCTGACCCTCATGCTCGGCCGCACGAGCGACATTAAGCCGCTGCAGCTGGTCTGCCGCGTGCTCACCGATTTCTTCCGCGGTGTGCCGAGCCTGCTGTTCATCTACTTCTTCTTTTTGGTGCTGCCCCAGTACAAGATCGCGCTGCCGTCGTTTTGGATGCTCACGCTTCCCGTCGCGCTCGCTGCAGCCGGCGTACTTGCCGAGATCTTCCGTGCCGGCGTCAACGCCGTGCCGCGCGGCCAGGTCGAGGCCGCCCAGGCGCTCGGTCTCTCCAAGGCTAAAATCACCTTTAAAATCGTGCTGCCGCAGGCTATTCGATTTATTATTCCGTCGTTGATTTCGCAGCTTGTGGTCGTCGTCAAAGACACCACCGTCGCCTACGTGGTGAGCTACCCCGACCTTATGCAAAACGCCCGCGTGCTCATTACCAACTACGACGCCCTCGTGTCGGTCTACCTGGTCATCGCGGTCATCTACATCCTCATCAACGTCGCAATCAACAAGGCCGCTGTCTACGTTTCGCACAAGACCGGCGCGACCATCATTCGCTAACGATTTACCATTTCGAGTCATAAGGAGCCGAGCACCATGGCACAGAGCACTTCTTCTACCGGCAATCAGCCGCTGATTGAGCTCAAGCACGTCGATAAGCACTATGGCGATCTGCACGTCCTCAACGACATCAATCTCTCGGTCGACCGCGGCGAGGTCGTCGTTGTGATCGGCCCCTCGGGCTCGGGCAAGTCGACCATGTGCCGAACCATCAACCGTCTGGAAACCATCGACTCGGGCGAGATCCTCATCGAGGGCGAGCCTCTGCCGCAGGAAGGCAAGGATCTTGCCCGCATGCGCGCCGAGCTAGGCATGGTGTTTCAGCAGTTCAACCTGTTCGCACATATGACCGTGCTGCAGAACGTCATGCTGGGACCGGTCGACGTGCTGGGCGTGTCCAAGGACGAGGCCCGCGAGCGCGCCATGGACCTGCTGAGCCGCGTGGGCGTTGCCGAGCAGGCCGATAAGGTGCCCGCACAGCTCTCGGGCGGCCAGCAGCAGCGCGTAGCCATCGCCCGCTCGCTTGCCATGCAACCCAAGGCCATGCTTTTTGACGAGCCCACGAGTGCCCTTGACCCCGAGATGATCAACGAGGTGCTCGAGGTCATGGTCCGTCTGGCCCAGCAGGGCATGACGATGATCGTCATCACACACGAGATGAACTTCGCCCGCCGCGTGGCCGACCGCGTCGTGTTTATGGCCGACGGCCAGATCGTAGAAACTGGCACGCCCGACGAGTTCTTCGACCACCCCCAGACCAAGCGCGCCCAGGACTTCCTCAACTCCATCAAGGGCCACTAGCCCAATTGCCACGCGGGCAAATTCATCACCAGCGTTTGTCCCACGTCACCCCTGTGCCATGTCCACCCGGATTCGAAAGCCACACCCATGATCGGAACCCGCACCTCATCGTCCTACACTCCGCACGTCGACGTCAATCCCGCCGACCGCCCGCTCATCCTGGTAGCACCACGCTGGGAAGAAGCGAAACCCTATTTGAGCGAGACGCTCTCCCCCAACGAGGAGATTGCGAGCGTCTTTGTCGATGCCATCCTTGCCGCCGGCGGCCTGCCGCTGCAGATGTCCATTACCGAAGACGTCGATGTCATCCGTCATTACGTGGAAATCGCTGACGGTATCGCCATTCCCGGCGGCCCGGACGTCAACCCCAAACGCTGGGGCGACGAGCGTCCGTACGACCCCACGCTGTGCTGCGAAATTCGCGACCGCTTTGAGTTTAAGCTGGTTAACGAGGTGCTTCGCGCCAAGAAGCCGCTCTTTACCACCTGCCGCGGCACGCAGTTGCTCAATGTCGCCACTGGCGGCACCCTGTGCATGGACGTGCCGAGCCTGGGTGCGCGCGAGGGCCGAACGCAGTGGCGCCACACCCACGTGCTCAACGACCCTGTGCACCCTGTCGAGGTCGTGCCGGGCTCGCTGCTGGAGCGCGCGGTTGGCGGGCACAGGCTGATCCAGACCAACTCGGCACATCACTGCTGCGTCGATCGTCTGGGCAAAAGCACGCGCTTGGTCGCCAAGGCAACTGACGGCGTTCCCGAGTGCATCGAAGTCGAAGGCCAGCCTTTCTGCCTGGGCGTGCAATGGCACCCTGAGTACACGTGGAAGACGCTCGAGACCGACTTTAACCTGTGGAAGTCGTTTGTCGAGGCAGCGACCAAGGTTAAGCAGGCCCGCTAGCTTACGAACCACACCGGCTAAAACCATCCATGCCAGGGGGGGCGGACACCAACTACGGTGCCCGCCCCCTGTATTTGATATGCTAGGTCCACTAACCCGTCAGGCAATTTCAATCACCTCATCGCATGCCGAAATAAGCACAGGGTCGTGCGTAGCGATGACCGTGATATGTCGCCCCTTTCTTTCCTTAAGGATTTCGATAAACGCCTGCTTGCTCTGACTGTCAAGTGCAGATGTCGGCTCATCAAACATCATCACGTCCGGGTTTTTCAGCAGCTGGCGAATTATCGCTATTTTTTGTTTCTCCCCCCCTGAAATGTTGTTCTGCTTATCGTCCAGCTCGACATCAAGTCCACCACTTGAATCGACCATCTTTTTAAGCCCCATTCTCTCAATGAGGCTCTCAAGGTCACGCTCTTCAGTGCTTCTGCAGCAAAGAGTTAAATTGTCCCGTATCGACCCCTCGGTCAGGGGCGGCTCCTGCTCAGTAATCCCGATATTGCGCTTCCGCAGCGCATAACGGTCCAGAGAGCTCAGGGGCTTGTCGTTAATCCAAATATCACCCTTGCAGTTTTCTGGATCGCAACCGCTTATCACATCCAACAGCGTGCTCTTACCGGAACCGTTCGGCCCAACGATTCCGTATACCTTTCCTTTTTCCAAAGAAGCTCGAATGTCTCTGAACGCGGTTTTTTCAGACCCAGGATAGCTATACGCCAGCTCGGAACAGCTCACCTCGTAAACATCGGCGAGGATAATGGCCCCATTTGAGTCCTCTGGCATGTCCAGCAAGCGCCGCAAACGCTCGTAGGATACTTTTGACGTTTGATAGTCCTTGCCCAGCGCAAGGAAGAATTCAATAGCCGAAGAATAATAGGAGTAATAGCTTAGCGCCGTCATAAGATAGCCGGGCAGCAAATTGCCGTCGAGAACTTCCTTTGCGCCCAGGATCAAGATTCCACCCTGTGCCAAAGATGTGACGACAGTGTTGGCAAACGTAAAGGTCGCATTAATTTGCTGGTTCTGATAAACGCAACGATATAGCTCTGCAAAAGAGTGCTCAAGCCTTTGCTTGAAAACCTCGAATAGAACATGTCTGCGGATAAATTGTGCGTTGCTAAGCTGCTTCTCCAGATCGGAAAAGAATCGAGCCTCCTGCTCTTGAGCCTCGAAACTTCTTGCGAACAAACACTTTTTGAAAAGCGAATAGACCGCGCCACCTATTATGCCAAGAGCCATACACAGCATTGCCAGGTGACCGTTTATGGTCGCCAGGACAACAAACACCACAAGCAACGTCACTATATTGCTCACGCTTTGGACACTTGCGTTTATAACAAATATCACCAAATCGTTAGCGTCATGATTAATCTGTTGGTTGTAATATGAGGCATCAAAATTAGAAAAGAAGGCCCGTGGTAGCCTTTGAACGTGACTTATCACCTCTTCATTCAATGCAAATCCCACATGTGTTTGCAGATCGACATAGACCAGCTCACTGACGCAATTCAAACCGGCTCGCACAATACCCAGCGCTGCTATCTCAGCGCCGATGGCGATTGCGCTTTCCCCATCTCGCGCGACACCGACAAAGTTGTTGACCAGTTGTCCCGTCAGAAAAGGAATTGCGAGACCAACCATAAGCGAGAGCAGGCACATTAGAAGATAGGTTATATACTTTGGATTCTTGATTATTGTTCTTGCGCAGAGATTAAACATGAGCTGAATCCAGTTCCGAAAGCAATCGCTGAGCCTTCTCGGTCAAAATCATTCGTTGGCGCACCTGATACCTTTGAGATACGCACTGTTTTGACCCTCCATGAAGAGCGTGATTAGGGCAACCTCCCATACATGAGGGATAGGCAAAACACTCTTCACACTCATGATCGCTCGGCTCATAGTTTAGCCATTGGACCAGCTGAGCATTCATCCTCGGCCCTTCGGCAAGCGTACCGACGCAGCGTTCACGCATCCCGATTTCGTCCCAACATTTATAAAGATAGCCCTCCGGATCCACTACAAACGACCCTGCACAAACGGCGCCACAAATAGCCGGATTAAAGCGCACCGTCAGGTCAACGTAGAACCCCCTATCAACTGCATGACTATAAAAGTCCAGCTCTTCCCGAGAAAACGCCTCCATCGAAAAACAACTACTGTCACTTGGGCACGTATCGTTAATATTGTCGACAGGCGCCAGATAGAATCCAACCTTGTTTTTAAGGCCCTTTTCCTCGAGTGCATCCAGCAAATCGCCAGCACCGGCAATGTTATGGGCATCGACATTGCACCTGATAGAAATATCCAACAGATGCGTGACTTTAGAAACGTTGTCTAGAATCGCATCGTACGTCGGCTGTCCGTTCCGCAAGAACCGTCGAGAATCGTGGTCCTTTCGAGACCCGTCCAAGGTTATTTGAGCCATCTTGACGTCACAAGCCGCGAGAGTCTCGGCCACTTCTGGCGTCAGAAGATATCCATTTGTAACGATGGATGCCGAATAGGAGCACTCTGGATTAAGGATCGCCTTTATACGCTCCGTAAGCCGCTGAATTTTATCGACTTGCAGCAACGGCTCTCCACCATACCAACCGATCTCAAGCTCGCTCAGCCCCCGTGAACGCTCCTTCACGAATGAGACAAGCCGGTCTTCAACCTCCGGAGTCATTGTCGTTTTGCGTTGTCCTTTTTCATAACAGTATGGGCAACAGAAGTTGCACTCCAATGTCGGGGCTATCGTCATGCCTAGAGAGCGATTGGAAAATCGAAGAAGACGGCCTATCGCCTTCATTTCCTCTTTTTCGTCACGATCATCTTCTAACAGCATTCCTCCTTGAAGCAACGCTTCGCGCAATTCATCTGGCTCCCATTCGGTTCCCGATACCATGCGGCACATACTTTCTGCATGTTGTTTATCCAACGAAAGGATCGCACCGGTCTTCGCATTCATCACCAGCGTTCTTTCGCCGTGGTTTTCAATCAAGTTGTATTGAGACGGCCTCATATGATTATCCCTCACAAACAATCAAAGAAATCTCGACCGCAATTGGTCGACGGTAAAGCAAATGGCAAGAACGCTTGTTACGTTAATCAGGCAGTCAATTAAAATCGAGGTGCATTGACTATCCTCCAACGGGGTCACGCCGCAAATCCACATGAGCATCGAGGACGGAAACGGAAGCATGGAATTGGCTCCGACCTGTATGTAGATCGTTACGACGTTGACAAGCAGCAGCATGCCAATAGGACCGAAGCCGGACCCAAAATAGGAAACAACGATCACGCAAGAGACCACATATGCAAGGCAGACGGCACTCGCCAGAAGAAGTCGATCGCAAAACATATTCAGGTTGAAACACTGTTGAGCATCCAAAACGATTGCACAGTTAAGACAGTACAAAACGACACTTGACAGGACAAACGCGCCCAATAGGGCGAAAGAAGACAGCACCGTTCGCGCAACGGTAACGCACGCCCGCTTCCCTCCCCGAGCCTCCGACAGCCCCCACGGTTCCTCGACAAAGCCCGAACTAACAAAGCGCGGCACAATACAAGCCGCGATGAACGGAAAGAACAATGCATGAGCCAACGGGGCCACGTTGAACAGCAAGCCGCGAAAAACCTCTGCATTACCAAATAGAAGGGCGTCCTCTGCCGACAGTTTAAGCGTCGGGTCTGGGAAAAAGCCCAAGAAACTGCCCTCGCGGAGGCTACAGAACCACATCGGGAAAGAATTAAGCTGCAATATCACCATACACGCATAAATTGCCAGGATTAAGACGTACGTCCATTTGCTCACATGCTTCAATTCTGAATGGAGGAACCTTTTAATCTGACGAGCCATTGAGCACACCTCCGACACGACAGGTCACGAGAGCGTAAATCAATACCGATAGACAGCTGGCTGCCACGCCATAGCCCAGAAGCGCCAGGTGCCCCATATCGCTATACCCAAGGGCACATCCGACCCCTAGGTACGGCCCAGGAAGGAAGAAGATCCATCGCAAGGATGGTATAGGTGCCTGAAGGAAGGTTCCGTAGAGCGTCAAGCTCATGACAAATCCAATTATTATTACAGCCCCGCTCAATACAGCGCTGCCTGTAATCCGATAGATGGTCATCGTCTCCAACGCAACCGATATCACCAATACGGCGTTGATTATCATCGCAGGAAAAAATGCAGCCAGCATGCCGTGCGTGTAGTTTTGCTCCCCACGCATTATGGCTATTGCAAACAAAAGAAGGCAAAGTGCGCTATATGCTGCACCGACTATTAAAGCAGACGAAAGCACATGTGCCAGAGCCCCATTAAAGCGGGCGAGACCTCTTGCTGAAGAAATTCGGTATCCCTCTTTATAGCCATGCTCCTGTAAAAGCACCAAACAAACGATGAGTGGAACGAACAGGGATGTACCGGCAAAAGCGCTGCGCGCAAGGGACTCATCAGGCGCAGAAGGATCGATTGCATTCCAGAGGAAACCAATATCCTCCCCACAAACGCCATAGCCAAAGCCTAGCAACGTTGCTCCGTTATTTAAAAAAACACCGAAGAGAAGACCGCACGCCAACATAAGCGTAAGACCAAACTGCGCCGGAAACATCCTGTGTAGACGCATCATATCTGCCTTTATGGGATGGATCGCCCGCTTCATAGCGAGACCGCGTTCATCAAGCGCCTGTAATATTCTTTTAGGGACGACGCCTCATCCCTTATGACATCCATCGATTCCTTTTTCAGCAGTTCACCGTCATGAATAAACACGCAACTTGTTGCAACCGATGCCAACTCATCCAAATCATGGCTAGAGATGAGCATGGTCTTACCCTGTTCTCGATTCAATCGGCCGATAAGGGCCCATATACTCTCGATGCCCAGCGGGTCCAACCCATTTGCCGGCTCATCGAAAATTAGTACGTCGGTGTCGCCCAACAAAGCCGTAGCTATATCCAGTCGCCGTTTCATTCCCAGAGAAAAACTGCTCACGCTCTTTTTCTCATCGACGTCCAGCCCGACTAGGCCCAAGACGCGAGGAACCTCACGTGTCTCATCGAGCCCCCATTCCGCACATCGGATCCGAAGATTCTCCACCGCACTGAGGGATTGGTATGCTCCGCTGGAATCTGGCACATAGCCGACACGCGTCCGCATCAGGCTCAGCTCTTTTTTCGACTTGCCTCCAAAGAGCTCCACGCTCCCCGACGATGGCTCACAGAGGCCCAGCACTATTTTAATAAGCGTGCTTTTGCCCGCCCCGTTTGCACCAACAAGGGCGCAAAGTTCAGACTGATTCACCTCGAAGGAAACGTCATGCAACACACGCCGTTTTCCATAGCGCTTTGACACCTTTGATAGCTTTATCGCTGATGCGCTCATTGGCCTCCTATTCTGCTTGATAACAAAACCGCTGCTGCCAGACTGTCGCCTGGCAGCAGCCGCAACTGCTAGAAATTAACAACACACAAGTTTTTGCTGCAGTTATTGACGCAGACGCGTGCTCCACAGAATGCCTTGCAGTAACCGTTGCACCCACCACCGGGGTCCACATAACTCGGCTTTACAATCCAGCTCATATCGTTCCTCCTTTCTTTTATCGTTCGTTCTTGATATTATTGTTTGCCGATAACTTATATTTGTCAAGATAATTAATAAACAAAGAACCCGTGTTAGACACGGGTTCCGTTACACTGATATTTCGTTATAGTTGTTCTTTTTATGCTACTCGTCGCTCAAATCTACAGCGAAGACCGATGTCGGAAGCGACACCTCATTGCCTCTGCCATCCCGCATCTGCCTCACGGCATTCTTCGCGCGCTCGACAATAAGTTCCTCGAGCTCCTTCTCGCTCACGCGCTGAATAATATCTCCCGGTTGACAATCAAGCTCATCACAGATTTCAAGAAGCGTCTTAAGACGAATAGCTTTAATTTTTCCGTTTCTTAGCTTAGAAATATTAGCCGGAGTATGCCCCGTGGCACGAATCAGATCAGAGCTGGTCTTTCCGGTCTTAAGCAGCTGCGTCTCAAGCTCGATGATGAGATAGCTCATGTTTCCTCCTACACAAGCTCGTCAGACTGCTCCTGGAGCAGCGAGGCATAGCTCCAGATCACCGAGACAAACAAACAGACGGCCGCGCCGATAAGCGACCCCGCGTCAAAGGCAACGCCCTGGCAAATCGCGATAACGAAGGAATGAGGCACGACGCAAAGCTCCAGCCCACCAATGGTAAGATTGACCGATCCATAGGCACCAACAAGCGAAACCGCGGCGTTAACAGCAAAGGCAAGCGCGAGAACACGGATAAGCCGCACATGCGCCCTGGTAAAGGGCGATACGCCCCGCGAAATGTCACGGCTGATTCCGCACAAAACGACAAGCGAAATACCCATGACAAGCGCCATGCACAGTCCGCTTGGGATAACGATGCACCCGCCATTGAGAAGCGTCACAACACCGAAAGAATCGACAGAAGCAGCGTTTGCAACCGCATACCAGATCACGTAAACAACCAACGCGGCGAAAGCGACGAGCATTCCCGCAAAAACGACCGCCATGCAAAAGCCAAGCTTCCTTACAGTCTCGCCCGCCTTGGCCATACGCTGAACGCTGTTGGACATATACTCACCCTCATCGAATCTATCGTTATCGGAATAGTTTATCGAACAACGATATGGATTGCATGTACAAAGCCCAGCCGGTACGCATAGGTTATTTACTAATCCGAAGGGTGAGAGTGGATTTTTGGACACGTATCGAACGAGAGTGGATAATCTCCCACTTTGAGGCCGGGGACTGCGGACAAAAAGTTGGACCGTCAAGGTCCGGTTTGGAGTCCGCATGACATACAGTAGAGCCGTAGTAGAGAGGGCCGGGGAGCTCCGCCGCTCCGGGCTCTCGTGCAGGGAGATAGCCCGGGAGCTCGACGGGCCGAGCAAGAGCGCCGTCGCGCGCTGGACGAGGTCCGTGGCCGCGGGCGGAACCGTCGGGAGGGCGGTCGCGAAGATGGAGCTGCCGAAGGTCGTCGGGGACGGTCCGGTGTACCCCGACATCGACCCGGACGACAAGGACGCCCTGATAGAGCGCCTCGTCCTGGAGAACGCCGTCCTCAGGGCGGTGAACGACGTTTTAAAAGCCGCGAGCCTCGACGGGATGTCGAACAGGGAGAAGACCCTGGTGATAGACCGCCTGAGGCCTGCGGGGAAGTGGTCCTTGAGAGAACTCACCGCTTTCTTGAGGATATCGAGGAGCTCCTATGACTACCAGCGGCGCGCGATCGCCAGGCCGGACCGCCTGGCGCCGCTGAGGGCCCTCGTGCGGCGCGTGTTCCTGGAGGACGGCGACGGCGCGCGCGGCTACCGCTTCGTGGTGCGCAGGCTCCGCGAGCGCGGCGCGACTTCCGCTCGGCCCTGCCGAACTTCCTGTGGCTCACCGACATCACCGAGTTCAGGCTGCCCTCCGGCAGGAAGGTCTACCTGTCGGCCATCAGGGACTGCTTCGACTCCTCGGTCGTGGCGTGGAGGGCCGGCGAGAGCCCGGACGCCGCGCTCGCCAACTCGACGCTCGAGGACGCCTGCGCGCTGCTCGCGCCCGGCGAGCGCCCCGTCATCCACTCCGACCGCGGCGGCCACTACCGCTGGCCCGGCTGGATCTCGATCTGCGAGGGGCACGGCCTCGCCAGGAGCATGGCCGCCAAGGGCTGCAGCCCGGACAACGCGGCGATGGAGGGCTTCTTCGGCCTGCTCAAGAGGGAGTTCTGGCACGGCAGGGACTGGTCGGGCTGGACCCCTGCCCGCTTCATCGAGGAGCTCGGGGGCTGGATCGGCCGATACAATACGGAGAGGCGCAGCGATGCGCTCGGCGGCCGCACGCCGGCCGAGTTCCGCGCCGCGCTGGGAAGGGCCGCGTGACGGTCCAGGAAATCGTCCGCAGTTCCCCGTCACCGGGCCTAAAACGGGAAATTATCCACTCTCATAGTCATCAAGGCTCACAGCCTCTTACTCGGCCACCTCGCGCAGGGCCGACATCGTAGCTGCATATTGCTGCTGCAGCGCATGCATTCCCTCGCGAGCGCCGTCAACGGAGCCGGCACCGCGCAGCGCTTCGGTCACCACGACCGCCGGCTCGTACAGATTATCGAATCCCAGGTTCTGGCTCACGCCCTTGAGCGTGTGCGCTGCCATAAACGCACCTTCGGCGTCTCCTGCCGCCATGGCGGCCTCCAGCTTGTCCATGCTCTCGTCATCCAAAAACTTGAGGGCAAAGCGGGCAAGCATTTCCTCGCCCATCAGCCGAGCGCACGCGTCATCATAATTAGCGCCGATCTTCTCATACGCCTCACGCATGGAAATCATGGATTAAAACTCCTTTGGTCAAACTAAATCGTGGGAAACGCGACGACGTCAGCGGGGCGTGCCAACGTCTCGGCAATTTGGTCTTGCACCTCGAGCAGACAATCGAGCAGCAGCGGGTTAAAGGTGCCGCACTTACCGTCCAGGATCATCTGAATTGCCTCCTTGTGCGGGATAGCGTCCTTGTACACGCGCACGCTCGTCAGAGCATCGTACACGTCGGCCACCGAAACCACCTGTGCGGCAATGGGAATTTCGTCGCCCTTAAGGCCATCGGGATAACCCTTGCCGTCCCAGCGCTCGTGATGCCAACGCGCAATCTGGTACGCATATTCCATAAGCGCATTGCCGGCGTGATGGCTACCCAGCTCAAGCAGCATGTCGGCGCCGATTGTGGTATGCGTCTTCATAATCTCGAACTCCTCGGGCGTAAGGCGCCCGGGTTTGTTGAGAATCGCATCGTCAATCGACATCTTGCCGATATCGTGCAGCGCCGAAGCCAGGGCAATCGTGGAGCGCTCCTCATTGTCAAGGGAAATGGTGTCGCTACGCTGGACCAGACAGCCAAGCAGCAGCTCGGTCAGCTTTTCGATGTTCGTAACGTGCCTGCCGCTCTCGCCGTTGCGAAGCTCCATGACGCCAGCCATGATGTCGATGAGCATGCGACTGTTCTTGACACGCTCGTTGTACTGCTGGGACAGCAGGCTCGTCAGGCGGCGCTGTTTGGCGTATAGGCGGATGGTGTTGCTTACACGGCGGCGCACGACACGGGAGTCAAACGGGCGGTTGATATAGTCCGAGGCGCCTAGCTCGTACGCGCGCAGAACCATATCATCGGAGTCTTCGCTCGAAATCATGATGACAGGCAGATTGTCACCAACCGATCGGCGCGACAGACCGGCCAGCACCTCAAAGCCGCTTATGCCCGGCATGACAATGTCCAGCAGCACGAGCGACAACTCATCGCCATAGCGGTCGACAATGTCGAGCGCCGCACGACCGTTATCGGCCTCGAGGATGCAATATTCGTCCTTGAGCATCTCGCTGAGAATGACTCGGTTCATCTCGGAGTCATCGACAATAAGCACCAAAGGCCTTTCGCTTTGGAAGGCCTCGATGGAATCGGCATCGGTCACGACCGTACCGGCTTTTGCCTTAGCGCGGCTCAGTAACTGGACAGCGCGGCCAACGCCCTCATCGACCGTCTCGCCATGAATGCGAACGCCACCAACACATGCCGTCAAGCTCACGTACTCATGGCCCGGAATAATCGTGGAACGAACGGCATCGGACACCTGATGCAGGCGACGGGTGAAGTCATCGGAGGGAATATTGGGCATGACAACCACAAACTTGTCGCAGCCATAGCGCACAAGCTCGTCAGTCGAACGGATTCCGCTGCGCATGGCTGTCGCCACAGCACCGAGCGCAAGGTCGCCGGCATGACGGCCACACGTATCGTTGAAGACCCTAAAATCATCAAGGTCGATCATCGCAACGCCGGCATTCATGCGGGCGCTTCGGAGCTTTTCCTCGTAATACCGGCGATTATGCACGCTCGTCAGCACGTCGGTGTAGACAAGGTCCTCTTCTGCAGCCTCTTGCCCATCGATCGGACGCACCATCAGCAGGACATGAGGCTTGCCCTCGACCTTCAGAGGGCGCAGATGGGCACGGTACTCAACGCCATCGTTGAGCAGTTGCTCCGACACCTCATCGGAATCTGTCAAGGCCTCAAGACTTGCCTGGCGCAAACAAGGGCAGCGATCGCCGGCGAGCAGGCAGTTAGGCTCGCTCTTAATCTGATCGGCCGACAGTAAACGTACCACGGGGTAGGTCTTCGCGACACGGGCGACCTCGGCGGCAGCCTCCTCGTCGGTTAGATTGACCTCGTGATTATTGAGCATATGGGGCCCTTTCGATAGTTTCGCATGGTGGCGGTGGGTTCCAAATGTTACAAGGGTAACACCTTGTCGATGCAGGTAAGCACGTGAATGCTGTTACATTTTTATGAGTTGGCAGACGGCGCGATTAAAGCCGCAGACGTGAGGTTTTGAGCACATTTGTTAACACGGCCGAAACGTTTGCGGGTGAAGTCTGCTTTGGCTATTGCGGGTGTTAGAGCCCCAGGATGCCAAGGACAGTCTGGGCAGCCGCTCCCGGGCGATCGCGCAGGCCGTTGTGCGCGCCGGGAACCATTACGAGCGGACAGTCCAAAAGCTCAGCCGCCACCCTCGTGCCCGCCTCGCGAGGCGTGCCAATCGAGAGCTCGCCCAGGAGCACGGCGGCCACCGTTTTCGACGCACGGACGCTATCCCAATCGGGAACGCAGGTCATAGTAATCCCGTATTCGTTCGCCATGAAACTGCGGCCGTTGCGCAGGGCATGCTTGGCTTCCGCCTCGGTTAACTTGGGGGCCTCAGGGTCCGAATCGCCGATGGCGCCCAGGAAGGCCCGTAATGCCCTGGAGACCTTTCCCGCGGCGATCATCTCGAGCAAAACCGGGGCCGCGCCCAGACCGGCGCCCTCATCCGTCACGGCGGGTTCATGCAGAATCGCACGCGAGATTATGGCGGGGTTTGCACGGAGAAGCTCCAGGGCCACCAACGTACCGGCACTGTGCGCGAGCACGTTTGCCGGAGCGCCAATATGCTCGATAACGACCTGCAGGTCGGCGGCTTGGGCGGCGAGGTCGTAGCGTCCGTCTGCAGCGTCGCCGCTCTCGCCGCAACCGCGGCGGTCGTAGGTAATGACGCGATAGTCACAGGCGAGCTCGCGGGCGATGCCGTCAAAAAAGACACCGTCGACGCACGCACCGTGCACGCAAACCAAGGCGGGTGCATCGGACGATACAACCGGGCCGGCATACTCGCGGCAGGCGATCGTAGTGCCCGCATTCTCGACCGTAAAATCCATACTGTGTTCCCATCATCAACGCCCATCCAGTTGCACGTCAGTGCGGTTGGATAGACCCGCATTGCCTTACACCTTGTTAACAGATTAACTTTACCCGACCCGAGGCTTTTCATGGCACGGCATCATGAGCGACGTGAAAAAACGAAACCTGTAAAGCAAGAGCCCACACCTTGCTTTGGAGCCGATGCTATGCTTAGGCACAATTGTCTTGAGGAGCATATGCCTATGTCTACGTTTTTGAATGCCAGCCCCATCTTTGGGCCCGTTCGCAGCCGTCGCCTTGGTCTCTCGCTCGGCGTCAACATGATGCCGGCCAGCGGCAAAATCTGCACGTTCGACTGCATCTACTGCGAGAACGGCCTCAACGCCGAGCGCCCCTGCCATGAGCCGTATAACACGGCTGCCGTGGTACTCGAAGCGCTCGAGGCAAAGCTGCGCGAGATGGCAGCCGAGGGCGAGCTCCCCGATGTAATCACCTTCGCAGGCAACGGCGAGCCCACCGCCGCACCGGAGTTTCCACGGGCCATCGCCGGCGCCGTCGCACTGCGCGACGAGCTTGCCCCAAACTCCAAGATCGCCGTGCTCTCCAACGGCACACGCGCCGACCGCCCCGAGGTGCACGACGCGCTCATGATGGTCGACGACAACATTCTTAAGCTCGATACCGTCGACCCGGCGTTTATCCAGCTGCTCGACCAGCCTGTTGGCCCCTACAACGTCGAACACCAGATCGAGACGTTCGCAAGCTTTGACGGTCACGTTATTATCCAGACGATCTTTTTGACCGGCGAGTATCAGGGCAAGCTCATCGACAATACCGGCGAGGAGTATGTTGCCCCCTGGCTCGCGGCGCTTGAGCGCATTCGTCCGCAGGAGGCGACCATCTACACGGTCGCGCGCGAGACACCAGTCGCCGGCCTTGCCAAAGCAGCGCCCGAGGTGCTCGACGCCATTGCCGCGCGCGTGCGCGCCCTCGGTATTCCCTGCCAGGTGAGCTACTAGCAAAACCACGCAGCAGCTAGTGCCCGCCATCCCGCCCCATCAGTTGCGGTGATATAGTTCCTATTTGTGCTGTTAAACCGCTTAAATCGGAACTATATCACCGCAACTTTTATGGCCGCGTGGGTGGGCTATACTAGCTGCGAATGAAAGGAAGTTAGCCATGTATGACAAAGGACCCGTGCCCGGCCGCAACGACGCTTGCTGGTGCGGCAGCGGCAAGAAATACAAGAAATGCCATAGCGCCTTTGATGAGCGCCTCGAGCGCTTGTGGGAAGAAGGCTGGGAGGTTCTGCCTCGCACGCTCTACAAGACTCCCGCCGATATCGAGGGCATCAAGCGCTCGGCAGCCATCAACGTGGGCGTGCTCGATTATGTGGGCGAGCATATCGCCGCAGGCATGACCACCAACCAGATCGACCAGATGATCTACGACTACACCGTCGAGCACGGTGGCACGCCGGCCGACCTCAACTACGAGGGCTACCCCAAGAGCGTGTGCACCTCGATCAATGATGTGGTCTGCCACGGCATTCCCTGCGATACGGACGTGCTGCACGAGGGCGACATCATCAACGTAGACTGCTCCACGATCTTGGACGGTTACTTTAGTGATTCGAGCCGCATGTTCTGCATCGGCGAGGTCTCGGCCGAGCGCCAGCGCCTGGTCGACGTCACCCGTGCCAGCGTGGAGGCGGGTCTGGCAGCCGTCAAGCCATGGCTACCGCTCTCCGTTATGGCCGAGGCAGTACAAAAGACCGTCGAGGACGCCGGCTTTAGCGTGGTGCGCGAGTACGGCGGACACGGCATCGGTAAGGAGTTCCACGAGGACCCGTTTGTGGGCTTTACCACCGAGGTGCCCGATGTGGACACCATCATGGTGCCGGGCATGGTCTTTACCATCGAGCCCATGGTCAACGCCGGAGCGCCCGACATCAAGATCAGCAAGGGCGACGGCTGGTGCGTGCGCACCAAGGACGGCAGCGATTCGGCCCAGTGCGAGGTACAGCTCGTGGTGACCGAGGACGGCTACGAGCTGCTGAGCTGGTAGCCGTGGATGCGCCGGGCTTCACGATGGATATGTTAACCATCGCGAAGCCCGGCGTTTTTATAGCGTTTTGCCTGATAAAACCCGCCAAAATAAACCTGTCCCTTTTTGGCGGGTCAAGCGGAAAGGACTACTTGTGAACATCTTGGTTTTGCTGCCCGTCAACGACCACCATCGCGCAATTCTTGAGTCGAGCGCTCCGGGCGAGGACTTTATCTACACGAGCGCCGACGCTATCACGCGCGAACAAGTCGCCAACGCCGACGTGATCTTGGGCAACATCGACTCTGACATGCTCACGGCATGCGAGCATCTCCAGCTGCTGCAATTGCAGACCGCCGGCTATGACGACTACCTTGCCGCCGGCACCGTGCCAGCCGACGCCAAACTGTCTTGCTCGGTGGGCGCCTACGGCCAGGCCGTGAGCGAGCACATGTTTGCCATGGTCCTTTCCATGATGAAGCGCCTGCCCGGCTATCACGACTTGCAGCGCGAACATCGCTGGGAGGATTTGGGGCCAGTTACCTCGCTCAAAAACGCCAACGTGCTGGTGCTGGGCGCGGGCGATATCGGCGGTCACTTTGCCACGCTCTGCCGCGGCATGGGCGCGCACGTCCGCGGCATCAAGCGCCATCCACTCGTCTACCCCATTGTGTTTGAGGACATGGACGGCATGGACGCCCTACCTGAGCGCCTGGCAGAGGCCGACATCGTCGCATCCTTTATGCCGAGCACGCCCGAGACCCGCGGTCTGGCGAACGCCGAGTTCTTTGCCGCGATGAAACCAGGTGCCTTCTTTGCCAACGGCGGCCGCGGCGACCTTGTGGTCACCGATGACTTGGTTGCCGTTCTGGAGTCGGGACATCTCGCCGGCGCCGCGGTCGACGTCACCGACCCCGAACCGCTGCCCGCGACAAGCCCCCTGTGGGATGCGCCCAACATGCTCATCACGCCGCACGTCTCCGGCTGGTTCCACCTGGCAGCCACGCTCAACAACGTCGTCGACATCGCCGCGGAGAATCTGCGTCACCTGCAGGCCGGCGAGACCCTGCGCTGCTGGATCGAACACTAAGAATTACGCCGTTTTACAAACGGCGTAATGAGCCGACGCTGCGAGCCCGTCTGGACGACAATCTGCCTTTCAACTTCGGCGGCATGACCAGAAGGTCAATGCCGCCTTGTTTCAAGGCACCTTGCTCGCCCAGACGGGCTCTCGCTGACTTTTGTTCAACCTGTAGGGACTGGCTGGCGCGGCCCTGCCTGGGGGCATTCGCTGACTTTTATTCGACCTGCAGGGTCTTCAAATTGCTAGAGCGTTGCTAAGTAATTCTTTGCGTCTTCTACGCTCATTGCTGCGACGGGTGCGTGTGAACAGAGTTTGACATCGTTGGTGACCAGTAGATCCGCCTGAGCACGTATCGCTGCCGCAATGATTAAATCGTCTTCGTAATCGCTATGGAGCTCACGCTGTCTGCTCGCCATCCATATGTCACTCAGGTCGCAGGGTACCGACGTGGCAAGTTGCGACAACACGTCGAGGCAATCCCATGCAAGTGATGTCGACGCCACGGCAGCATCTTGAGAAAGCGAGCCGTGCTCTCGCCGATACCATGCCTTATGTTCGCTTGAAATCAAATAAAACAGGTCTTTGGACGATGTCGCCGCATACAGCAAATCAACCTGCGCCGTGCATGCATCGCGTAAAAACTCAATCGCCACCGAACGACCACGTCGTGAGGGAATGAAGTAATCGAGCCACACGTTGGTGTCAACCAAGATGCGCTTTGGAGTCTCACTCATAGAGCCAGCTCATCTCCTCGCCATAGCGATCCGCATAGGCATTCCGTTTGAGCTCTTCGTCGTCCGATGGCTGAGCCTTGACCATATCGATTCCCGACTCACAGCAAGCGGCAGCGAACAGCTTCGACCCCTGATCCATAAGCTCGAGCTTACGTTTGGCGGCCTTTTCGCGCTCGCGCTGTTCCGCCCGGGCACGACTGGGCAGCAGGATATCCTCGAGCGCACCGGGGCGATCGGCCAGCGATGCTGCAAGCTGCCAGAGCGCTCGCACCGCTTGGCTCGGCGTCATACCGGCCTTGGAGAGAGCGGCGTCCCCACTCCTTTTAAGATCGGCATCGAGACGTACGTTGATCTGAGCGGCTGTTGTGGTCATGACCCCTCCTTAATACTTCAAAATATCATAAAGCTCTATGGTAGATACGTAAAGCATGTATAGCATTTATAAGCATTAGCCGTACTCTGTACACAAAAAGCCGCCGAGGCGCACTGCACCTCGGCGGCCACGTATCGCAGATCTAGTTCGGTTTCACCCTTTGCATTCGCCCAGATAAAACCTGCCAAAATAAACCTGTCCCTTTTTGGCAGGTTTTAGAGTTCCACGCTTTCGGCGCCGTTGATGGTCAGGTCACGCTCGTAGAAGGCGGTGAGGGCGCGGATGGCGTACATTACGTCGCGCACGCCGCCGGTCTCGTAGCTCGAGTGCATGGCAAGCTGCGGCAGGCCCACGTCCACGGCATGCATGCTCGCCTGCATATTGGACAGATTGCCCAGGGTAGAACCGCCGGCCATATCGCTCTTGTTGGCAAAGGCCTGCGTGGGCACGTCGGCGTCATCGCAAATGGCCTGGAACACCGCGCGGCTAAAGGCGTCGGTGCAGTAGTGCTGGTTGGCGGCCTCCTTGATGACGATGCCGCCGTTAAGCACAACCTGGTTGCGGGCGTCGCACTTCTCGGCGTGGTTGGGGTGCACGGCATGCGCGTTGTCGCAGCTCACGAGCATCGAAGCGGCAAGTGTGCGGTGGTACGACTCGTCATCGAAGCCCAGCGACCCGTTGATGCGGCGCAGCGCGTCGGCCAAGAACGTCGACATGGCGCCCTGCTTGGTCTCGGAGCCAACCTCCTCGTTATCAAAGCAGCAAAAGACCGAAACGTCGTGCGCATTCTCGGCACCCAAAAATGCCTGCAGCGAGGTGTAGGCGCAGGCCAGGTCGTCGAGCTTGGGCGTCGAGATAAACTCGTCGGCCCAGCCCCAAATACGCGCATCCTGTCGGTTGACCAGGAACAGGTCGCGGCCCAGAATCTGCTCAGGCTCAACATCCAGTTCGTCAGCGATCAGGGCATCAAAGTCACCCTGCTTAAGATCGCCAGCGCTGATGAGCGGGCACAGATCAACGGCGCGATTGGGAGCAAAGCCCTCGTTAACGCCGCGGTTCATATGGATGGCAAGGCTCGGAATGATAGCGACCTCGCGCTCGGTGGCGAGCAGGCGGCTCTCAATACGGTCGCCCTCGCGCACCAACACGCGGCCCGCGAGCGCCAACGGGCGGTCGAACCAGGTGTAGTCGATCATGCCGCCGTAGGCCTCGGTGTTCAGGCGCAGCGTCTCGCCCGCGCCGTCGAGCTCGGGCACGGCCTTGACCTTAAACGTCGGCGAATCGCTGTGCGACGCCGTGAGCTGAAAATGGTAGTCGCCGGCAACGCCGTCCTCGCCCCATGTCGCGGCCAGGTCCTCGCCCACCTTAAAGGCAACGACGCTCGAGGTGTTGCGCTGCGTGTAATAACGCCCGCCCGGCTCGATGTCCCACGCCGCATTCTCGGGCAGGTAGGTAAAGCCCGCCTCGTCGAGCTCGGCCATAATGGTCGCTGCCGTATGGAACATGCTGGGGCATGCCTCGATAAAGTCGATAAGGTCGTTGGCGGCCTCGATATCATCGGCCGTCACATGCGCGCGCTCGGGCGTTTCCTGATCCGTCATGCTCTCCCCTTTCGCTGGGTTGATGGTCCCCTCCAGCATACCCCGCCGCGCCAGTGCCGTGCCTTTCATTCCATGTTTAATCCCGCGCCGCTCGCCAAGTTGAGCCATCATGCCCGCACTCCTTTTGCGACAATTACGCTAACAGGACGAAAGGAGCCGTCATGAAGCCACGTAACATTGCCATCGCCTGCGGTGTCGCGGGAGTCGCCGTCGGCCTTGCCGCTGCCACCGGTATCGTTTATCACAAGCAAATCAAGTCCGCCGCGTCGCTCAAACGCTTGACCGACTATGCGGATGGCTATGACCTGTACGCAATCGACATCGCCTACGACTACGATCTTGATCGCATCATCGCTGCTGGCGTGCGCGACGACCAGGCCTACATCGATGCCGTGGTGGCGCAGGTGCTGCCCGGTGTGCCGACACATGTCCAGGCACCCCAGTTTGCCTGCAGCGCTTTTGTCGCCGTAGATGCCGAAGGCCGCGTGCGCACCGGTCGCAATTACGACTTTAAGGACGACACCTCGGCGCTGCTGGTGCGCAATCACCCGCGTGACGGCTATGCCTCCATCGGCTTTGCGGCCCTCAATAACCTGGGCGATAACACTCCGCTTGACTCCATCGCCGGACGCGCCGCGGCGTTGATGGGCCCGTTTGCCCAGCTCGACGGTGTTAACGAATGCGGCGTGTCCATTGCCGTACTCACTCTGGATTCCAAGCCCTGTGACCAGGACACGCAGCGCCCCGTCATCAATACCTCGCTCGCCATCCGCTTGGTGCTCGACCGCGCGGCTACCACACAGGAGGCCGTCGACCTGCTTTCTGCCTATGACATGCACGCCATGGCCGGACGCGACTACCACTTCTTTATCAACGACGCCGCCGGTGACGCGCGCGTAGTAGAGTGGGATCCGCACGATCCGGACCGCGCTTTCAAAGCGACTCCCGTACGCCAGGTTACGAACTTCTACACCTGCTATGGCGACGAGGTGCTCCCCAACCAAAAGAATGGCGAGCTGGGCCATGGTAAAGAGCGCGCCGTCGCAATCGCCGATGTCCTTGACGCCCATGTCGGTGCCCAAGACGAGGCAGTCGCTTGGAAGGCCCTACGCGCTGCAGCGCAAGAGCCCAATCCGGAAGACATCACCAGCAACACGCAGTGGTCGGTCGTCTTTGACAATACCGAACCCGCCGCCGCTATTACGCTGCGCCGCCACTGGGGCGACGCCGACGCCTTCGCACTGTAAGGAGCCAGGCCCGTCGACCTTACGCTCGCCTGACGTTGCTTACATTTCTATACGCTTGAGCTAACACGTTTTACCCCCGTATCAACAGTGTGCGGGGGTAAACTTATGCGCATGTTATAACTTGCCCGGAAGGATTCATCATGCTCAGGATCGGTCTTCTTACCAGTGGCGGCGACTGCCAGGCGCTCAACGCCACCATGCGCGGCATCGTCAAAACACTCATGACCAATAGCGAAGAGCCTATCGAGATCTACGGTTTTGAGGACGGCTACCAGGGCCTTATCTACAGCAGGTTCCGCGTCATGACGCCCGCCGATTTTAGCGGTATCCTCACCCGCGGCGGCACCATCCTGGGCACGAGCCGTACGCCGTTCAAGCGCCTGGATACTCCCGAGGCCGACGGCGTCGAGAAGGTGCCCGCGATGGTCCACACCTATCACAAGTTGCAGCTCGACTGCCTGTTTATGCTGGGCGGCAACGGCTCCACCAAGACCGCCAACCGCCTGCGCGAAGAGGGCCTCAACGTTATCGCCCTGCCCAAGACCATCGACAACGACACCTGGGGCACCGAGTTGACGTTTGGCTTTACGAGCGCCATCGACGTCGCCACCAAGTGCATCGACGACATCCACACCACTGCCTCGAGTCACGGCCGCGTGTTTGTCATCGAGATCATGGGCCACAAGGTCGGTTGGATTCCGCTGTATGCCGGCGTCGCGGGCGGCGCGGACGTCATCCTGATTCCCGAGATCCCTTACGACATGGATAACGTCATCAAGACCATCGAGCATCGCATGGAAACCGGCAGCCGCTTTACGATCGTAGCCGTCGCCGAGGGCGCCATCTCCAAGGATGACGCGGCACTGTCCAAGAAGGAGTACAAGAAGAAGCTCGCCGAGCGTACGAGCCCGTCAATCGTGTACGATATCGCCAAGGAGATCGAGGCCAAGACCGGTCGCGAGACCCGCGTCGCCATCCCCGGCCACACGCAGCGCGGCGGCCAGCCCGACGCCCAGGACCGCATCTTTGCGACCCAGTGCGGCGTCGAGGCAGCGCTCGGCTGCCTACGCGGCGAGTTTGGCTACATGATTGCCCTGCGTGACGGCAAGATGTGCCACATGCCGCTCGAGGAGGTCGCCGGCAAGCTCAAATATGTCGACCCCCAGAGCGATCTGGTGCGCGAGGCCAAGGCGTTGGGCATCAGCTTCGGCGACGAATAGCCTCGGTTGGAACCACCCCCCATCGGAGGCCCCAGGGCTTACCTCCCAAATCGTCCTCGGACATGTCAAGACCCCGCCGTGCGCTTCGCGCGGCGGGGTCCTTCCGTCCTGCGGAAAGATTTGGGAGGTAAGCCCTGAGGCCTCCTGCGGTAACTAGGGAGGCCGAGGCTATTCGTCTTCTTGCTGCAAGTGCGTGGGCTGAGATTTTGGGATGTTGCAGGCTCTTAGCTGAGAGTAGCACTGACATTTGTCCTGAAATGGCTGGTCGTTAGGGGTTGCTACCGGTAGTTGCGGTAGGGTTGGGGCAGATTCTAACTAGAAATGGTGGTCGCTACCGGTTGTTCTCGGCATACTCGGCTCATTCGATTCGACCATCAAACGAAAGGAACCACCATGGATCTTGCGATGGCACAGCGCCTCGTCGATCGCCGCAAGGCTGCCGGGCTTTCTCAGGAGGCGCTTGCCGCCCAGCTGGGTGTGAGTCGTCAGGCTGTCAGTAAATGGGAGCGCAGCGAGTCCTCACCCGATACCGATAACCTCATTGCGCTCGCCGCGCTGTATGACGTGTCGTTGGACGAGCTGTTATATGGGGAGGCGGCCAACGATGCCGACGACCTGGAGGACGGTAGCGCCGACACCGAGACGGCGGATGTGGCTGACGAGGCCGAGGATTCTGCCGAGCACGCCGATTGCGGCGACAAACCACTTGTCGATATTTCCCTCGCGCGCGGTATCCACGTCATTGATCCCAATAAAGGCGAGGAAGTCCATGTTGGTTGGAGCGGCATCCATGTGGCTAACGAGCGCAAGGGTGAAGAGGTCCATGTGGGGCCAGGCGGATTGCATATCGATACGCTTGAGGACGATGGACATAGTGTGCATACCAATGACGACGGCACCGTCACCATCGACGGCGAGACGTTTTCCAGCTGGAAGGAAGCACACGACAAGCTCGACCATCACGGCAAGCATTTCCACACCAAGGTCGGACGTGCATGGAACAAATTCCCCTTCCCTGCGCTTGTCGCCCTCGCCTATCTGGTGCTCGGCATTGTCTACGGCACATGGGCTACGGGACTCTTCCTCGTCTTTCTGATTCCCGTCTATTACGCGCTTGGCGACTTTATCGACCAACGCCACTTATCTAAGCTGATCGAGGTCATCTACCCGGCAGCCGCCATCGCTTGGTTCCTCTACATGTGGCTCTGTTTGGGACAGCCCCATCCTGCATGGATCATCCTCATCACGATTCCCGTCATAAAGGCGCTCATGCGCTGGTGTCGCAAACAATGGAAGCACCGCAAACAGGCCTAACACGCTCCGACCCACCAGCACCCAACCGCCCCCGCCCTTCTCCTAAGTTGCGGTGAGATAGGGACTGTTTTGAAGCTCCAAAGCGCCAAACAGTCCGTATATCACCGCAACTTACAAACAACTGGGTCAGTTCCGGCACGGAGATTAGCATTGAGCTGACCGCGCGCCAAGAAAAGGGCCTATTTACTACGTTTAACTCGAGAGGGCCGACCATACCCGCCTTTTCCGAAAGCTGGCAAGCCCTCTACCTGCGGTTTTAATTTCATAACCTTTGTCACGGTCGAGGGTGTGGTAGCAAACGTAGTAGATAGGCCCATTTTGTGGCATACGACCCATACAAGCCCAATCTCGAAGGCCAAAGAGAGCCTCTCATCCACGCCTGCGAGCGAAAACCAAATAGAATGAAAGGCAAATGGAAAGCCCGTTTGACGGGGCAAACGCCGGGCCACCTAATGGTTGTCCGGCGTTTGCCCAGATAAAACCTGCCAAAATAAACCTGTCCCTTTTTGGCAGGTTACTCGGCGCTCTTGAGGGCGCCGACCATGTCGATCTTGTTGAGGGTGCGATTGGTAGCGAGGTTGACGATAAACGTAAAGGCAAAGGCCAGCAGAACGGACAGCACGTAGCTCAGCGGCTCGACCTCAACGTCAAAGTACAATGACGGCATCTGCAAAATGTACGTAAAACTCTCGGCCAGCAAGCCGCCCAGCGGAACGCCCAGCGCGGCTCCGATCGCCGTAAGAATCAACGTCTCCTTGTTGACGTAATGGTGCACCTCGCCACGACGGAAGCCCAGCACCTTAATAGTCGCCAGCTCGCGTTCGCGCTCCGAGATGTTGGTGTTAGACAACGTAAATACCACCACAAACGACAGGCACGCCGCCATAAAGGTCACAAGCACCACGACCGAATTGATAATCGTAAAGTTTGCCTCATAGTTTTCCCAATGCTCGGCGGTGCTCGACAGCGTAATCCAACCATCGCTCTTAAGACGGTTGGTAAACGCAATCTGGTCAGCCGACGAACCCTTAAGCAGCACAAAGACGCCGTTAAGGCGTGCACTTCGACCGAACGCGCGCTCATAGGTGCTCTGCGTCATGTAAAGCGTGTTGCCTAGATAGTTGAGCGAGATGTCGCTGACTTTGACCTTGGCAACATTGAGCGACGAATCCTGGACGTGCGCCGTATCGCCCGGCTGAATCCCCAGTACCAGCTGTGAACTCTTGCTCAGATACACGTCTCCGTCACGCAAAGACAGCGGCTCTTTGGACTCATCCTCAAGGCGAACATAGTCGTCCAGATCGTTCGTGCGGTCATCGGGCACCACGATCAGCTGCACGGTCTCGCTCTTTCCGCCGAATGTAAAGGTGACGTTGTCGGTCATAATCGGCAGGGTCGAGGTCACGGTCACGTTGGAATCATTGGCCGCGTTGCGCTCGTCCAACGCCGCGCACGTCTGCGAAAAATCGTCGGGATTGGCGACCGCCAGCAAGTCATAGCGCGTGATATGCCCGTACTGCTTGGGCGAAAGCGCCACCGACGTGTCACGGATGCCCATACCGCAGATCACGAGCGCTGTGCAGCCGGCAATTCCGAAGATGGTCATAAAGGCGCGCTTTTTATAGCGGAATAGGTTGCGTGCAGCGACCTTGTTCAAAAAGCCCATGCGGCGCCAGATAAAGCCGATACGCTCAAGCAAGATGCGCGAGCCGGCGCGCGGAGCCTTGGAGCGCATGAGCGAGGCCGGGGTCTCGGCCATCTCGTGGCGGCAGGCGATAATTGTGGCGCCCACCACGCCCACGGCAAACAGTGCCACCGAGACGATTGAGGACACAATGTCGTACGAAAGCAACATCTGGGGCAGCGAGTACATGTCGTCGAACACCGTAAACAGGAACAGCGGCAGGCCCACAAATCCGATGATATTGCCGAGCACGCCGCCGATCAGGCACGCCCACAGCGAGTAGTCCACGTATTTGGACAGAATGCGCCCGCGCGAATAACCGAGCGCCTTATACAGGCCGATGAGCGTGCGTTCCTCCTCGACCATACGCGTGGCGGTGGTAAGGCTGATGAGCACGGCGACGATAAAGAAGATGAACGGGAAGACCGTGGCGATGGCCTCGATCGAGGAGCTGTCGCTCTCGACGCTCGAGTAGCTCGCGATGTTGCCACGGTCCTGGATGTACCAGGTGCATTCGCCAAGGTCGGAAATCTCGGCGCGGGCATCGGCGAATTGCTGGTCGGCGGCGGCGCGGCGCTGGTCCAAATCGGCCTGAGCCTGGGCGCGCTCCTCGCTGCCCTCGGCCATACGGTTGATGTTGTCCTGTTCAATCCCAAAGACCATGTTCGCTTGACGCTCGGCCGCGTCCAAGCTCGCCGGCGTATCGGCCGTCAGTTCCTGGGCACGCGCTTTTTCGCGCTCGTCACGAATCTTCTCGATATTGCCCTTGACCTCGTTAATCCTTGCCGTATAGGCATCGGAATAGGAGTTGAGGTCCTTGGCTCCCTCGACGATCACGTGGATCGCGGAATAGGACGACGACGTCGCGGCATCCTCACTCACGTAGAACTTGTAGTCCGCGGCCGAGGCGGCACGGAAGGCGTTGACTGTCGAGTCGGAGCTCACATCAGTGGGATCGAGGACCTCAGCCGTAATGGTGTAGTCCCCATCGGCAAACTGGTCCTTGGCGCTTTGGTTCGACGAGCTCGCATCGGTGGCGGCAAAGCTCACCGTATCGCCGATTTTCTTGCCCGAAGCCTTCAAAAAACGTGAGGTCACTGCTACTTCGCCCGAAGTCTCGGGCAGCTCGCCGCATACTAGCACCGGTTGGTCAATATTCTCTTTGGAGAGGCTCTGTACGATGACACGCTCGCGCGTCGTACCCACGGCGGTATAGGCGGTCTCGGTATAGATGCCCTCGGCCGTCTCGACGCCATCGACCTCTTGGATCGCAGCAAGATCGTCATCGGTCAGACCATAGGTCGACTGCACGTTGATGTCATAAACATTCTGCTGGTCAAAGTAAGCGTCGACCGAATCGCACAGATCCTCGCAACCCGCCTTAAGGCCACACATCACGCTCACGCCGAGCGCGGTGATCACGACAATGGACAAGAAGCGTTTGAGGCTGCCGCGAATCGTGCGGTAGACACCGCGGCGAAACACCGTCGGCACCATGTCGTTTGAACTTTGGGCAGTGCGGTAGGTCGTAAAATCCTGCTCGCGCTCCGTGTTCTGCGCGTCGCGGCGTTGGCTGTTTTGGCGGTCCTGATCCATGGGCGCTACCACTCGATCGTCTCGATCGGCACGGGATTTTGCTGGACCGTCTCGCTCTCCACTCGACCACTCTTAAAGCGGATCAGGCGATCGGCCATGGGCGCGAGCGCGGAGTTGTGCGTGATGATGATGACCGTGATGCCCTGCTTGCGACAGGTGTCCTGCAGCAGCTGCAAGATCTGCTTGCCGGTTTTATAGTCGAGCGCGCCCGTGGGCTCGTCGCACAGGAGCAGCTTGGGGTTCTTTGCCAGTGCACGGGCGATGGACACGCGCTGCTGCTCGCCGCCCGAAAGCTGCGCGGGGAAGTTGGCGAGGCGCTCGCCCAGGCCAACCTGGCAAAGCGTTTGCTCGGCATCGAGCGAATCGGGGCAGATTTGCGCCGCGAGCTCGACGTTTTCGAGTGCCGTCAGGTTGGGGACCAGATTGTAGAACTGGAAAACAAAGCCGACATCGGCGCGGCGGTATTCCACGAGCTGCGTCTCGTTGGCGGAGCTCACGTCGCGTCCGTCCACCGTCACGGTGCCGGAAGTTGCCGTGTCCATGCCGCCCAAGATATTGAGCGCCGTGGTTTTACCGGCGCCCGAAGCGCCCAGGATAATGGCAAGCTCGCCACGCTCAACGGTAAAGCTCGCGCCGTCGAGCGCATGAATGCGGGCATCGCCCTCGCCGTATGCTTTGATGACGTCTTTGAATTCAATATAGGCCATCGATTAATTCCCATCTGGTCGGATAACTCTTTAGTATTACCCATTTCGCACCGACCAAAAAGGGACAGGTTTATTTTGGCAGGTTTTATAAGGGGAAACGTACCTCTTTGGGGGCAGCGCGGGACGCGCAGGGGCGGCCGTGCAGATCGGCACAGCCGTCTCACGTGGAATCGACCGACGCCCGCCTTTCCGTGACACCGGCAACTCGTTTTTGCTTGTTGGCATGGCCGCCATTATGACTTGGGACTGAGCACTCAAATTCTCACTCCTCATTGCCACGCTTGCCGCAAGCTATCAGGGTGACGAGATGACGACGCTCGCTGTAGCAGCGCAGCCACACTCTATAAGCGAGGCGTTTGCCAGCAAAAAAGCGCGCGACAGGGTAAGCCCGCCGCGCGCTATCCTATGCGGACTAGTTATTGTTGTTGGTCATCGAGGCCACTGCTGCCGCAAGATTGGAAATGGGCATCGTCTGCAACCAGATGCGACCGGGACCGGTGAGCACGGTGTTGAACACGCCCTCGCCGCCAAACATGATGTTTTTGACGCCCTTGACCATTTGAGCGTCGATGCTCACGGTCTCCTCAAAGCCGGCCACGTTGCCGGTATCCACAATCATCTGCTGGCCAGCAGCGAGCTCGTACTCAACCAGGTCGCCGTCGATCTCGGCAAAAGCAACACCCGAGCCCGTGAGCTTCTGCATGATAAAGCCCTCGCCGCCAAAGACGCCGGCCTTTGCCTTCTTGTTAAAGTGAATGCTCAACTCGACGCCACTTTCCGCGGCAAGGAACGAACGCTTCTGCAAAATCCAGCTCTTGCCCGGACCGATCTCGATTGGCACGATGCGGCCGGGGAAGCAGGAGCCAAACGCGATCATGCCATCGCCACGCGCGGTCCAAATGTTTTGGAACAATGCCTCACCCGAAAAAGCCTTGGAGAACATCTTGCCGATGCCACCGCCCGAGGTAGACATTTCCATGTTGGGGGTCATCCAAGCCATGGCGCCGCTTTCGGTGATCATGGATTCGCCATCGCTAAGGTTGCACGTAACAACCGGGAAAGCCCCTCCGCCGATCTCGTACTGCATGACCGTCTCCTTTCCACTCAGGAGCCGAATAACGATGCCTATATTTTAGCAGGTAGAGATGCATATGTTCACACCGCCCATGCCCTCTCCTGCGGACGTTTCCCCAGATAAAACCTGCCAAAATAAACCTGTTCCTTTTTGGCAGGTTTTAAAGGCAAACGGTGAAGGTGATCTGGTTGCCGTGACCGGATACGGTGGCGGCGCCTCCATGGGCCTCGGCGATGGCACGCACCACGGACAGGCCCACGCCCGAGCCACCCGTCTTGGAGCTGCGCGACGCATCCGCACGATAGAAGCGATCGAACAATCGGTCCAGGTCGCCCTCGGGCAGCTCGTCCACGGCGTTCGATACGACAAGCTCGGCGGCGCCCTTGCCTTTGCCGTGCGAAACGGCGCACAGGCTCAGCTCAATCACGCTGCCCTCGCTCGCATAGCGCGTGGCGTTGTCCAGTAGCAACTCAACCACCTGTGCCACCGCCGCGGCATCGGCATGGGTCCGCACGCCGGTCGCAATCGACGTCGACAGGCGTTTACCGCCTGAGACCGCCACCGACTTAAACGGCGCCGCCGCCTTGTTCACCGCCTCCGAAAGATCGATCGACGCCATGGTAAAGCCCGCCGAGCCCTCGTCCATGCGTGCCAAGAACACCAAGCGCTCCGTGAGCGCCGATAATAGCGCACCCGCACTCGCCTTAGTGCTGCCTTAGCAGGTCGATGAGCATATTTAAAAAAGCAAGGTTATAGCTTAGTCGGACTTAAGGAACGGGCGGCTTCACATCTCGCCCTGCAAACAACGCCCGTACAGCGAGCGCGCTTGCCGCATGGGCGTTGCGGCCGCCTGCAGCTTATAGATAGGCACCCTCGAGGCGCAGCAGCCACTCCTTGCGATCCAGTCCACCGGCGTATCCGTTGAGCGATCCGTCGGCCGCGACCACGCGATGGCACGGCACGATAATCGAAATAGGGTTGCGAGCGACCGCAGCCCCCACCGCGCGAGGAGATACAACGGGCGCTTCATTTCCCGGCACACGATGTCGAGCCGCAACACGCTGGGCGATCTCGCCATACGTAGCGACCTCGCCACGCGGGATCGAAAGCAGCTCAAACCAAACCTCACGCTGAAACGCCGTGCCGATCATATGCAACGGCGGCGTAAACCGAGGTTCCTGCCCTGCAAAATAAGCATTCAGCCAAGCCCAGGAACGCTCAAGCACCGAAGAGGCCGCACCATTTGCCGGACTCACCGACGACATGCCACCAGTACCGGAAACCGCATCGACGCCTTCAACATGTTCGGAGTCTTCACGGAGAAGCGTGGAGCCAAAGTGCTCCTGCCCCTCAAACCAAAGCCCCGTCAGACCGCGGCCATCAGCGGCAAGCAGGATTTCGCCCAAAGGCGAAGCAAACGTCGTCGTGACCACCAGCGGCTCCTTTCAAAACTCCGCAACATAATACCGCGAATTGTGCAGACAACCCCCGCAGATACGTCCGGGCGAGCTCGCAATTACTTCAGCGAGGCTGTTTTTCCCAATCAAGCGAAGAAGACGCGGGGCTTCGACGCCAGGGCGGTACCCCCGCCAGCTGAGCTCTAATACTTTTCCCGAGAAGTGAACGAGTAAAAACGAAGTCCCGGAGCATCCACACCTTTAGACCGCAAAACCGCAGGATTCGCGCTGCAAAACCGCAGGAAATAGCGGTCAAAATATGCCAATGCTTCGGGGGTCCAAATAAGGTCCTTCACTTCTCGGGAAAGTATTAGACCTCAATTCGCACCAAGCCCAAAGTCACCCCAGGCAGCAGGCGCGAAGCGCCGAGGCCGCCGCCGGGACTAGGCCCCGCAACAACCACGTGCTCCCATATCAGCCCAGCGGCCCCAACCAACAACGGCCCCATCGCAAGCCGCTCGCAGCAACGTCACCGCAAGCGGGGGCCGGGCTTAGTTTTCAGAACACTCCGCAGACCAGTGTGGCGCCTTGTCCGC
>CAUHHV010000011.1 GCA_959606065.1 uncultured Collinsella sp.
GGAAAGGTAGGCGCGGCATGAGTTTGCTGACATTTGCCAAGACGGCCTTGGGTTCCATGGTCAAACAGCCGGTCACGGTGCGCTATCCGCAGGAGAAGCTCGCGGCACCTGAGCGCCTGCGCGGGCACATCGTTAACGACATGGACGTGTGCATTTGCTGCGGCATGTGCGCGCGCCGCTGCCCGGCGGGCGCGCTCGCGGTCGATCGCAAGGGAGGAACGTGGTCGATTGACCCGTATGCCTGCGTGGTATGCGGCGAGTGCATCGAGAGCTGCCCCAAACACTGCCTGACTATGGACACCGCCCGTACTCCGGTTGCGGCGGACAAGACTCCCACAGTAGAAACCAAACCGGAATAGAGCTGGAATAGAGCTGGAATAGAGCTGGAATAGGGGCCGGTGGGGCAAAAATGCCCCACCGGCCCCGCGCTTAAACGCGCGGTTGGGCCGCCACGAACAAAACTATGCCGGACTACTACGATAAATCGCCTACCCCCAACCGCGCCGCATTTGGCAAAATCAAAACCGCAGGTAGACGGCTTGCGGTTTTGCGAAAAAGTCACGCGTGGTCGGGGATCTTATTATTATCGTAGTAAACCGGCATAGTTTTGAAATGGCGCCATATCGGTGACGGCCCTTGATCCCCCAAGGACGGAGGAAAACGGGCCCTTTTGCCCCGTCCATCTTGAGTCGCACCTATTTTCCTGCGAAAACGCCGTGTCTCAACTTTGGTGAGACATTTGTCTCACGCCCAAAACAGAATCTGGAACATGTGTCACCTGCCCTAATTGTGTCTCATTCCGTAACTTTAGGCTGATGCAAGGTCTGAGACCGCGAGAAGGGAGACGCGATGAGTAAGTACACGAGGGGTCTCTTGGCGGTGATACTGGCCGTAGTGCTGGTGTTGCCGGCTGCAGCATTTGCCATGCTGCCCGAGGCCAACGCCAGGTCCAGCACCGGTATGGACGGACCGACAATGACCGGAAAGGTCGTCGACTACGACACCAGTAACCACTGGAAGTTCTGGGCCGGCGGCTATGATGGCAAGGAAGTGACAACTCAAAACATCGGTCGAATCTGGACCGATAAGACGGTCAAGGAAACCGCGGCAAACGAAGAGTCGGATTTTCTGACCACGCTGTCTGCTATCTCTTCGACGTCCGATACGACGGTTTCCGGCAAGCCGCTCGACGTCGTGCTGGTGCTGGACGCTTCTGGTTCGATGAATGACCCCATGGGCAGTGGAGATTCCACCAAGCGTATCAGAGCGCTGAAAACGGCCGCCAATAGCTTTATCGATGCCATTGCCAAAGAAAATGCAAAGATTTCGGACGAGTCCAAGCAGCATCAAGTTGCCATCGTAAAGTTTTCCGGCAATATGGCTGGTTGGGTCGGCAACGACACGTATTTGGAGTGGGGGTATAGGTGCAACTACTCGCAGACCATGAAGAAGCTGACGCTCTGCAAGGGCAATGACGCGACGAACCTTAAGAGTACGGTCGACTCCATCAGGCCTAATGGCGCCACGCGCGCCGACTATGGCTTACGGCTGGCTAATGGGGTATTTTCGTCTGGTCGCGCCGACGCCAAAAAGATCGTTGTCTTCTTCACCGATGGCTCACCTACGAGTTCCAGTGGATTCGAGGCCGAGGTTGCCAATAGCGCCATCCGTAGCGCCAAGAACCTCAAGAATAAAGGTACCGACATTTACGCTATCGGCATCTTTGACGGTGCAAATCCCAATGACGACCCCACGGAAAAGCGCACAAGCAGAGAGAATAAGTTCATGCATGCCGTGTCGAGCAATTATCCCGACGCAAATTCGTATAAGAGCGATGAGCTTGGCACACGTGCAGAAAACTCCGATTACTACAAGTCGGCAACCAGCGCCTCTGAGCTCGAGAAAATCTTCGAAGAGATCTCGGGAAGCATTATCCAAGCTGGTTACCCGACCGAAGTTCACGGCGGTTATGGCGAGCATAAGTCTGGCTACATTACGTTTACTGACGAGCTGGGCGACTTTATGCAGGTCGACAACTTTACGTCTGTCGTGTACAACGGCGAGACGTTTACCAACCCGGCAATAAAGACCGAAGGCAACATCGACACCTACAAATTTGAGGGTGCTGCCGCGAACCTAGTCATCACCGTTCAGCATGCCGAAAAGAACAAGCCCCGGACCGGCGATATCGTAACGGTTAAGATTCCTGCGTCGCTGATTCCGTTGCGCCACTTTAAGATCAAAGATGGCATGCTTACGGTCGACAATACTGAGCCCGTTCGGGTGAGCTACACCTCGAGCGTTAAGAAAGACGCGCTCGATAACCTGTTTACACCCGAGCAGGTAGTGGGGCTTGAGGATTACATTAAGAGCAATACGACCACCGCGAAGGACGACTCCAAGACCGTAAACTTCTACGCGAACAAGTGGAAGAACGGTGCGCTGGGCGATACGATTGCCAACTTTGAGCCCGCGGATTCCAACCGCTATTACTATTTCCAGAAGCAGACCCCCATTTACGTGGATGAAAGCTGCACAACGCCCGCAACGGGTTCGCTGGCTGCCGAGGGCATCTATTACTACAAGGATGAGTTCGAGGTGAAGGGCACAGACGGCAAGGCCGAGCTCCGTACGGCTGTTATTGAGTTTACCGGCGGAGACGCCGCGAGCTTTGAGGGCGCCATCGTGCCCGACGCGAGCGGAAACCTGTCGTTTAGCAAGGGAACCGCGCGCCTGGCCTTTATTGACGAGCTCCACACCACCAAGGAGCGCGTGGGCGGTAACCCCACCGGCACCGCGACCGACGTGCTCAACCCCAAGTGGAACAACATGTCTGCCAAGTCGAACGCCACAGAGGTTGACGTTCACCTGGGCAACAACGGCAAGATCAGCTATAAGTACGACATGACGCCGGCAACGGTGGATACTAAGGCGAAGTTTGGCCTGACCAAGGTGCTCGAGGGCCGCGAGTGGGCGGATACGGACAAGTTTGAGTTTGGCCTGACGTCCGAGAACGGCGCCCCGATGCCTGCGGCTACGACTGCGATCGTGCACAAGGCTGACCTGGACCAGGGCAAGGCTGCCATCGACTTCGGCACGATCGAATACGCCGAACCTGGCACGTACGTCTACAAGGTCAGTGAAAAGCACGCCGGGACCACGATTGACGGCATCGCCTACAGCGGTAACGTCGCGGAGATCACCGTGACGGTGACGCCCGACAAGAAGGGTGAGCTCAGCGCCGCTGTGAAGGTGGCCTGGAGTGAACCCGAAGTGACCGAATTCAAGAACGTCTACGCTGCGGATCCTGTTGAGTCCAGCGTTACCGACGAGATCAAGGTCGCCAAGTCCCTGACCGGCCGCGATCTCAAGGACGGCGAGTTTAGCTTTGAGTTGCGCGAGATCAAGGGCGAGGACTCTGAGCTTATCGAGACCGTCAAGAATGACGCCAACGGCAACGTTGTGTTCAGCGCCATTAAGTACACCGAGGCCGGCGAGCACACCTATACGCTGAGCGAGGTCAAGGGCAATGCCGGCGGCATCACCTACGACGAAACCGTCTACACCATCGTGGCGACCATCAGCGATAACGACAAGGGCCAGCTGGTGGCCACGCACAAGCTGAAGGGCGCCGAGGACGTCAAGAGTATCGAGTTCAAGAACGCCTACACCGCGAATGCTGCCGAGGCATCGCTTGCGGGCATCAAGAACCTGCAGTTCGCCAAAGGTCTGACCCCGGCCGATATTGCCGGCAAGTTCACCTTTACCGTGACCGGCGAAGAGGGCGCGCCCATGCCTGCGAACACGAGCGTGACCAATGATGCCAAGGGCAAAGTTGACTTCGGCAAGATCACCTTTACGCTCGACGACCTTAACAAGGCTCTGGGTGAGAAGCCCGAGAAGCGCGAACATACCTTTACCTACACCGTGACCGAGTCCGGCGAGGTCGCTGGCGTGACCAACGACGCCAAGCCTTCGCGTACGGTTTCCTTCACCGTGACCGATGACGGCGAGGGCAAACTGAGCGTGTCCCGCAACTCGGACGGCAACGCGGCATTTACGTTCACCAATACCTACAGCGTGACGCCTGTTGAGACGAGCGTCACCGACCAGATCACCGCGACCAAGGTCCTGACCGGGCGCGACATGGCTGAGGGCGAGTTCTCCTTCGAGCTCGTCAAGGGCGAGGGCAAGGACGCCAAGGTCGTCGCCACCGGCACCAACGCCGCCGATGGCAAAATCACGATGAGCGCCGTGAAGTACGACAAGGCCGGAACGCACACCTACACACTGCACGAGGTCAACGGCGGAACCACCAGCAAGGGCGTCACATACAGTGATGCCAAATTCACCATCGAGACGACCATCACCGATAACGGCGACGGCACGCTCAGTGCCCAGCATGTTCTGAAGAATGCCGAGGCTGCGATCTTCAAGAACACCTACAGCGTGACCCCGATCGACACAGAGCTCGACTTTGGCCTGAGCAAGGCCATTGACGGCCGCGACTGGACGGATGGGGACGAGTTTAGCTTTACCATCACCGCTCCCGAGGGCACCCCGCTGCCCGATCCCGCAACCGTAACCGTGAGCAAGAGGGACGCGAAGGACGGCATCGCCGCCATCAAGTTCGGCAAGATCCACTACGCTGCCGCCGGAACCTATAAGTACGAGATTCGCGAGAACGCGGGCAGCACGGTCGGCATGACGTATGACGCGCATGTCGCAACCGCCGAAGTGACCGTGACCGAGGACAGCGATGGCACCCTGACCGCCAACGTCACTAAGAAGGAAAACGGACGCTTTACCAACACGTACCGCACTGAGCTCGATTACGCCGCGGCCGGCGGTCTCAAGCTCAGCAAGACCCTCTACGGACGCCCCATGACCGAGGGCCAGTTCACCTTTACCGTGACGCCCGCCGATGCGGCTTCTGCCACCGCGCTCGGCCTGCACGAGGGCGCCAACGTGTACAAGTCCCCTGCGACGGCAGAGGCAACGGTCGGTCGGATTGACATTCTGGCGGGCCATGAGGTTAAGTTTACGCAGGCTGACGCGGGTAAGACCTTTACATACACCGTTGCCGAGAAGAATGACGGCCAGCCCGGTTACACCTACGACGATGCCGAGCGCACCGTGACGATCGCTATCGCCGACGACACCGCCGGTACGCTCACCGCCACGACGACCGTCTCCGGCGGTCCCGAGGGCACGCTGGTGACCGAGTACAAGACCGGCGCGGCTGCGGTCGAGAGCGCCGTGGTCCCGTTCGTCAACAGCTATAGCGCTACGACCGATGCACCTGGTGGCACCGTTGCTCAGGTCGTTGCCGCCAAGACCCTGACCGGTCGCCCGATGGCCGACGGCGAGTTCTGGTTCGGCATTGCCTATCAGGGTGAGCTTGTGGGTTATGAAAATCTCAAGCCCAATATCGGCGGGCACGTGAGCTTTGATGCGCTGCACTACGACACCAAGATGCTTGCCGATCTTGAGTCTGCTGGGCTTGCCCATCGTACCGACAAGGACGGTAAGCTCGCTTGGACCATTAACTACACGGCCTACGAAGCTATACACGGGCTGCCGAACGGCGTTTCTGCTACAACGTGGTACTTTGGCTTTAAGGTTATCGTCGTCGATAACGGTGACGGTACCCTGACGGCAACGGTCGACTACGGTGGCATCGAGCCCTTGTTCGAGAACGTCTACGGCGCCGATGCCGTTGACGCCGCGCTCGCCGGCACCAAGAAGCTCCAAGCTGCCGAGGGCCTGACCCCGGCAGACATCACGGGTAAGTTCATCTTTACCGTGGCCGCCGATGAGGCGGGTGCCCCGATGCCCGAGCGCACGACCGCAACCAACGACGCGGCCGGCAACGTGGACTTTGGCAAGATCCACTTTACGCTCGATGACCTCAACCGCGCCCTGGGCGTGACGGACAACGCTTCTGGCGATGCATCGAACAACGCTGAAGCCAACGCCGACGAGGCCGAGGTTGACGCTGACGCCAGCGGTGACGAGACCAAGGACGAGTCCGAGCCCGCAGCCCCCACCGCCCCGCGCTCGCACACCTTTACCTATACGGTGACCGAGTCCGGTAGCGCCCCTGGCGTGACCAACGACGCTAACGTAACGCGCAAGGTCTCCTACACCGTGACCGATGACGGCGCTGGACATCTGAGCGTCAAGCGCGACGGCGGCGACGGTGCGGACTTTACGTTCACCAACACGTACAGCGTGGCACCCACCGATTCTTCCGTGACCGATCAGGTCAAGACGGTCAAGCGTCTGACCGGACGCGACCTTGCAGCCGGCGAGTTCACGTTTGATCTGCTCGAGGACGGCGTGGTTGTCGCTAGCGGCACCAACGACGCCAACGGCACCGTTACGCTGAGCCCGATCCACTATGAGGCGCCCGGCACGCACACGTACACGCTGCGCGAGGCTTGCCCCAACGCGCTCGGCCTGTACAAGGGCGTCACCTATGACGGCGCGACCTATACCGTCGTGACCACCGTCTCCGACAACGGCGACGGCACGCTGACCGCGACGCACAAGCTCGAGGGAACCACCGAGTCGGCTGGCTTTACTAACAAGTATCACGCCATGCCCACGCAGGTTTCCATCGGCGCCATCAAGGTGCTCGAGGGACGCGAGCTCAAGAAGGACGAGTTTAGCTTTAAGCTCGTTGGCGAGGACATCGAGTCCACCGTCACCAACGATGCCGACGGCAAGATCAACTTCGACAAGTTCGAGTACGACGAGCCCGGTACGTACGTCTACACCATCAGCGAGGTCAAGGGCGACGAGGCCAGTATGACCTATGACAAGTCCGTCTTTACCGCGACCGTCAACGTGGTCGACGACGGCGAGGGCAGCCTCAAGGCGAACGTCACCTTTACCAAGGGCGACAAGAGTGTCGAGGGTATCGTGTTCAACAACATGTACAAGAAGCCCGAGACGCCCGTGCCGACGCCCGACCCCGGTACGTCCAAGACCGTGACGAACATCGTCAAGACGGTTAAGGGCTTCCTGCCCACTACGGGTGACCAGCAGGCCGCCGCACTGCTCATGGCATTTGTCATCGCCATGGCCGGCGTCGGAGCCCTGGTCTGGGGTATCCGTAAGCGCTAGGCACGCTGGCAGCGCCCGGGGCCAAAAGGCCCCGGGCGGCCGGCGGGAAGCCAGAACATAGCCCCCACCCCCACCCCCAGCCGCCACGGAGACGTCTCCCTTCTCCGTGGCGGCACTTTTGTGCGCAGGGGAGGAAGGGCCGCCACGAAATCGGCCCATCTACTACGTTTATCCCCTTACCCCCAACCATGCCAAAAAACGCGAAAACAAAACCGCAGGTAGAACGCCTGCGGTTTTGTTCAAAACGAAGGCATGGTCAGGGGTATCGAGTCAAACGTAGTAGATGGGCCGATTTCGTGGTTGGCGCCGCCAAATGATCCCCCGGGGACGGAGGAAAACGGATCATTTTTGGCCCCACGCGGCTGGTGGGTGCGTTCGCGCAGGACCGTTCAAACAAAACTATGCCGGTTTACGGGGCTGAGTCACGAGTCCCCAACCATGCCGATATTCGTGAAAATAAAACTGCAGGTAGACGAGCCGTCATTTTGCAGAAAACGCGGGTATGGATGGGGGTCCTGAGTTTAGCCCCGTAAACCGGCTTAGTTTTGAAATGGCATTAAATCGATGGCAGCCATTTTGCTATGCCAAAGCGGTCGGCCGTTGGGTAATTACCCTCGCAGGTAGGCGATGGCGATTTGCGTGCGGTTGCGTAGGCCCATTTTGGCTAGGATTGAGCTGATGTGGTTGCGTACGGTGCCTTCGCCCATATAAGCCGTGGCGGCAATCTCCTTGTTGTCGAGGCCGCGGGCGATGAGCTCGGCGACTTCGAACTCGCGGTCGGTCAGGCTGGCAAAGGCTGCGGGCCGGCGGGGCGTGCCCGTCTTGTCGCCCATCCCGTCAAAGTCAACATCTTCGATCGCCTTACCCTCGAGCACGCGTTTGCCGTCCATGACTTGCGCCAACGCCGGAGGAATGACGGCGACATCGGTTTTAATCAAGTAGCCGCGGGCGCCCAGTTTGAGCGCCGACACAATGTACTCGTCATCCGAGAATGTTGTCAGAAACACCACGCGCGCCGCAGGGTCGCGCTCGAGGATCTCGCGTGCCGCCGAAAGGCCGTCGCGCCCCGGCATCTGGATGTCGAGTAGCGCGATATCGGGCGCGTGCTCGGCGTAGAGCGCGACCGCGTCGTCGCCATTGGCGCCGGTACCCACCACCTCGATCTGCGGCTGTGCGCCCAGGATAATCTTGAGCGAATCGACCACCAAACGGTCGTCGTCGACAACTATGAGCCTCATCGGGCCTCATCTCCTTGCTGTTTGGGAACGGTGGCAAACACACGCCAGCCGCCGGCGCCGGCGCGCGGACCGGCGGTGAAGGTGCCGCCAAGCGCCTCGATGCGCTCGCGCATGGAGACGAGCCCCATGCCCTCCGCGGCGCCACGGCCGATTGCTTGGACCCCGCCCACGCCATCGTCGGTAACGATGAGCTGGTAAAACGACGGATGCTCCATGCATCGTGCGGTGACGGTCTGGGCGCAAGCGTGGCGCATGGTGTTGGAGAGCGCCTCGCGCAGGACCGCCGCAAAGCAGTTGGCGACGTTGGCGGGCGCATGCTCGGCCAAAACTTCAAGCTCAATCTGTGGACCGCTGTCCGAGCGTACGCCTTCAACGATGCGCTCGAGCTGCACGGAGAGGTTGGTTGCATTGTCGTTGAGCGCGTGGACGCTGGCGCGCACGAGCTGGAGCGTCTCGTCAACCGTGCGTTTGACATCGGCGAAATCGGCGGCGACGCCGGGCTCGTTGGCGTGGACCACGCGCAAGGCTTCGGTTTGGAGCGAAGCGCGCGTGAGCTGGTGGCCCACGTTATCGTGGATCTCGCGCGCGATGCGGGCGCGTTCGGCGAGCGTTGCGAGCTCGACTTCGTAGTCCTGGCGGTCGGCGAGGTCGCGGTTGCGTGCCTCGAGTACCAGGGCGCGTTCTTGCAGCTTGTCGCGGGTGCGACGCATGCGATCCTGTTCGTGCTCCAGCTGCGCGGTGCGCAGCGACAGCAACGTGGCAGCGATCGAAAGGATGGCGGTTAGCAACAGCGTTCGGGTGGTGAGCACGCCGCCACGAAGGTCCGCGACAAGCGCGCAGACAAACACGGCGCCAATCGCCAGCGCGGGCCAGATGCGTTCACGGCGCACGCGTCGCGCGATGTCATAGAAGGCAAGGGGTGCGAACGGCATAAATGGCGGCACGAAGACGGCAGCGATGATGTAAGCGTAGCTCGCGGCCTCGCTCGCGCGATGGGCGTGTTCTTCTCGTGCGACTTCCGACGCCGAGGTGGCCATAACGCCAAGGCAAAACGCCACAACCAGACGAGCGTCCACGGCAAGACCCATGGCGGCCGCAATACAGCACGCCAGCACAATCGATTTGTCGAAAAGCCTGTTCATACGGGTATTGTACGCGAAGCCGCGCGCGGGGGAGGCGCCGCCCGGGGCAACCGTGACATTCCTCCCGCGCGGCAAAGCGGCGTCGATCGCTCGCGCGAGCGGGGGTTTCGCCTCCGCCCCCTCGCACTCGTGACAAAGCTCACTGGTGCGCGCCGTCCGCTCCTGCGATGATGCAATCGTACCGGGCCACGACCAACAGAAGGGCCGCCTCATGACAGACATCGTCCACGTCGAAAACCTCGTCAAGCGCTACGATGACCTTATTGCGCTCGACCACTTTAACCTGAGCATCGCCCCCGGCGAGATCTTTGGCCTGCTGGGCCCCAACGGCTCGGGCAAAACCACGTCCATCAACTGTATCTTGCAGCTGCTTGCCTACGACAAAGGCACCATTGAGCTGTTCGGCGAGCCCATGACGCCCACCCGCTACGACCTTAAGCGTCGCGTCGGCGTGGTGCCACAGCAGGTGGCGGTGTTCGACGAGCTCACCGTGCGCGAAAACATCGACTATTTCTGCAGCCTCTACGTCAACGACCGCAAGCGCCGCCGCGCGCTGGTGGACGAGGCGATCGACTTTGTCGGCCTGGGCGACTTTACCAAGTTTCGTCCCGGAAAGCTCTCGGGCGGCTTGGCACGCCGCCTCAACATTGCCTGTGGCATCGCGCACAAGCCCGAGCTCATCTTCTTTGACGAGCCCACAGTGGCAGTCGATCCGCAGAGCCGCAACGCCATTCTGGAGGGCATCTGCCGCCTGCGCGACGAGGGCGCCACGGTGGTGTATACCAGCCATTACATGGAGGAGGTCGAGCAGATCTGCAGCCGCATCATGATCATGGACGGCGGCCGCGTGCTGGCGCAGGGCACTAACGACGAGCTCAAGCGCATGATTCAGATGGGCGAGAAGATTGTAATCGAGGTCGGCGAGGTTCCGAGTGCGGCGCTCGGTGCCGTCGCAAGCCTGCCGCACGTTCTGGACCTTTCGGCAACGGCGGGACAGCTCACGTTTTCGTGCGAAGCGAGCCCGCACAACCTGACGGACATTCTCGATGCGCTGCGCTCGCATGACGTGCCGCTCGGCCGCATCTATTCCGAACCGCCGACCCTCAACGACGTGTTCCTCGAGATCACCGGCCGCGAGCTGCGCGACTAGGGGGCGGCCATGTTCAACACCATCATCACCACGGTCAAGACGCTGCTGCGCCGGCCGAGCACGTGGGTCTGGGGCGCTCTCTTTCCTATCGCGCTTTCCACGATGTTCATGTTTATGTTTGCGAACCTCAGCTCCGACGGCACGGTCGACCCGGTGCCGGTTGCCGTCGTGGCGGACGAGGCCTGGGATGCCTCGACCTTTAAGGATGTGGCAGCTTCGCTTGCCAAGGCAGGCGACGATCAGCTGCTCGATGTGAGCGAGTACGAAGACTTGGCTGTCGCGCGCAAAGCGCTCAAGGCCGGCGAGGTCGCGGGCATCTATACGGTTGATGCCGCGGGCACGCCCAGGCTCACGCTGCTGTCGAGTTACGACAGCTCGCGCGCCTCGTCGGTGCTCACCGACCGCAGCATCCTTGAAACGGTGGCAAGCTCGTATACGCAAAATGTCGAGCTCATGCGCCAGATTGCCCAGGACAACCCGGCGGCGCTCGCCGATCCGGCAGCGGTTGCGCACGCCCTGTCGCTCGAGGGCGGAACCCGCCGCATGAGCCTGACTCGTGCCACGCCCGATGGCACGGTCATCTACTACTACGCGCTCTTTGGCCTGGTCGCGATGATGTCTGCCGAGTTTGCCGCCTTGAGCGTCGTCGATTTGCAGCCTAATCTGTCGGGCCTTGGCGCGCGCCGCTGCGTGGGCGGTCTTTCCAAGACGGCGTCGCTGGCCGGCATTTTTGTCGGCTCGTGGCTGGTTTCCTTTGCATCGATGGCGGTTGCGATCGGCTACGTGCGCCTGGTCGTGGGCGTCGACTTTGGCGGGCGCGAGGGGTTGTGCCTGCTGGGCGGGGCTGCATCCGCGCTTGCCGCCACGGGCCTGGGGCTTTTTGTGGGCACGCTTCCCGTTAAGGGCGGCAAGGCATCCAAGTCGGGCATCCTCACGGGCTTTGCCACCACGTGCGCCCTGTTCGCCGGCCTCTACGGCGAGCCGGCGATGGCGCTTGCCGACGACGTCGCCCGCGCTTGTCCGGTCGAGTGCTGGCTCAACCCCGTCAAGCTCATCTGCGACATGTTCAATCGCCTGTATTTCTTTGAGGACCTGGGGCCCTTCGCTGTTCGCGCCGGCGCGCTCGTCCTGATGGCCCTGGTGTTTGTCGCCGCCGCTACGCTGATCTTTGGAAGGAGCCGCTATGAGCACCTTTAAGACCGCGCTTCGCATGGCGCTGGCGCACCCGTTCTACCTGCTCATCTATACGGTGTTCATCTCGCTCATGGGCGTATTCATCGCGGCTTCGGTGAGCTGGAACTCGTCGCAGCTTACCGAGTACAAGCCCTACGACACCAACGTGATCGTGGTCGACCGCGACAATAGCGACCTTTCGCGGGCGCTTACCAAGCACCTGGGCTCACGCTTTGACCTGGTCACGGGCGTCGGCGACGACACATACGACCTTGCCGACGCGCTCTCCAAGAGCAACAGCGCCAAGGGCAGTGCCGATTGCGTGTTCTTTATCCCGGAGGGGTTTGAGGACGATCTTGTTGCAGCCGCCCGTGCGGGGGAGGCCCTGCCCAAGCTCGACGTGACCTATGGTTCCGGCACCATGGCGGCGGCGCTTTCGTCCGCCGAGGCCTCGCGCTGGATCTCGCTCGCGGGCGCTGCGGCGGCGCTTGAACCCGCTGCCTCCAACGGTGACGTCGCAAGGGCCGCCGAGCACGCGGCCGCAAAGCGCGCGGAGGTCCAGATCGAGCAGGTCAAGGTCGACTCGACTGCTGCTACCACGCTCGAGTCGTACTTCAACTTTGGCGCGTACGCGATCATCTCGTCGGTCATCGTGTCGGTGGGACTGGTGTTTTCGGGCATGAACGAGCCCGAGCGCGTGCGCCGCATGGATGCCAGCCCGGTCTCTGAGCGCCAGCGTTCGCTCGCTGTGTTCGCGGCCGCCGCCGTGCTCACCGTCTGCATCTGGCTCGTGTCGAGCATGATGGGCGTCGTGGGCTTTGCCAGCGCGGTTGCCGAGGTCGGCGTGGGTCGCGTGTGCCTGGCGCTGGCGGCAACGTTTGCCCTGGCGTGCACGCCGCTGGCCGTTGGCTTTACGCTGTCGAGCTTGGGCGCGCGCGAGGAGCTGCTCAACGGTGTGGGCAACCTGCTCGGCATGCTCATGACGTTTTTGGGCGGCGCCTGGATGCCGCTGTCGCTCATGGGCTCGGCCGTGCAGACGGTGGCGCACTTTGTGCCGACGTATTGGGTGAACGACGCGATCGGCAAGGCGCTCGCCGCGGACCTGACGTCCACCGTGCTGGGCGACATCGCCTGCGATCTGGGCGTCACGGTGCTCTTTGCCGCGGCCATCGCCGCCGTAGGCCTAGCCCTCGCGCACAACAAATCCCACGCCTAGCCACCTAGTCATTGGGGACAGTCTTTGCCGATTCGCCGGCAGGGCTGGCAGGGATTGTCCCAATATGTCGGCACTTGGGGACCACTCATTGGGGACAGACTTAAATGAGCGATTTCACTCATTTAAGTCTGTCCCCAATGAGTAGGTCGGAAAATAGTTCGCGCACGTCGCTTAAAAATAGTTCACCTGGGTTTACTATTACCTTAGAAAAGTAGCAGAAGGCTAACAACGGGGGATAGCATGGCGACAAAGCGTGCCTACGTCCAGGTCAACGGACTCAAGAAACACTATGGCGACGGTGATGCACGCCTGACGGTGCTCGACGGCATCGACACGTCCATCAACCGCGGCGAGATCTGCGTCATGCTGGGGCCCTCGGGCTCGGGCAAGTCGACCTTTCTCAACCTGATCGGCGGCCTGGAGGATGCCGACGGCGGCTCCATCATGGTGGACGGCTGCGATCTCACGGCGCTCAAGCCCGCCGATCTGGGCGAGTACCGACGCCGCGAGCTGGGCTTTGTCTTCCAGTTCTACAACCTGGTGCCCGACCTTACCATCAAGGAAAACATCGAGGTCATGGCGCGCCTGTCCAAAAACCCGCTCAATGTCGACGATCTGCTGCGCTCGCTGGGCCTCTACGAGCACCGCAACAAGTTTCCGCGCCAGGTCTCGGGCGGCCAGCAGCAGCGCTGCGCCATCGGCCGTGCGCTCGTCAAAAATCCGGGCCTGCTGCTGTGCGATGAGCCCACGGGCGCGCTCGACTACAAGACATCCAAGGAAATCTTGCGGCTCATGGAGGATGTCAACCGCACCTACGGCTGCACCATCATCATTGTCACCCACAATGCGGCCATCGCGCACATGGCAAATCGCGTGCTGCGCCTGCGCGACGGGCGCATCGTCGAGGACGAGCTCAACGAGTCGCCCGTCGCGGCCGCCGAGCTCGATTGGTAGGCGGCGCCATGACACCTCTCGCAAAACGTCTCCCGCGCGAGCTGCGCCGCAATATCGGCAAGTACCTGGGCATCTTTTTGCTTATGTGCGGAAGCATCGCCCTCACGTCGGGCTTTTTGCTCGCGGCGCATTCCATCGGCTGCCTCATTGACGACATGCGCGACGACTACACGATTGAGGACGGCCGCGTGACTACCTCCTTCGAGGCCACCAAAGATCAGCTCAAGGCTGCCGAAGACGCGGCTGAGGACGTCGGCGGCGTTACGTTCTACAAGAATTTCTCCATCGACGCCATCATCAAAAAGGCGGCTGGCGACGACGGCACCAAGCGCACCCTGCGCACCTACGCGCATCGCACCAAGGTTGACATTGCGTCCTACTGCGAAGGCAGGCAGCCCAAGACGGACGATGAGGTGGCAATCGACCGTGTTTTCGCCACCAACAACGACCTCGCCGTGGGTGATAAGGTCGAGCTTGAGGGCCGCACCTACACCATCTGCGGCATCATGACCCAGCCCGATAGCCAGGCGCTGTTCCTCGACAATTCGGACTTTACGGTGAACACCATCACGTACGGCGTGGCCGAGGTCACCGACGCCGGCTTTGCCGCGCTTGAGGACGCCGGCGGCGCGCCTGCCTACACCTACTCCTTTACCTTTACCGATCGCGACCTCCCCACCGCGGATCGCATCGATGCGGAGCAGGATATGGTCGAGGCGCTGACCGATGCCGATGCGCGCGTGGACGATCTGATCGATGCCGATTCCAATCAGGGCATTGGCTATGCGCGCGACGACGTGGACGGCGACTCCATGATGTGGATGACGTTGCTCGACATCATCATCGTGATCATGGCGTTTGTCTTTGTGGTGCTCACCGACGCCACCATCGAGGAGGAGAGCGCCATCATCGGCACGCTGCTCGCCAGCGGCTATCGCCGCCGCGAGATCGTTCTGCACTACCTCGCGCTTCCCGCCATCGTGGGCGTGCTCGCGGCGCTTTTGGGCACCGCGCTCGGCGTCGCGTTCTTTACCGAGCCCATGCGCGGCCTCTATTACGGTTCGTATAGCCTGCCTCCCTTCCAGGTGTACTGGAGCTGGGAGATCTTCGTGAAGTGCGCCGTGGTTCCCGCCGCCGCGCTCATCCTCATTACGCTGGTGGGCCTGCTCCGCAAGATGGGCAAGACGCCGTTGCAGTTCCTTCGTCACGAGGCGAGCGGCAAATCGGGCACCAAGCGCGGCCTGCAGCTGCCGGAGCGCATGGGCTTTGTCTCGCGCTTTCGCCTGCGCATCTTCCTGCGCAACCTGGGCAACTTCGCCACGCTCTTCGTGGGCATTGCGTTTGCGTCGCTGCTACTGCTCTTTGGCCTGGCGATTTTGCCCACGATGACGCACTACGCCGACAACCTCGAGACGAGCCTGGTCGCCGAGCATCAGTACACACTCAAGGCGCCGCTGGAGCTCGAGGGCACTACCGAGGAGCGCGAGCAGTGGTCGGCACTCGAGCGCTTGCAGTCGGTTGACGGCGCGCTGCTTTCTGCCGCCCAGGATGCCGATGACGAGCTTGACGGCGCGGCCGATGCGGCGCAGACGGCAGCCGATGCCGCGACCGCATCTCCGTCTGCCGAGAGCCTGACCGCAGCGCAGGATGCGCTTGCCAAGGTCCAGGACAAGAAGGATGCGCTCTACGCGCGCCTTGACGATCTTGCCGATGCCCTCGGCTGCAACCGCGATGAGGCCATCGATCTGATCGACAAGGCCTCTAAGATCGACACTGACAACGACGATATCCACCCGGTCAATACGACCGACAACGGCGCGGGCGCAATCGCGCAGGCCGAGAAATATGCCGTTCACCAGCTGCAGTACGACCGTGGCGACGGCAATGGCGAGGAGACGATTTCTGTCTACGGCATCTCGTCCGATTCGCGCTACTGGAAGGGCCTCAACATCGGCGATGGCCGCGTCGTCTTTGGCGGCGGTCTGCTCGATAAGTTTGGCTGGAGCGAGGGCCAGAAGGTCACGCTCAGCGACAAGTACGAGGGTGAGCATTATTCCTTTGAGTACGCGGGCAAGGACTGTGCCTGGGGCTCCAAGTCGGACATGAACATCTATATGAGTATCGACGACTTTAACGAGCTGTTCGACAACGACGCCGCCTACTTTAACGGCTATGTGAGCGACGAGAAGCTCGACCTCGACGCGCGCTACTTTGCCGGCGACACCACGCCCGACGACATGCGCGCCGTGGGTGACCAGTTCATCGGCATGATGAGCAAAATGATCGGCATGATGGTCGGGCTCGCGGTGTTTATCTTCCTGCTGTTTATGTACCTGCTGACCAAAGCGGTGATCGACCACAGCGCCCGTTCGATCAGCTACATGAAAGTCTTTGGCTATCGCGATAGTGAGATCTCGCATCTGTACATCCGCTCGATCACGCTGTGCGTGGCGGCGTCGCTCGTGCTGAGCCTGCCGGTCATTATTGGCTCGCTCACGGCCATCTTCCGCTCGATGCTGCTCGCCTACAACGGCAATATCGAGATTTACGTGCCCACTTGGTCCATGGCGGCGTGCGTGGGCATCGGCTTTGCAACTTACCTGGTCGTGGCGCTGCTACACACGCGCTCTATCAAGCACGTCAGCCTAGCCGAGGCCCTCAAGGTGCAAGAGTAGTCATCGGGGACGTTCTTGAACGACTAGTCATCGGGGACGGTCTTTGCCGATTCGCCGGCTCGCCGGCCGGGCTGGCAAGGACTGTCCCTGACGGCACCCATTAAAGTCTGTCCCCAATGAGTGGCCGTGCTTGACTTCAACCCCACTTCACCGGGTACCATCCTCTATGTCTGTAACGCCATATAGACCGAGGGGATATATCTATGACCGCAACCGCACCCGCAGCACCGGCAAAGGTGTACTTCACCAACCTGCGCACGCATGCTCGCGAGAGCCAGCTCGACAAACTCAAGCGCCTCATTCGCCGCGCCGGCATTGAGCAGATCGACTTCGAGAACAAGTTTGTCGCCATCAAGATTCACTTTGGCGAGCTGGGCAACCTGAGCTTTTTGCGCCCCAACTACGCCCGCGCCGTCGCAGACGTCGTGAAGGAGCTGGGCGGCAAGCCCTTCCTCACCGACTGCAACACGCTCTATGTGGGCAGCCGCAAAAACGCGCTCGAGCACATCGATACCGCCTACCAGAACGGCTTTACCCCGTATGCCACGGGCTGCCAGATCATCATCGCCGACGGCCTCAAGGGTACCGACGAGGCGCTCGTCCCGGTCGAGGGCGGTGAGTACGTGCGCGAGGCAAAGATCGGTCAGGCGCTCATGGACGCCGACATCGTGATTAGCCTCACCCACTTTAAGGGCCATGAGCAGGCCGGCTTTGGCGGCGCCATGAAGAACCTGGGCATGGGCGGCGGCAGTCGTGCTGGCAAGATGGAACAACATGCCGCCGGCAAGCCGAGCGTCGATACCACCAACTGCGTAGGTTGCCGTGCCTGCGAAAAGATCTGTGCGCACAACGCCATCACGTTTGACGACACGCGCGAGCGCGAGCTTGCCAACGGCAGCACCCGCACGGTTCGCGTGGCTGCCATCGACCACGATCGCTGCGTGGGCTGCGGACGCTGCATTGCGGCGTGCAACCAGGACTGCATCAAGCCCGACTATGATGCCGCGGCCGACGTACTCAACTACAAGATCGCCGAGTACACCAAGGCCATCGTCGACGGCCGCCCGAGCTTCCACATCTCGCTCGCCATGGACATCAGCCCCAACTGCGACTGCCATCCCGAGAATGACACGCCCATCGTCAACGACATCGGCATGTTCGCGAGCTTCGACCCGGTCGCCATCGACCAGGCCTGCGCCGACGCCGTCCTGGCATCCGAGCCGCTGCCTAACACCGAGCTTACCGACAGCGCGGCCAAGATGGAGCATAATCACGAGCATCTGGAGGGCGAGCAGGCCAAGGATCCCTTCTGCATCACGCATCCCGACACCGACTGGCGCGCGTGCATCGCGCATGCCGAGAAGATCGGCCTGGGCACGAGCAAGTACGAGCTCATCGAGGTCAAGTAGCACCTAACTATTGGACATATCAAGCGCTTTTGTAGTGCAACGTTAGTAAAAGCCGCCCGCGAGCACAGTGCCCACGGGCGGCTTTTCGGAAGTGCGGTGAAAAATCGAATACCGCCGACCACAAACCGTTTTTTGACAACAAAACCCCTGATAAATTGTTGGTAAAACTGTGGTCTGGTCGGGCTTCGTGCGATTTCCCCGCACTTCCGAAAACAGGGGGTCAGATAGACAAGTAAACCGTACTATTTGCCTAAAAATTCTCGTCGAGGAAGCTGTCGACCGTGTTCCAGTAGAGTTCGGGGTCGACTTGCGCGCTCTTGGCATGGGTGGCGCCGTGGATAGTGAGCTTTTGCTTGACCTTGCTGGCGCACGCCTCGTAGTTTTGGTCGAGCATGCTGTACGGTACAAAGGTGTCTTGGTCGCCGTGGATAAATAGCATGGGAACCGTCGCGTGTTTGAGTTGCTCCACACTGCTCGCCTTATGAAAGTCGTAGCCCGCGCGCACGTTGCACACCAAGTTTGCTACATCGAGCAAGGGAAAGCTGGGCAGGCCGAACACGTCCTTGAGCTGCAGAGAAAACTCGTCCCAAACACTCGTATAACCACAGTCCTCGATAATGCATTTCACGTTGGACGGCAAAGATTCCCCCGCGACGTCCATGGCGGTTGCCGCACCCATCGACTCGCCAAAGACCAGGATGCGCGCCTCGGGGTCAGCCTGAACGATCCGCCCAATCCATGCAACGACATCGAGCCGCTCGGGCCAGCCCATGCCGATATAGTCGCCGCCGGAGCGCTCGTGGGCACGGGCGGCAGGCGCGAGCACGTTCATGCCGCGGTCATGGAATCGTTTGGCGTATCGGGCCATACCGATGGGCTCATCGGTGTATCCGTGTAGGCAGATAGCGTAATTGTGCGTGCTCTCTGGGGCGGCAAAATACCAAGCGGAGAGCTCGGTTCCGTCATCTGCGGTGAGGCTGCTGCTCTCGCGGTTCTCTTTAAACCATGCCCGCGCCTCGGTTCCCTCGGCATCCGGCTGCTCACTTTCTTTGTCGTCCTTGCCGTCCTGCATCATCTTCATGGTGTATGGCGCGCGGGGATTCAGCGCGAAGTCAAACAGAAAGTTGCCGGCAAATCCGAGCAGCACAATGACAACCACCAGTGCAACGATGCCGGCTATCTTGAGCTTTCGATGGGAATGTTCGTTTTGAGCCATGAGGTATTCTCCTATAAGATGTTAATACATCAACATTTAAAACAAGCGCATTATGGATGTTCGCCGTTGATGCGTCAACAAGCAAAGAATGGGTAAACAAAGGGTCACGTATGGTGCAAATTTCGCACGTACCCAGACGCTTTGATATAGTGTTGAGAACTCTTTACATTGGAGGATGTAACCGGCATGTCCGATTCGAGCGACAGTTCCAAGCCGCGACCCAAGATCGCGGCCGTTCCGCACTACACGGTGGGCGAGGAGATCATGAACTCCGTCACCCATGGTGTCGGCTGCTTGCTGGGTATCGCGGGTCTGGTGCTCCTGATCGTATTCGCTGCACTGCGCGGCGGTGGCCCGGCCCACATGGCCGCGGCAATTGTCTATGGCGTCAGCATCATCCTCGAGTACCTAGCCTCCACGCTCTACCATGCGATTCAACCCGCGCGCGCCAAGCGCGTGTTCCGCATCATCGACCACAGCTGCATCTACCTGCTCATAGCCGGCAGCTATACGCCGTTTTGCCTCATCACGCTCGCAAACGACGGCGGCGCTGTGCTGTTCTTTGCCGTATGGGCCATCGCCATTATCGGCATCGCCCTCGAGTGCTTTATGCGCGAGCGTCAACCGCACTGGGTAAGCGGCCTGGTCTACCTGCTGATGGGCTGGCTCGTTGTCTTTAAGCTGCCCGAACTTGTGGCGCTGCTCAACCCCGTGGCACTTGCCCTACTCGCCGTCGGCGGCGTGTGCTACACCGCGGGCGTGCCGTTCTATATCGCCAAAAACGTGCGCTATCTGCACAGTGTTTTCCACTTGTGGGTGCTCGCCGGCAGCATCTTCCAGTTCATGGCGGTGATCCTCTTCGTAATCTAGCGACCGCGCCCACGGCCCCGCTCGCACGGGCGACCGGCGCAATTGCCCTATCCGTCACCTACGCTTACTACCCAACGTCCCGAATCTTGGAGGTTCGAGAAACTCCCGATGGACATAACCATCTCCCTTATTACCACGCTCGTTTTAACGCTTATCAACGGCTACTTCTCCATGTCCGAGATGGCTCTCACCACGGCTAAACGCGCCGTGCTGGAGCACGATGCCGAGGAGGGCGATAAGCGCGCCGAGCGCGCCGTCCAGCTCGCCGCCGACTCCGATCAGCTGTTGGCTACCATCCAGGTCGCCATCACGCTCGTGGGCTTTGCCTCGTCCGCCGTCGCCTCGACGAGCCTGTCCGACCCGCTTGCCACGTGGCTCATGAGCTTTGGCATCGCGCCGCTCTCTGCCATTGCGCGCGGCCTGGCGCCGGTCATCATCACCGTCGCCGTCGCCTTCGTGTCCATCGTGATTGGCGAGCTCGTGCCCAAGCGCATCGGCCTCGCTAACGCCGAGGGCGTATCCAAGCAGGTCGTGGGACCGCTCTCGGTGTTCCAAAAGATCGCCCGCCCGCTCGTGTGGCTGACCGGTGCCTGCTCCGACGGTTTGGCCCGCATCCTGCGCATCAAGAGCGCCGATGACCGCCAGAACGTCTCGGAGGAAGAGATCAAGTACATGGTCTCGGAGCAGGACGACCTGCTCGACGAGGAAAAGCGTATGATTCACGAGATCTTCGACCTGGGCGACACCGTTGCCCGCGAGGTCATGGTGCCGCGCGTGGACACCACCATGTGCGAGGACGACGAGACGGTCGCCGACGTGCTGTCCGCCATGCGCCAGACCGGCTTTAGCCGCATCCCCGTCTATCACGAGGATCCCGACAACGTCGCCGGCATCGCGCACATCAAGGACCTGATCCAGCCTTCGCTCGACGGCAAGGGCGACCAGCCCATCGCCGACTTTTTGCGCGACGCCACCTTTGTGCCCGACACCAAGGACATCCTGCCGCTGCTGTCCGAGATGCAGACCTCGCACGACCAGATCGTGGTGGTCGTGGACGAGTACGGCGGCACGGCCGGCATCATCACCATCGAGGACATCGTCGAGGAGATCGTGGGCGAGATCGAGGACGAGTTCGACCCCGACAACAAGTACCTCACGCGCCTTTCGCGCCGCGAGTGGCTTGTCGATGGGCGTTTTTCGTGCGATGACGCGATTGAGCTTGGTTGGCCGCTCGAGGAAAGCGATGATTATGAGACCATCGCCGGCTGGATTTTGGAGCTTTGCGACTCGGTGCCCGACATCGGAGAGGTGTTTGAGGTTGCGGGGTACAAGTTTAAGGTGCAGTCGATGCGTGGCCAGCGCATCTCGCTCATTCGCGTGATCGCTCCGGCCGAAACCGATAAGAAGGATTCCGAGTCCTCGGCAGATAAGCCGGCGGCGTCGGACGCGGGTTCTGCGGACCCGCACGACGGCGACGAGTAGGGCAAGGAAGAGTAGGGGAGAGTTATGGCAGGCCTGTTCAACATCCTTAAGGTCACCGTCAGCGAGGACAAGATCTGCGCGCACGTGCTGGTGAACCCCGGCATGCCGCTCATGACCTCGGAGGACATCGAGGCCACGGCGCGCGTGTATTACCTGGTGCCCGCGATTGCCAAGCATCTGTGCCTGGGCGATTCCGGTCGCGAATTCCAGGACTGCATGGGCCAGACCGAGCTTTGCCATCTGCTGGAGCACGTGACAGTCGAGCTCATGAACGAGACCGGTCTCGCTGGCAGCATTTCGTGCGGCCGCACCCGCGTAAGCGAGCACGACGAGCGTGTCTTTGAGGTCGAGCTTTCGTGTCCCGACGACGCGCTGGCCATCGGCGCGCTGTCTTCGGCGACCTTTATGATGGACTGGGCGTACCTGCACGCCGACCAGCCTGCCCCCGACGTGGAAGGAACGGTCGCGGGCCTGCGCAACCTGGTGCTGGGTATGCGCGCCGAGGCCGAGGGCAAGGACCCGCACGAGGCCGTCGCCGCCGCGAACGCCGAAGGCGAGGCCGGGGACACGACCGAGGGCGAGGCGCCTGCCGAGGCTGCCGCCGAGTCTGTCAACGATGCCCCTGCCGAGGAGGCCGTCGAGGTCGAGCCCGCGGAGCCCCAGGGCGTCCCGAGCTTTGACGACGAGCCGCAGGAAGTAATCGATACCGAGGGCGCGACCGCCGAGAGCCATGAGGCCCCCGCTGCCGTCTACGGTGGTGCGGCGACGGCTCCGGTTGCCCCTGCGCGTGAGGGAGCGCTGCCGCTCGTTGACGGCGCCGGCGAGGACCCGGCCGCCACGGTGGCCATGCCTGCCATGCCGCAGGAGTAGGCTCACCCGCTTATCACCATCATGTACCTGCGCCTTTACCGTACGCAGATGAGCAAAGCGGCAGGCGCTGTGCTGCGGGTATAATGGACAGCATTCAAACGGTGGGCGCCGAGGTGCCCGCAGGAGAGGAATGAACATGGGTAAGACTTTCAACTTTATCTCGGGTGCGCTCTTCGGTGCCGCCGCCGGCGCCATTATCGGCGTTGCCCTGGCTCCGCGCTCGGGCGCCGAGACCCGCGCCATGGCTGCCGATATCGCAAACGACGCCTGGGATAACATGCGCGACACCTACGAGCACGGTGCCGAGGAGGCCCGCGCTGCGGTCAACGATTTTGGCCCGATGGTCGATGCCAAGACCGATGACCTGCGTGCCAAGGTTGACCTTGCCCGCGAGCGCATGGACCAGCTGCGAGAGCAGCTCAACGACGCCATCTCGGGCGGCAACGTGACGCCCGCCGCCGATGTCGTGGTCGAGAACGCCGTCGAGGCCGACGCCGAGGCCGCGGAGCCTTCGACCGAGGCATAATGCGCGCCGGGGATTTTGTCGGCGCCAAGATCTATCGCAAGCCTACCGAGGATAAGCGCACTAAAAAAGACGGCACGCCGCGCAGCCCTAAAAAGCTCGGCAAGATTCACTTTCCGGTCTTTACCCCGGGCGGCACACGCGTGGTGGGCTTTATGGTTCGCCAGTCCGATATCGCGGGTATGATCGAGCGCCCCGACCGCTTTGTGGCGCTCGATGCCATTGGCGTCTACGAGGGCGCCATCGCAGTTGACGACGTCAAGGGCACCTACGATGCCGCTGCGGCCAAGCGCCTCGACATCAACCTGGACGATTGCATTATCTGGGTTGGCATGGACGTGCGCACGGAGTCGGGCGATGTCGTGGGCTATTGCTCGGATGTGGAGTTCAAGCCGCGTTCGGGTATCGTGCAGACATTCTATGTGACCACTGGCACTGCCTCGAGTGTGCTGGTGGGCGACACGCAGATGCCGCCGACGATGCTGCGCGGCTATGCGGACGGCGCGATGATCGTTTCGGACGAGGTCAAGTCGCTCGGGTATTCGGGCGGCGCGGCTGCCAAGGCCGCCGAGGCAAGCGTCGTGGTGGGCGATAAGGTCAAGAAGGGCGCTAAGGTGCTCGATGACAAGGGTTCGGTCGCCGTGGACAAGGGCAGTCGCGCGCTGGGCAAGCAGCTCGGCAAGACGCGCGGTATGTTCAAGGCCTTTAAGGACGAATATCAAAAGGCGAGCGGGGGCTCGTCAAAAGCTAGCAAATAGCGACGTACCAATTGATGGGAGGCAAGCCGGAGACCTGTTGCTCCGGCTTGCTGCGTTTATGGGGGAGGGCACATGCGCCAAAACGGATCTAACTTAAACGGGCGCTCGGGTGCGCGTCCGACGGCGCGCCGCGACCTGGGGCAGTTGCCCAGCGGTCAGCGCAAGCGTCACCGTAAGCCCGGCGCGATGTATCTCAACCATAGCCGCGGCTTTAGCGACCGAAGCGCTCGCATCGGCAGCGGCCGCACGCCCCGTCGTCCGTCTCGCCTGCCCTATGCGCTCATCGCCGTGGGCTGCGCACTCGTGCTGTTTATCGCTGCCGTCGTGGGCTACGTCAACCGCAGCGTGGATGTCGTCCTCAACGGCCAGGAGACTGCGGTGCGCGTCGGATCTACGCTGCAAAATCTCATCGACGATCAGGAGCTGACCGATACCTACGACGCCGGGGATCTGCTGGCCGTTGACGACAGCGTGCTAACCCGCCATGGCGGCGAAAAGCTGTCGGTAAAGGTGGACGGCAAGCGCATAAAACAGGGCAAGTGGAAAAGCCGCGAGCTTACGGGCGGCGAGAAGGTGACGGTCAAGGACGGCCGCGACACGTATGAGAAGCACGAGGTCCAGGCGACGGTTATCGAGCCCAAGCTCAAGGTCGAGGGCACGGGTGCTATCGAGTACGTCAAGACGTGGGGCATCCAAGGTCGCTCCGAGGTGTGGGTCGGCGAGCAGTCGGGTAAGACGCAGGACCGCGGCGAGGTCGTGCCCGCCACCGATTGCGTGGTCGAGTGCGCGAGCGTGGCGCCCAAGGGCAACGAAAAGTACGTGGCGCTGACGTTTGATGAGGGCCCGAGCGGAGCGACCAAGCAGATCTTGCAGGTGCTCAAGGAAAAGGGCGTCACCGCGACGTTCTTCCTGTCGGGTGATGCGGCCGAGGCCTCGCCCGCCACGGCCAAGGCGATTGTCGATGCTGGCTGCGAGGTCGGCTCCAACAGCTACCGAGACGAATCGCTCAAGGGCCAGGACCGCGATGCGGTGCGCGAGCAGGTTTCGAAGGGCACCGAGGCGATCAAGTCCGTGACCGGAACGTCGACGATGCTTTTGCGTGCTCCCTACGCAGCCTTTGACGAGCAAAACTGGATTGATGCGATGGACCTGGTGTCTGCCGTGGTCTCGTGGAATATCGATTCGGGCGACTGGCTGCTCAACGGTGCCGACGAGCAGGTCTCGACGGTGCTCGATTCGGTGACGCCGGGCAACATTGTGTTGCTGACCGATAACGATGAATGTGCCGAGCAGACGCTCGAGGCGCTGCCGCAGATTATCGACGGGCTTATTGCCGACGGCTACAAAATCGTGACATTGAGCGATCTGGTCAAGACGGATACATCGCTGAGCAAAAAGCTCACCTCGCTGACGAAGGCCGCCATGCCCAAAAACGCCGTGTTCCCCCAGCTCGCCGAAGATGACGACACCACAGACTAGTCATGTAAGAACGTCCCCAATGACTATGTCACGGATGCGTCAGCGTTTGATATGCCTGCGATGTTTGGAGCATAAATTTGACGCCACGGCGCGATGCTGATGCTATAGTTACTGCGGATAACAAGGGTCAAGAGAAAGGTTGCAGGTGAAATCCAAACCTCGACCATACAGTCGATGACCCCATGCAGGTGCTTCTTGCGCATGTACGGGGTGTGAGCGCCGAGCGGCGTGCCGCCCGCGCATGCGTATGCATATCTAATAGTCCACGGACGGCGCGCCGGCATGGTCGCAGTCCGAAGGGATAATGATGGGGAGCACCAGTGAATTATCTGAGTGAGATGCTCAAACTGCCGGTTTTGGACGTCGATGGCGAAAAGCTCGGCGTTGTGAACGATTTTGGCATTGCTACCGGCGAAGTTTTTCCGCACGTGACGTCGCTCGCGTTCCGCGGACCCGGCAAGACGCCGTTTATGATCAGCTGGCGCAAATGGGTCGACCGTATCGACGAGACGGGTGTACACCTTAAGTCGCCGGCCACCGAAATCCGTTTTTCGTACTTGCAGCCGACCGAACTCTTACTTGCTCGCGACGTGCTTAACAAGCAGATCGTCGACACGCAGGGCATGAAGGTCGTGCGCGTGAACGACATCAAGTTTTCCATGTCGGGCGAAAATCAGCTGCGCCTGCTGGGTGCCGAAGTTGGCGCCCGCGGTCTGCTGCGCGCGATCAGCCCCGCCCTTGAGCATGTTGTCGAGGGCTTTATGAAGCACCTGGGCAAACCGCTCGGCGAGGATATTATCGCCTGGTCCTATATGGACCTGCTCGATCGTTCGACTAAAAACATCCAGCTGTCGGTGTCGCACAAGACGCTCGGCGAGCTGCACCCCGCCGACATTGCCGACATTATCGAACAGCTCGACCCGCGCCTGCGTGCGCAGGTGTTCGCGCAGCTCGATACCGCCCAGGCCGCCGAGGCCATCTCGGAGTTCGATGACGACGAGCTTATGACCGAGATGCTCGAGGGCCTGTCCGATACGGACGCATCGTCGATGCTGGCCATGATGGACCCGGACGACGCCGCTGACCTGATCGACGAGCTCGATTACGAGAAGGCCGAGAAGCTTCTTCGCCTGATGGGCGTTCAGGAGGAGAAGGCGATTCGTAACCTGCTGGGCTATGAGGACAACACTGCCGGTCGCATCATGACCTCGGAGTTTGTCTCCCTGCCCGCCACGGCGACGGTCGGTGACGCCATCGAGGCGATCCGCAAGCTCGACGAGGACTTCGAGAGCGTCTACTACGTCTATACCGAGGACCCGAGCGGTATGCTCACCGGCGTCCTTTCGCTGCGCACGCTCATCGTGGCCGACCGCGACGCCACGCTGGGCCAGCTGGCCTATCGCGACCTGGTGTATGTGTCGCCCGACGATGACCAGGAAGACGTAACGGACGAGATGACCAAGTACGACCTGGTCGCCATCCCCGTTTGCGACGAGAACCGTCACATCTTGGGTATCGTGACCTTTGACGACGCCATGGACGTTATCGCCGAGGAGCACCAGGAGGACCTGCAGATCGCAGGCGTCGGTTCGGGCGATAGCGCGTCCGACGACTCGACGAATGTGCTCAGCTGGTTTGTGCATCGCCAGTACTGGGTTGTCGTGTGGGGTATTGCCTCGTGCATCATGGCAACAGTGCTGGGGACGGCGCTGGGCTCTGCGCATCTGGTGGTGTTCCCCATGTGCGCCATGCCGCTCGTGCTGCTGGCTGCCTCGCGTATGGTGTCGTTCGTCAAGAACTACTTCCTGGAGTACGACGGCCATGACGATGAGCCCAAGCCGTATCTGGGGTTCTTCTTCCAGAGTACGGGCATGGGCTTGATTCTGTCGCTCGTGACCTACCTGTGCGCCCAGCTGGTGCGCACCGCCGCGTTCCTCGACGCGCCTATGTTTGAAGAGCAGCTCTTTACCGGCTGCTTTAACATTGCGGCCATCGTTTGCCTGATTGGCAACATGAGCGCCGTGATTTACCTGATGGTGCTGTTCTGGCGTGACGAGCACGACCTCAATACGTCGGGCACCGCCATGAACGTCATTGCCGTCATGATCTCGTGTGTGGCGTACTGCATCGCCGCGGTTCTGCTCACCATGTCAGTCATGGGTTAGGTGGTCGCGTGCAAAACACGAAGCAAAAGGCGAGCACCAAGCAAAAGCTGACCATCGCGGCCATCTTTGGCGCCATGGGCCCTGGCCTTCTGGCGGCGCTTTCGGGCAATGACGCCGGCGGCATCGCCACGTATTCCAGCGCTGGTGCCAGCTATGGCTACAAGATGCTGTGGATGCTTCCCGTCATGACCGTGCTGCTTATCGTGACGCAGGAGACTGCGGCGCGTTGCGGCTGCGTCACAGGCAAGGGCCTGGCGTCGCTCATCCGCGAGCGCTTTGGCGTGCGCAGGAGCGTGCTGGCCATGGCGGCGCTGCTGATCGCTAATACGGCCGTGACCATTTCGGAGTTTGCGGGTATCGCGAGCGGCCTTGCCCTCTTTGGTGTGCCGGCGAGCATCTCGGTGCCGCTGGTGGCGCTGCTGGTTTGGATGCTTACCATGTCGGGCAGCTTCCAGCGCATCGAGAAGATTCTGCTGCTGGTGAGCTGCGTGTTTGTGACCTACATTGTCGCTGCATTTATGGCTGGTCCCAGCTGGGGCGAGGTGGCGGTCGACCTGGTTGTGCCCAACATCCAAAATGACCCCAGCTACGTGTCGCTTGTGGTCGCAACGATTGGTACCACCATCGCGCCGTGGATGATCTTCTTGGCGCAGAACAACGTGGTCGATAAGAATGCGGGCGAGGACGATATCGTGCTGCAGCGCATCGACACCGTGAGCGGCTCGATTGCCGCCGATGTCATCGCCGGCTTTATTATCATCACGACCGGTACGGTGTTGTTCCCTGCAGGCATTCAGATTAGCGACGCTGCCGATGCCGCCCGCGCATTGGAGCCTATCGCGGGCCAGTGGTCCACGGTGTTGTTTGCCTCGGGCCTGGTCGCAGCGAGCTTTTTGGCTGCCTGCGTGCTGCCGGGCGTTACGTCGAGTGCCATCTGCGAGGCATTTGGTTGGGAGCGCGGCGCCGATCGCAGTTGGGACGAGGCCCCGGTCTATCGCGGCATCATTACGGCCATCATCGGCATTTCTGCCGTGCTGGTGCTCATGCCTGGCGTCGATTTGTTCCAGATTATGATGACCTCGCAGGTCATCAACGGCGTGCTGCTGCCCGTAGTTTTGGTATTCCAGGTGGTTATCGCGGCGGATCGCCACATTATGGGGGCCAACCGCAACGGTCGCGTGTGGAACGTGCTCACGTGGGCGACTATCGGCGTGATTACGGTGCTGACGGTCGTCATGTTTGTGCTGCAAGCGATGGGCTACAGCGCGTAGCGCCTCTTTTGGGTTTCGAGCGGGCCGCGGCCATGGGCTGCGGCCTCTTTTTTGCCCGCTACAGGGGGTCAGTTATATAACGATGGGCAAAAAATGCCAAATATGAGTACTGTTGCTAGACTGATGACATTTACGGCCAAGAAGATAATGAACATAACCTATAGTATGTTCATTAAAATTGGCTCCAATACACCTTAAACAAGTCAGGTTGGCTGCTTTAGGGGGTTGTAGGGGTTGCTCGGACGCCATTTTGGGTGGTTTTGTCTGCTACTAAAATGGTAACAGTACTCATATTTGCCCTTTTTTGCCCACAGACCTTTGAGGTTGCGGCGAAAAGGGCTTGTTTTGATTGTTTGGGGCAGGCGCGAGGCGCGGAAACGATGCCTGGAGCGGCGGAGCGGCTTGAAATTCATCTCTAGAGGTCTTCATTGGCTGCGCCAGAAGTGCCTCAAGGTGCCGGTGCAAAAGGAGCGTCCCTAACTGCCGCAGGGGGCGTCGGCCACGGCCGACGCCCCCTGCGGGTGGAAGCAGATTTGGCCGCGTGTTACTTGTCGGTGCCCAGCTTGTGTGGTTTGTAGGCGAGGGCATTGACGAGTGCGTCGGCGGCGGATTTGACGGCTGCCGGCTGCGGATCGTTGACGTGGTCCTCGGGGTGCACGGGCAGGTCTTTCTTGACCGCATCGTGGATCAGGTTGAGGTATTCGGTCACGCCGGTGGTCGACAGGTGCGTGCCGTCGCCGTCGAACAGGTCGTTGCGGTTGGCGCTGTACCCGTACCAGTCGACAACGCGTACATTCTTGTAGCGCGTGGCGGCGTTGGCGATGGCCTGGTTCGTGGACCCGACCCACGGCTGCGGGCTACGCGTGTTTACAAACACGACAATGCGCTGCTCGCCGGCGTCGGCCATGATCGCGTCGACCTGGGCGTCCGTTACCAAACCGTTGGTGCCCAGGGCAAAGACCACGATCTTGCCGGCAAGGTTCTGCTGGATATAGCCCTCAAATGTTGCGCGGCCCGCATCAAACTGGCGGCCCTTTTCGGCATCGATATGGCTGTGCGGGAACACGCCGTCAAAGGAATCAACGGCGCGCAGCGACACGGAGTCACCGATCATCAACAGGTCGTAGGAGCCATCGGGGAAGCCGTCGTTGTCCTTGTCGGTGTCGTCGGCCGCCTGTTGGTCGGTGGGCGCGGTGTTTTTGGCTTCCTTGTTCAGAACTTCGGCGCCCTCACCGCTCAGCGCAGACGTCTCGGGCACAAAGATCAGGCCGCCCAGTGTAACGACCAGCACGACAGCGCAGACTGCGCAGACAGGGACGTGCGCGCGTGCCCAGTTGGCGGGCGTGGTGGTGCCATCGCGGAATTCGGCGACGGTACGGCCGAAGGCGCCCTTCCTAAACGGCGTTTCGATAAAGCGATAGGAGCACTCGGCTACGGCGACCACCAGCAGCACCTGCAAAATGTACTGCCACCAGGGCGTATCGTTGATGTTGGCGACCGGGTTCATGAGCAACAGCAGCGGATAGTGCCACAGGTAGATGCTGTACGAACGCTTGCCGACCCACACGAGCGGCTCGGCGGACAGCGCGCGGGCAACCATTCCCTGGGGCTGCACGCAGGCCGCGATGACCATGAGCGTGAGGATGGAGCACAACAGCGTGCCGCCGCGATACTGGAACGCGGTGTAGCCGTTGGTGAGCGCGACCATGGCGGCAAGGCCAACCAGACCCACGACGCCCAACACATCGATGGATGCGGGCGAGGACCAAAAGCGCACGAGGGCACTCGGCTGTGCCGGGGCAGTATCGGCTGATTCGTCGGCCTTCTCGCCGGGCTTGCCCTCGGCGTTCTTGCCGTGCTTGGCGGCGCCAGCCAGACGATTGAGCCCCAAACGATGTGCGAGACGCACCGGCGCCAGGTCGCGATCGGGGATAAAGGCCATCCAGGCACCAAGCAGTAGCGAGAACACGCGGGTCTCGGTGCCGTAGTACACGCGGCTGGGGTCGGCGGCGGGATTGTAAAGCACCATCATGGCGAGGGCAGATACCGCGGCAAGGCCCAGAACCACGCGGCGCGTGTTGGGCTTGCTCACATGCATGGATACCATGGCAAACAGCAGTGGCGGCCAAATCAGGTAGAACTGTTCCTCGATGGCAAGCGACCAAAAGTGCGTGAGCGGCGAGGGGTCACCCAGAGCATTGAAGTACGAGACGTTTTGGGCAATCTGCCACCAGTTGTTGAAGAACAGCAGCGACGGCAGGATGTCGGGGCGCATCTTGGTGAGCATCACGTGGTTAAAGATGGTGCACAGCGCGCAGGTCACGAACACTACCGTTACCACGGCAGGGACCAGGCGACGGATGCGGCGAATCCAGAAGCTCTTAAGGTCGATGCGGCCGGTCTTGGCGACTTCGTTGAGCAGCAAGCGCGTGATCAGATAGCCCGAAAGCACGAAGAAGATCGTGACGCCGAGCAGGCCGCCCTGGGCCCACGTGAGGTTGAGGTGATAGAGCACCACCGCGACGACGGCGAGCGTACGCAGACCGTCGAGCGCAGGAATGTAACGAGATTTGGGGCGAGCGGTCGCCTGCTGGTCGGTAGCGGACGAGCGTGTGGCGCCGGTGTTGGTCTTGGCTGCATAGGCACCCTTGTTGGTGGGCGTTCGATGCGGGCTCGGGCCGCGTCGCGACTCGCCGGTGCGGCGGTCGGCGTGCGGGCGTTCGTGCGGCGCCTGGTTATCAGGCGCGCGGCGCGGGCCGCGTGGGCTCGATTGTGGGAATTGCTCCATAAAACATCATCCAATGACGAGAATAATCGGCACATATTCATTGTAGCTGCCTGCTCCTGTGAATGCTTGCTGCTGGCGCAACCTCAAGCGCGCGTCCACATCAAAGTGGACTAAAGTTATAGGGGGTGCGAGAGTGCACAATCGTTGGTCGATGGTGGGCGCAAAGCCTGAAGACGAGGAGGTTTCCATGGCGGATCACAGCATCGTTGCGGTGTTCGGCAGCATGAACATGGACCTTTCGGTGGCGTGCGAGCGCATGCCGCGCGCGGGCGAGACGGTCGATGGCAGCGGTTTTATCACCAACGCCGGCGGTAAGGGAGCCAATCAGGCCGTTGCCGCTGCGCGCATGGGTGCGCGCACGTGCATGATCGGCGCTGTTGGGCGCGATACCTTTGGCGATGCGCTTGTGGCAGGGCTCCAAGATGCCGGCGTGGGCGTTGAGTCCGTGACACGTCTCGACGACGTGGAGACCGGTACTGCGACTATCATTCGCTGTGAGAGCGACAACCGCATCGTGCTGTCGCCGGGCGCCAACCATGCGCTTGCGGGCGAGGACGTTGCCCGCGCACTGAGGCGCTTGGTGGCCGACGAGCTCGACGGCGATGCCAGCGAGATTGCCCCGGCTGCTGGCGGCGTCTTTATCGCCCAGGGCGAATGTGACCTTGCGGCGACGGCCGGGGCGCTTGCTTGCGCTCACGAGCTGGGGTTCTATACGATCTTTAACCCGGCGCCCGCCTGCGACCTGCCGGCAGGAGCGTGGCCAGCGGTCGACCTGGTCTGCCCCAACGAGACCGAGTGCCAGGTACTGACGGGCATTCTGCCCACGGATGATGCGAGTTGCGTCGCCGCGCTCAATGCGCTGCTCGACAAGGGCGCCGGGGCTGCGGTCATCACGTTGGGCGGCGCCGGCTCGGTTACGCTCGGCGATGGCGGTGAGCCGCTGCGCATGCCGGCGCTTTCGAGCTCGGTGGTCGACACCACGGCGGCCGGCGATACGTTTATCGGCGCGTTGGCGGCGGCTCGCCTAGAGGGCTTGCCGCTCTTTGAGTGCATGGCCGCGGGTGCTCGCGCCTCGGCGGTAACGGTGTCGCGCCTGGGCGCTCAGCAATCGATTCCCACGCGCGCCGAAGTTGAACATTGGTTTGGTTAAACGATAAAGACGGAGAAGCGGAGTAGAACAATGGCAACCAAGAAGCTGATCCTTGATCTGGATATGGGTGTGGACGATGCGATGGCGCTGGCCTATGCCATCGCGAGCCCCGAGGTGGAGCTCGTGGGCATCACCACGTGCTTTGGCAACGTGCGCGTCGAGCAATCGGCGCACAACTGCCTGGCGGTGCTCGACCTGTTGGGTCGTCCCGAGGTGCCGGTGTACCTGGGCGCCGATCGTCCCATTAAGGCGACTGAGCCCTATACACCGCCGGCGTCCACCACGCTCATTCACGGCAAGAACGGCATTGGCGGCGCAAGCGTGCCCGCATCGCCGTACGAGCCGGTGGGGGCGACGTCGGCCGACGGTAACGCGGCGGTCGATTACCTGATTGATGCCGCGCGCACCTATGGCCCCGATCTGATCTACGTGGCGACCGGCCCGCTCTCCAACCTGGCCCTTGCCCTGGAGCGAGATACGGCGGCGATGATGTCTATCGGTCGTGTGGTTGTGATGGGCGGTGCGCTTACCGTGCCCGGAAACGTGAGCGCGGGCGCCGAGGCCAACATGGCAAGTGATCCCGAGGCGGCCGATGCCGTGCTGCGTTCGGGCCGCAAGCTCACTATGGTGGGGCTGGATGTGACGCATCGCGTGGTGCTCACGCGTCGCGACATTGCCGGCTGGACGGGCTCGGGCACCATGGCCGGTTGCGCGTTTGCGAGCATGGTGGAGCACTACATTGGCTCGTACGAGATGAACGCCCCCTACCTGGGTGGCTGCGCGCTGCACGATCCGCTTGCCGTCGCCGTGGCGATCGACCCCACGCTCGTGGGCGCGCTCGGCTGTAACCTGCGCGTCGACCTGCTGGGCGAGTATCGCGGCCGCACCATCTGTGACGAGCGCCGTGTGGCCGACCCCGACAAGAGCGCACTCGTGGCGCTGACCGTCGACGCCCCGCGCTTTCTGTCCGAGTTCAAGGCGCGTATGGCCCGCGTCCTGGGCTAAATGTTTTTCACGCCCCGCCCCATGTAGTCAATTTGGGACGGGGCTTTTTTAGCTACCGACTAAATGTGCCCGTTGGGGGAATAGTCGTGCCACTTCGCTTGACAACAGGCTAAACTAGCTATTAAACATTTACTATTCTGTTTAGATTGAATTTGCGGTCGTTTAGTTGCCGAGCCACGGGGCGGTCAAGCCACGATGCTCGGCCGCGACCGATGCTAGGGGGAACGATGGCTAAAGCAAGCGTCCGCGAGATCAGCCGCATTACCGGCTTTTCGCCCGCAACCGTGTCCAACGCGCTCAACCGCAAGCGCAGCGTGAGCGAGGAGACCGCCAAGGTCATCCTGGAGTGCGCGCAGTCGCTTGGCTATCAGCAGTCGACGCAGCTCGAGAGCATCCAGTTTGTGCTTGCGCGCAAGACGGGCGCCATCCTGGACGAGAGCACCTTCCATCCCGCGGTCATCGAGGGCGTGGAGCGCCAGGCGCGTCGCCACGGCATGAGCACGAGCTTTGTCTCGCTCGACTTTAGCGACCTGGACGCCGTGCGCCCGCAGGTCGAGGGCCTGATCGCCGACCCGTCGGCCGCCATCGTGCTGATGGGTACCGAGCTGGGCGAGGAGGACTACGCCCTGTTCGCCGACGCTGCCGCCCACCTGATTGTGCTCGACGGCTGGAGCGATCGCCAGTACTTCGATGCCGTAGTCATCGCCAACACCGATTCGGTGCTGCGTGCCGTGGATTACCTTATCGAGAAAGGCCACAGGCAAATCGGCTATCTGGCGGGCGACCTTCGGATCCGCAACTTTAAGGACCGCGAGCGCGGCTATCGCCAAGCGCTTGAGGACGCGGATCTTGAGGCCAACCCGGCATGGCACGTCACGCTGGGTACCACGCTCGAGGGCGCTTATCACGACATGGGCGTGTGGCTCGACAACGTCTCGCGCGACGATCTGCCGACGGCTTTCTTTGCCGAGAACGACGTGCTCGCCGTGGGCGCCATGCGCGCGTTCAACGAGCACGGTATTCGCGTGCCCGAGGATGTCTCGATCATCGGCTTTGACGACCTGTCTTTGGGCGCCTTCTCCAACCCGCCGCTCACCACGGTGCATGTTCCCAAGCACGAGGTGGGCGAGATCGCGGTGCGTCGCCTGGTGGGCAACATCCGCAACCCCAAGAGCTATACCTGCAAGACGGCCGTGTCGACCTACTTTGTCGAGCGCCAGAGCGTGTGCGAGATCTAGGCGAAGAAAACGCCGGGGCGCAGGGCGGCAAAGCTCGCTAAGGCAGCCATATCTAACGCTACTAAGAGAGGGTCCTTCGGGGCCCTCTTTTTGTTTCCCTTGTATGTTCAGTTTGTTTACATACCGTTTAGGCTGATTTCTCTACCGTTTACGGGACTTTCGCGCTAGACTATTAAACAAAAGAGTAAAACATTTAGTAAACAGAACAAAACGAAACACGCATCTGTTTACTGAACATGTGATTAGGGGAGGACGTACATGGATAAGATCAAGCTCGGTTTTGTGCCCACGCGCCGCAGCATCTTTAGCGCGCCGGATGCGATCAAGTATCGCGGGCTGACGGCTGATCGCCTGCGCGAGATCGGCGTCGACATTGTGGATATCGACGACATCAACGACGAGGGCCTGCTGTTCGACGACAGTCATATCGCGCCTATCATCGAGAAGTTCCGCGCCGAGGGCGTCGACGGCATCATGCTGTGCCACGCCAACTTTGGTACCGAGTACGTCTGCGCCCGCCTTGCCCGCGAGCTCGGTCTGCCCGTGCTGCTGTGGGGCCCGCGCGACGAGCGCCCCGAGCCCGACGGCACCCGCCTGCGCGATAGCCAGTGCGGCCTGTTCGCCACCGGCAAGGTCCTGCGCCGCTTCCAGGTTCCCTTCACCTACATGACCAACTGCCGCCTGACCGATCCCGAGTTCGAGCGCGGCGTCTGGGACTTTTTGGCCGTGTGCAACGTGGTCAAGACCTTCAAGCACACCCGTATTCTGCAGATGGCCACCCGTCCGTTCGACTTCTGGTCGACCATGTGCAACGAGGGCGAGCTGCTCGAGAAGTTCAACATCCAGCTTTCGCCCATCCCCATGACCGAGCTTGTCCAGGCCGTGCGCGACGCCCAGGCCGACGAGCAGGCCATGGCAGCCATGCTCGCCCACATTGCCGACAGCTTTGAGATCTGCATCCCCGAGGATAAGGTTCCCGCGGTTGCCGGTCTTGCCATCGCCATGAAGCGCCTGGTCGAGAAGTACGGTTGCAACGCCGGTGCCATCCAGTGCTGGAACGCCCTGCAGGACGAGTTGGGCATTATGCCCTGCGCCGCCAACGCCATCCTCAACGAGATGGGTATCCCCATCGTATGCGAGACAGATATCCACGGCGCCATCACCGCACTGATGGTCGAAGCCGCCGACCTGGGCCGTCACCGCGGCATGTTCGCCGACTGGACCGTGCGTCATCCCGATAACGAGAACGGCGAGCTGCTGCAGCACTGCGGCCCCTGGCCCTGCAGCTGCGCGGCCGTCAAGCCCAAGCTCACCTACCCGCTGGCCTTCGATCACCCCGGCGCGCTGACGGCCGAGGCCAAGCACGGCGACCTCACCCTTGCCCGCTTTGACGGCGACAACGGCGAGTACTCGCTGCTGCTGGGCAACGCCCGCGGCATCGACGGCCCGGCCGGCATGGGCACTTACCTGTGGGTCGAGGTCGACAACCTCAAGCGCCTCGAGGCCAAGATCGTCGAGGGTCCCTACATCCACCACTGCGTCGCCATTCACGCCAACGTGGTGCCGGTGCTCTACGAGGCGTGCAAGTACATCGGCATTGCCCCCGACTTATACGACCCGATTGAAGAAGACGTCAAAGCCTACCTGCGAGGAGAGTAGAAATGGCAACTATCGAAGAGCTTGAATCCCTGCGTTGGGACCTTCGCCGCGATTGCGTCGATATCATCATGGCTGGCGCCGGCGGCCATATCGGCGGCGACATGTCGGTGATCGATGCCCTCATGACCCTCTACGCCAACCATCTCAACATTTCGCCCGAGACCGTCGACGATCCCAACCGCGATCGCTTCGTGCTCTCCAAGGGCCACGCAATGGAGGCCTACTATGCGGTGCTCTGCCACGAGGGCTATCTGGACCTCGATGACGTCAAGGCCCGCTTCTCCAAGTTCGGCAGCCCCTACATCGGCCATCCCAACAACAAGCTCAAGGGCATCGAGATGAACTCGGGCTCGCTGGGCCATGGCCTGCCCGTGGCCGTCGGGATGGCGCTTGCCGGCAAGATGGATGGCCGCGACTACCGCGTCTACACCATCATGGGCGACGGCGAGCTTGCCGAGGGCTCGGTCTGGGAGGGCGCCATGAGCGGCGGCAACTACCAGCTCGATAACCTGTGCGCGCTCGTGGACCGCAACCGCCTGCAGATCAGCGGTAGCACCGAGGACGTCATGAAGCAGGATTCGCAGGAGGAGCGCTGGGCCGCCTTCGGTTGGAACGTGCTGTCCATTCCGGGCAACGACGTCCAGGCCATCGACGCCGCGCTGACGCTGGCCGCCGAGACCAAGGGTAAGCCCACGGTCATCATCCTCAACACGGTGAAGGGCTACGGCTCGCCGGTTATGGAGGACAAGGCCTCCTGGCATCATCATCTGCCCAACGATGAGGAATATGCCCAGATCATCGCCGATTTCGCTGCCCATAAGGAGGCTATCAATGGCTAACAAGATCGCCAACCGCAAGGTTATCTGCGACACGCTGCTCGAGGCCGCCGCAACCGATAAAGACATCGTCGTCCTGTGCTCCGACTCCCGCGGCTCCGCATCGCTCACGCCGTTCTTCGATCAGTATCCCCAGCAGTCCATTGAGGTCGGCATCGCCGAGCAGGACCTGGTGAGTATCGCCGCCGGTATGGCCTCGTGCGGCAAGAAGGCCTGGGCCGCCTCGCCGGCGTCCTTTGTGACCACGCGCTCGTATGAGCAGTGCAAGGTCGACGTTTCGTACTCCAACACCAACGTCAAGCTCATCGGCATCTCGGGCGGCGTTTCCTATGGCGCCCTCGGTATGAGCCATCACTCCGCGCAGGATATCGCCGCCATGAGCGCGATTCCCAACATGCGCGTATATCTGCCGAGCGATCGCTTCCAGACCGCCGAGCTCGTGCGCGCCCTGGTTGCCGACAACAAACCGGCCTACATCCGCGTGGGCCGCAACCCGGTCGAGGACGTGTATACCGAGGACGAGTGTCCGTTCCAGATGGATCGCGCCACCTGGGTGCGTCGCGGCACCGATGTGACGCTTGTCGCCACCGGTGAGATGGTTCGCCATGCCGTGGACGCCGCCGATCTGCTGGCCGAGCAGGGAATCTCGGCAACGGTGCTCGACATGTACTGCGTCAAGCCGCTCGACGCCGAGGCCGTGATCGAGGCCGCCGGTACCACGCGTGCCGTCGTGACCGTCGAGGAGCACAGTCCCTTTGGCGGCCTGGGTTCCATGGTCGCGCAGGTCGTGGGTGAGCATTGCCCGCGTCCGGTCAAGTGCCTCTCCCTGCCCGATGCGCCGGTCATCACCGGCACGAGCCCCGAGGTCTTTGCGCACTACGGCCTGACGGGCGAGGGAATCGCCAAGACGGTCGCCGAGTTCCTGCCCGCAGAGTAACTGGAATGTGACAAAGGGACAGTCCCTTTGTCACATTCGTTTTGAAAGGGGTGGCCATGGGCCGCTACATCATCGGTATCGACCAGTCCACGCAGGGCACGAAGGCGCTGCTGGTGGACGAGGGCGGCCATCTAATCCATCGTGCCGATCGCTCGCATCGCCAGATTGTCAGCGAGGCCGGCTGGGTGAGCCATGATCCGGCCGAGATCGCCGCCAACGTGCTGGCCGTGGCGCGTGCCGTGGTGGAGGAGACCGGGGTCGATCCGGCCGACATCGCCGGCATCGGCATCTCCAACCAGCGCGAGACCACTGTTGCCTGGAGGCGCACGACGGGCGAGCCGCTGTGCGACGCCGTGGTGTGGCAGTGCGCCCGCGCCCGCGAGCTGTGCGACGAGCTGGCCGCGCGCGAGGGTGTGGCCGAGCTGGTGCGCGACACGACGGGTCTGGTACTCTCGCCCTACTATCCGGCGGGCAAGATGGCTTGGATTCTCGCGAACGTTCCCGCGGCTGCCGAGGCCGCGGCGGCAGGCGAACTGTGTCTGGGCACCATCGATGCCTGGGTGGTCTGGACGCTCACGGGCGGCGCGGAGTTCCGCTGCGACTGGTCCAATGCCAGCCGCACGCAGCTCTTCGACCTGCGCCGTGGCTGCTGGAGCGAGCCGGTGTGCGAGGCCTTTGGCGTCGATCCGGCCTGCCTGCCGCAGGTGACCGATTCCGATGGCCTGTTCGGCATGACGGACCTGGGCGGCTTTTTGCCGGCGACCGTGCCCATTCACGGCGTACTCGGCGACAGCCATGCCGCCTTGTTTGCCCAGGGCTGCCACAGCCGCGGCATGGCCAAGGCGACCTATGGCACCGGCAGCTCGGTCATGATGAACGTTGGCGACGAGTTCGTTGCCAGCTCGCACGGGCTTTCGAGCTCGCTTGCGTGGCGTATGGACGGCGTGACCGAGTATGTGCTCGAGGGCAACGTGAGCTACGCCGGCGCCGTCAAGACGTGGCTGCGCGACGACCTGGAGCTCATCAACAATCCCGAGGAAGTCACCGACCTGTGCTACGCCGCCAACCCGGCGAGCCGCGTCTACTTTGTGCCGGCGTTCACCGGCTTGGGTGCGCCGCACTGGGCGAGTGACGCCGAGGGCTGCGTTTTTGGCATGACACGCACCACGGGCCGCGCGGAGTTCGTGAAGGCCGCCGACGAGTCGATCGCCTACCAGATTTTCGACGTGATCGATGCGATGGTCGAGGATTCGGGCGCGGCGCTTTCCGAGCTTCGTGTTGATGGCGGTCCCACGCGCGATGCGTACCTGATGCAGTTTGAGAGCGACTTGGTCGGCTCGCCCATCCGCATTGCGAGCAACGACGAGATGAGCGGTCTGGGCGCGGCCTGGGCCTGCGGCATTGCGCTGGGCATGTACACGCGCGACGTCGTTGACGTCTACGGCGCCCGCGGCATCGTGGAGCCTGCCATGTCTGCCGACGAACGAGCCAAAAAGATCGCCGGCTGGCGCCATGCCGTCAAATCAACAATTGCATACACTGCCTAGGCGGCTGCGCGGCACTCAAGGATTTTTCTGGGGATTAAACACTCATTGATCCCCGTCCCGGGCAGCTCATTTGGGACGGGGCTTTTTTGACTGGTATGATTGGTGCGATCATTCGAACCAGCTAAAAGAGCCCCGTCCTAAATTGACTACCGAGAGGATCTGCCATGGAGCGCATCGCGAGTTTTTCCGTTGACCATCTGCTGCTTGAGCCCGGCGTGTATGTGAGTCGCATCGACCGCGATCCGGCGACCGGCGCCGCCGTCACCACCTTTGACCTGCGCCTGACCACGCCCAATAAGGAGCCGGTCATGAACACGGCCGAGTGCCACACCATCGAGCACCTGGGCGCGACGTTCCTTCGCAACCATGCCGAGTGGTCGAGCCGCATTGTCTACTTTGGCCCCATGGGCTGCCGCACGGGCTTTTACCTCGTCGTTTTTGGCGAGGTGACGAGTGAGGAGATCTTGCCGCTCGTGCGTGAGCTGTTCGAGTTTGTCGCCGGCTTTGAGGGCGATGTCCCCGGTGCCGCTCCCGAGGAGTGCGGTAACTATCTGGACCAGAACCTCCCCATGGCAAACTGGCTCGCGCACCGTTATCTCGACCGCGATCTGGCCGATATCGACGAGAAGCACCTGCACTATCAGCAGGCATAGGGCCGCCCTCTGCCTCCAAACCGTTCACACGGAGATATCGACCGTTTAACTGTTTAGAAGTGTTTATTCGAGGTCATTAGCACTAGCTCGCTTAAACTAGTTCTCAGAGTGATATTCAGGCAAGGCTCCTGAAGCAGCATCTGTTGACATTGATTGTCGGATTCTGCTTCGGGAGCCTTGTTCTGTTTAGGGGGGCACATGGAAATTGTTAAACGAATTAATACCAGCGCTGTCCTCTGCGTCGATGGAAATGGCAGACAGTTGGTTGCATTCGGCCGTGGTCTGGGGTTCAAGAATGTCGGAGACGAGGTCCCTCTTTCGGAGATTCAACGAACGTTTTATAACGTTAGCTCTCGCTACATCGCTCTCGTTGACGAGGTCCCCGACGAGCTTCTCGAGCTTACCTCGGATGTTATTGATATGTCGACAGGTTTGCTGCCTTATGAGGTGAGCCCTAATTTGCCGTTTATCCTTGCGGACCATATCGCGTATGCGGTTAAGCGCAAAGAGCAAAATATCGTTGTCCGCATGCCTTTATCGTTTGATGTCCGCCAACAATATCCCGTCGAATTTAAAATCGGCGAGTATGCACTTAGGATAATCAGGAAACGTCTTAACGTTAGGCTTCCAGCTCATGAGGCAGTTGGAATTGCCATGGCGTTTATCAATAACATGGCCGATTCGGACTCATGCGAAGTAGTTAAAGAGTTTAGCGCGGATATCTACGATCGTGTTCTGGAGGAGTCAACCGTTGCTGTTGAAAATCGGCTTGGCATTCAAGTTGATCGGGAAGGTTTCGATTACGCAAGGTTCGCAACCCATCTTCAGTACTTATTCAATAGGTTGAACTCTGGCGAAAGCATCGTGAGCGACAACCGCAAGATGTACCTCTCGCTCAAAAAAGAATATCCGGTGGCATCAATGTGCGCCGATGATATTGCTTCTGTTCTCAGCCGACTGACGGGGCGGGAACTTATAGACGAAGAAAGACTCTACCTCATGATGCACATCAATCGAATTGCATCGAAAACAAGGTAATTAGTTGGCAAAGGCGCGCGCTTTGCTGATGGTTACATATAAAACTCAACATGGGAGAAATGGTATTTATGGCAGATACAACCAAGCTCGCTGCCGAGATTCTCGAGATGGTGGGCGGCGCAGACAACGTTACATTTGTAGCTCACTGCATGACTCGTTTAAGGTTCAACCTTAAGGACGAAAGCATCGTAGACGATGCAAAAGTCAAGGCGATTGATGGCGTGATCGACATTCGCCATTCCGCGGGGCAATATCAGGTGATTGTGGGACCTAAGGTCGATAAGGTCTATGAAATCGTTGCCAAGGAAACCGGGATTGACGCCGGAGATTCCGAGGCAAGCGAAGGAGAGACTAAGGGCTTTCTGGGAAAGCTAATGAAGTTCATCAGCGGCATCATGATGCCCGTTCTTCCTGCCTTGATCGCATGCGGAATGATAAACGCCATCCTTAGCATTCTGACAACGGCGGGTGCTGTTTCCGCCGAGAGCGGAATATACACTCTGCTGTACGGCATGGGAAATGCCTGCATGTATTTCCTGCCCGTTCTTGTCGGATCATCTGCTGCTCAGTTCTTTGGAACCGATCGATATATCGGTGCGGTACTCGGCGCAATCCTGGTTTATCCGACTTTCGTTGCTGCGGCCGGAGCGGGCGATGCGCTGGATTTGCTCGGCATGAAGTTCACAATGGTGAGCTATTCCTCCACGGTGTTTCCTGCTATCGTGGCGGCTTGGTTCGCATCCGTTCTTAATAAGTGGCTGCGGGCGGTTCTTCCCGATGTTGTGGCATTTGCGCTCGTCCCGTTCCTGACGGTTGCTGTTGCCGCCCCCGTCTCTCTCCTTGTGATCGGCCCCGTTATTCAGCAGGCGAGCTCTTTGCTTGCGGCTGCAGTGCTGGCGGTCTATCAGTTCAGCCCCGTCCTTTGCGGCGTTATTCTCGGGCCGATATTCGGTCTCGTTATGATCCCCCTTGGACTCCATTGGGCCCTGATCGTGCTTTCCATCAACAATATTATGACTGTCGGCTCCGATCCTATCCTTGGACTTCTCTGCTGCAGCATGGGTGTTGTCGGCGCTTGTTTGGCGTTTGCCCTCCGCTCGAAGGACCCGAGTGAAAAGAGTCTTGGGTTCAGCTGTGCCATTACGGGCTTTTTCGGGATTACGGAACCGGCGCTGTACGGCATCATCTTGGTGCACAAGAAGATCATTATCGCTTCCATGGTCGCCGGAGCAATCAGTGCTGTTATCCCGGCGATTTTCAACACCTGTACGTTCGTTATGACGTCGAGCGGCATTTTTAGCTTCCCCGGTTATATGGATCCTTCTGGTGATATGAGCAGCCTCATCGGCGCAATTCTTTGCAATGTCGTCGGTTTAATTCTTAACTTCGTTCTCGTTTACATCCTGTATCGCCCTGATGAAGAGGCGGTAGTGGAGTAGACAATTATTCGGGATGTAAGCTGCCGAAAACCCCGCGGCAGATTGCATGTGGTGGGCTTGCCGTTGATTCACGCGAGCCCACCCTCATTTTTGGAGTGACTAGCTATGACAATTACTGCCGATATGACGTTTGGCGAAATCGCGCTCCTTCCTGAGTTCGCTGGCTTTGGCGAGCACCTTATGCTTTGCCGGCCTTCAACTTGGGAGCGCATGTGGAATAAACCCATTGTGTCTCATATGAATTCTGATGCTAATCCATATGAAACTGCTCGCGTTTTGCGTGGATTGAATCGAATTGTCGAGCTCGTGGATGACGGGAGGCAGGTTGCCTACGATATTTGGGATGAAGCCGACTGCATCCGTGATCCGACTCGGCGCAATACGAAACTGTTCTTCTTTCCCGGGAGACCCAGGGCTCCCTTTATCATTGCGGTTTCGGGCGGAGGTTATCAGAGCGTTTGTCATCAAGTGGAAGGCTTTCCCGTTGCCCCCGAGCTCAACGATGCGGGCTATAACGTGTTCGTGCTGTCATACAGGGTGAGGGTCGAGCCTTTGATGCCGCGCCCAATCGACGATTTAAATCGAGCCGTCCGTTTTGTCCTGGAGAATTCAGCGAAATTTAATGTCGCAAAAAGTTATGCAGTTATCGGCTTTTCTGCTGGTGCGCATTTAACTGCCGAGTGGGGGACGGACAACAAGGGATTTGCGTCCTACGGATGCGAGGCGCCAAAAGCCTTGGCCCTGTGTTATGCACCGATTGATCTTCATGGCTTTGAGAACGCATCAGACAATAGATTTCTTGATTCGGTGTGCGGCGGGGCTGGTCGCGACTCGCTCGATGATTTCTGTATTAATCAGCATGTGTGGGAGCAGTATCCTCCGACATATCTTTGGCAATGCGCTGACGATGATATTGTATCGCCCGACAATTATGAAAAGATGGTCGATGCTCTGGATGCAGCTGGAGTACACCATGAGGGAGTCATGTATTCAGAAGGGGGGCACGCATTGATGAAGCCCCATGCGCCGGAGACCGACTACTGGTGTATGAGCGTTATTGAGTTTCTTAAAGATTGTCTCGACTAGGAAACTGCATGTCGCTTTTTGAGCGGGTGATTTCGTCATGCAATGTTTTCGGTATTGAACGTGGTCGTGGATGAATGATGTTCTAGAATGTTCGTACTGTCACATAAACGAACAGGAGCGAACATGCATATCTACTCTGTATCAGATCACGAGTTCAAATCTTATGGCTGCGTGTGGAACGACGTTCCGTCCAACCTGACCGCTCCGCTCATCGAGGCGCTCTCTGCCACGCCCATCCCCGAGGGCAGTAAGTACGTAGCAAGCGCGCCGGAGCTCGAGGGCGTCAAGGATGCCGATAAGCTGGGCTTTCTCATGTACGGCGGCCGCCCCTTCCAGCTCGGCTGGTGCAACGGGCACAACACACGCCTCAACTGCCTGGAGTATCACCGCGCCAGCGAGTTTAACCTGGGCGCCCGCGACTTTATCCTGCTCGTGGCGCATCGCTGGGAGATCGAGGACGGCAAGCTTGACACCGCGTGCGTTAAGGCGTTCCGCGTGCCGGCGGGCAAGGTCGTTGAGGTCTTCAACACCACGCTCCACTACACGCCCTGCATGGTCGACGACGGTGGCTTCCAGGTGATGGTGGCGCTGCCGGCGGGCACCAATGGCCCGCGCCCCGAGGCTGCAGCCGACATGCCTGCCGCCGGTGACAGCTACTGCTACTGGAAGGCCGACAAGTGGGTCCTCTGCCACGCCGACAGCCCCAAGGCAGCCGAAGGCGGCTACGTGGGCCTCGTCGGCAAAAACCTCGACATCACCTGCGACTAGGGGCTTCCTGTTTGTCTCGATCTGTAACATCTAGCGGGTTAAATCGCCTCTACCTGTTACAGATTGAGATAAATCGTAGAGGGTGCCCGAAAGATCTCGATCTGTAACACCAGGCCCGGTTTTGGCGGCCTACCTGTTACAGATCGAGACAAACCGGGCCCAAACCACCACAAAGGTGCCTGTCCCCTTTGTGGTGGTTGGCGGTTTGGGCGGGCAGGTATCAAAAAGTGTCAGACGAGGGCGGCTGCGGGGCGCCTGCGTGCGAAAAGAAGTGTCGGCCTGCGCCGCTGTCGTTGAGTAGCGCGCTGCTTACGGGGATACTGAAGCCACGACAAACAGCGTGTGAAAGGATTGATGCATGGCTTTCCGTAAAGACTTCCTGTGGGGCGGCGCGACGGCTGCCAACCAGTGCGAGGGCGCTTACGACGTGGATGGCCGCGGCCTGGCCAACGTGGACGTGGCCCCGCACGGCCCCGAGCGCTACGCGGTGGTCTCCGGCCAGCGCAAGATGCTCGACTTCGAGGACGGCTATTACTATCCCGCGCAGACCGGCATCGATTTCTACCACCACTACAAGGAGGACATCGCCCTCTTTGCCGAGATGGGCTTTAAGACCTTCCGCATGAGCCTGGCGTGGACCCGCATTTTCCCCAACGGTGACGAGACCGAGCCCAACGAGGCCGGCCTGGCCTTCTACGAGGACGTGTTCCGCGAGTGTCAGGCGCACGGCATCGAGCCGCTCGTGACCATCACGCACTTCGACTGCCCGATCCACCTTATCAAGGAGTACGGCGGCTGGCGTAACCGCAAGCTCATCGACTTCTACAAGAACCTCGCGACCACGATCTTCACCCGCTACAAGGGCCTGGTGAAGTACTGGCTTACCTTCAACGAGATCAATATGATCTTGCACCTGCCGTTTATGGGTGCCGGTCTGGTCTTTGAGGAGGGCGAGAACAAGGAGGCCGTCGAGTACCTGGCCGCCCACAACGAGCTCGTCGCCAGCGCCTGGGCAACCAAGATCGCTCACGAGATCGACCCTGAGGTCAAGATCGGTTGCATGCTTGCCGCAGGTAGCTACTACCCCTACAGCTGCCGTCCGGGCGATGTGCGCCAGGCGCAGCTCGACAACCAGAGCAACTATTTCTTTGTCGACGTTCAGAGCCGCGGTTACTACCCGGCCTATGCCGTCAAGAAGCTCGAGCGTCTGGGCATCGATGTGGGCATGACGGACGAGGACCGCGAGATCCTGGCCGCCAACACCGTCGACTTCATCAGCTTTAGCTATTACAGCACCCGTTGTTCCGCCGGTGCCGATAACCCTGATGTCGAGCGCACCCAGAGCAACGCCTTCGCCGGCGCCAAGAACCCCTACCTGCAGGAGAGCCAGTGGGGCTGGGCCATCGATCCGCTGGGCTTCCGCATCACCCTCAACGACCTGTACGACCGCTATCAGAAGCCGCTGTTTGTGGTCGAGAACGGTCTGGGCGCCAAGGATGTTGTCGAGGAGGATGGCTCCATCAACGACGACTACCGTATCGACTACCTGCGCCAGCACATCGCCGCGATGCGCGATGCGGTGACCGAGGACGGCGTTGACCTGCTGGGCTACACCACCTGGGGCCCGATCGACCTGGTGTCTGCCGGCACGGGTGAGATGTCCAAGCGCTATGGCTTTATCTATGTCGACCGCGATGATGCGGGCAACGGCACCCTCAAGCGTTCCAAGAAGAAGAGCTTCGATTGGTACAAACACGTCATCGAGACGAACGGCGAGGACCTGGCCTAGGCTTTCCCAACAACCACAGCTTCCTAACCAAAACACCCGGCGAGCAGCTTATGCCCGTCGGGTGTTTTGTTAAAAGAAGTGAAAGAAAGCAAAAGAAGTTAAGAACTACTCATTGGGGACGTTCTTAAACGGCTAATCGCTGGGGGCACCCTTTGCCGTCGGCGGATTTTGGGACATGTGGCCCGCTTTTTGGGCCCGCCTGTCGGTACACTAAAAGCACTATGGGTACCTGCGAGCGACATATCGGCCACGCGGCCGCCCGATCCGCACCCGTGGCGGATCCCAGGGGCGGCAGGCTCTTCGCCATGCCGCGATTCCTTGTTGGCATAACGCATCGTGTATACCGCTACCGCGTCTTCGCTATCGCTGGCGCCATCACTGCGCTGTTCCTCATGCTTTTGGCAGTCTTGCCGGCGCTGTTCGCCTCCGACCCCAAGCTTTCCAACACCGTGCCTGCCTATGGTGAGGTATCCAAAGAGGTTGTGGACGGACTCATTCATTCGAGCTCCCTCCCGTTGCTCATAGCCGGAATTGCGTTTTCAATTTGGGGTGTGTTGGCGTACCTGCGCTGTTTGGACTATGTGTTGCGCCGCCGCCTTGTTGCCGTCGCCACTATCTGTGCCCTCTGGATGATCGAGGTCATCCTCAAATACAAGTCGTTCACGCCGTTCTATGCCACCGTGCTGTGGTACCTGTACTACGTGCCCATGACGTTCATTCCGCTGCTCTACCAGCTGTGCGGCCTGCGCCTTGCGGGCGTGGAACAGCACCGCCTGGGTCGCCGCTACTGCGCTGCGCTGTGGATTGTGGCCATCCTGCTTATCGGATTTGTGCTCACCAACGATTTTCACCAGCAGGTCTTCCGCTTTGACCGTACAAGCGACACCTGGAGCAATGATTACACGTACGGCTGGGGTTATTTCGCTGTCTTGTTGTGGACGGCCTTTAACTTTGTGGCCTTTTTTATCCTGGTTGGTCGGTCCTCGTCCTTTCGCGTCCAGCGTTTCTCGGGCACGGCGGCGCTCGTACTGCTGGGTGGCGCATTCTTTGCCATCTCGTATGCTCTGCGCGTGCCCTGGGCATGGAGGCTCAACTTTTCGCTCGTCTATTGCGTCCTGTGCGTGGTGGCGATGGAAATCTGTCTCGATTGCGGTGTCATTCCGTCGTATCACGACATCGCCGGCATTTTCGACACCTTGCCGCTCGACCTCAAAGTTCTAACGCGCGACCTGCAGGAAGTCTATGCCACACCGGTGTCGAAGCCAATGCCGGCGGGCGTGTGCGAAGAGCTTCGGGCCCAGGAACACGGGCATGCCCATGCCTTTGCCGTGGCGTCCGATCCCGATGTAATGTATCGCGCCTTTCCACTGCTGGGCGGATCGGCCCTGCTTGCCCAAGACGTGTCGGAGCTCAACGAGCTTAACCGTGAACTGGCACATCGTCGCATGGAGCTGCAGCGCCAAAATGAGCTGCTCACGGCCGACTACGATCTTAAGACGCATCTGGCAGATCAAGAGGCCGAGACCTTGCTGGTCCAAGACGTGGACCAGGCACTCGCCCGCGCGCTCGAAGAGATGTATGACCTGCTGAGCTCGCTGCCGCCGTTGACCGACGAAGCGTCTTCTCACGAGCGTTACCGCATGCTGCAGCGCGCCAAGATGCTCGTCGCCTATTGCAAGCGCAAGGGGTCGCTCACGCTGGCGCAGCACGGGGAGAGCGGCTTTGATCGCGACCGCATTCAGCTCATTGCCAACGAGCTCGCAAGCGACCTGCGCACCATCGATGTCGATTGCGCCTCGATTATCGCCATACGGCGCCCGATGCACGCCAGTACGGTAAGCGCCCTGTACGACTGCGTGTATGACTTTGCGTTTTTTGCCTACACCACCGACCACCCGGCGCTCATGTATCACTTGGGTGACCATGACCGGTGCAGTGTCGAGCTGCGCGCCACGCTTTTTTCCAACGATGATGAAGATCTTTCGCAGACGCCCGCTGCGCAAGAGCTCGAAAGCGCTCTGCAAGGGCGCAACGTGGCATACCGCCTTGAGGGCGAGCCCGGCCAGCTGCGCATGATCGTCTTGATGCCGAGGGCGGGTGAGTAACGATGCAGATTTCGCTCATCCTTCCCCAAATCGTTGCGCTCGATGTTGTCTTTGCCCTGGCTGCGTGTCTACAGACGATCCACGTCCCGCTCATCGCATCGCGCCGCTCGTCCTATAACCGTAAGGTGATTTGCGCCTACGAGGCGAGCCTTGTGCTTCACTTGGTCATCTCGGCTGTCATTTTGTTCGCGTCGTCTGGCTCATATCTGGTGGCGCCGCTTGACGTTTGCGCCAGGGCAATGGGCGGAGCGCTGTGGCTCAATGCCGCGATCTTTGCCTACGGCGTAGTGCTTATGGTGCACTATCGTCGCCCCGTCATGCTGGCCGAGCTGCTGCTTGTTGCCGCCGTGACACCGCCGGTGGTTTTTGCCATGGGCTCGGCGTGGGCCGTTGTCCTTATCGCAGAGGGAGCGTTCTTCCTGTTCCGTTCCATCGCGGCGCTCTTGATGGACGTCCGTAACCGCCAGGAGGATATCACCGCGTTCTCGACGATCGAAACCATCAACGTGATTCCCGTCGGCATCCTGTATCTGGATTCAAAGGGCCATCCGTTGCTCATGAACCGCTGCATGCGCAAAAACCTCGCTGAGCTTCACATGCCCACCGACTTGCACGATATGAGCGGCACATGGAACGGCCTTCGAAAGCTCAGCGCCCAGATGCCCGAGAGCAGCAAAGACCGCGTTCGAATTGACCTGGATCGCTTTGGTGAGACACGCGCGGTGGTCGAGGTTTCTCCCTCCGAGATTCGCCTGTTTGTGTGCGACGACGTTATGATTTCGGGTCGCCCCTTGGAGCGCATCATCGGCTTGGACGTGACGGAGTACGCACATGCCCATGACCGCCTGGCGCACGCCAACCGACTGCTCGAGCTTGCGGGCCAAGAACTTCAATCGCAGATCGAAGAGGTCAAAAAAGTTGCTGACAATGCGGCCTATCTGCGTATGCGCGCTCGCGTGCACGACGTGATCGGGCAGCGCCTGTCCATCCTCCATCGTTATCTGGAGGAGGGACGTCTGGATGACGAGTCACTCGAGCAGATCGACCCGCTGCTGCGCTCAATCGCTGCCGATCTGCGCAGCGGGGGCGACGCCGAACCGGCAGAGCAACTGGGCGATATCGTCCATGCCTTTGGTCTGGTGAGCGTGCAGATCGATGTTGAGGGCGCGCTGCCTGAGGACGTGCGTGTCGCTGCAGCCTTTCTGCAGATTATCCGCGAGGCCTCGACCAATGCCACCAAGCATGCGCAGGCCCATCAGGTCCATGTGCGCCGGTGGCAGGAGACGTCGGAAGACGGTGCTGTTGCGCGGATGACCGTTTCTAACGACGGCGCGCCTGCACCCGTATCGTATCACGAGGGAACGGGTATCCCTGGTATGAGGCATGTCGCACAGAATCTGGGCGGCAGCCTGGAAGTCCACGCCGCCCCGCCCTTTACGCTTGCAGTGTCCATCCCGCTCGCCTCCAACGCCACGGTCCAAAGGAGAAGCTCATGATCCGCGTGTTAATCGTCGAAGACCAGGCTATCTTGCGCGAGAGCCTGGCGCGTTCCGTGGGCGACCAGCCCGACATGACCGTTATCGCCGCGATCGCCGACGCCTCGGATGCCTTGGACGTTGTGCTCAAGGAGCGTCCGGACATGATACTGATGGATGTGTGCACCGAGCACGATTCCAACGGCATCGTGGCGGCGGCGCGCATCAAAGAACAACTGCCCGAGTGTCGCGTCATCATCATGACGGGTATGCCCGAGATCACCTTTGTGGACCAGGCGCGCGAGGCGGGCGTCGACAGCTTTGTGTACAAGAACGTCGGTATCGACGAGCTATTCGCCGTGATGCGCTCCACGCTGGCGGGTTACTGCACGTTTCCCAAGCCGCCCGAGAGCATCTTCTCCGGCACGGCGGCCCTCGACGATGTCGAGCTGTCGATCTTGCGCCTTGCCTGCGAGGGTAAAAGCCGCCGCGAGATTGCGGCCGAGCTGTTTATGAGCGAGGGCACCATCAAACGCCGCATCTCGGAGATTCTCAACAAGACCGGCTACGACAACATCATGCGCCTGGCCGTGCGCGCGGTGACCGAGGGCAGCATCGTTCCCAACATGGAGCGCTAACGCTCGTTACGCATCGGCATAAAAGCGACGGGGCCGCAGGATCAACTCCTGCGGCCCCGTCTGGTGTGCGCGGATGTGTCCGCCAATCCGCGGCTGTCGTGGTCTACCGCTACGCGATGGTTGCGCTGTAGGAGGCGACGTCCTCGTAGGAATCGGTCAGGTAGGCGTCGATGCCGATGGTCGTGTTGACCAGGTCGTCAAGGCTGTCAAGCTCGCCGCTCGAGAACGTGAATTCCTCGGTGGCGTTGGTGCCGGGCATCAGGTGAGCCGAGAACCAGGGTTCCTTCATGGTGCCGTTGACGTTGGTCTTGCCGGAAGGAGCGTAGAAGGTCAGGTCCTTGTCGCTCTTGTTGGTGATGTTGACGACAAAACCGATGTCGCCCCACTCGTCCTTGAACTTCTCGGTGATGGTGATGGTGCACAGGTCGTCATCGGCAACGGTGACGGCGGGGGAGATTTCAATCTTCTGGACGTCGTCGTCTTCGACGGCCTCGTCGATCTCTTCTTCCTTCTCGGCCGCTTCGCGATCCTTCTTCACCGTGCCGGACAGATCCTTGTCGGACTTGGTAAAGACAAGATTGCCGTCATCCTCTTCGAGGATGAGCTTGCCGTCCTTGAGCTTCATGTCATGCGACTCGTCTTCGGCGGTGATGGTTACGGTGGTGGCGTCCTTTGCCTCCCATTTAAGGTCGACGACTTCAAGGAACAGGTCGAGGGCGCCTGTACCGTCCTCATCGAGAATCAGGACGCAGTGCACACCCCAATCCTCGAGCATCTTCATGTACTCATCGGTCAGTTCTTCGCCCTCCAGGGTTCCACCCGAGAGTTCCCAGCTGCCGACGAAGTTGGCCTTGGGGTCTTTGCCGCCGCCGCTGCAGCCCGTCAGGGCAAAGGCGAGCGCAAGGACGCATGTCAGAAATGCGAGTACGGACTTTTTGAACGTTGTCTTCATGGTGTCCTCCTTTATCGAACGAAACCCATAGAAGCAAATGCGGGGGTGGCGGATCCCCCGCCAATTACCAGATAGAGGGGCTAGGGCCTGGGCGTTCCGCAGTTGCTGCAGAACTTGCCGCCGTTTTCGCTGCCGCAGTTGGGGCAGAACCACTTGGCCGGTGCCGGGGCGGGTGCGGGACTGCCGCACTCGGAGCAGAACTTGCCGGTGTTGGTGGCACCGCAGCTGCAAGTCCACGTGCCGGCCGCGGGGGCAGCGGCAGGAGCCGGTGCGGGGGCGGGTGCCGGAGCCGGCTGCGGGGCGGCCTGCTGCTGTGCCTGGCCGGCGGCGAACAGCTGGCTGGCGTTCATGCCGCCCATGCCGCCTGCCATGCCCATGCCCATAAAGCCGGCCATCGCGCCGTTGGGGTTGGCGGCTGCCGCTCGCATCGCATCGCTCTGGGCGCTGGCGATGTTAGCTGCCGCCATGGTGGGATCGCGCATGACCGCGGCCTTCTGCAGGTCCTTGATCATCTGCTCGTCTTCTTGCGAGGCGGCGATGGAGTTGACGCCAAAGCTCACGATCTCGACGCCGCGCAGGTCGCGCCAGTCGGCCGAGAGGACCTCGTTGAGCGCGCGGGCGAGCTCGGTGGTGTGGCCGGGGATGGCACTGTAGCGGATGCCCATCTCCGAGATCTTGGCAAAGGCGGGCTGCAGGGCGGTGAGCAGCTCGGACTTAAGCTGGCTGTCGATCTTGTCGCGCGTATAGCTATCGGTTACGTTGCCGCACACGTTGGTGTAGAACAGCAGCGGGTTGGTGATGCGGTACGAGTACTCGCCGTTGCAGCGCACGGAGATGTCGACATCCAGGCCAATGTTGTTATCGACCACGCGGAAGGGCACGGGCGAGGCGGTACCGTACTTGTTGCCAATGATCTCCTTGGTGTTGATGAAGTAGACGCGCTGGTCTTTGCCCGCGTCGCCGCCAAAGGTAAAGCGGCTGCCGATGTTGGCAAACGTCTCCTTGATGGAGTCGCCCAGGTTGCCACTGAAGACGCTCGGCTCGCTGCCGGTGTCAAAGACAAACTCGCCAGGCTCCAGCGCGACCTCGATGATCTTGCCGTTTTGCACCACGAGCATGCCCTGGCCGTCGTTGACGGCGATGACCGAGCCGTTGGAGATGACGTTGTCCTCGCCGCGCGTGTTGGAGCTACGGCCGCCGGTGCGCTTGCTGCCCTTGCAGGCCAAGACATCAGCGGGCATCGATTCGCAATAGATAAATTCCTTCCACTGGTCGGCCATGACGCCGCCGGCAGCACCCAATCCAGCTTTCAAGAGTCCCATGGTGATCTTCCTTTCTCGTCAAAGGCCGGGCGGTATTGGTCAGAATGGCTAATCGTCCTTGTCGTCCTTCATGACGACGGTGGTCTCGGTGTGGCTGAAGGTGTCGTGCTTCTCGGTCAGGTCGAGCTCGCCACAATACTCATCGGCGTGGGTGGCCTCGTTGGCCGTCTTGAGCTGGCCTACCAGCAGCACGTCTCCGATAATCACGATGATCAGCGGCGCGACGATGTTGATGAGGATGCCCTCGACATCAAAGGCGAAGTAGTCCGGATCGAAGGCGTTCCCGCCCATAAAGAGAATTTGGGAGAGAACAAATCCGATCACAAAGAACAGCACCGAGGCGATAGCGAGCTTGGGCTTGGAGCAGGGAAGCTCGCCGACCATGCGGCCGGTTTGGCCGTTCATGGCAAACAGGTAGCTCTTGCCATTCCACGAGGTGGAAAGCATCCACACGGGGAACAGGGCGTAGTTGCTGTCTTCCCAGGTGTAGTCGAGCTGCTTGCTTTCGACTGTGGCATCGTCATATTCGTCGACGACGGTCTCGCGCAGGGCCGAGATCGTACTTTCTTCCATACGACGCTCGGCGCGCGCTTTGCAGGTCTCGCAATCCTCGTCATAGCGGTTGGCGATGTAGCCGGGCATATAGGCGACCGAGAACGGGCGCAGCGCGTCGTAGTCAAACGGCTCGATGGCATCCATGTGGCCGTCGGGCATCTTGGACGATCCGTCGACGGGCACGCGCTCAAACGAGATATTGCCCTTACGGTAGGCATCGTAGTGGTCGGTGGTCGTGACGGTGCGGTCGGATTCCTCGGTTACGGTCTCGTTGGTCGCGTCAAAGTACACTTCGCCGTTAACGCGGGCGCCGTAGAGCCAAAACGGTACGTAGACGCCTTGGACCTCGTCGATGTGGTTGCCGGTGACAAAGCTCTTGGGCAGTAGGAGCTTGCCCTTGTAGTGTTCCTTGAGCGCGGTCATGACATCGTCGCGTCCGAGCTTAAACGGGATCACCAGATCGGGCGAGAAATCTCCCGAGAGCTGGCCGGGTGCCACGGCGGAGTTGCCGCAGTACGGGCAGGTGGTAACGGCGACAGTGCCATCGGACACGAGCTCGGCGCCGCACGACGAGCAGATGTAGCCGGCGTTTTGGGCCAGCTCCTGCACGGCATCATCGACAGCGGGTTTGGGAGCTGCTGCTGCGGCATCGGCTTTGGCATCGGCCTTGTCCTGGCGCTCGCGATAGAGGGCCTCGACTTCTTCGACTTCAAAACGCGAGTCGCAGTAGTCGCAGACGAGCTTTTGCTCGGCACTGGTAAAGTGAAGGGGGCCGCCACACGCGGGGCACTGATAGTTGACGCTCTCGAAGGCCATGATCGGTCCTTTCCGTGCCGGGTGCTATGCGCCGATAGCGCCGCCGCAGTATTCGCAGCGCCCGCTGGCATCGGGAATGGTGGTCGCACCGCAGAAGGGGCAGGTGACTGCGGTCTTGGGGGCCTTGGCGGCCACGACGCTGTCGCGCGTCTCCTGGCGCAGCTGCACCAGCGCGTCGCGGACCTCGGTTGCCTGGCGCTTGGCCTCGCGGTACTCGATGGAACCGCGCTGGTCGATGGTGGAGTCGTTCACGCGCAGGTTGATCTCGGTAAAGTACGGCGTGTTGACGTGGATGGTCAGATTAAAGTCGTAATCCAGGTCGTAGCGCGGCGGGTTGTAGCTCTCGCGCTCGCCGTCCTTGGTCTCGCGATAGATTTCGGTGCGATGCTCGTCGATATCCATATCGCAGCCGAGTACCTGCGAGAACTCGATGATGTCGGGATTGGCGTCGCGCCAGCGGCTCTGCGAAGTGATGATCAGCAGGCCCGCGTCTTCGTCGAGCATGATGTTGGTGCGCCCGGCAGAAAGCGTGCGCGTGGGATTGAACGACGCCAGGCGCTCGGCATTGGCCTCACGGTAGGCGAGCTGCTCGCGGATATCGTCCGCGGTGCTGGAGCGATAGCCGTGAAAGTAGGGGGAGAGCTTGCCGACGCACTCTTTGCACAGGTAGCCCTCGTTGATTTTGGTCTTGCCGAGAAGTCCCAGCTCGGTACCGCAGATCGCGCACTCTTTCTTCTCGAACATCTTGTCAAAGAAGCCCATGGCTGCCTCCCATCAACTGGTAGCGTGTGTCACTTTTGATGATGGGGGAGTGCGCGATCTTTCACGATACCCAGACGGCTCAACGAGTCTCCACAACTGGGACACATGGCCCATTTTTCCTACTCATTGGGGACGTACTCATTGGGGACGCACTTAAATGAGTGAAACTACTCATTTAAGTGCGTCCCCAATGAGTGCCCGCTCGCTCGTTTGGCGCCTGGGGGACACTCTTTGTCGAATGTGGGCGTTGCCCTTGCTACGCCACGGTCACGGCAACCTGGGCGTAGCGGGTGCAGGGGCGCTCGGCGCGCGTCTGCACGGTAAGGGTGAGCACGAAGCGGTCACCGGGCTGCGCGTCGGCGGGCACGATGAAAGCGGTGTCCACCGTGCATTCTTGCCACATCGACAAATCCTGGACGCCTGCATAGCTCGATGGATCTACGGCCACATCCCAATGTGCATCGAAGCCCTTGTCGTCGGGGTCGACGATGGTTGCCGCAAGGGCGACGCGCTCGCCGGCTGCGGCGCTGCGGTCGGCCGTGGCCTCGACAACATGTGCCGGATGCGAGCAGATGGCCGGATCATGGGCGCACCATTGCGCGCGGACGGCAAAGTCTTCCTGATAGGCGCGCAGGTAGGGATTGAGATTGTCGTCTGCGGGCGTGCCGAGGGCGGCAAAACCGGCGGGCGCGCTCGCATCGGGGTGTCCATCAAGAAACATGCGGCCCAGCAGTGTATCGAAGTCGCGGTCGTCGATGCCGCGCAGGCCAAACGGCAGCAGCGGAATATAGGTCATGCTGTCGCCTTCGGCCATAAAGTCGCCGCGCTCAAACTGCACCGCGGGCATACCGTCCAGGCTCCAATCCAGACGGGCATGCTTGCCAAACTGAAAGCGCTCGGGCTCGTTTTCGTAGACCTTACCATCGCCATAGAACATATAGCGCGCCATGAGGGGGCCGTTGCCCTGCGTGAGATTCTGCTCGGGCCAAGGAGCCTTAAACAGCGGCAGCGTATCGGGCTGAGCTGTTTTGGCGTCGAAATAGTTGCCATACATATAGGGCGTACGCCAAAAGATGAGCTCGGGAAAGAGCTTGCGCCCATGGTCGAGCCACGAGTTATCCTGCCCCACACCATCGGCAACGCCCATCACGCGCACCTTCTGATAGACCCGCTGCTGTACGGCGGGCCACTCGGGCGTGGCGCGATAGCGCTCGGCAATACTCATGAGGGCGCGAACGATCGTATTCATACCACCCCAGCTGAGCAACCATAACGTACGCGGATCATCATCCAGAATCGCCTGCGCAATTACGCGAGACCCCTCAGTTTCCTCAGTCACATCACCCTCAAAGGCAACATTTCCCACAAACGTACGCTCGATCATCTGGGCAGGCGTGGGAAACGGCGGTTCACCGGCGGCGTCCGCATTTGCCTGCAACTGCGGCCAAGCCTGGGCATATTCATTACTCCAGAGACTCTCAATCCAATGCTCGGGAAACGGCCGATACTCACGAAGCTCGCCGGCTAGCGGATCGGGCTCATGAGGCACAACAGCCCACTCATAAGAGCGCCGCCCTTTGGTCCGCCAATGCGAATTCACCTCGCCGAGCGTATGAACCCCATCCCCAAGAAAGTGATACTGCGAAGCCGTATACACCACAGCCTGAACATCAAGCAAGTTGAGATACAGAGCCAAATGAACAAGTGAGTTCATATCATCGACTTCCATATCAGTGGTAACAATCACCCGAGTCAACTTCTGGGACATAGGAACAGCTCCAATCAAAATCAATTCAGCCAGTTACGCGCAAGGCAAGACAGGACCCATGCCCCCATCGCCACCGACCCGGCGGCCCGCTAGAAGCGGCCGGCCAGGGTCACAGCAACGTCAACGCAGCGGAGACCGGGGTTTAGTCTTGCAAACATTCCGCAGGGGGCATGGGCAGGCGCAGCGCGAAGCGCAAAGCGCCAGCCCATGCATGCCCGAGGACGTTTGCGAGACTAAACCCCGGTCCCCGCGATGGGAGGGCTTAGCGGTCGACCCTGGCCGACCACTCCCAGCAGCCCACCGGCTCGCCGTCGATGAGTACGTTGCCCCCGTCGAAGTCTTGATAACACAGGTCGTTGAATTGGTGGATCCACACGCCGTGGTTGAACGTCTTCTTGGCCGAGCCGTCGGCCTCGCGATACACGCCGGTCAGGTCCTCGACATGGCTAAAGTAGGTGAGGTGCACGTTGGCGCCGGCATCGCGCAGGCGCGCCGTGAGCGGCAGCACGGTCTGTTGCGGTGACACAAGCTCGTCGCCCTTGGAGTGCGTAAACCACAGCGGCGTCTTGGCGAGCGCGGCCACGTCCTCGTCCGTGGCGTTGTACCACGGGGCGCAGCAGGGAAGGCCCGCGGCGAAAAAATCGGGGTAGTCGGCGCACAGGCGCAGGGTCATAAAGCCGCCGTTGGAAAGGCCGGCGACCACGATGCGGTCGGTGTCGATGCGGTCGGCATGCTCGGCGACGAACTCGTCGATAAGCGCCTTGAGCACGGGGGAGTAGGTGCTCTGGTTGGAGTGACCAAGCTGCTCGACGCCGTTGTCCATCCAAAACGTGGGCGACTGCGGCACGAGCACCCAGGCGAAGCCGCCAAAGTAGCGCTGGATCTGCGCCTGGCTAATGGCTGTGACGCGGTTGCCGATATAGGCACGCGTGGCGCCTTCGCCTTGCGTGGTGCCCTTGCCCTCGCCGGCGCCGTGCAGATACACCACGAGCGGGGCCTTTTGGGGCACAACCGTTGCCTCGGGCGCAAAGGGGTTGAAGCATGCTGAGTCCTCGGCCTTAAAGCTGGGCTCAAAGAAGCCGTATTCGAGCGCGATGCCGTTGACGGCGGTCTTTTGCGTGGCGTTGCTCCAGCCTTTGAGCGCGGGACAGATATCGCCACGGCAGGTGTCGAAGACCAGGCCGCAGGTGGGATCGTCGCCGTCGTTGCCGGGAAGAGCTGTGAGCTGCGTGATGCGCAGCTGGTCATCGAGCATGCGCGAGCCCATGACGCCGCCTTCGATGGTCTTGGTCAGGCGCTGCTCGGCGACCTCGAGCGCCACGTGGGTGCCCACAGCGAGCTTGCGCCCGTTCTCGTCACACGGATACGCGCGGAGAACGTCGATGTAGCCCACCGAGGGCGCGGCATGGTCGGCGCCGCGCTCCTTGCGCATCAGGACCTCGCCCGTGCGCTCGTGACGCTCTACATATATATGGAAGGTGCTTGCGTCGATATCGTTGGCGCGCACGGTGCAGGGCAGGTCGAGTACGACCTTGCTGATCCAGGGGCCAAAGTCGCCCAAGGTGGTGACGGTTGCGTAGGTACACGATTTGAGTTCCATGAGCTGCCTCCCTTGTGCCGCCAACACGAAACATAAGCGGCAATACAATATAAACATGTTTAGTTTAATCCAGAATTGCAGAACAAGCAGATAAACTCGGTAAACGGCAAAACTGAACACGCAATGAACCACTAAACATATGTTTACTAACTTCTAGCAGGGCTTCTGCTGATGAGGTAACAGGTCAGCGAGGTGTTTATCAAAATAAAAGCCCACGTAAAGAGCTATATATGAATAGATGGCCAAAGAGACCATCTTCTGCCATTTAAATACGCTCACCCCCGATTTCCTACCGTTCACCGGACTTCAGACGGCAAAATTGCCACAAATGAGGCGCTCCGTGTAAACTAAAGCCTGTAAACGTTCAGTAAACACCTTGTTTACAAAAGCGTATCCAAGGGTCCGGCAACCGTAAGGGGTTATAGTCGCCGGGCCAAAGGCGTGCCTAAGCCCAAGGGGGCTGGCACACGAAGATATGGGGAGGGGTCCCATGGCAGTAGATAACAAGCAGATTGCCACCGATGTCCTCGAGCTCGTGGGCGGCGCGGAGAATGTTTCCGTTGCCACCAACTGCATGACGCGCCTGCGTCTGACGCTCAAGGATAACAGCAAGGCCGACGTGGAGAAGATCAAGAAGGTCAAGGGTGTTCTGGGTTGCCAGTTCGCCGGCAGCCAGCTCCAGGTCATCATTGGCCAGAACGTGCCCAAGGTGCTCGCCGAGTTCGTCGCCATCTCCGGCGTCAAGCAGGGTGAGGCCGTCAACGAGAACCTCGATGCTCCCAAGGAGAAGTTCGAGCTCAAGAACCTGCCCAACATCATCCTCGACTATCTGTCCGGCTCCATGACCCAGCTCATCCCACTGCTCATGGCTGGCGGTCTGTTCCGCACCATCGCGGCCGTCCTCGGCCCCACCATGCTCGGTGTGCTCTCCGATACCGATCCGACCTATACGTTCCTCTACACCACGCTGTACGAGGCCACGTTCACCTTTATCCCCATCTACCTGGGCTATGCCGCCGCTAAGAAGCTCGGCGCCTCTCCGGTTCTGGGCATGCTCCTCGGCGGCGCTCTCATGGCCCCGTCCGTCGTGAGTGTCGCGACTCAGGAGGGTGGCGGAATCATCTCCGTCTACGGCATCCAGATTGCCGCTGCCAACTACCAGCAGTCCGTCCTGCCGATCATTCTCTCGGTGCCCGTCCTGTACTTTGTTGAGAAGTTCTTTAAGAAGGTCATGCCCGACGTGCTGTCCACGGTCTTCACGCCGTTCTGCACCATGATCGTCACGATCCCCATTGCCTTCATCGTCCTCGCTCCGATCGGCAACGAGATCGGTACGCTGATCGCCAACGCCCTCTTCGGCCTTGCTGACCTTGGCGGCATCGGCATCCTGATCGTCATGGCCATCCTCGGCGCCTTCTGGCAGCTCTTCGTGGTCTGCGGCATGCACATGCCCGTCATCCTGCTCGCTCAGGTTCAGATCATCGCTGCCGGCTACGATCCCTTCGTCTTCGTTTCCACCAACTGCGCTATGGCCGCCGTCTGGGGCTGCGCCTTCGGTGCCTTCCTCAAGATGAAGAACCCCGACGAGAAGTCTCTCGCCATCGGTTACGTCATCTCCGCCATCGCCGGCGGCGTCACCGAGCCCGCGCTCTTCGGTATCCTCATGCGCTTCCGTCGCACTATGCTCGGCATGTTCATCGGCGGTGCCATCGGCGCTGTGTTCTCCGGCCTCATGGGTGTTACCTACTACCTGGCCGGCGGTGCCTCCAACTTCCTGGTCTTCACCAACTACCTGCAGGGTGGACAGATGAACACCGTCTGGGCTATCGTCGGTATGGCAATCTCCTTTGTCATCGCAGCAGCCGTCGTCTTTGCCACTGGCTTCTCCAAGGAGGAGCTCGCCGAGATGGAGGCCTAAGGCCAAACCATTCGGTCACATACGACCTTACCTACACGACAGGGCCCCGTCAGGCGCAAGCCCGGCGGGGCCCTTCTTACAAGGTAGACTGATTGGGGGCGCGTGGCGCCTACTCGCCGGGGCTTGCTAAGCGCCAGGGGCTTTCGCGCGGGGTTACCGCGAAAGTTTCCGGCGGTTCGCAAATCCTTTATCAAACGAAAGGACATGCAGATGAGTTTGGGAAAGCTGACCGTCAACGGTCGCCAGGACGGCTTTTTGTGCGAGGGCAAGCCATTCTTTTGGTTTGCCGATACGTGCTGGAGCGCGTTTACGAGCATTGCCGAGGCCGATTGGGACTACTATCTGACCCGTCGCGCCGAGCAGGGCATGAACGTGCTGCAGATCAACACGCTGCCGCAGTGGGATCGCTGCTGCCCCGATCTGGGCATTTGGCCCTATGCCAGCGAGGACGGCGTGCATTTTGATTGGTCCCGACCCAACCAAGCGTACTGGGATCGTGCCGCCGCCATGTGTCGCGCTGCCGTCGAGCACGGCATTCGTCCGGCGCTCGTGCTCATGTGGTGCAATTACGTGCCCGGTACCTGGGGTGCCAAGGTCTCTGAGCGTTGCGGTGCCGAGATTATGCCGCGTGAGGAGGTTCGCGCCCACGTTGCCCGCGTCGTCGAGAACCTGGGCGAGTTCGATCCTGTCTACGTGGTGACGGGTGATACCGATTTTGCCGGCGACGAGGCGATTGCCTATTACGAGGACGCGCTCGACGAGGTCGTCAAGCGTGCGCCCGAGGCGCTGCGCACCATGCATATCAACCGCGGCAATCGCACCATTCCGGCGCAGTATCTGGACCGTCTGGACTTTTATATGTTCCAGCCCGGGCACAACTACGAGGGCCAGCCCGAGGCTTGGCACTTGCCGCAGGACTTTATCGCCAACTATCCCAAAAAGCCGATGGTCAACTCTGAGCCTTGTTACGAGCAGATGGGTGCGTCGCGCAATGTGTACTGGCGCTTCACCGCGCAGGATTGCCGCGCGAGCGTATGGTCGTCGATTCTTGCCGGTGCCAGCGCGGGTGTGACCTATGGCGCGCACGGTGTTTGGAACTGGCAGACTAGCAAGAGCCAGGGCTCGGTGTTGGGCGAGGGCTTCGATATGCCGTTCCGCTGGCAGGAGTGTCTGCAGTTTGCGGGCGTTTGGGACTTTGGCGCGATTGAGCACGTGCTTGCCGGCCTGGGCGCTTCGGCTGGCGATGACGCGCTTGCTGTGGTTCCGGCGCAGGAGCTCCTCGACGACGCGCGCGAGGCCATCCGCGTGGCGCGCGTTGGCGATCGTGTCGTCGCGTACCTGCCGCGCACCACGGCGCTCAAGTTTAAGCTCGACGGCGCGCGTGGCTGGACGGCGACGGTTCTCGACATGGAAGACAAGCGCATCGCCAAGCTGCCCGTTCGCGACAACGGTGACGGCACCGTGCGCGTGGCTCAGCATCCCTTTGAGCACGACGCCCTGGTGATCCTGACCCCTGGGCGCTAACGGCTCTTCTCCAACATTTACAACCCAGTCCCTTTCATAAGGCTGCGACGGAATGGTTCCTGCATGACGGCTTTAAGCTGTCAAGGGGAGCCATTCCGCCGCACTCATTGGGGACGTACTTAAATGAGTGGTTTAACTTGAGACGGGACTTTTTGACCGCCTGATGGGTCGCGCGCCACGATTCGGGCGTCACAGCAGCTCGCCGTGGCGGGCAATGTAGCGGCGCTTTGCCAGCTGAGTGAGCGCGATGTAGGCGGTGACGATGCCGATGAGCAGCGCGAAGAAGCTCGCCGGCAGCGGCAAGAGGCCGAGCGCATCGGCGATGGGGCTTGCCGGCAGCCAGGTGACGAGCGCCAGG
>CAUHHV010000012.1 GCA_959606065.1 uncultured Collinsella sp.
GGCACCGTGGGGACACATGTATGTCAATCCTGGTCTAACAGAGCCTTAAATAATCCCCGTCCCAGAAAAATCATTTAGCGGCGGGCGCGAAGCTTTTCGTAGCCGTCGGCAAAGAAGGCGACCGTCGCGGCATCAGACTCGGCGGCGTCGGCGTCGGCGGCAGGCACCACGCCGTGCTCGTCGCTTACCAGGAACAAGGCGCCCTTGAGCTGTGCGGGAATGTCTACGCGCGTGACCGGGATGCCCTTGGTCTGGGCCAGCTGCTCTATGAGCGTCGCCGTGCCACACAGGCACTCGTCCGCCGGCGCCACAAAGGCCAGCTCGCCGTTGTTGACGGCAGCGAGCAGCTCGGGCGCCACGCCGGTTTCGTCGGCCTCGGAGCGGGCCTCGGCGGAGCGGGCACGCAGCGCCTTGGCCGAAGTATCGGCCAGCGGCTCGTACTCACCCACCGTCATGGCGGCATTGCCGTTAACGTCGATCACCAGCATGAGCACGCCGTCGTGCGCGGTGTAATCGCCCTCGGCAAGCGACCACTCAACGTGCTGCTTAGCCCAGCTGAGCATGTTATGGGTAAGCGGTTCGCCCTGCACCAGACGCTCGGACAGCGCGCGGATGTGACGGTTGAGCATGGACACCTTTTTGTTGGACATGCGCCAGCGGCAGATAAGCGCGGGCTTGTCGAGCGTGAACTTCTCGACCGCCTCCTGATTGGCGCAAAAGTCCTCGTACGCACGCTGATCCTCGGCATTGCCAAACAACTCGGCATCATCAATCTGGGGCATGGTTGTACCTTTCGTGTTAGTCATTCCGTCCTCTTATACCAAAAAGACGGCCCTCCAAACGGAGCGGCCGTCTTTTGCGGAGATTATTATGTCCCGGGGCGAGACTTAGTGACGGAAATGCCTAGCACCTGTGAAGACCATTGCGATGCCATGCTCGTTGCAGGCCTGGACGCTCTCGTCGTCGCGCTTGGAGCCGCCGGGCTGAATGATGCAGGTCACGCCGTGCGCGGCAAGCACGTCGACGTTGTCGCGGAACGGGAAGAACGCATCGCTTGCACAGGCAAAGCCGCCCTTCTCCACGCCCTCGCGCTCGCAGAAGTCCTCGGCGCGCTCGCAGGCAAGCAGCGCAGAGTCAACGCGGTTGGGCTGACCCGGGCCCATGCCAATGCCGGCCTTACCCTTGGAGACCAGGATGGCGTTGGACTTGACGCCCTTGCAGACCTTCCAGGCAAACTCGAGCTCGGCCATCTCGGCGTCGGTGGGCTTGCGGTCGGTGGGGAACGTGAAGGTCGCGGGGTCCTCGGTCACGTGGTCGACTTCCTGCACCAGCATGCCGCCGTCGACGGAGCGCAGCTCCACCTGGGCACCGTGGTCCACGCCGCCGGTAGCCAGCACACGCAGGTTGGGGCGCTTGGCCATGCGCTCGAGCGCCTCGGCAGTGTAGCTCGGAGCAATGATAACCTCGACGAACTGCTTGTTCTGATCGGCAAAGTGCTCAACCAGCTCATAGGGAACCTCGCGGTTGCAGGCGATGATGCCGCCGAAGGCGCTCTTGGGATCGCAGGCGAAGGCGCGGTCGTAGGCGGCCGTGATGTCCTCGGCCACGGCGGAGCCGCAGGGGTTCTGATGCTTGAGGATCACGCAGGCCGGCTCGTCGAACTCGCGGACCAGGTTCCAAGCGGCGTCGGCATCCAGATAGTTGTTGTAGCTGAGCGGCTTGCCCTGGATCTGCTCGGAGCCCACGAGCGGGAACTGCGAGCTCGCGGTATTCTCGCAGCCCTCGGCAAAGCGATAGACCGTGGCCTTTTGCTGCGGGTTCTCGCCATAGCGCAGGTCGTCGACCTTCTCCAGCGAGATCTCGAGCTTGGCAGAGGTGTCCGCCACGTCGCTTGCCTGGGCGGCAAGCCAACGGGAGATAGCCGTGTCGTAGGCGGCGGTGGTCTGGTAGACCTTCACCTGCAGGCGACGACGGGTGGAAAGCGTGGTGCAGCCACCGGTCTCGCGCATCTCAGCCAGGACGGCATCATAGTCGGCCGGGTCGGAGATGACGGTAACGCTCGCGGCGTTCTTGGCGGCAGAGCGCAGCATGGAGGGACCGCCGATGTCGATGTGCTCGATGGCATCCGCGAAGGTGACCTCGGGGTTGGCGACGGTCTTCTCGAACTCGTACAGGTTGACGACGACCAGGTCGATCAGCTTAATGCCGTGCTGTGCCGCCTCCTGCATGTGCTGCTCGGAATCGCGGCGGGCCAGCAGCGCGCCGTGAACCTTGGGGTGCAGGGTCTTAACGCGGCCGTCCATCATCTCGGGATAGCCCGTGAACTCCTCGATGGGGGTTACGGGGACGCCCGCGTCCTCGATGGCACGAGCCGTGCCGCCCGTAGAGATGATCTCGACGCCAAAGTCATCGACCAGCGTCCGTGCGAAATCGACGACGCCCGTCTTATCGGTAACCGAGATCAACGCGCGTGCGATCTTCACATCAGATCCCATGCAGTCCTCCTGTCTGGTACGCCGCCGTGCTCTGTGAGTCGGTGATACGTCGATCTGCAGCGCTCGCGCAGCGGCATTGAAAATACTGATTTAATGTAGCGCATCGAGCGCATCGATGCACCCCGCAACGGGCGCATGTGCAGAAAAAGTTTGCGCGCGGAGGGGATGGGCACGGTGAGTTCATGGAACACAGGGGCACCATAATTAGATGCCAATAGCGTGGTAGAACTGTGCTCGATATGCATCCGCAAAAGAAAGAGGCACCATGGTCTCGCGGGTTCTCTACCGACCGTTTGATACCGAAGACTTCGACGCCATCGCGCTGATTCTGCAGCAGCTTTGGCATAACAATTCGGATAACGATGAGTACAACCGCCTTGAGGCCGCGTGCGACCTCGCCTATTGCCTTTCGTCATCGACGTTTTCGCAGGTTGCCGTAATCGACGGTCAGGCGCGTGGCATTTCGCTCGCGCGTGCGGGACAGAGCTCCGGCGCCACCGTTAAGGAACATTGGATGGATACCGAACGCGCGCTGCTTTCGCAGATGCGCGAGCTGGAGCCCGATGTCTGCGCCGAGTATCTCTCGTTTGTGCGCGCAACCATCCGAACCAACAACCGCCTGCTCGAGAGCAGCCCGTTGCCGCACGACAACGAAGTCACGCTGCTCGCCGTCGATCCCGATGTCCACGGCCTGGGTGTAGGCTCAGTGTTGCTCGATGCCGCGGTCTCGTACCTGTCCTCGCGCGGGGCGACAAGGGCGTACCTGTACACCGACTCCAACTGCTCGTGGAAGTTCTACGAGTTGCACGGCTTTAAGCGCACGGCCACGCACCGCGCCAACCGCGAAGAGCGTCGTCACGACATGCCGCGCGAAAGCTTTCTCTACGAACTCGACCTAACAGCCTAGCCCAAGCAGCCACACCTAGTCATTTAAGAACGTCCCCAATGACTGATCCCCAACAACTAGTCATTTAAGTCTGTCCCCAATGAGTGGCCTAGGGGGTTTGTAGATAGCCGTGGTCAAAATACATCAAATATGAGTACTGTTACCTTTTTAGTAGCAGCGATTCGGGGCATTTTTGATGCTTATAGGCATGACGACCAGCTGCACGAGCTGACGTAACTCCCCAAATGTTCAATAAAATGGGCTCCTAACGAGAAGTACTCTCATTAGGAGCCCATTATTATGTGCAAACATATGTGACCAACGCAGCAACAGTACTCATATTTGGCATTTTTTGTCCACTGCCCCTTGCGCGAAGGTCCTCAGCGGAAAGTTTGACCCGTTTCGATGCACAAAAATGGGATGAATCTTCCCTGGCAACCGCCCAGAAAGATCCACCCCAAAGCAAGCGCTCGCTAGAACGTTCCGCCGCCGCCTCCGCCGACGCCGCCGCCTCCGCCGCCCGAGAAGCCGCCACCACCGCCGCCACTCGAGCTATCGGAGCTCGAAGCCAACTCGCGGATGGTCTCGTGATACACATCGTTGAACGAAACGAGCGGAGACTCGTTGCCGTAGTGATGGTAATACCACCAGTAGCAGGGGTAGTTGTCGTAGAAATCGTCGCTGTTGCGCAGGTCCGCAGGCACGGCCTCGGCCAGCTGTCGCAGCACTTCTTTCGAAACGCCTAGGGCAACGCCCATCACCAGCAGCTTGTTCCACAGCACCAGATCGCCCGGGACGGCTTCCTTTAGGCGTGTGAAATCCTCGAGCCAATGCTTGAGCGCCTTGCAGCGAGCCGCCACCTCGGCGCCCTCCGGCGTGTAACGGCGGAAGGTGCAGCTCAGGACAAAGCCCACGATCGTGACGGGGATCGAAATCACAGCGGCACCGACGTTGGCGTCCGCAAAGTCGGTATAGAACAGAGAGCCCAAAATGCCAAAGACAATGATGATGCCGAGAACCAGGCCGGCCACCATCACGATAGTGCCATCCGATGCGATAAACTCGCGCTCCTCCAGCTTGCCCTTAACCGTGCTCTGATAGTCCTCGAGCTTGTCGCCAACAGATTCAGTACGCTCGCTGGCATACTCCTCCAGCTCGCTAAACGTGCGCGAACGGACGCCGTCTTTATCGGGCTTAACGCCAGCGAAGAAGACCTTGAGCACGTCGCGATCGATGCCGTCCTTCTTGGCGGCCTTCCAGGCCTCGTCGGTCACTGTGATGCGATACGTCTGCTCCTCTTTTTCGCGACGGAGCAGACCCTTCTTCTTGGTCTCGGTCGCTTCTTCTAGCTTGATCACGCGGTCGTCGGTCAGCTTCATCAGTGTGGCGATATATGCCTGATCGGGCACGCCGTTCCAGCTCATAAGAGCTGCAAGCACCGCGGGATGGTCGGCGGAGGGCACATCGCGGAAGTACTCGTCCTGGAAGAGCGGCTTGGGCTTGGGCCTGCGCAGCTTGAGCATCACGATCACACCGGTATAGGCAACCGCCACGACAACACACGCCACGGCGATCGCACCGGCAACCGCACGCGCGTGCTCACGGCGGGCGTTAGCTTCGTCGGCCCATTCCTTCTCTTCGCTCAGGATCGTTGACATGCGATCTTCGCCCGAAGCGGCAAGCTGCGGCACCCAGTCGCTAGGGAAGGCGATGCGTGCCTCGGCGAATTCGCCCTGGTGCACGCAGGGAATGGTATAGGTGACCATGGGCTCGTCCTCATCGAGCGACACGTCGCCCGTCAGCGGACCATGGCCCCATGCGCGGAAGTTATCGCCCTTGACGGCCGCCGTCCCGGCAGCGGCATTCGCGAAGCACACTTCCATCTCGACGTCATCGGAATCCGCAGACCAGCCGTCACCCACGAACTTCCAGTAGAGCTCGGCGGTATCGGCCCAGTTCATAACCGCACCGGTCATGGTGTAGCTCACGTAGTAGATTGCGCTGTCGCCGCTCTCGTGAGGGCTGAACACCTTAATCCTTACGCCGTCACCGGTCTGCTCGACCGTGTAGACGCCAGAGTCGCCCTTGTTCGCGCTATCGACTTTGTTAAACGCGGTGTCCTCTTCCTCGACACTCAGCACGTCAACGCCCGCCGTGCCGCCCTGCTGGTTGGTGCCCGTATTGATCTCCCAAAACACGCCGTTGATGTCGTCGTCGAAATCAAACTGGCGTCCCTCGACAACGGTCAGCGATCCATCGGCCTCGACCGTGGCACTGATGTAGGTTTGGGTCATGGAATACCCGTCGGCACCTGCAACGGCGGGCAACAGCAGCAGCGCGCACGCGACGAGCGCGCAAATGGAAGCAAATCGCGCAAACGGGCAGCGCTGCCGACAGGTCTTGGCAACGGGGGCGTTCATAGGCACATCCTTTGTCTGTGATACCAGTAGCGTCATTGTCCCACGTTTGCGGGTTCATGTGACGAACATCTAGGTCAGCGGAGTATTAAACGGGACGAAAGTCACGCCCGCGACCGGCACCTGGGGACGTTCCTTATCTGCCGGCAATCTGGGACACTCCTTGGCATAGCCCGCTCCGGCATAGATACCACTTCATAGCTCCGTCACAGGTGTAGCGGCTTTGTGTGGGCGCGGCGTGAGCCGATTAAGCCGGCGAGCGAGGGGCATAAAGCAGTTGAGCGAAAACGGTTTGCCCCTTTGCCGTTCGCTTGAGGATCATGTCCCCCTTTTCCGCGGAAACCCCGGCAGTTGCGAAGAGCTGCCGGGGCTTCTGTCGTTTGAGGGGTTGAAGGGGCTGAGCTTGGGGCGGTAATCGAGGTGTTGAGTCGGTGCCCGCCGCGCACAACACGCAGCCTCGGCAACTCGCGAGCATCGACGACGCCCCCTCACCTCACCCCGCGCTATACTCGTCCGCATGGATATCAACGCATGCAACATAGCAACACACGCCGCGGGCGCACCAGCAGCGGCCGCTCCCGCGCCCGTCGTGGGCCGCTTTGCCCCGTCGCCCTCGGGCCGCATGCATCTGGGCAACGTGTTCAGCTGCCTGTGCGCGTGGCTTTCGGCCCGCAGCCAGGGCGGCAGCATCGTGTTGCGCATCGAGGACCTGGACGATCGCTGCAAGCGCCCGGAACTTGCCGCCCAATTGATTGACGACCTAGCCTGGCTGGGGCTTGAGTGGGACGAAGGCCCCTACTGCCAGCACGATCGCCTGGACTTGTACGAGGACGCCCTGCACCAGCTGCAAGACGCCGGCCTCACCTATCCCTGCTTTTGCACGCGCGCCGAGCTCCACACCGCAAGCGCGCCGCACGCCAGCGACGGCACGCCCATCTACCGCGGCGCCTGCCGAGGCCTTTCTGCCGAGGAGGTTACCCGCCGCAGCGCCCTGCGCGCTCCCGCCACGCGCCTGCGTGTGCCCGCCGTCGACGACCTCGCCGGCGACGTGATCGAATTCGTTGACCGCACGTACGGAGCCCAATGCGAGGCACTCGCCACCGAGTGCGGCGACTTTTTGGTGCGCCGCAGCGACGGCGTGTTTGCCTATCAGCTGGCCGTGGTGGTCGACGACGCTGCCATGGGCGTCACCGAGATCGTACGCGGATGCGACCTGCTTGGTTCCACGCCGCGCCAGATCTATCTGCAACATCTGCTGGGACTGCCCACACCGCGCTACGCGCACATCCCGCTGCTCATGTCGCCGGACGGCCGCCGCCTTTCCAAGCGCGATCGCGATCTGGACCTGGGCGAGCTCCGCACCCGCTTTGGCACACCCGAGGCACTGTTGGGATGGCTCGCCGGGCAAACAGGCATCGCGCCGGACACCACGCCGCGTACCGCCGAGCAGCTGGTCGAGCACTTTAGCTGGGACGTCATCCGCGCGCACCGCGAGAACATCACCGTAATGGCCGAGTAGTCAAACGCCCTGCCCCCTTCACTACCCCCCCCGACGAGTGCGTAATTCTGTATCTTGTTATGTACGGAATAGTTCCGTACAATGATGCAAAGGAGGTTTTACCATGCCAACGATTGAGAAACAGCGCCGTATGGATCTAAGGCTGACCGAGCGTCAACGCCTTACTTACGAGCGCGCCGCGGCCTTGCGCGGGCAAACTCTCACCCAATGGGCCACGGCTCACCTCGACGAGAGCTCCGCACGTGACATCGCCGAGGCGTCAACAACCTATCTTTCTCCTGATGGTTTTGATGCATTTTGCGAAATGCTCGACTCACCCATGCCCCAAGCCGCAAAAGCGCTGCTCGACCGTAAAGCGATTTGGGAATGAGCACGTTTACCAAGCCCGTTCAACTCCCCGTTGGTCAAGGCATCGAGGCTTTCCACTGCGGTAATACCCTTGTAGACGGATGGGCTAAAAACAGATCAGCCTCGGCGCGAAGAAGAGGGTCGGCGGTTATATACGCATCGTATTACGACGGCGCAGTCGCCGGGTTCTATACGCTATGTACGCACTCCGTAGCTCGCGAAAATGTTGACGGAGGATGGTTCGTTCGGAACTCCCCCTCCCAAGTTCCCGCAGTGTTGCTTGGAATGATGGGGGTTGATGAGAAATTCAAGGGGCTTGGTCTGGGAGCATCGTTGCTCAAAGATGCCATCGAAAACGCCTTAAAAATTTCTGCCCTAGCGGGAGCGCGAGCTTTGGTTGTCGATCCAGTAGATGATGAGGCGGCAGCGTTCTATGCGCATTTCGGCTTTGCAGCCCTACCCGGCACCAACCGAATGGCGTTGAAACTCTAGACCGCCAGCAGCATCTCCTCCAGCTCCCAGTATGTCTTAAGTTACCCTACAGATAATGACTATTGCCAAAATGTAGGGTAACTACCCAAGGCATCATACGAAGAGCTCGCTATGCCTGCCCCTACGCAACGTCCCAGGGCTGGAGCTCGCCGCCCAGGCGAACGATGCAGTCGTAGAGCACGGTGTGGCGCTCGGCCGGGTTGGCATCCCGATGAAAATGCCCGTAGTACCAGCGCTTGTAGTCCAAGCGATCTTCCAGCTCGTCGAAAAATGCCGTAAGCCGATCGACAGCTGGATAATTCCAGCCAGGTGCCGGATAGAGCGTGGGCGAGAGCATGCGCGTGGAGCAGGTGTGGGTGATCACGTAGTCGACCTTCCAGCCCACGCTATCGAGCTTTGCCCGCGCCTCCTCAAAGTTGCGCTCGCCCGGCAGCTCCTGCGGCCACCAGCTGGAATACGGGATGCGGTATTCCTTGTCCACACTCGTGGCGCCGCCCATGGTAAAGATCGTCGACCCACCGAGCTCAAAAACCTCGCCGCGCGTCAGGCGCCGTATAGGCGAGGTGTCCGACAGGCGTTGCGTCAGTCCACCGTGCCACAACTCCAGGGGGCGCTCCGCCCAATGGTCGTAGCGTTCGTGGTTGCCGTCGACGAACAGCACGGTATAGGGGCGCGACTCCAGCCAGGCGATATCGGCGCATTCCTCGGCAGAAAAATCCCACGGAAAGCCAAAGTCTCCCGCGATAATCAGATAGTCGTCGCTCGTCAGACTATCCCCAAGCTCCCAGTCGCGGAGCTTTTGCATGTCGATGCCACCGTGGACATCACCCGTCACATAAACCGTCATCGGATCACCACTTCCCTCTTATAGGCTTCGAGATCGTGCTCGATCTGCTCGTCGCCCGTGGCGTTGACCCACCACGGCCATTTAACGCAACACGCCGGCTCGTCGACCTGCGCAAACCACGACTTGAGCTCCTCCAGGCTCACCGGGGCGTAGCCGTTGGCGTCCACGCCCACGTCATAGCGCAGCAGCCCCTGCCTAAGGTTGAACGTGTTGTACGCGCCGCCGCAGCTGTGGATATGTCCGTGAAGATGCCAGCCGCCGTGCGACATGCCTTGCCAGTCGACCATGGGATAGTGGCTCAGCACGATTTTTTGGCGGTCGATCTTGAGCACACAAATGGGCGGCTCGACGATAAAAGCATCCGCCACCGCAGGCTGCGTCCAGTCTTTGTCGTGGTTGCCAGGCAGCAGATGGACGTGCTTGCATGCAATGCTCTTACGCAGCTCGTAGGCGTCTTGCACCGTCATCTTAAAGCTGAAGTCGCCCAGAATATAAAGCTCGTCGTCCAAAGCGACCTTGCTATTAATGTTGGCGACCATGGCGTCGTTCATCTGCGCACCAGTCGACCAAGGCCTGTCGGCGAGCCGCAGCATGTTCTCGTGTCCAAAGTGGGTATCGCTGGTAAACCAGATCATGGGAACCTCCTAACGCTGTTGCCCAGAATTTCCACTCGCCGCCCCACCCTACTCATCGGTGCATCGCGCCTCAATCGGCACGATATCTTGGTAGATCAGGCGATGCTTGTCGTCGCGCCATTCATCGTCATGGTAATGGCCAAAGAACCAGGTGCGGTAGTCGAGTCGCCCGTCGAGCTCGCCCAAAAAGGCCTGCAGCGAATCGTCGTAGAACTCGCGATTGCACTCCATGCACAGCTCGTCTGCCAAATCGACCGGCGCCTCGTGAGTCACAACATAGTCGACCTTCCAGCCCACACGATCGAGCGAGGCGCGACAGTATTCCATCTCGCTCTCACTCGGCATTTCCTCGGGCCACCACGTCTTTCCCTCCCGGCGCCACTGTTTGTCATGGCTCGCGGCGCCACCCATGGCGAGCACCGTGTTCCCCGCGATGTCGAACACCTCTCCGCGCATCAGGTGCAGCACATGCGGGCGAGCCTCGTGAACGAGACCCCCGTTCCACTCTCGGATCGGCAGCCCCGCCAGCAGATGATAGTTCTCGTGATTGCCGTCGACAAAACACGTAGTCCAGGGCTTGGACTCAAACCAGTCGAGCCAGTATTTGTCGGTGTTTGAGCCACTCCATATAAAGCCAAAGTCGCCGGCAACGATCACCACGTCATCGCGCGTCAGCGTACGGCCCAATGGCCAAACGCGCGACGAGAAGCGGCTCGCCCCGTACTCGGCAACACCGTGAACGTCTCCGGTAACGAAAATGGACATTAAGCGGCACCTCCGTGCTGTGCGACTCTAGACAAATCGATGGCAGAAATTGCGGATCAGCCCCGGCATCCGCACCCCTTAGGGCTTACCCCTCGTTCTTCCATCCAAACGGATCAAACACCCAAAAAACTAGATCGAGCACACTGTTGGCGGGCAGCATGTTGGGCAGGGCGTCTTGCCTCGCTTGAGTGCGGTTGCCAATGGCACGCTCGTTTTAATGGCGTTTCGGGACAAGTTTTTGCATCCCGCAGAACGGTGGTAAATCTTGCCGTTCTTGGTGACGGTTACCTTGATTTTTGAGGTATCCACACTGCGGGGCTCGATGGGCGCGGCCACCTCTTGACGAGCTGGCGCTGTTTTCCAAGGCTTGCCTCTCGAAAAACCAAAATCGCAGAATCGATTGATATAGCTGTCGAAACATCCATCGAACAGCAACCCCGTTGCCAGGCCCGCCATGAACCCACAGGCAATCGCAGCTTCTCCTCTGATTTGCATATGTCCCTCCATAATCAATCTCGAAGATTAAAAACGGCGCGCGCCGCAGGGCCTATCCCTTGCGGCGCGCGCCGAAAATGATCCGTTTTCCTCCGTCCCTAACGGATCAGCTGGCGGCGCTTATCGGACAGGAATACGCCGGCGGCCACCAGGACCGTGCCGCCGATCACGAAGGTCTCACCCAGCAGCTCGGACGCATCGCCCGTGGCGGGCATCGCCGTCTGCCAAGTCGTGGCCTCGGTCTTTGCCTCCGCATGCTTGGCCTGGTACGTCACTTGCGTGACGGGCTGGGTCTGCTCGCCGTTTCCGCGGTCGGCGGCCTCTTGGCGAGCGATCTCGGCGTTAAGCTCGGCAATAGCCTGGTCGAGCTCGACCTTGGCGGCGGTGTAGTTGGCGAGCGCCTCCAAGTATGCCGGCGCCACGGCATCCGTCGCAGCCACGGCGTCATCGAGTTCGGCCTTGGCGGTCGCGGCACGCTCGGCGGCATCGTGGGCCGCAGCGATCTTGGCGTTAAGTACCTCGTCCGCATCGTCAGTGCTGCCGTTGACAATGGCTTCGGCAATATTGATTCTGCGCAGGCGGGCAACCGCGGCGGCAGAGGCGTCGCGCGCGACAGTCGCATCCACCACGGCATCGTCAGCCTCCACCACGTCATACTCGGCATCGCTCACGGCCATCGCCGCTGCATCGAGCGCGGCATCGGCAGTCGCTTTGTCCCCAGTGGCCTTGGCAAGTGCTGCGGCGGCATTCTTAAGCTGAGAGGCGCGGGCGGCAGCTGCATCAGATTTTGCCTGAGCCGTTGCCACGACGGCGTCGGCATCGCTTGCAGCCCGCTGCGCCATATCGAGCTCCACCTGAGTGGCAGCAGCATCGATGCCTGCCTGATCGGCATCGCCTTGGGTGGCAAGAAGTTCGGCCTCCGCCTCGCGCTGATTGGCACGCGCGCTTTCGAGTGCAGACGACGCCGCATCAAACGCACGCTGAGCAGCGGCGATATCGGCTGAGTACGCCGCTAGCTCATCCTGGGCCGCGGCAAGTGCATCCCGTTTGTCGCCAACACCGGCACGAGCGGCGTCCAGTGCGCGCTTGGCAGCAGCCACCTTGCCCTTGGCAATGTCGAGCTCGCCAGACTTGGCGGCCACGGCGTCCTGCGCTGCCGCAACAGCGGCGTTGGCAGCGCTCAAATCGGCGCGGGCATCGCTGACGGCACGCGCGGCGGCGTCAGCTGCAGCCTGCTTTTGCGCCACGGCAGCCTGGGCCTCCGAGGCCTTGGTTGCCGCGACATCAACGTTAGCGGCAGCGCGCTCAACCTGGGTTTGCTTTGCTGCAACGGCCTGCGATGCTGCACTCACCTTGCTGCCGGCATCGTCGGCAACGCCCTGCGCCACAGCAAGCTCCTTGCGTGCCGCATCCACGCCCTGCTCGGGATTTGCCAACGAGTCACACCACGCATTCAACGCAGCCTCATACTCTGCAACCGTCATCGGATTGAGGTTATACGGCTTATACCATTGACCAGAATATACAAATGTTTGCGCCTGTGTACTCCCGTACAGCGTCCCTCGCGTGCAAACGCCCATGCCCGTCACGGTGTAATCGGGGTTGATCACGTTGATGTAATGTCCGACCGAAGGGTTTGGTCCACCGTGCAGTGCGGCGTAGTTATCAATCTGGGAGCTATGCGCTGTATAGAAATCGTAAGCGGCCTTTCCCGTAAGGCCCGACGCGCCCAGCGAGGCGGCGGCAGCATCAAAGATGGCCTTCTCCTGATCGACCCACTGCTTAAACGGATTGCTTCCGTAGTTCCACGCCACATTCTCGCCCACGTTAAACTGCTGAGCGTGCGCGACCTTCGTATCGGAGAAGTTCGCGTCGGCGATGGCGGTCGCCATCATGGCATATGTCACCTTGAGCTCGCCTAGGCCAACGCTTGCGCGATACTCGTTGCACGCTTTGAGCCACACAACCGCCTGCTTCATATTGGTCAGGCTCGTCGCGTCGACTTCCTCGCCCACCTTGTTGTAGCCAGCGAGTTTGCAGTTGAGGATGATATCCGCCGCATCGTCGGCACCCACACTCTTAAAGAATGCGATGGCACCCTGGCGGTAGTTCTCCGCCGATGCATTCGCCGTTGCCTGAGCGGCATCGAGCTTTGCCTGGGCCTGAGCCACAGCCTGGTCGGCCTGCTGCTTTTGGGCCTTCGCCTGATCGAGCGCCTTGTCGGCAGCGTCTTTCTCGTCCTTGGCCGCCGAAAGCTTGGCCTGGGCATCGGCCAGCTCCGTGAGCGCACTGGCATGATCGGTCTTGGCCTGGTCAAGAGCGGCGTCGGCAGCGGTCTTGGCAGCAGCGGCGGCATCCAGCTTTGACTGGGCATCGGCAGCGGCCTGCTGCTGATCGGCAACTGCCTGCTGAGCAGTCTGAACCTCGCCCTCGGCGGCGGCAACGTCCTGCTCAGCGGCAGCAAGCTCGCTCTCGCACTTCGACTGCGCGGCCTTGGCGGCCGTCAGCGCTTCGGACGCAGCAGCCACCTTTGCCTTGGCGGCCTCGTACTCCGGGCCCGCGGCGCCCTGCTCGGCTCGATCCAGATCGGCCTTGGCCGCGTCATAGCTCGTCTGCGCGGCATCCACGTCCGCATCTGCCGCGGCCTTTGCCTGCTGAGCTGCCGAAAGCTTGCCCTGCGCGTCCTGCTGCTTGGCAGCGGCGGCAGTGGCAGCGTCTTGAGCATCCGAGAGCTTGGCCTGCGCATCAACGACCTGCTGCTTCGCCTGTTCCAGGTCACTCGCAGCCTGCCCTGCGGCAGCCTGGGCGGCAGCTACAGCCTCGGGCGTAGCATCGGATGCAGCAGCCTGTGCGGCCTCAAGCGCAGACTGGGCATCACGGGATGCCCTCTGGGCAGCAGTCAGGGCTTCATCCTTGTCCGCCAGCTCCTTCTTGGCAGCATCGAGCGCAGCCTGAGCGTCCTCAAACGCCTTGACATCCTGATCGGCCTTGTCCTGCGCAGCGCCCAGCTGCTTTTCCAGCTCGGCCGAAGCAGCGGAGGCCGCGCTATCGCTCGCACCGCGGGCCGCGTCATAGGCGCCCCGCGCCTGCTGCTGGTTGACGGCGGCAGCATCGTAGGGAGCGGCAGCCGCTTCCAGATCGGCCTTGGCGGTAGCAGCTTTAGCGCGCGCCGCATCAACTGCAGCCTGCAGGTCGGCGACCTTTTGCGCTGCAGACACGGCACCCGCGCCAGTACCGGCGGCCGCAGTACTCGTCAGCGGCGACATCACCGCAGCCGTTGCACCCGTGGCGCCAACGCCATCCGCATCCTGTGCCACCGCGACCAGGGGCGACAGCATCGAGCCGCCCGTCATGGCAATCGTCGCCGCAGCAACCGTCACCACGCGTCCAGCCGCCTTGGCCTTACCCAAAGCCTTGCCGTCCATGTCCTTGTTCATATTCTTGCTCATTGTCGATTCCTTCCCACGGTGAGCCGTTGTTTGACACAGATAGTCGATCCAACTTGCCCCATTAAAAAGAGGTGATAACGGGGTAATTAAATTGAGCGATTTGAATCGCGGCGAACCTGGCATTCGCAAAAGCCAAACTCATAGTTCCGCTCGCGCTCAATCTCATCCAAATACTCGAGATCTTCGCCACTTGGCGCCTCTTCACCTAGGCATACAGGCCAGTTCTCTGTGCGAGAACGGTCAGTACGGCCATAAATGGTCTCGAGATTAATGAAATCGATATTGCCGTTGTTAAAGGAGAAATTGCTGGTGCTCATGCTCAAGTCCCGTCCACATAAACTCAAATTGCTGTGCTTGGCCTCTTTTAGAGACCCCATCTCATACGCTATGACTGTAGTATATGCGCTCTGCTTGCATGTTGCAAGAACATTTTTATTTTTCTAGCGCTTATAGCTAATCTGTTTCCTCTGTTTCCTCACGAGCAAATACCAGGCTCCCCCGCCGCGCCCTCACGCGCGGCACATTCGTTGAGATACTTCACCGGAATCGGCCACCTGGAGGGAGCTCCGTGGCGCGAAAGCCCCACATTGACCAGCTGAACCAGCAGCTCGGACAGATCGTCGCCTTCGAGCACCTCAATCGAGCGCACATGAATCGCCGTCGCCAGGTCCTCCTTGGTGCCGTTGTTGACGCCCACAAAGTAGCAGGTCATCCCTGCACGTTCAAACGTTCCAATGCCGTAATAGGGCGAGTTGTAGCTTTCGAAAAACTCCTTCTTACGGCCCGCTTTGCCCGTAAGCTGGTAATCGCGCACCAAGGTCGCAAAGTTGTTAGAGAAGGTCGTCAAGCCCGTATCGCGCACGCGCGCGAGCATAGACTGTCCACCTGCCCGCACGTCAAAGATATAGGCATCCTTGTCGAGCTTGCCGTCGGCCGTCAACAGCTCAAGCTCTATCTCGTCCACGGGACCATCCTCGATGGAATGCGAGGTGTAGTCCATGGCCCCGTCAGCACCAATCGTTAGCGTTGCAAGGCGCGCATCCAGCTCAATCTTGTCTTCCTCTTTACGCGGAACATTGACCACGCCGCAGACCGTCACCGACTCAACGCCAAAAGAGCCAAGGTCAAACGCCTGCATCCGTCCGTCGACGACGTTCTGCTTTACCAGCAGCTCTTTGAGCATGGCTCCCAGGATTCCCTCCTGTGCGCCCCGTACCTTTGTATTCGGCATCGCCTTAACCAGCGGCTCGCACACATCCGGCGTCACATGCTGCTCCACCACGCCAGCGTGCAGAGCATAGCCATCGTCCTCGGCGACCTCGTTGGCTACCACAACGATATTCCACGCCAGCGGATCAACAGCCCTGCCGCCATACGACGCGCGCACGCCCCACGAGGAATCGTTGAGCCGATCGGCCAACTGGCGCGCTACCCTATCAAGCCCGTCACCCGCGAACGAAACCACAACCCGCCGCCCCAACGAACGCTCCGCAACCACATGGGCGTATCGGTCGCTTTTCAGAACCTCGTAGAAGCTCTTGCGCGGATACTCCCTGAGCGATATCTGGGCAAAATCGCTGTACCGACGCTCAAGAATCTGCAGCTCTCGGTACAGGATTCCCTTCTTGGTATAGGCGACCTTTTCCGCCTGGGCAGAAAACGTAAGGTCACGGCGTTTGGACGGCTTATCGCCCTTGGCACGGCGCAGGATATACTCATCGCTTTGTCCGTGAGCCAGCACCACCGTAGCCACAGGCGACAGCCTGTAACCCACCTGGCTGTTGATCTTCTCGAGTTCCAGTTTGTCGCCTGCCGCACGACCGATGAGCACCCGCCGCTTGGCAAACGTTCGGATCTTAAGTTCAAAGGTGCAGTCCTCGTTGATAACAGTCTCGACCGTCTCAATCTTGGCAGGGCCCGTTCCTGCTTCCTCAATGGCGTCGCGGCGGTCGCCCTTGGCACTAATGACATACAGGTGTCCCGTGTCATTGGGAATCTCGTCCTCGACCCCCTCAAACTGCGAGCAAGAGTTGAATAGCAGGCGCAACACGACGCAATCTTCCAGCTCGTCCCAATGAGTTTTAATCGGAACCATTTGCTCATGGGCGAGCGGGGCGTTAAGGTCGCCCGTCTGCGCGCCCGCCTTGACCATCAGAAAGACGCGGTTGTCCTCGAGCTGGGTGAGCGCCACGACCTTGCCCGTCTGGCACACATCGGCCATAAAGTCCGCCACGGCATGCTTGCCTGCATCGCCAACGTTGCACCAAAAGACCGAGTAGCGCTTCTCGGCAGCCGCGGCATCGAGCTGCAACACAAGCTCGGACACAGCGATGTCTCCCAGGCCACACGGCTGGTTATGCTTCGATTGCACGGCCGATCGCCTCCATCATCTCCAGACTGATTGCTCCATCAGCTGCCATATAGGGGAAGGAGTAAACCATTCCCACGTCATCGATTGGCTTTTGACGAAGCTCCAGCGCCGCCTCATCGGCCAAAACATTCACGATCAGCAGGCGCTTTGCCCCAACCTTTTGAGCCTTTGCCTTAAAGCACTCGGCATCCGTAGTCTCGCCGCCGCTGCGCCTGTAGGCCTCGTAGGTGCCGATGCGATAGTGCTTAAAATCGATCCACACCCCGGTCTTGTTGCCAGCGGCATCGAGCACCTCAAAATCGCCGCCCGTCTCGGCATGGGCCGCATCGCCACGAGCAAGCGAATAGCGGCCGTCATAATACGCCTCGAAGACGGCCCTACCAGCAGACTCTCCCAGTCCCCCCAGGTACACCGCCTGGAACATATAGGGCGTCATGTGCGCCGTCGCCGCCGGCTGCAGCGCCGCAGGCACCCCGTCGTGCGACCAACGCTCGCGCACCTCCCGAATCGACAGCAACTCGGGCACGCGGGCCGCCGCCTGGCTTACCTGGCGAACCTTCGCGCCCTCAAGGCCCTCGTTATAGCGGCAGCGCTCCTCCAGGCGGGCAGCAATCTGCTCGACAGGTTCACCCTCATAGCTGGGAAACTCAAAATGCGGCACCTTACACGCTCCGCCCTGCGCATACGCATAGCCACTCGCGGCAAACGGCATGTGCAGTGCGGTGCTTTTGCGCGCAGGATAGCTTGCGAGGTCCTCCCACGGCAGGCAAAAATGATGCAGATAAAAGTCGCGCTCGCCATCGAAGGCGGCCAGATCTTCCTCGCGCGCATCGAGGGAGGTAACCTTCCATGCCAGCTTTTCGTGCTTCTCTTTCGCCAGGTTGTTCCTAAAGGCAGCAAGGTTCTGCTGTTTGTTAGCAGCGTGCTGCTTCTTGTCCGCCATGTGATTGTTGACGGCCGCGCAGGCGCCAACCACCTGCTCCAGCTCGTAGCCCATCGGCAAATCGTGCAGGAACGAAAAGTCGCAATCGCCGGCGATTTTGCGATCGAGCATCACCTGCACGTGCGGCATCTTTACGCTCGTACGCATCAAGCGACCCACCGCCTGCGCCACAATGCGGGCACCTTCGACCTGATACGAGAGGGTGTCGCGAACTGGCAGACTCTGCTTGGCTCCGGACAGCAACAGTCGTACGTTGCGGCGCTTTTGAGTAAACGGGACCTCTCCGCGCGCCACCAGCTCCTCTTGCTCGATCACACCGAGCAGCGCCTGCTGGACAAACTTCGTTGAGTCAACCTCAACACCCCAGGTCAAGCGACTTGTGGGCGACTCAATGTACAGAAAGTCAAGATCCATCTTGGGACGGCAGTCGATGCTCTCAAAGCCGCAATCAACCTGTCGCACCATACGGCACAGGCTCTCCGGAACCTTGTATTTGAGATTTTTTGAAAAACCGCCCACCGACAAATTGATGAACATCAGGGTTGGTTGGCCCATCTCGAGGCGCTTTTGAGTATCGTCCCAGCCGGTATCCCATTCTGCAGCGTTAAAGCACGGCACCATATCCTTGGCCTCCGCGAGCGACTCCTCGTACGACGCCTCGGGACGCTTAACGTTCCGAATCACCAGTTCGGCAACGATTTCTCGGCCAAGATCCAGCGCCAAACTATTAAAGTCGCCATGGTTTCCCATGTGACGGGTGGTAAAAACGGCACCCGCCTGCTGTTCGTTGCGCGCGACGCCGCGCGCCCAGGCGCTCACGGCAACGAGCGCTTTACTCAGGCGTTCCAGCTCAAACTCGATGCTTTTGGCATCGCTCGTGCCCACCCTATCGGCAACCTTTCGGCGCAGACGCACCGCAAGACCTTCACTCACGCCAATTCCGCCAAAGAACTCCATCGCGCGCCCGTACGTCTCGTCGGGCGATACGATTGCGCCGCCAAAAGCGCCGCCGGCCAACGCAGCCATACCGGCAAGATTCTTGTCCTCGTCAACCCAAGCAACGTCAATGTCGTACGTCTTTGCCGCCCGTTTGTTAAACAGCTTGGTCTGTCGTACGATCTCTTGGTTGAGCTCGCCGATCCACATATCCTTGCGAACCACGCCGTGAACCTCATCGAGGTAATCCAGGTTAAAGTTCTTTACGGTCGGCGCGCTCCATGTTGCGCTCATGCACACACAGGGCGCTTTGGCAGCAATGGAGGCCAAGTATGCCTCGGGCATGCGCTCAATGCCATGACTGGTTAGGTACGTGGTTAACATATGGTCTAGTGTGGTTTCCATTACTAGGTAGTCAACGCCATGCGCATACATCGAGTCATCGGCTGCATCAATATCGTCGTTCTTACGGTTCTTAAAGAACAGCGCCATCATCAACGCATTCCAAAAGCATTTCTCACTGGTTTGGTCGTTCCTAATGCCCAGCGCATCGATGATGTTCTTGCGCGAAAGATCGTCCTTGTACGAAATGCTGCCGTAATACAGGCTATCCATAAGGCTGGCGCAGATGGCAAGGTGACCTACTACCATCCTAACGACGCCGCGCGCACGACGAACCGCCTTGTTAACGGTTTGCTGTCCATTCGCCCCATGAGCCGTAATCATATTGCGGGTACCGTCCTCATTGAGCTTGTAGCACAACGGGTTTACCGAGTTATCGCCCACCGAGACATCATCACTGCCAAACAGACGACGACCGGCAAGCTGCTCGTCTTTTGCCTCGTCAGACAGCGCAAAAGGCGGGCGCAGTTTCATTTCCTTAATGCAGGAGGCGAGTGCCTTTTGAATATTCTCGGCATCCTTGGCGATTCCTTCGGCAGCTTCCTCTACGCTCGCTCGCGAAACCCTGTTCCTCTCGGCATTCGACCCCTTGTGATCGCCCGACGTAGAAGCGTGTGTGTAGACCGCCATCCATTGATCTCGATTTCCCAACAGCAAGGGGTCCACCACGCCGCCGTTAAAATGACGATCAAGGATGCGCAGCGCCTCATCCGGCTGAAACGTCACGGGGTCGTCCGTCAGCGTCGACAGCATGTCAGCCTTCATGTGGTCGATTTCGTCAAAGATGAATAGGCACTTCTCTGCAGCCGCCGCGTTAAAGAGCACAACGCCCGGACCGGTCACCGTATCGATTCTGTTGACGAGCTTTTGGGGTGTAAGGGCAATCACATGTGGCATGCTCTCGTCGTTGAGCAGCGCAGATGGCCAAATCTGAGGGATTACCTCCATGCCTCGCGTAATGTTCTTGAGTTCACAACTCACTGCCCAACGCAGGCTCGCATCGGCTAACGACAGCTTGTCCCACAGGCTGGGGGTCAGACAATCGACAACGTTTCCCAGACTTTTCTTTGTATCAAGAATGTGCAGAAGGTTATCGGCAACCTCCATAGTGTTACGCCATGCTCGCTTAATGACGCGATGAGAGCTCTCGTCATCTGCTTCGATGGGACACGAGATTTCGCGCACGCCCACGGCACCCTTGCCGCGGGTGGCCTCAATCCAATTCAGAATGTTCTCGCCCGCGCGCGGAAGATCGAACACCATGCGTGCCGCTTCATCACAACTCATGCCCTGGCCAGCCAACAATTCACGCACGCTTGCAACATAGTTGTCGCGATTGTCTTTACCCGGAACAACAAACACCAAGGTACGGCGGCCGGGACACTTGTTAAAACAGCCCGACTCATCCCAGCCGCCGGCAATCAGGTCGGCCGTGACCTGCTCGGCCGTGTAGTTTTTGCCCGAGCCCGTCGTGGCGCCCAAAAAGTACAGGCCGTTGTTGTCCTGGTCCTTAGCGCCGTCCTGATCCTGGGGAACAAACAGCGCACGCTCAAAAAACTCGCGCATCGCCTTTTGACGTGCAAGATAGGGAGCAAGCTCCTTGTCGCCCGCAGACGACAGCATCGATTGACAGTTGAGTTCCCACGTAGCCATGGTCAAACCTCCGATTTAGTTGTTGCATGTGTTGAATACCATCCCGTGCGGACAAAAACTCACGCGAGGTGGTTGAGGTGGCGGCGTCTATGCCGCCGAGAAAGGGAAAGAAAAGAAAGAGAAACAGTCGGCGATTACTCGCACGAAGCGAGCAGCTTCTTAAGATCGCACTCCAATGCCTCACGCTCCTCAACGTCCATCACTGCAAGGGCGACACGCATCAGGGACACCTTGGCGGCAAGCTCCTTAACCTGGTCGGGGCGCTTGCTAAAGTGGTCGTAAATCCGCAGGGCCTCCCCGGCCGCCAGGTACTGCCACTTTTCCAACGAAGGCTTTTCGGACCTGCTCATGGCATCGACCCACTCGCCAAGACCCTGAAAACCGTTGCCCGTAGTCGTGCCGTTCATAACCACATCGAGCGGGCTCAGCAAGCAATCGGGCGATTTTTTGTACACCAATTTGGTGAGCATAAGCACCTGGGCAAGGTTGCGATACTTGTCCTGATCGGCATAGAGCACGTCGTTGTAGCAGGCGCACGCCTTAAGCAGCTCGTGGGCGGCAATGCGCTCCGGCCCATCAAACGGAACGCCGCGCAACAAGACCCCAGCAAGATCGAATGCTTTGCCGCCCTGCACGATCTTGTCGAGCGCCGAGCCGTCCATCAAATCCGCCAGCCAAGCAAGCTCGGGCTGATACGGCCTATGCTCGTCCTTGTCCTCATGCTCCATCCAGCTGTTCACCAGCGCCAGGGCTTCAATCTCCCTCCCGTTCAGAAAGGGCGAATTCTCCCCCATCTCTTCCTGCAAAAAACCCCGCGGCTCATGAGAGCGCTCGTACGCAACCGCAAGTTCCCCGTCGCTCACGACCAAGGTCGCACGGGAAATATAGGTATCTTCCCGCATGTCCCTCCAGGCGTACATCATAAGGGGACGCAGCTGACGGAGCATGCCGCGCGCGCCGGCACCTTCCTTAACCGCGCGCTTCGCCGCAAGGCGAGCAGCATCTGCCGTCAGCTCCATCTTGGCGCCATTTCCCATCATATTGTTGTGCTTGGGTAGGTACTGTTCATACGCAATCTGGACCAGATCGTCCACGCTCAAGGCGTTAAAGTTAATCACCGAGCCAATGCGCCCGCACAGCTCGGACATAATACCCCAAGTCTCAACATCCTCGATGGTCGCACTGTCTCGCAGCTCGTTTGCCGATTTTGCGGCGGTGCGCACGGCGGCATACGAGGATCCGAAGCCGACCGTGGTGCCAGACTTGTCACCCAGGCGCTTGCGCACCAGAGCGTCCAAGCCCATAAAGGCGCCGCCCAAAATGCAGACAACCTGATCGAGGTTGAGCGTCTTAATAGCCGCACTCTTGGAGGTATCACATTCGAACGGCATCTCCCCGCCTTCCAAAAGCTTAAGGAACGACTGCGATGGACTAAAACTCGATGCAACTTCTCCCCCATCGGGTTCGACACGAACCGCCTTGTCAAACTCGTCAAAGAGCACCAAACAAATTTCACCGGGATTCGCAGCCTGATAGTCCGCGACCTGCGATAGGCAGTTGATCATGCTGGCACCGCGCCAGCCCTCGCCCGTCATGGTGGAGACATCGAACACGAACAGCTTGAGCCCTGCGGCATCTGCCACGGCCTTGATGGTGTGGGTCTTTCCCGTACCAGTGGAACCCATCACCAAAATGGCGGCGGGCGAAAGAACGTCGCGCGGATCGGCGCCGCGTGCCAACATCACGCAGCGGTTGACCTCAAAGCTCAGCGCCGTCACAAAGGCCTCCAAGCTTCCTTCGTGGCCAATAACACTCTGACGCGTCTGCTCCACCAGACGCGAGGGCGCAATTCGAGTGAGCAGGTCCCGGTAGCGATCGATGTTTCGATACTGCTTCTGAGCCATGGGTGTTTTCCTTTCTATATTGGTTTTCTTACCTATGACGTGGCCCCGAGCCCATAAACTCCTACAGTGCCAGCGATGTCGCCGACTCCAGATAGATCACGTTGCCCGGCTGGGTAAAGACCGGAATGTGGTAGAGCAGCTGCAAAATGCCCTGCTTGAGCAGCGGAAACAGTGTGGGATGCAACACTTCGTACATCAGGGCACCAGCCATAAGAGCGGTAAGTACGGCAAGCAGCAAAAGCTTTTGAGCGTCAGAGAATACCGACATGGTCGTTCCTTTCTTTATGCGAGATATTTGGATTGCGTTGTGGGTTAGCGACTCATAGCGATGGCAATGCCAATAACCGCGATAACCACGGGGATCGCAAGCGATGCAAACAGAATCCCGGCAAAAAGGCCCACCACCAGCGCGCACACGATGATGGCCAGCGTGGTGGGTACAAGCGCAAGCAGAGGAGTAACCACGCAGACGGATGCAAAGCGAAGCCCGTGGAACAAGCACTCATGAGGGAATAAAGCCTTGAGGACCCCTTCGACAATTCGCCACTCGACAATCGTTCCGATGGTTAAGACAACAGCCCAAAGCAGGTAATCATTGGCGCGGGAATCCGAAGCCATCTTTCCGGTAACGCCGGCCCACCAATCAAATACGGCGGCATAGCCCAGCAAACAGACAATCGCACAGACGACGGATGCAAATGCGCCGGCACCCTCAATTACACCGAGCAGCTCGCACATGTCGGATTCGCGCCCTCCCGTTAACAACACGATCCATTTGTGGGCAAGCGCCGCAACAAACGCCACGCCCAGCACAACCCAGTACACCCTAAACGCCACCAGGCGCCATGAATGGAGCGGGATCACCGTGTTGCTCTCGCTAATCTCGAACATAAACCCGCCGAGCCACGTCGTCAGCAAGCACATCATGTCGACGGCGACCACGTAGAGTACAACCGCAAAGACAGTTTGCAGAATCATGCCGAAAATATTCATCGCCGTTGGCTTCTTGGGGGCGTCCGGCTCGATTCTGTACATGTCGCATCCGTTCATTAGCTGTCCTTTCATTGCTGATGACATATTGGTCCGAAAGCCCGTTCTTTTTTAGAATTTTTTTTCTAAAAGCTTAACGCAGTTGATACCCCCCGTGGGTTAAGCTATAAACACTCAATTTCAAATTCATCGGAGTTGGGCTGATAATATGAATTGACCGCGTCGTGCCATTGCCAACAACGACGCACTCCATATCGCACAACGCATGTCCGAGGAGGCAATCGTGCTTCTGTCTCGCGCAGAACAAGCAAAGCTAGGCCTTTATCATGCCTACAATCATGATCCAGAGCCTCATAGCAGCGCATTTCTTGCAAACCTGGTTTCCTTTATGGTCTCAAAACTCCAGCCAACGCTAAAAACTCATACGCTTATCGAGCTGTGCTGCCGAGATTTTGAGTTTGCCCAAGATTATGCAAATGGACCCGCATGGTCTATCTGGGGCATCGACCTTAAGGACCCCGAAAGCACCGACTTTAGAACTCGCGGCACATCCGCTGATCCGTCTTTTACATTTACCAAAGCCGATGTCTTTGCCTCAACGCCAGAATCGGGTGCCGTGCCCCGTACCGATGAGCCCACGCTCATCTACTGCAGACCCCCCGAGCAAATCCCCCTCACTCAATTTGAGCCCTCGCTCGAAATTGCAGATGAGCATGTTCGGGATTTCCTTACGTCGAGGGCCCGTCAACTGCAAACACTTGTCGATGTACCAAGCCCGCTTTCGGTCAGCGAATGGTATTACGTTTTTCTCGCTGCTTCCCTTGCGTGTGAACGCCCGGATTCCATTGCGGTCGTACAAGTCTCCAACCGATTGCTCAACCTGGCACGCGCCGCAGACGGGCGCCGCCTGCTCTGCCAGCTTGGACTATTGACAGCGATAGTGTTACTTCCCAATACGATCGCCGCCAATAGCGATGGCTACGCCTTACTATTTCTGAGCGACCGTAAACCCAACGAGCCATATTTCCTCTTTGATGGGCGGTCATTTGACAACAAGCCCATGACAAGCGAGCTCATGCATCAGATCCAAGACTCGATTAGTTATGCTTACGCCAAGACAACCGATGTGACGCATTGGCGTCTCGGCGATCGAGGTGCCGAAAAAATCTGGCCTTTACTTCCCAGTGCTAAAAGCACCTCTTTTGCAGAGGAGTCCTTCGTTCGCTTTGGCAGCGTAGCGGACATACGCCGCGGCATTCCCCGTAGCACTCTTTTAAAGATGCCACAGATGGGTCTTAGCAGAACGGACCGACGAATTGACTGCTACTACCTATCGCTTAAACACTTAGTCGATGGAACGGTTATCGGTTTCGAAGATCTACCCGAGCGCGTATCCGACACGGATATTTACGATATGGGCGATACGGATCCAGGTCTTTTCTATCGTCTCAAACCGCTGGGCGAGTATGAAACCTGCATACTGATCTCACGCTTCGGACCACCATTTAAGCTGGCCCTCGTAGTGCCGGGAAGCATGAGGCGCGAGCCGGTGCCTCAGAAACCTCAGTTATGCCCTAAACTCATTGTCCCCTGCGATGTCGTCTTCTGCGCATCCTTTAAAGATGAACTACTAGCACGATTCTTCTTAGCCTACCTGTCATCCGATGAAGGACAGCAGAAACTCTTAGCCTCCTCACACGGAGACTCGCTTGCGCAGCTATCTCCTAAAGACCTGCGAAGCATGACCGTGCCTGTTCCCGGGCAAGCAGAACAGGAGCGCTGCGCGCAAGAGTACGAAGCAAAACAGCGCGCCTACGAGGATGCCCTTAAGCAGGCGGGACATTACGCCGCGAGTAAGGGGACGATGTAACGGCCGGGGTTGACAGGCTGTCCGGACTTTTCCGACAGCCTGTCAATCAGGCGCGCCGATCAGCGCGGCGGCTAAAGATTCTCATCGGACTTCGAGCTAGCTTTGACCGCCTCTTCACCCGCGATCAGGTCCCTAACCGTTATATGCGCACTGTACGTAGCATCCTCAATCTTTTCCATAACATCAGGGTCGCAAGTTCCCCAAATTTCTTTAAGGACTCGAGCCAATCCCCAAGCAGCGCTGAGCAGGACGTCAACATCCTTTAGATCTAAGTGGTTGATCGTAAAGGGACAGTACTCGCGCTCCAGCAGATAGGTGTCAACGGCGTCAATTGCCTCAGCCGCGTACCGCTCAAGATCGGGATGGGGATGGAAGGCGCACAGCGCCTTGTACGGATCGGTCGGCTCAATCCAATACAGCGTTGTCGCATCCTCGCATTTCTCGAGCGGATAACGCTCAACCGCCTTCTCCCAACTTTCATACCAGGGATCGGCATCGCCGTCCGTCATTGACTTGCAAAGATCGATCGCCGCAGAAACAGTCGCACACGAATATCTATAGCTGGCGTCTTTCTTAAACTCATCATTGAGCTCGACGTCGCCAGACAGCTCCGCCTCCATGATCAGGAACGGGCCGTCATCATCCGTAATGTTCATGGGATAGTTGTTGCACTCATAGTTCGGGTACATTTTGTCTCCAATCAACCGTTCGGACACATTAACAAGCAATATCAAAACCGCGCTCACGCGGAGGGCCGTCGTCCTCGCGCCAATCTGCAAGTTTTTCTCATCGCGTGAAAAGAACTTGCGATTTCTGCAAGTTTTTCTCACGCTACGATAAGAACTCGCATGATCGCCCCGCTACCTGCGCCACGAGGCAGCAAGGATAACGGGAATCCCGGCAAGGCACACCACCAGGGCCACGGCTGCGAACGCGAGCGCGATGGCCACGCTCACGACGACATAGGCCACGGCGATGAAGGCCAGCGCCAGCAGGCAGGCGAGCAGCTCGGCCACGTAGCACAGCACCAGGTTCGAGCTCGCGCGCTTCAGCAGGACGTCGGCGAGGCGGACAAGCTCGACGGCAAAGCCGCTGCCGAAATTGCGTCCGGGGCCCTTGGCGAGAAACCACTTGAACAGGCACATCAGGGCGCAGCCCAGCATGATCATGATGGAAACGGCCCATACATTGTGCCCCGACTCAACAAGGCCCTGGTCACCCATCGCACTGCCGTTGATGAGCCAACTCGTTCCATAGCCCATGAACAGCATCGCCAACAGCAAACAAGCGCTCACCGCGGCGAGAAGGCGCGACACGCGCCTGCTGAACACCGGGGCATCGCAGCTGAGCCCAAAACCCTCGCGGACGCGCCAAACGGCATGGTAGGCCGGGTACGCCGCGACGAGCGCGGCCACGAGCATTGACGCCCAATCGGACCCAGGCGCCGCCGACGCGTACTCCGCAATCGCGGAAACGGAGCAGTTGGTGTGGAACGACTCGTTCAGGAACAGCGCGACCTCGCCCTTCCAGACGCAGAACGGAGCGGCGACAGAGGCGATACCGACGGCGGCGAATGAGGCGACGGCGATGAGCAGCGCGCCCTGCACGAGCTTGACGACCTCGCCTTTGGCGGTGCGGGGTGCAGACTCAACGGCGCTGGACGGAATTTGGATAGAAGTGTTCATGTTTTTCCTTTCAAAGAAGGCTACGTTCGCAAGCTAATGTAAGAAAACACTGTCTTCGAGGGATTGAACAAGGCTGTTGCCCCCAGAGACAAACAAATGTTGTTATCGGCATATTGGCCGCTCGGGCACTTCATCATTACGCATTTGTAATTCATCAAATCGCAGGGTCTCTTTACGCTCAAGCAGAACAGATTGAATAAGCTCGTGGACGGCGGCATTGCAGTAGCACAACGACTCCCACGTGGCCAACAAGTCGTCACCAACTCCCTTGCAAGCAACAGAGGAGTCCTCGAGCTCATAGGCAAGATCAATTGCCTCGTCAACCATCTGCTTCATCTGCAACAGCGTGCACGTGAGATTCGCCTCATTCGACTCGTCGCAAATATAAATACAATTGGACTCAAGCATCTTTGAATCTCCCTTCAAACAACTGACACCTGCAGAATAGTGAAAAGAGATAAAAAGCAACCCGCAATCTACCGCTATATAGCGTTAGATTGCGGGCTTTACCCTAAAACTCACTTGACTTTGAGATGGCTCATGACTCGCGTTCAATTATGTTGCATATATCCTTTGCCTTCACTTTCGGATACTGCGCATAGAAGTACACTTCACCGTCCCCCTTTTCACCGCGCACAGTGATTGCACCCAGACTCAAACCCTTAGCGGACGGAACTTTGCATTTCTGCACGCTCTCTTCGCCTTCATCGAAAAGTCGCAGGTACCCTTGTTTCATCAGAATGTTATTGGCCTTTGCTGCCCTAATCCTTGAGCCACCTACGCTCAGTATTTTCGAAATCGAGGCATAGCCTTTAGCTTCCGCCTGATCCATTGAGTAACAGACCGGCAAACGTTCGGCCCCCGCAAAAGCCGCTTCGTAAACAACGCCCTCTCGCATGATTTCCACACTCTTATGGCCATGTTCATCAAGCTGAAAAGCAGTGAAAAGACATTGAAGCGCCAGCCAGACCTCGCCCGCGCTAACCATCTCTTCTCGATCGGTATGACAGGCGCTATTACGAAATTTAGTGAATTGACCCAACGTTTCGCCGAGCGTCCTCCACCAGTCCCCCTTTGACGCCTGCGTCAGCTCTGTATTTTCAACTCGAACAGAGGATGCCAGTAGCTCACTCTTTTTTTCAATTAATCCTTTGTATTGACCGAGGTTAAGGCTCTCAAGCTCCTTGAGCGGCTTTCTTGCAACAACATAATCGGGAGCAATGGCCTTTAAGGCCGGCAACAATTTCAAACGCAAGTATCTCTCTGCCGCGCGGCAGAACATTAGCAGGCAAAATGCGCAATCTGAATCGCTATCGGTACCAACACTGCCAATGCCAAATATCTTGCACAGAAGAAGCCCCTGTTCGATATTCTCAAGCACCCTATTTTTGCCATTTTGGTCGCACGCGCAATCAGCAAATGCGCTTTGAAGAGCTTCGCGCGAAGAGAAGCCTATGATTCGACAGTCTTCTGCATCCAGATTAAAGCTTTTAAACGCTTCGCTCACATTGTCCAAATAGGAATCGGTGCTTACATCAGAACACCAATCATCTTCATTGACATGTTCCTCGTCCGCGTCAGTTGCCTCCCGTGGAAGAGATTCTCCTCGCGGCAACATATCTTTCGCCGCATTGAGCTCCTCAATAGCTCCAGTTGTCTGGTACTTTTCCCAATGCTCAACCCATGCCGTGTCGAGAATTCGCTTCATCGTTGCAACGTTCTCATTAATCTTCCACGCTGCATAGTCAGCAATTACGTAAAGGCGATACTTAGCTCGGCTTGCCGCAACATTCACGATATTTGGATTTACAAACCTGATTGCACCTTCACAACTACGACTTGTATCGCACCCCAAGACAAATATCACCTGATGGGCTTCTTTGCCTTGAAACGTATGAACCGTACCAATATTAAACTTTGCGAATGCACTCCAAGCACGCTCTGCTATTCCTTCAGGCGTCTCTTCTAACAGCCTATTCTTAAGCCCGCTGACAACAGTTTTAAACGGAGAAATGATATAGAGGCTCGGAATAGAACACTCTTCATGCTCACCCGACCCGCCGGCTTTTTTCTTAGTCGCAGCCGCCGTTTTCCTAAAAGCCTCCTTGACAATCTCGTACACTCTGTCGCCCTGAGCATCAACATAGTGGTCGCGATTGCCGCGTTCAAATCCTGCAACATTGATCCACTGTGAGGACTTTAGATAAAAGCTGCCAGCGAGATCCTTTTTTGGATTAGCCGTCTCGTTAAGCATGGAGCCCTGATACGAAATTTCATTCGAGATATCGAACATGGGCGATATGCAGCGACGATGAACCACAAGCGGGCAACCAATCCATTGATCACCCTCGCCATTGCTGCGCAGATGGCCATAGGGATTAACGGCATCGGCAAGTCGTTGGACCGAAGCCATGTCTCCCTTAAACGGCAGCAATACTTTTTTACCAAGGGTAGCGCGGAGCTCCTTAACATCCCCAGTAATCACAGGCTCAATCTGAGAAGGGTCGCCGACAATCATTGCACGTCGACTGCGGGCAAGGGCACCCAAAGCGGCATACGGCACCGCCTGTCCAGCCTCATCTATAATCAACAGGCCGAACAGGGGTACAGCCCCACCAATCTGAACATCCTCAAGCATGCGACCAATCGACGCAAATGTGGAAGAAATCACTGGGGTAAGCAAACCGAGTGCCTGAAAAAGCGCAGGGGCCATCTTCCGTCTGTCGGCTTGCGTGAACTCTATCAACTCCTTTTTGCCAGAATCGGCGCCTTTGTCTTTAGCTCCCCAGTATGTTCGTAGAAACGTAATGTTGTTCCGCATGCATTTTGATTCGAGAATGAACTCGCGTGTCACCTGCAGCGCGTACAGAAATAGCAGGTTACGCTCCTTTTTTAGTTCATCGTCATCGGATGGATTATAAAGATGAGCGCTCTTTCGGCTTTCGTTATCCCCCTTTGAGATAGACTCAACAAAACGCTCGTCAATCGTCTCGACAGATTTAGTGCCCTTGACTACGTCCTCTAACCCCTTAATCTTCACCTGCAAAGAGACTAGTTTCTTCTTTTCATTCTCTAATTCTTCGTATTTGTCCTCAAATCCCGTACGCAGCTCAACAAGTTTCTGCTCCGACTTGGTTTGCTGCATAAAGGAATCGAGCTCTTCACGGCAATCGGACACGCGACCCTTATACAAAATGCTCCAGATCCGTCCACTGGCCTTTTCTTCCGCATCGCGCAGCTCTTTTTCGAGCGCTCTCTTTCTCTCCTCATAATCGGCGGTATACTTCGCAATGTCATCAAGATATTTCCGGACATCGCCTGCAGCACCGCCTTCAAAAGGATGAGGCAGGCATACCGTTTCGATTGTCAGCTCTTCAACTATCTTTCGCTCGTCCTTTTGACACTCACGATCCAATTGAGGCAAACGCGATTTAAGGTTCAGAAGCTCGCGTTTCTTAGCGGCTTGTTCCTCCATTCGATCGAATCGATCGGATACCTTTTTGTATTGAACAAGAAACAGTTTCTTCGCCTTAGAAAACCGCTTGCCCTTTCCCAGCCCGCCGCTAAACTGCAGCGAAGAAAGCTCGCAATCTCTGAAATTATTAATATTCCTACGGTTTCCCAGACATGCCGCAATCATAAGCCCAGGATGCGCAGGGTCGCGAAGATTGCCATTATTGTCAACGAGCGCCGAAGAGAAATAGAGATCATCCACCGGTTTCTGCTCGTTTTTCTTTCCCCAAACAATGTTGGACAAATCTGACTCTAGAAACTCCTTTTTCTCAGATTCGTCTATACCCTCCCAGAACGCCTTTCCATCAGGAAGCTCTTTGGCGATATTCTCAACTGCTGCATTGTTTGTCGAGCAGACCAAAATGCTGAGACTATTTATCGCATCTCCGGTCCTGCCCTTTTTGAAGCGATATGGATTCTCAGCATACTTGAGATAATCTTTGCTAAGTTCCACCTCTTCGAAGGCGTCATCGGGCTTGTCATATTCGCACAGCAGACGGGCTTTTTCGACAACGTTAGCCGCAACGATGTCCTTGAGCAGGGTTGTTTTTCCCGTGCCCGGGGGACCGTTAACCGACATAACGTCGTTTGCGGGGTATTTGCGTGTCGAACCGCCACGACCAACCGCAAGATTTACCGCCACTTGTTGCATCAAACTCAAGGAGTATTTACTCGGCCAGCGACCGATAGGTGTAGCGCCGGCTCCCAACACTTCAGAAAAAAAATCTGCACGGGCAGTCAGATCATCATCGTCTTCGCCGCCCAGAAGATCAATCTCTCCACAGGCAGACTCCTCCCTCAAGCCGCCTTCAAGGTAAGCGGCGACTAGAGGCAGCGGCCCCTTATCCAAATCGTCGAATGACCCTGACTTGCACTGCTCATTTATCCGGGAAATATCTTTTGCGAAAAATGAGTGACAGAGCGATTGGTCGAACACTGGGTACGCATCGCCCCCATTGTCCTTTGGCTTCATTGCTCTATATTCAACAAGCAGCCTTGAACACCACTCGCTGATACGTTCAGCCCCGTCACCGTCGGGAAGGCAGCTGGCAATCCCCTCAATCATTGGTCGGACGCAACTATCGACAAGGTCCCTAATGACACCATATGTCAGCTTTGTTCCATTGAGTTTTTCGTTGATTTTATTGCGGATTTCATCCTGCTCTTTCTCAAAGCTAACGATGGCATTTAGGCTATTCCCGACGTTCCTCTTCAACCACCAAAATAAAGAGGACAACTCAAGGCTGACAAATTGACCATCAGGACTCACACCTAATAGTGCGACCGTCATGCACTCATCCTCTTTTTCGATTTCATTCCCCGGTTTTTCTGCAATATAAGTCATGACCGCTTCGCGCGGAACGGAGCCCAGGTGACAATAAATCGTTGAGATCGGCCAGTTTTCGCCGTTTGTGACACTATCCGCACGTTCTCTCGCTTCTTCAAAAGGCGTCCTTAAGTACTGGTCGTCCCGCTCTTCTGGAACAAAGCAGTCATCAAGCATTCCTTTTCTGGGCCTAGGCGGATTTTTCTTATCTTCGGGTTGGTCGCCTTGGCTCAAAAAATCGAGCAAATACCAGTAATCCAACGCATCGCCAATTGCTTGCTTTTTCTCAGCAGGGGTCATTTGAATCAGTCCTCGCACTCACATAGATACATTTATGTCCAATGATGTCCACGACGTCATCGCGCAATTTCTTTGGTTGAAGTATCTCAAACACATCGAGCCACTTCATCGCCCATGTTTTCATGCCGTCATACGATGCCATAAACGAATACTCTGGATTTGGGTGCCCGTCCTGCGTCTCGCACCGAAACCCATCGTTCCCGGCAAATTCGGCTAAAAGATACTTCTCCTTTGCCTGGCTATGGCACCTTACGCGAACCGTAACTATATCGTCACTAAACATCCTGTTCACGCCAGCACGAGAGAACCTTTTCGCCTCTTCGGCCATCGCTTCAAAACGACCTTTTGCATCATCCACTGGTCCAGCAATGGTTATATCCCGCAGGCTATCAACTCGAATTGCGTCAAAAGACCTCGCAGCACCCTTGTGACCCACAAACAGGTAGTAGTAGCCATCGTGCATGCATAGATGATATGGCGTATGGCTATGCAGTCGCCCCTTATCAGAAGTTCGAAAGCGGACTCTCTGCCTTTGGCTAATGGCCTTTTCCAATAACTTCAAATTTGCAAGCGTTGCTTCCATATTTGCAATTCTGCCGCTTTTGAGCAGGGCGTTTTCTTGAGCCAAACGATCTTCAATCTGCTGCCTTTCTTCGCCGCACAGCAGGCGAAGAACTGCATGCTCGAGCGCGTCGGCTCCACCTACACCCGTAGAAGCTTCGATGAGACGGCACAAATGCTCAATTTGCGCACCATCAATTTGACGCTCTATGCTGTACAGGTGCTTCGCATTTTTAGGAGCAGGATCCCCCTCACCATTCGTCAGTCGCTCGCCCTTACATGCCAACCGACTTGCAATCACTGTGTAGAACGGATTCAGGCAACTGTTGTCGAGGTCGATTCTATTCATCTCGGTTAACGGACTGACGCCCGCATTATTGCAGAGCGAAGGCTTTTTTGATCCAGAATCAACAAGTGCGTTCAATACGCCCTGCACTGTGTCACGCTTAACTTCATATCCATAACGAGCTTTAAGCTCCGCCATTATGTCCGAAACGCTCAACCCTTTGCCAAGCCCAGCATCGGTTTCCTCCAATAGGATACGCTCGACATATATCGCCAGCTCCTTTGGATATGCTCGGTGATTTCCTTGGGTTTTCGGTTGAACCATAGCCGCCTCCAATCTGAACAATCAACATTTTATTCAGTCAATATAACCAGGAGATTGAAGGTGCCGCTATTTAACGGTGAACGGCGAAGCCATCCATAAAGGGCTCCGCCGTTCACAAAAAGAGTAACACAACCCGTATACGACGTATTGACTATTAGAGCGCGCTCGTAGCAAATTTGAATCTTGAATCAGACATGGGCGCCCAGCATCGTCTATACGCGCCATAATCGCCGCTGGATAAATCATGACGGTACCAGTATTGTGAGTATTTATGCGTTTCCGTACCGCGAATATTGCGGGACAGTACCGGCGGTATCGTGAATCGGTACCGCCGGTGTCCGTTCAGCACCGTCAGCCGTATATGTCGCGCATGTTGACGTCTCCCATCTCTAGCCAGACAGTGCCGTGCACGATCCTGTCCATGATCGCCCCGGCGTAAATCCCGCCGCCCAACCTGGCGTGCCAGCCCTTCGACCTGTACTGCGCGCAGAAGACGGTCGAGGACGAACCGCAGCGCAGCTCCATGAGCTCGAGCAGCATCGCCCTGAACAGGTCGTCGGGCTTGTTCAGCAGCCACTCGTCGAGCACGAGAAGGCCGTACCCGCCGAACTTCCTGAGCAGCTAGCGCTCATGCTCAATTCCGAAAAACGGATGTGACCAAACCCGTAATCACGACGTTAACAAACACACGGCGGGATGCCCGCCGCCAAGGATGGCAACCACTGACGTGTGCGGCGGAGTACGTGACGGCGGCGCCCCGTGAACATCATGCGCGCGTGGGCGTCGCGCAGCAGTGTTTGCCGGCGCTGGGCGGCAAAAGATGTTGTTTGCGTTAACTTTGCCTGTCCGAGCTCGCATGCAGATTTCCATCGTAGGTCAAGCCTATACATTGGCGCAACCCGGCTTTATAATCGCGCTATTTTCTGCTAATTCGCGTTATTTCTTGTTCGGGGGCAATGATGGAAGAGTCTTGGGTGACTATGAAGGATATAGCCTCCCATGTTGGAGTGACCCCGGAAACGATTCGCAGCTGGATTAAAACCAAGGAGTTTCCCGCCCAGAAGGTCGGCCACCAGTGGAGATTCAAATACAGCGCCGTTGACGCGTGGACGGAGGGACGTTGCTCCGAGACGGATTGTGAAAAACCCGATAATCAGAGCGAACACTTTGAGCCAACCTTGATCAACGGCGACTGTCTGGAAGCCCTTCATGGCCTCGCTAGCGATTCAGTTGACCTTATTCTTACCGACCCTCCCTATAACCTCGGCCTGTTCATGAAGGAGCGCGCAACGAACCTCAAGGCGCTCCGAGATAACTACTTCGGGGCGGCGGGCTGGGACAACCTCGAGTACGAGGAATGGAACGAGTCCATGGACTCGTTCTTTGAGGAAGCCGCCCGTGTCATGAAGCCGGGTGGTTCCATGATCGTATTCATGGCGGTCATCAAGGTCGAGTCGATTATCACGCAGGCCGTAAAGCACGGGTTCTATTACAAGACAACCGGGACATGGCATAAGCAGAACCCCATGCCGAGGAACATGAATCTTCACTTCGTGAATTCCACCGAATCGTGGATCTACTTCACGTATGGAGCGCGAGTCGGCACGTTCAACAACGACGGCAAGGCCGTTCACGACTTCTTCGAGTCCCCGGTCACCCCGAAGCGAGAGCGCGAGTACGGCAAGCACCCGACCCAGAAGCCCGTCGCGCTCATGGACTTCTTCGTTGAGAAGCTTTCCAATCCGGGCGACCTCGTGCTCGACCCCTTCATGGGCAGCGGAAGCTCCGGGGTTTCCGCGGTTCGCGACGGAAGACGTTTTACCGGCATTGAACTAGAGAAGTCCTATTACGACATCGCAACCAAGAGGATCCAGGACGAGCTATGACGAAACCGACAGTAATTGATTTGTTTGCCGGCGTGGGCGGCCTTTCTCTTGGGTTCGAAATGGCCGGTTTCGACGTGAAGATTGCAAATGAGTTCGATCCGTCTATTGCCGAGGCATACACACGCAATCGGCCGGATACCAAAATGGTGGTCGCCGATATTCGTGACCTCGATATTGAGAAGACCTTTTCCGAGTACGCGGGCAAGACGACCATCGTCATCGGCGGCCCTCCCTGCCAAGGATTCTCCCAGAAGGGCCAGAGGAAGAGCATCAACGACCCGAGGAATTTCCTCTTCCTCAAGTACTACGACGTGGTCAAGTTCGTGAAGCCGAAGTACTTCGTCATCGAGAACGTCCCCACCCTCCTGACGACCGAGAACGGCTACTTCAAGAACGAGATAGTGGAGCTGTTCAGCGCCCTGGGCTATGCCGTCAACTGCGGCGTCCTTTGTGCTGCTGATTACGGCGTGCCGCAGGATAGGCACCGTACTTGCATCATCGGTAAACTTGACGCCGACGAGACCGTCGCCCTCCCGGCCCCCTACGGCCGATCCGCGACCATATGGGACGCCATTAGCGACCTCGCCTATTTGGAATCCGGAGAAGGCGAGGAAGTCTCAAAATACCGCAACAAGCCACAATCGGCATACCAACGCATGATGCGCGATGGGTCGACCGAGCTCTACAACCACATCGCGACCGCGCACTCTAAGATCACCCTGGAGCGACTGAGGATGATTCCGCCCGAGCACGGCAAGGAGATGCTCCCCACCGAGCACCTCACCAAGTCCATCTACAGCGGCACTTGGTGCCGGATGAAGAAGGATGGCATCGCGAGGACGATCACTACGCGGTACGACACGCCGTCATCGGGCGAGTTCACGCACCCGTTCCTGAACCGAGCGATAACCACTCGGGAGGCTGCTCGCATCCAATCCTTTCCGGACACGTATCATTTCTATGGGGCCAAGTCGTCACAGATGAAGCAAGTCGGCAACGCTGTCCCACCCCTGCTTGGTAAGGCAATTGCCGAGCAGATCATGCATGACCTCAAATCGTAAGGAGTGGTGAACCGTGCTGCTTCCCAGTAAGCTCGAGTTTCGCGAACCAATTAGCCCTAGGCTGTGGGTATCCAGCTCAGTGGTAAAGGATCCCAAACGAACGCTTGCGTTGCTGATTCTATTGTGGCTGGCAAAAGAGAAGCCTGCGAAAATGACGATCACGCCTGCCAACGAACTGGTTGACGGTGAGTCCAGTTTAAAGCTGCTGCTTAGCTATGCCAATAGTCTCAATGTACCTGTGAAAGAGACTGACCTAGGCCTTAATACTGTGTCACTTTTTCAAGCGCAAATTGAATCCTTGGATGCTGTTTTGTGCCTAGTATGGCGTCTTGCGCGAGTAAGCACGGTTGGTTCTCCTCGTTCGGCCGAGCGTATAAAGAAAGATGGCGAACTGGTCAGAGGTGACCGAGTAATTAGGCTTACGAGCAATATTGATTTGATTGGAATTCTTATCTCCACAAGTCCGATTGAATATATCACGGTGCTGTTTGCATGGCTTCAATCGAAAAAAGAGCTTGATCACGTCGTTGAGAATCGACTAATTCGAATGCTTGGCATTTTCTCTGATCAGGTCGTCTGCAAAACAGATAATGACGTGAATGGCTATTTATATTCTCTTCCATGTGTGTACGACGCCCTGCTTTCCGCAAATGAATTAGAGACGAAAAAAGTCTTAACGTGTACCAACAGCGATCCGAAAGGCCCTGTAAGGGCAGTTAAGAACCTTATTATCGACGGTCTCAATCCCTGGCTCTCGCCCATCTCGACTAATAATGCGAAAAACGTCATCCTTGCCAAGGGCGTGAACAAAGCCGAACTTAATGATTACAAGTCTAGGGCTTTCACGTCATTCAATACAGCAAGAGTGGACTACTCTGATTTGTCGTCTAATGCTGAAACTAAGACCGCTGAGACCAGTGAAGCCAGCGAGGTTAAACTTCCTTATAATCTTATTTATTTTGGAGCCCCCGGCACCGGCAAGTCGCACAGCTTGAACAAACTCGCCGGGGAGCACTTCGATAAGGCGCACACGCGTCGCGTCACGTTCCACCCGGACTACAGCTACGCCTCCTTCGTGGGCTGCTACAAGCCGACGATGCAGTGGCCCGAGCAGAAGCCCGACGAGTCGCTGTCCGAGAACATGAGGAGGCCCTACATCTCCTATGAGTTCGTCCCCGGACCCCTCGTGAAGAGCTACGTCGAGGCGAAGACCCATCCCAATGAGGACTACCTCCTCATCGTTGAGGAGATCAACCGCGCGAACCCCGCCGCAGTGTTCGGCGACGTATTCCAACTGCTCGACCGCAAAGGCGACGGGGTGAGCGAGTACGACGTGGACGTTCCCGTCGATCTCGGAGAGTTCCTCTGGAAGGAGTTCTACGATGCATCCGGGTGCGCGGACGAGACCCCGGGGCTCTACAGCCACGAGGAGAACGTCGCGCATCGCGTGAACGCGATGCGCCTGCCCTCCAACCTCTACATTTGGACAACTATGAACAGCGCCGACCAGGGCGTGTTCCCGATGGACACCGCCTTCAAGCGCCGCTGGGAGTTTCGCTACATGGGAATCGACGAGGGCGAGGGAAAGTACGCCGGCAAAGTCGTGCGCATCGGCGCGAAGCGCGAGCCCGTGGAGTGGAACGTCCTTCGCCACGCCATCAACGGCCTGCTCAAGGGCAAAGCGCGCGTCAACGAGGACAAGCTCCTGGGCCCGTTCTTCCTCACGGAGTCCGCACTGGATGACGACGAGGCCTTCGACGAGGCGTTCAAGAGCAAGGTGCTGCTCTACCTCTACGAGGACGCCGCGAAGATGAAGCGCCCGAAGGTATTCCGTCACCCCGACTTCACGTACTCCGAGATCTGCGCCGAGTACGACAGCTCTGCCGACGGCGTGTTCGCTCTCGACGAGCCCGTGCCACGCGTCGAGGATGGCGCCCCCTCCGAGGACGAGGGCAACGGCCAGGGCGCGGAGGAGTAGCCCATGGCCTTCGACCCCGTCTACGTACGGGAGCGGGACTCCTACTCGTTCGGCGACCTCACCCGGCTGCTCGGTCTCGACGTCCGCGACGCCCTCGCGTGCGTGAGGGCGCTCGCCGCCCGCGGGGTGCTGACGCTCAGGAGCGACGCCGCCCCCGAGGGGGGCGACGCCGACGAGGAGCTCGCCGCCCTCGGCAAGTACCAGTTCACGTGGGTTGGCCTCGCGCGCTGGCGCGAGACCCTCGTCTGCGCCTACCCGAAATACTTCCCCAGGGGGACGCGCCCCTCGGAGACGGAGCTCGCCCAGGTGTTTCGCGTACTGCGCAAGAGCTCCGGCGGGCTTTCTGGCGTCGGCGCCGCGCTGCCGGACGCCGACGAGGACGGCGGGCCGCTCTCGCTCATGCTGGCGCTGCTCGGCTCCTACGAGGAGAATGGCGTCTACTCCAACTACGTGCGCGTGGTCCGCGACAACGGGTCGGGTGAGATCGCCTGGGGCAGGACCATCGCGCAGAACCAGCCCTTCATGGACGGCGACACGCCGGTCTACTTCGACCTTAAGACGCGCGACACCTCCCGCGACGCGGCCGACCTGGTGACACGCCTCCACCGGTGCGTGCTGACTCGCTGCTCCGAGGACCTGCGTCGCTGGGGCCTGGACGAGCTGCTGGGGCTCGCCCCGGTCGACCTCTCCGGCGAGGAACTGGAGGACCTGGGTGACGCCGAGACGCTGACCTACCGCCTGGAGCAGGAGCGCTCCGTGCAGTTCGTGGCGTGGAAGCAGGACGTCATCGACATGCTGCTGCGCTATCTGAGCCCCTCCGAGGAGTATGAAAGCCCCGAGGAGGAGTTCTGCCTGGGCACTTCATCCTTCTACCACGCGTGGGAGCTGGCATGCAAGAGCGCTTTCGGGGACAGGCTCGCCGACCGCATAGACTCGCTGGGGCTTCCGCTCGCCGAGGACTGGTGCCAGCGCGGCGCGGAGACGCTTCTGGGTATCATCCCTAGGCCGGAGTGGATGGACGCCGGCGGTGCGGGCTGCGGGGACGTGAACACGCTGATTCCCGACGTCATAGGCATCCATGGAGACGGCGCTGGCGGCAGAGCGTTCTGCATCTACGACGCGAAGTACTACACGCCGTCGCTGCGCCCCGGCGCCGCCAAGGACGTGCCGGGCGTCGAGTCCGTAACGAAGCAGGTGCTCTACCAGAGCGCCTACGGGGACTTCATCCGGGACAACGGGTTCTCCTCCGTGGCGAATGTCTTCCTGGTACCGACCCACGAGGCCGAGGCGAGGCTCATGGGTAGGGTGCGGTTCCCAGGCGTCTTCGGGAAGCCTGAGCCGCCCCTCACGGACGGGGTGGAGATGTGGGCGCTGCCCGCGGACTACGTGTTCGACTGCTATCTGGCAGGAAGACTGGCGGACGGGAAGCTGATCCAGAGGATGTGCGAAGGGAGCCTGGATGGGGCGCATTAGTTTCGGGGACACACTTGATTGGGATGGCACGCTCTATCCCAATCCTTCAAGTGCTATTGACGGGGCCATCAACATGGTCTCGACCTCTCGATACACGGCAAAATCCGACCCCGTTGAGTTGACAGAAACAACGGACAGGATGAGATACCGGTTCCTCGCGACCAACGTAGACAATCCGAAGAATCCTTCTCATTGTGTTGAGGGCAAATTCGTCTACGAACGAAAGAGGAAAGGAGATGCTTCTTTCCCCTCAGACTCGGCCGAAACCGAACTGGGCCCTGCTTCGAGGGGCATGCTGCAAAGAAAAGGGTTCAATGGTGATTGGCTCGAACTCACTTTAGACACCGGAGAGACCCGTCGCCTGTACGAGGCACTTGATGCTCGCTACCGAATCCATCAGGAGGGTGGAGGAGTTCAAGGCGGCAGCACAACGTATGTCCCCCTTGACCGCTCCGTAAGCTCACTCCTTAAGATGATGCGCGAAAATCCCTCGGAAACCAGGCTACTTACAGATGGCAATAATTTCGAACTCGTCAAAGAGATGATCCGGCTCATGACCCAGGGGACGACTCGCGAGCAATTGGGTGAGATATTCTCCGAGTTGGAGAAGGGACATCTCGATGACTTCACGGTCAGTCTGAGTCTCGCCCAGCTCGAAAAGGTCGAAAAGGAGATTGCTGAGAACCTCGGTAACGGCAACGAGGAGTACTGGCAGAGAATATTCACCGACCACCAATGGATACTGTCGCAGGTATTCTCCGCCCCATGCACACTTCTCCAAGGCAAGGCGTATGTCGGAGGCAAGGCGATTGATAATTCCGGTGGCAATATCTGCGATTTCCTCTACCAGAATGAGCTAACCAGCAATGTCACGCTCATCGAGATCAAGACTCCTCTTACAAGCCTGCTCGGCACAATATACAGGGGGAAAGAGCCCGAGAACGCCGTTTATTCCTTGACCTCACACATGAGCGGATCAGTAAACCAAGTGCTTAACTACCGGGACACGCTCACGAAGGAGTACTACATGGTCAACGGGCGCTCGTCTTCTCACTTTGAGGCCCTTTCCCCAAAGTGCGTTGTAGTCATAGGGAAGATCTCTGAACTCGACACCGCGAGCAAAAAAGCTACCTTTGAGCATTATCGGAATAACCTCAGCGATGTGACTGTGGTTACTTTTGATGAGTTGCTCCAGCGAATCCAGGACCTCATTGCCGTACTCCGAACAGGCAACGAAGCGACCTCCCCGACCTCGGGAATCCGGGAACCCGACATAGTCATTCCCTTCCAGCAAGCCAATCCGAATCCTCGTTTGGTCGGGAGATAGTCCAATTACCCCTTAAACACCATGTCGTTGTGGTATTCAATAAACTCAGCTCGTGGAGCGAATCGCTTCGGAAGCGCAATTGGCTCTCCGTTGTAGCGCCACAAATACTCGTCCTCGGGCGTTTCGTGCTCGACCACACTGGACACCATTATCTTTAGGTCCTTCGTAATTGTGATTAGTCCCCGATCGAACGCCTTATCGTGTAATGCGTTTAAAAGCAAGTCGTTGTCGGGCGCAAGGCGCTCCGTTTTAGGACCAGAGACTTTCCAGGGCTTGATATGGGTGGCGACCAGCAGTGTCTTGTTCGATAGCCCCGTCAAGCAACACCTTGAATTGTAATTGGCAAGCAAGGTATTTCGAAAGAACTCCTGGTTCATCCGCATCGAAACGATTGCCTCGCGCTCTTTACCCTCTGGCAAATCAATGCCGATCGTCTCTTTCAACTCATCGCTTAGCGGTTCTTCAAAATCGAAACAGTTGAGGAAAACGTCGGTCGCCTCCTCAACAAGCTCATCACCAGCAGAGGAATACTCAGCCCAAACCATCTTGTCCATTTTGCTCGCCTGGGTCATTCCAACCTTGCCGCGAGCACGTCGACGCTCATCGGATGATGCAAGGTTCCAGATTATTAGAGCAACCGCGCCCGGCGTTCCGCCAATGGCCTTGGCTAACGCCTGGACATCCTCGCTTGTATCATCGACCTTTTTTAATGGTAGGGCGAGGTATAAGAACAGAGCCGCAAGGGTTTCTTCCCTCGACTATTTATCTCCACGACTAGCCATGATTGCTCCTCGCCCGCGCACCGCTCACTTAGCTGCTCCAAGATAATCCCGCGGGGACCGCACTTGCCGCCTTTTCTCATTCGTCGGTGAACGGTTGAAACAACGGCGCTTCCACGCGCTTCTCATACCCGCGCTCAAGCTTCTTCCCAAGCTCCGCGGCACAGCGCTTCGTCTCCTCGGCAAACAGGTCATCGATAGCTCTATCAATCCGAACGCAGGTCTCGAAATGTTCGTCCTTCCAGGGCAGATCAAGGCCCAGGCTCGTATCCCAATAGCCGCCGAGCCTTGCGTTGATTACTTCCTCGGGATACAGCACGTCTTGGCGAACACCTTCGATCACCTCATCCTCGTCCATGTCACAGGCTGCATCGTCCTTCTTGAGACACTTGCGCAGCTCCTTTTGCTCGCGGATGCGATGCAGCGCGCTGGCGCACACCACAGCCAAAAAGCGGTAACGTTCGCATAGGTCCCATTCGCCGCCGAGCCATACTCGATAGCCCAGAACGACGCTTGCAGGCTCCTCGTTCAGTAGGAACAGGTCCCACGGGTACACCTCAGCACACGCGTCCTCCCCTGACTTTTGCGCGCCACTGCGCGTAAAGGCGCACGGTTCTACGTCGTAATAGTCAAAACCGTGGCCCGCATCGCGACGATTGATGACGTGCTTGGGCAACAGGACAATCTTGTCGCTGGGCTCGGGGTCGATCTTGCGCAGCTTTTTGAGCTTGCGGCGGACGCGTTTTAGGCCGCGGTCGCTATCGCCACAGCCGCAACCGCCTGCCTTGTCGTCGTATCGCAGGGCGACCTCGCGCGCCAGGATCTTTTTGTCTGCCGCGCACAGCAGGTCGCTCACGGTAGGCAGGTCTTCCCACTCAATGCCATCGACATCCCAAATACTGCTCATATTCAACCTCTTTCTGGCTGTGAATTTACGCGCTCGATCGTCCTGCCCTACATGCCAAAAGGCATGCGCCCTGCTAGAGCGCCTTCTTGCTGGGCGCAACCACCTCGTCCACCAGGCCCAGCTCTAGGGCGCGCTTGGCGTTACACCAGCAGTCGCGCTCGGTGAGCTCGTGGAACTCCTGGGCACTCAGGTTGCCATGCTCGGCCAGCAGCTCGTCCAGCTCGGCGCGCATGGCCGCCGTGTGCTGGGCCACGATCTCGATATCGGTCTGCTGCGCCATGCCCGTGCCGCCCATCAGCTGGTGGATGAGCACCTGCGTGTGGCGGTACACCTGGCGGTGGTCGCCGCAGGCCAAGATCACCGCGGCCATCGAGGCCACGACGCCCTCGCCCACCGTGATCACGGGGCAGTCGAGCGACTGCATGGTGTCGATGAGCGCCAACCCCGCTGTAACGCTGCCGCCCGGGCTGTTGATGATGAGGGTGATGGGCTCGGTCGCGCTTTGATGTTCCAGCACCAGCATGGACTTAATGAGGCCGTTACAGGTCACATCGTTGACCTCGCCCTCCAGCAGCAGCACGCGGCTGTTGAGCAGCTCGCTTGCCATATCGACGGCGGCAACGCGGCCGTCCTTGGACTTCTTAATGATGCTGGGCTCACGATACATAACGGACATGGCAATTCCTCTCTAGATGGAATCGATAAGGGAAACTGGCCGCACGGCACATGGCAAACAGAGGCCGTGCAGCCAAAATGCAGGTCAAAATGCGCGAGGCTGCAAGGGTTAATCCCTTAGCCACTTGGCTGCATTGGGATGGTCGTCGCAAAAGTACTTCTTGGCGCGGAAGGGACGCATGCCGGTCACCTTGACCAGGCAATCGGTGCGAGGCATAAGCCCAACCTCGCCTGGGGTCATCACGCAGCCGCGCACATCTACGGCAGTGCGCTCGGCGCCCACGTACTTGGTGCCCAAAACCGACTCGCCACACAGTTCGCTTATGTAGTTCTGCGTCGCGATGTTGCTGCCGCCACCCATATAGACCAAACTATCGCAGTTATCGAGAATGGTAAGCGCCGTGGATTTGCCGTACACGGCATCGAGCTGGCTCAGCGATTGCGCACACATCAAAAAGCTAATGCCGCGGCTGCGCACGGTCGCAATGCTGCGCTCAAAATCGGGGATGCGTCCCACATTGGGAAACTCATCGAGCACAAACTGCACGCGACGCTGCAAATGGCCGCTGGGGCTGGCATCGGCACGGCGCTGGGCAAGGTTAAACAGCTGCTTAAGGGCAACGTTCGCAAGCCATGCATTAGCCGAATCGTTGTCGCTCACCTTAAGATCGATCACGCGCTTGCCCTCGTCAATACGATCAAGACGCATCTCGTCATTCTCAAAAACGCGCATGAGCTGAGGCGTCTTAAGCCGCGAGATAGTTGCATTGAGCGTGATCAGAATACTCTTAAGCGTCCTATCTGCCGCACCTCGAAAATCGCGATACTGCTCAACGCCGTACAGGTCTGCGTTCACAGCCCCATACTTATCGAGGAACTCCTTGGACTCCACCTCTTCTACAAGGTAGTCCAACGGGAATCGGCCCTCGCCATCCCCCGTGACCTTGATGAGCGCAGCCAGTTTAAAGACGTTGTTCATCTTAAGGTAGCGGCGCGGAGCATTGGGGTCCTCGCCCGGCGCAAGGGTGCCGGCAAGACACTCCAGGAGATACAGGATTCCAACAATTGCTCGAAGCAGCAGATCGTTTGCGTTATCCCAGAACGGATCATACCTACGGCTACGACCGTCAGGATCGACCCCCTCCATGATTGCCGCCACCGTAGTGGGGATATCCTCGACATCCATCACGTAGCGCAGAGGGTCGTATCCGGCCGACTGCTCGGGATTAACAGTATCGAGAACCGTTACCTCGTAGCCGTCCTCTTCAAAGCCTTTCCCCGTACGGCGCAGCAGCTCACCCTTGGTGTCTGTGACCACATAACAGCATTCGTGGTGATTGAGCAGGTTGGGCAAAATGAAACTCGCCGTTTTGCCGCTGCCGGTACCTCCAAAGGCAAAGACATTGTTGGACACACTCGTCTCCCAATGCTTGTCGTCCTCGTAGAACGCCACCGTGGCACCCTTAGCCAGGATCACATCGCGCTGCTCATCGCCAGACGACAGCGCCTGCATCTCCTCCTTAGTCGCCCACTTCTTGGTCTGATACTCCGTTTGCTGCGCGGCCTCGTAGCCGTACATCTTGATGACTGACATGGCGTGGCTCCTTTCTTGTCCGTGACGTTGGTGGTTGTTAAGCAATGCGATCGACACCGTCGTCCTCATTGAGCTGTGCCGAGCGCGACGACTTGGTCGCGTGGCCGATCAGGCGCTCGGCCTGCGCCAGATAACTCTCGCGAGCAGCAGTTGAAACCGTCCCGTCGCGCAGATACGCAAGCAATGCATTAATCATCAGCTTGTCGAGCAGGTCGTATCCCTTGGCCCGAGCGCAGTTGAGGAGGTAGCGGTCCTGAAGCCCCCGTACCTTAGTTGCCAAATCGATTTCCATCTTTTCCTCCATGTAATAAAAAGTGTGTCGTTCGTCCAAAAGTGCCTCAAACGGGCGTTTGACGCATAACTCAAAGTTGAAACGCGGACTCGTATCGAACACGCGTCGTTGCACCTTGAGGTAGCGCTTATAAAACATGACGGCATCATCTTCATCCGCCGTAAAGCCACGCGATCCATCGCGGTGCAGCCGGTCGTAAGGCTTTTTGCTATCGATATGGCGCACGAATGGGGACGGAATATAGGCATCCTTCTTGACGTTGTACTTCATCCCTGTCGTAACCTGCTCAAACAAGAGAACGCCAGCTGACTTAAAAGCCGCATTACATCCATGCCTAAACATGCTCACCACGGCTGCCACGCTGCCCATGCAGCTATCGCGCGGGGAAAAATACAGCGAAAGCAAAGCGAGCGTCGCAGCAGTCAAAAGCTCGCGGGCCTCGTGTACATCGGCTCGATACTGCTCGGGCACCAGCCCGGGAATATCGGGCGAGCGCTCTTCCAGCACGCCAACGAGCGATTTAGCCAGGCGCTCGACGTTCTTCTCGCCGCAGTACGGACACGGAAGTGGCAGCTCTGCCTTCCTGTTCACTTCGCACATACCGCGGAGATCCTCGTCGATCGCACTGAGGAATGCCTCGTAAATACTGTCCCGTTTCTTCATGAATGCTTCTTTCTATCCGGTTTCAGGTGGTTGATGTAAGTCTGTTCTAAGTTCTAGAATATTCTGACGCTAGAACGATGATTATTGATCTAACCTGTAGTTTCATAAGTGAAATCATCCTGCTCGATTGCTTAGTTTGCCTAAAGGCTACAAAGCGAATGTATCAAGCAATTGCTATTGAGTTGGCTTTGGATTGCTTCGAGGATAGCACAGCGTGCTGTTCTCGTCATTAGAAATTTTAATATTTTTCTGCTAATATAAACCCACTGAGAAGAAAGGGCTCTATACATGCGTGAAACTACATCATCATTGCCACGCCTCACCGCCGCCGCCCTCTCGCGCGCGCTTAACCTGGAACAAGGCAGTCGCCTGCTCACTGTCCGTCTGCCTGGCGCTGTGGATGCCGAAGATCTCGCTAAGTGCTTTACCCTAAACGGTAACGGCGTGCCCGATATTAGTGAGCTTGAACCTGGAAAGCAGAATGCAAGCGATGATGATGCAGCGCCGGTGTTTGTCGATGCATCAAACTACTACCGCGCAAATAAGCACGATATCGAAAAAGACAGTGCCGCGCTCATCGATTATTTGGAGCCTGGCTACCTTGATTTTTGCGACTGGGGTCCTTTTATTTGGTGCCTGTATGCTCTCGCCCTTTCGGGCCGCACTCGAGCAGCCGTGGTACTTCCCGCCGATTTACTTGATAAAGCTGAACAAGCACGCACGATTTTGATACGCGAAGGGCTCATCGAGAGCGTCGTTTATTTGCCACTTTCCGAGCCCAGGCCCTACATGACAAGCGCGCTCCTCATACTGTCTTCAGGAAATCGCAGCGTTGCATTTCGCAGCGCAATTGAGCCCGGACCGCGTTTTCAATATGTGACTAAAACATCGTATTACTCTGATATCACCTTTTCTATCTCTCCTGACTGGGCCCGCATTGATACCAATACGCCAAGATCGACGCCAATCGAAACGTCCACTTTTGCCACGCGCGAGCTGCTCCAACACCACGCCGCTCTCTCAAAAGGCAAAATCAGCCTCATCGCCATCACCCGAAACTACAGCGCCACACTCGGTGACTCTTTTACGCGAGTCGCGCCATTCATGCCCCGCGAGAGCACGACATCGAACGACATTGACGCAGTCGAGGTGCGCCGAATCTCATCTCAAGATTTTCAGGACGGCAATCTTCTGCCCGTAGATGCTTCAGATAATCAAAATAGCTCGGATTCTAAATTCGTAAAGGTGGACCCCAGCGTTCTCGATCGTTATGAGCTCCGCGCTGGAGATATCGTCATGCCGCGCATGCTGGGTCGCTACGGCGCGTCCAACCTGCTCGTCGTCAGCTCCGATGACGCTAAGCAGCATCTGGTTGCTTCGCATAACACCACCGTCATTCGCCCGTCATTCCAAACGATGACCGAAGATGAGCGCGTAGTGTTTTCGGAGATAATTGTTGGATACCTTACCGAAGGCCACGGGGCGCAGCTGATTCAAGCATTAACTGAAGCAGCCAGCATCCGCGCCATCCGTCCTAGCGACCTGTTTGAGATCGAAGTCCCGCCGGCGCTCGACCCGCGCACACGCGAGTATAGCGAATCCATCAACCGCTTTGCCGAGGTCGTAAGGACAAAGAAACAAGCCGAGGCCACTGTCGCCCAAGCCCAGCGCGACCTCGAAGGCGCAAAAAAGGCCGTCACCCAGGTGGTCGACCAGACCTGCGAATAGCGCATAGGCAGTAGAAACGTCTTAAGCCGGCGACAGGAACTAATTCTGCCGCCGGCTTAACTATCTAGCCTATTCCCATCCCGTGGTCTGAGGATTCCATTTGCACACATTCGCCGAATGATTAAAGCACGGTGTATACAACCGATTGACGACCTCTTCTGCCCCAGCAATGTTCCCCGCGAGATCAAGTACCCCCGCCTGCCTCGCCATCTTTACGTACTGTGCAGAACCATTTTGTTTCCACCAGAGAGGCGCCACGAACTCTTCCGGCATTGCCACTTTGCGGGCAGACGCTTCTTTCTCGACCCTCTCGACAAGCGTAGCCCCATCGACGAAGCAAGTTTTCGCGTACACCAAGATGTCGACTATATCCTTGATTCGCGATGAAGCACGGCCCTCATGCATCTCTATCATTGCGAGCAATTTATCTGCAAGGGCACTCTCCACTCGGCATACTCGATAGTCGCAGACTGGGAGCCCCTCGATATTCAGACGATCGATCGGCGCAAGAACCTCAGGCTCAAGTCCCCGCACTTCATCAATTACCAAGTCAATTGAAATTGGCTGTAGCTTCTTGGTTCCCATAAAGGGGGTGAACCACACCTTCGCACCGCACCGATACTCATCTTCTTCTTTGATTTGCTCTGCACGATCAAAGACGAACGAAACGAAATCCTCCAGATCAATCGAAGCAGCCTGCACCAGATCGACAATAGCCTCTTCGAGACTCTCCTCTTGAGCAACCAAGTCAATATCTCTTGTGACACGTGCATCGAGTGTTCGCGCCAGGACGCTTTGACCGCCCTTGAGCACAAAGCTGCCGTCATCTTCTGAAAAAACGCGACATAGGAAGCGATGAAAGTAGAAACCGACGATTGCCCGATTAGTATCCATTGGTGATTCTCTTGCGGCATTCCTAACAGCCATCTCCAATGCGGCAGGCGTTTTGTACTTCACCATGTCCTCCGTTTCGCATTACCCGTTCAGTACCATCAGCAAAGGCGCCATCAGCTCGCGTCGTTTGGCGGTTTTAGAGTTCTCCTCTACAAGATCCTTCAGCCGTTGTATATCGAGTCCACGTCCAAGCGCGTCGTGATAGGCATCGATAATTAATGAGGGATCCTCGCAATCGAGGCAAAGATCGACAAGCGTGCGCTCGGGTTTAGTTACCGGCAGGCCGTCGAGCCAAACGATGTCCCGCTCAGCAATCTCGCGCTTTACAAAAGAAAGGGATTCGTTTCTTGTATTGATACGCATGGGCGCGGTCATCCTGTAGGGGGACAGATAGAAATCGCCCATTTGCTGCAGGTTCGCCGCTGTCGTACCGCTCACGGCGATGCCATCCCACTGACGTTTTCTCTCCCACGCGCAAAGGGAGGGATTGGTGAGCTTCCAAAAGGCGTTGAGTTCGTCGGTGTCTCGGCGCTGCGTTCCAGACATCCGGTAGGCGCCGTGGCATATCCGTTCAAGACGCCCTGCGCGGCATGAGTGCGCCAGCGCATCTCGAGAGATGTCCATGCGAGCCGCCTGGGCTGTGGTGAACACGCCCTCGCTCTCGGAAAGCTCGCTTATCGCCGCTATGTTGCTAAAGTACTTCATGCTGCAATTGTAGGATATTTTCATACTTTTGCAACGTGATTTTTGATCCATTAGATCCGTTTGCCTTGTTTACCCCATTTCTGACGCCGGCTTGTCATCGGCTCACCATCCCCCGCTATCGAGCTCTAATACTTTTCCGTGAAGTGAGCGTCTGTTTTTTGACCCTTGAAACATCCGCATTTTTCAGCGGTGAAATCGCAGGATTCCGGCATTAAAACCGCAGGAAACGACACGCTCAAAGTGTCGATGCTTCGGGGGTCCGATTTAGCTCGTTCACTTCTCGGAAAAGTATTAGACCTCGCTGCTAGCTACCCAGAAGGACACCTCTCCCTTCCCCACCGCCACCCAAAAACTCATCCAACATTAATCTTGGCTCAAGAATCGCTTAATCTATAACCTGCACTATAGAGTTCGACCAAGGGCGGGGCGGCGCCGCGCAACGCAGGCCGCCGAACGCAACGCTCGCGCCCGGGCAGATCGCCCGGCGTCGCGCCCATCGAACGAAAGGACAGGTCATGGACGACCTCGAAAAAGTTGAAACCATCCGCACCAAGTGCAACGTGAGTTACACCGACGCCAAGGCCGCGCTCGACGCCGCCGACGGCAACGTTTTGGACGCCATCATTTGGCTCGAGTCGCAGGGCAAGACCCAGACCACGTCGGCGCACGCCGCCACCGAGTCCGCGCCGGCCGACGAGCCCTCGGCCGAGATGGTCGCCGCGCAGGCAGCCTACGAAAAGTCGAGCGAAAAGACCGACTTCTCCAAGAAGATGGACAGCGTGTGGGAGTACCTCAAAAAGCTCTTCCGCCTGAGCCTGGACACCAAGTTTATCGCCACGCGCCGCGATGCGATCATCCTCAACATTCCCATCCTGATTCCCATCGTCGCGCTGTTTGCCTGGGGCGCCACGATTTGGCTGATGCTGCTTGGCCTGTTCTTTGGCATGCGCTACCGCATCGATAGCGACGGCGACGTGCCCGGCAGCATCAACAACCTGATGGACAGCGCTGCCAATGCCGCGGACGGCATCAAGCAAAATCTGAACGACGACAAGTAATCGCAGACGGGGGCACGTATGGCACGAATCCTGATCGTAGAGGACGAGGAGAAAATCGCCCGCTTTGTGACACTCGAGCTGGAGCACGAGGGCTACCAGGTGGAGCACGCCGCCGACGGACGCACCGCCGTTGACCTGGCGCTGGAGCGCGACTACGATCTGATCCTGCTCGATGTGCTGTTGCCGCAGCTCAACGGCATGGAGGTGCTGCGGCGCGTACGCAAGCACAAGGATGTGCCGGTGATCATGGTCACCGCGCGCGATGCCGTGATGGACAAGGTGGCAGGGCTTGACGCCGGTGCTGACGATTACCTGACCAAGCCGTTTGCGATCGAGGAGCTTTTCGCACGGATCCGCGTGGCGTTGAAGCGCGCTGAGGCCGTACGGGCGGCTTCGGGCGCGGTCGGCACCGGTGCCGGGGCGGGCACGGCGGGCGGCGCGGGCGGCAACGCCGCCGCGACGCCTCCAGCCAGCGACACGGCCCAGGTCCCTGCCGCGCCCTCCCCCGCCGCGCTCACCGTGGGCTCGGTTGCGCTCGACCCCGACCGCCGCGAAGTCACGGTCGGCGGCTCGCCCATCGTGCTGACCGCTCGCGAGTTCGATGTCCTCGCCCTGCTTATGGCACATGCCGGCACCGTGCTCACGCGCGAACGCATCGCGCACGAGGCGCTGGGCTACGAATACGTGGGCGACACCAACAACGTCGACGTGCACATCGCGCACCTGCGCGCCAAGATCGAAGACGCCGGCGGTGCCCGCATCATCCAGACCGTGCGCGGGGTGGGCTATGTCTGCCGCGCGTAACGACGAGGCTAAGCGCGTCACCTCCATCGCCCGCGCCATCAACTGGAGCTATATGTGGCGCCGCTTGGTGAGCTACGTCTGGCTTGATCTGTTGCTGCTGCTTGTTGCGGCGGCGATCCTCGTCTATGGCTACAACCAGACGCTGCCCGATGGCGCGTTTACCGCGGGATGGATCCCCGGCGCCGCTGTTCGCAGCATGTCGCTGACCCCCGCGCGCGGCTGGGACCTGACCACGCTCACCTATACCGTCGAGCTTGCACGTAGCACCAAGACCTTCCCCCTCGCACAGGACCTCGTCACGCTATGGGCTCTCTACCTTGTCGTTGCGGGCTGGCAGGTTATCAGCGTGCTCAACATGCTCGGCGGCGCCCGCCGCGTGCGCCGCACTATGGCGCCGCTCAACGACCTGGCCCTGCGCGTTGATGAGCTCGGCCGCATGCAGCTCGCCGGCGGCAAGATGGAAACGCTCGAGCAGGCCATCGAGCGCGCGAGCGTCGACTCGCCAAGCGTCACCACCGGCGACGCCGACTTGGCGAGCATCGAGGTCGCGCTCAACCGCCTGCTGCGTCAGATGCAAGAGGCAAAGCTGCAGCAGATGCGCTTTGTCAACGATGCAAGCCACGAGCTGCGCACACCCATCGCGGTGATTCAGGGCTACGTAAACATGCTCGACCGCTGGGGGAAAGACGACCCGGACGTGCTAGCAGAGTCCATCGCCTCGCTCAAAGCCGAAAGCGAGCATATGCAGGAGCTCGTTGAGCAGCTGCTGTTTTTGGCACGCGGCGACGCCGGACGCACGGTCCTGCGGCGTGCGAATACCAACCTGGCCGCGCTGGTCGGCGAGGTATGCGAGGAGTCACAGATGATCGATGCCGCGCACACGTATCGACTGGCGTACGACGCTGCGCTTGTCAGCGACCCGCGCTGCGACGCGCCCGTTGACGTGGCGCTCGTGAAGCAGGCTCTGCGCGTGATCGTGCAAAACGCCGCCAAGTATTCGGACGCGGGCACGCCCATCTCGTTTGGCGTAGCGCCGGATGCGGGCGCAGGCACGATCGACATAAGTGTTGAGGACGAGGGTATCGGCATGAACCAGGAATCCGCAGCTCACGCGTTTGAACGGTTCTACCGCGCCGACAACGCACGCGATGCCGGCGCGCAGGGCTCGGGTCTGGGGCTTGCCATTGCCAAGTGGATCGTCGATAGCCATGGTGGTGTCATTGGCGTGACCTCAGTCGAGGGCGTCGGCAGCCGCTTTACGATTCGCCTGCCGCGGTAGGAAGCCCCTCGGCATAAAAAAGGGATAGGGCCAGGCGGCTCTATCCCTTTTTGCTAGCTATAGCAGCCTGTGCGCTACTCGCGGCACAGATGCACGGCGAAGCCGGCGAACTCGCGCTTAAAGTACACGAGCTTGGTGCCGCCGTCGGGCAGCAGCACGCGCGACTCCTCGTTGACCTCGAGCCCGCGCTCGGCAAACCACTTCTCGGCCGCATCGATGTCGTTGACGGCAAAGCCAATGTGGCCCTTGGTGCCACGACCGTTCTGCTTCATGACCTCGATCAGCGAATCGTTAAAGTACGAAACCGGGGTCTCGATGACGGGCAGGCCCATCATCGTCGAGAACAGCTCCGCGATCTCTAGGGCATCGGCCGGGTCGGTGGCGTTAATGCCCACGTGGGCGACGCGCATGCCAAAGAGCTCTACCGGGTTGGCGTTCTGCTCATTCATACAGGCAGCGCCTACTGAGCCATAACGTCGAGAACGGCCTTCTCGGCAGCGACGCGGTTCATGCCGGTCATGAAGGGCACGCCGCTCACGTACGGGCAGGTGAGGCCCTCGGGGGCAACGGTGGTGGCGATCAGCAGGTCGGCGCCCTCGTCGCAAGCGTCCTTGGCCTCAGAGATGGCGCACTGCACGATCTCATATTTGCCGGCATAACCGTTGGCGTCGAGCATGGTAGCGACCTTCTGGGCAACGAGCGTGGAAGTAGCAGCGCCAGCACCGCAAGCCAAAACGATCTTCTTCATAGGTAATGTCTCCCTTCATGGTTTACTTTAGGTAAGTGTACCGCAGCGAGCGATGGCGCTCAGCCTCGATGCGCTTTTATGCCAGTTTGCTTGCGCGCTGCGTATAATACATCTAGTACGTGTTGTCATACCGCTCGCTTTATGAGCGACTAAGGATCCTAACATGCCCGATTCCCGCACACTCTGGACCGCCGTCGTTATCATCTGCATCGGCGTGTCGGTGTTCTTTAGCGTCAAAAAACGCACTACGTTTAAACGCCTGCAGCAGTTGATGGCCGCCAAACAGTGGGCCGAGTTCGATCGTTTGCTCGACGGCAAACTCACCAGCATGCTGTACCCACGCTACAACCGCGACTACCTGCGTCTGAACTCCTATCTGCTGCGCGAGGACCACGAGCGCGCCGGCGAGATGTTCGACCTGCTGCTGGGACTCAACCTGCCCAAGATGCAGCGCGTCGACCTGGTGATCAAGGCCTTTAACTACTACGTTGGCCAGGAGGACCGCAAAAAGTCTAAGGAGCTGCTGCACGAGATCAAGGGCTTTGAGGGCGGTCAGGCCGAGGCGGTCGCACACGAATGCCAGCTGATGTACGACACGATGATCCTCAAGCGCCACAACGACATTCCCGAGCTGGAGCGCATGCTCAAGGATGTCGGCGACGACCCGGTCAAGCGCTGCCGCTTGGAGTACCTGCTGGCCCTGCAGTACCAGAACAAGGGCGACGAAACCAAGTTTGCCGAGTACTTGGAAAAGTCAGGCCAGCACTCGATGGCCGTCAACGCGTAACGGACGGCTTGTGCTAGACTTCTAGTCTCACGGGGGCGTGGCGGAATTGGCATACGCAGGAGACTTAAAATCTCTCGCCGCAAGGATTGTGGGTTCGAGTCCCACCGCCCCTACCATGTAGTGCTTACGAGCCCGTGTCCCCCAGGGATGCGGGCTCGTTTCTTTTAGGTGCCGTCAACTGCAGAGCAGCTCATTTGGGACAGAGCTTTTTTGACTACTTTTAAAGGGTGCTCAGGCTCGGGGTCCAGGCGATGGTGGGGGTCGCGCCGTCGAGAACCTCGTTGATGGTGGCGGCCATGCCGGCGAGGAGGCTGTTCTCACTTACGGTGAGCGTCTTGTAGCCGCCGGCTCGCATGAGCTCGCGAATCACCACGGCGCCGGCCAGAATCACGCCCGCGCGTTTGGGCTGTACACCCGGTAGCGCGGCGATACCCTCCACATCCAGCGCGGACATACGCTCGATGGCAGCCGAAACCTGCTCCATCGAAAGCTCGCGCAGGTGCACAAAGCTCGAATCATACGGCTCCAGCTCGTGAACGAGTGCCACGAGCGTGGTGACGGTGCCGCCCACCGCAACGAGGCGTTCGGCGCGCTCAAAGTCGCTGGGCAGGCCTTCAAAATAGGCGGCAAACTGCTCGCCTGCCCACGCGGCAGCGGCAGCAAGCTCGCCATCCGCGGGCGGCAACGCAGAGAAAAAGCGCTCCGTCACGCGACGGCAACCGATGTCCAGCGAGCGCGTTCCCTCCAGCGCAAAGACGCCGCGCTCCGGAGCGTATACGCCCGTCGCGAGTTCCGTGGACCCGCCGCCCGAATCCGCGACGATGATGCGCTCGCCGGCAAAGTCGTGCGCCACGCCAAAAAACGTCAGGCGCGCCTCGACCTCGCCCGGAATCACCTGTGGTTTGAGCCCCAACTCGCGCAGGCCGTCCAGCAGCAGCGCGGCATTGGACGCATCGCGCGCGGCACTCGTGCACGTGGTGCAGACGCACACGGCCCCAAAGGCACGGGCCTCGTCCACAAACATGCGGCACGCAGCGAGCACACGCTCGACAGCCGCCTCGCAGAAGCGCCCCGTCGCGTCCACGCCCTCGCCCAGGTCGGTAATCTCGGTATGCTTGGACGATTCCACAATCGCTCCGCCCTCGACCTGGGCCAACACCAGTCGCGACGACACCGTTCCCAGGTCGATCGCGGCCACCTTATAGCGTTTGCAATTTGTCATTGCGGGCTCCCCTCCGGGCGCTATTTGCCGTTGGACACGACCGTCTGGCCCTCGACGCCGTTAAACCCAAACAGCATGTCGAGCGCCTGGATGTACCACGGCGCGTCCTTGCCGACTTCTTCGATTTCCTTGGCCACTTCGCTGGCCTTCTTGGCGTTTGAGGACTTTTTGCTCGACGACGAGTCCGAATCGTCGTCCAAGCCTAGCACGTCAATCTTCTTCTCGCCGGGCATCACCAGGCCCAGGTCCTCGGACGCCGCGTCCTTGATACCCTCCTCCGAGAGCAGCTTGTCGACGCTTTTTTGCAGCTCATCATTGTATTGCTGGCGAATCTCGACCTGCTTGGCCAAGATGTCGCTCGAGCGTTTTGCCACGTACAGGTCGCGTACGGGAAAATACAGGCTCACGAGCGCCAGCGCCACCACGATACCGATAAACAGCGGACGCAGAGGGCCATGCGTAAAGTCATAGATCGCCTTGACCACCGCATTGTCGTTGGCGTAGCGCATAAAGTCCGAGCCCGAAAGATGGCTCGAAGGCCTGCTCGACCTGTCGTGCGTCTGGGCCGAGGGACGCGACGCATGTGTCGAACGTGCCGGGCGCACCGGTCCATCTGCCGAAGTATTCACATGAGCATTGGGGCGCGAGGTACTTGTCGGGCGCTGCGTGGAGCGGTCGGCGCCGGCGTAGGCGGACCCACCGAGCTGCACCGTGCGCGCACGGCGAGGCGACGGCTCACGCGAACCGGCGGAATAGTACCTGTTGTCGTAAATCTGATCCATGTGCGCCTTGTGCGGTTGAGGTTTGTTTGCGCTAAGTATTCTAGTTATAGCACGAGCGCGCGCACCACCTTCGGCAGCCTTTGCTCGACATAAAAAAGGCGCTGAGCCATATGGCCCAGCGCCCAATGGTGCTCAACAGCGCCCGGCTGGAGCAAGGCGAATCCGAGTCTTCCCCGCCCCCGCGAGCTCCGCGTGCCTAGCGAATGTTGTAGAACGCGGCCTTGCCGGCGTAGCGCGCGCTGCCCTCGAGCTCGTCCTCGATGCGAATGAGCTGGTTGTACTTGGCGATACGGTCGCTGCGGCACGGGGCGCCCGACTTGATCTGGCCGGCATTGACGCCCACGACCAGGTCGGCGATCGTGGAATCCTCGGTCTCGCCGGAGCGGTGGCTCACGATGCAAGCGTAACCGGCCTCCTTGGCGGTCTCGATGGCCTCGAGCGACTCGGTGAGCGTGCCGATCTGATTGACCTTGACCAGGATCGCGTTGGCGGCACCCAGCTCGATGCCCTTCTTGAGGCGCTCGGTGTTGGTGACGAACAGGTCGTCGCCCACCAGCTGCACCTTGTTGCCAATGCGGCGGGTAAGCTCAACCCAACCGTCCCAGTCCTCCTCGGCCATGCCGTCCTCGATGGAGATGATGGGATAGGTGTCGACGAGCTTCTCCCAGTAATCAACCATCTGGGCACTCGTGTACTCCACGCCCTCGCCCTTGAGCTCGTACATGCCGGTCTCGGCGTTGTAGAACTCGGTCGAGGCCGGGTCCATGGCGTACATGAAGTCGACGCCAGGCTTAAAGCCAGCCTTCTCGACGGCCTTGGTAATGTACTCGAACGGCTCGGCATTGGTCTTAAGGTTGGGCGCAAAGCCGCCCTCGTCGCCCACGCCGCCGCCCAGGCCGGCCTCGTGCAGCACGCCCTTGAGGGTGTGGTAGACCTCGGCGCACCAACGCAGGCCCTCGGCAAAGCTCGGGGCGCCCACCGGCATGATCATGAACTCCTGGAAGTCGACGTTATTGTCGGCATGCACGCCGCCGTTGAGGATGTTCATCATGGGCGTGGGCAGCAGATGGGCGTTGACGCCGCCCAGGTACTGGTACAGCGAAAGACCCGCCGACTCGGCAGCGGCGCGGGCGACGGCCAGCGACACGCCCAGGATGGCGTTGGCACCGAGCTTGGTCTTGTTGGGGGCACCGTCCGCGGCAATCAGCGCGGCATCGACGGCGCGCTGGTCGAAGGCGTCGAGGCCCACGACGGCGTTAGCGCACTCGTTATTGACGTGCTCGACGGCCTGCGAAACGCCCTTGCCCAGGTAGCGGCCCTTGTCGCCATCGCGCAGCTCGCAGGCCTCAAAGGCGCCGGTCGAAGCGCCCGAAGGCACCATCGCGCGGCCGAAGCTGCCGTCCTCGAGCACGACCTCGACCTCGACGGTGGGGTTGCCGCGGCTGTCGAGCACCTCGCGACCGTAGACATCCAAAATATCGCTCATGTTGTCTCCCTCTCACTTGGAAACGGGTTGAATGCTTGGCGACACGGCTTGCACGCTACAGTGGCGCGCAGGTTCATAAGTTAGCCTTATCGCACTTTTTGCATTATGCCCTAAGTTAGCCAAGGGATACAATCTTTTTGAAAAATAATGGGGGCGATGAGAAAGTCCGCCCCGTCGCCCCCGCAGTCTTACTCCTCTGCCTTTGCGGCATCCCAGAGGTCATTGAGGCCGTGGGTCGAAAGCTCGGCCAGATCCACGTGGGCGTCGGCCGCCATCTGCTCCATCGCGCCCCAGCGGCGGCGGAACTTTGCCGTGCTGGCACGCAGGGCGCTCTCGGCGTCGATTCCCCCCTTGCGCGCAACGTTGACCAGAGCAAAGAGCAGGTCGCCAAACTCCATCTCGCGCTCGGGCGAGCCGGAAGCCTCGGCCTCAAACTCGGCACGCTCCTCAGCAACCTCGTCCCACACGTCCTGGACCGTCTCCCACTCAAAGCCCACGGCAGCCGCCTTGCGCGACACCTTCTGAGCCTGCATCAGCGCCGGCAGGTGCGTGGGCACGCCGTCGAGCAGACCCTCGGGCGCGGCCTCGCCTGCCGCCACGGCCTGGTCTTTGGCGGCCTTCTCGGCAAGCTTGACCTCGTCCCAGATCTTGAGAACCTCGTCGGAGCTCTCGGCGTCCGCATCGCCAAACACGTGTGGGTGGCGGCGGATGAGCTTGGCGTCGATATCGCGTGCCACATCGGCCAGCGAAAACTCACCGGCGTCCGCCGCAATCTGCGCATGCAGTACGACCTGCATGAGCACGTCGCCGAGTTCCTCGCGCAGATGCGTGGCATCGTCGGCCTCGATGCAGTCGAGCGCCTCGTAGGCCTCCTCGATCATGTTCTTGCCAATGCTCTGATGCGTCTGTTCGCGGTCCCACGGGCAGCCATCGGGCTGACGCAGGCGCCAGATGGTCTGCACCAGATGCTGCAGCTCGGCCGACGCGTCGACCAGCGTGGACAGATCGCGCGAGCCCTCGGCATTTTGCTGAGCCAGCTGCTCTGCCATGGTTAATCCTCCTCCAGGATCACGTGGCGGAACGCGCCGCCCTCGTAGATGCCGTAGCTGTGTGTGCCGTCCTTGGGGATGCTCACGCTGCCGGGGTTGAAGAGCCACAGGCCCGGGTATGCCTCGCTTGCCTCGTTAACCTTGATGTGTGTGTGGCCGTAGACGAGCGCGGAGCCCTCGGGCAGCGCGGGCGCATGGTCGACGCTGTTGTGCATGCCGGCGCCAAAGACGTGGCCGTGCGTCAGGAACAGCTCGCGGCCGGTCTCGTCGAACAGCGTGGCGTAGTCGGCCATGACGGGAAAGTCGAGCACCATCTGGTCGACTTCGGCGTCGCAGTTGCCGCGCACCGCGATGATGCGGTCGGCCAGGGCGTTGAGCAGCGGAATCACGCGTTTGGGGGCGTAGTCGCGCGGCAGGTCGTTACGCGGGCCGTGGTAGAGCAGGTCGCCCAGCAGCACAATGCGGTCGGGCTGTTCGGATTCGATGGCAGTGCAGAGGCGCTCGGCCCAGTATGCCGAGCCATGGATGTCGGAAGCGATGAGGTATTTCATGGGGAGTCCTTTCGGTGGGGTTAATTGGATTGGCGCGGCGCGTCACTCGCCCGCATCACTCAAATCGCAACGCCGCGGCTTGGGCCGCTTGCATCACGCGTTGGAGCGGCACGTTGTGCTCGCGGGCAAGGCGAGCACAGTCCTCGTACTCGGGAGCCGCACGTTCACTGCCATCGGGCAGGGTCGCCACCTTAACGGATACCTCGCCCCAAGGCGTTGTCACCTGCTCGAATCGGCGCGGCAGGCAAACGCGTTCCATCACCTGGCGACGAATGGCGTTGGTCGTGGTCTCCAAAAAGATAATCGTCTGCAGGCGCTCGATATCCTCGTGTGAGCAGATCACCTGCAACTGCCATCCGGGGCGGCCCTTTTTGCAGTAAAGCGGCAACCAATGCACCTCGCGGGCGCCGGCCTTGCGCAGGCAATCGGCAGCGTAGGCAAGCACCTCGGGCGACGCGTCATCGATGTCGCACTCCAGCTTGACGATAGTTTCGGGCGCATCGGTCTCGCGAGACAGTGGGGATGTGCTATCGCATGGCATACGGTCCGGCTCCTTTCCGCACGGGCTCGTTTTATTCACTCAAACGCTAGCATATCGCGAACGGTGTGGGGGCGGCGTCATGGGATGGGCGCGGCTTTCGTCCGTCGTCACCCTCGCCCTCATCCAAACATGTACGTCAGCCTCCAAACATGTCATTTATTGTCGGTTTTGGAGGCTGACGTACACGTTTTGGAGCGGGGCCACACACAATCAAAATTGCGCCCGCACTCCGTCCACCACAAAGTTCGCCGCACTCAACAATTTTGAACTTTCTACGCAGTTC
>CAUHHV010000013.1 GCA_959606065.1 uncultured Collinsella sp.
CCGATGACGAGCTGTACAAGATGGCCGGTCAGGTTATGGTCGATGTGACCAAGGCTGCTAAGACCAAGGACACCAAGGTCACCTTCAAGTATTCCTGCAATGACGACGGCGAGTGGTCTGCCGACGATTCCGCAACCAACGAGATGATGAATGCCATGATGAGCTAGGGGAGTTACGGCGTTTTACCAAACGCCGTAACTGCTCGACGCTGCGCGGGCGCTAGAGCGACAACTTGTCATTCAAAGAGGACGGCATGACCAGAAGGTCTATGCCGTCCTCTTTTCATGCCAATTTGTTCGCTCTGGTGCCCGCTCGCTGCCCGTCCTCTACCTGCGGCGTTGCCATGGTAGTCATTGAGGCGGCACTTGGGGACGTTCCTTTTCTGCCGGCAGTTGGGGACACTCCTTGTATCAACGCCGCATCAAATGCTCGGGAAAATGCGACCCGGTTTTTGGCCGAATTCCGGGTCGCGGTTTCCGGATGGGGTGGGTTGCGGAAACCGCGACCCGGAATATTGCTCCAAAACGGGATGCCGTTTCCCCGATGGGGCTCAAGCGGAAAGCGCGTCCCATTCCGGAGCTCCAAAACGGGATGCGCTTTCCGCGCGGCAGAATCACCGCAGCCGCGTTGAGCGGCAGCCCCGCTACTCGCCCAGCACCAGCGCCGCGAGCTCTGCCTGGGTGTCCACCACGTAGTCGGCGCCGGCGGCTTCCAGCTCTGCGCGGCCGCGGAAGCCCCAGCTGACGCCCGCGCTCTTAAGGCCGGCGTTGTGGCCGGTCAGAACATCGACATTCGAATCGCCCACATAGAGCGTGGTTGCCGGATTGGCGCCCAGCTCCTTCATCACGTGCAGCGTGACGGGCGCTTCGGGCTTAGGCGGAAACGCATCGACACGGCCTTGCACCAGCGCAAAGCGCTCGGAACCAAAGTATTTCTCGATAAGCGGGGCTGCCGAAATATGATCCTTGTTGGTGAGCACAGCAAGCTGCACGCCCGCGGCGCGCAGACGGTCGAGCATCTCAATCGTGCCGGCGTAGGGTGAGGTGTGGTCCTCCTTGTGCTCGCCGTAATAGGCCCTAAACTCGGCAAGCGTCTGCTCAAACATACGGCCGTCGCCCACGTACTCGGCGGGCATAAAGCGCTCGACCAGCTTAAGCATGCCGTTTCCCACCTTGTAGCGGTACTCGTCCACGGCAAACGTGGGCCAGCCGTGCATCTCGCAGGTGTGGTTGCCGGCGGCCGCCAGGTCTTCGAGCGTGTTGAGGATGGTGCCGTCTAAATCAAAAATCACATGGGAAAAAGCTGCTGCCATGAAAGCTCCCGTCATTGGGTTTAAAACGCACCCCATAATACTGGGCTTCCGCGTCGGGCGTGCTCGAAATCTGAACATCTCCAGGGATATCAAGCCGCATCGCGCCGACCGTGCGGTTCCGCCCTAGCAAATTCTCGGAAGCTGTTCTCCTACGAGCATGTCGAGGATGCGGGTCGAGCCTTCTATCCGATGTCGTGCGTAAACGCAGCCAGAAACTCCTCGAATGTGTCGGTCTGCATGAGTCTCATCGTGGTCTCTACCGAGGAGAACACCTCGATAATCAGATCGAGCACATCTCTAAAGAGCCCCATGTCTTCCTGTGCGATGCCTATAAGTAGCACAAACCGCACGTCGTGGCGTCCCCAAGGAATCGGGGCGTCATTGTGGGCCACGGCGATAAACGAACGCTCTGGATACACCGAGATCGCGTGGGGTATGGCAAGGCTGTCGGTAAACGCCGTCGACGAGACTCTCTCGCGCAGATGCACGTCAGCGATATACTCAGGCGTTGCGAGCCCCTGGGCAGCCAAAAGCTTCCCCATTCGGTCGATGCAGCTTGTGGCGTCGTCTGCGTCCACATTGCGCATAAACAGCCCCGGCTGCAGCAGGCGTCCCAAAAGGCCCTGGGCATAGAGGCGCCGCCGCCGCTCTTGGATGGCGCAAAGCCGGTCGCGGATCTTTCGCACGTTTTGCTTAGTGAGGATGGGTCCGATCAAGATTTTGGTGCTGCCTCCGCAAACCGGCACGTCGATCGTAGTGACCACCACGTCGCACTCGGGAGGATCGGCCAGGTAGTTATCGCAACTCATCACGGCAACAACACTTATGTCGTCGCCAAACTCGGCCTTGAGGTCGTCGACGAGCCTGCGTGCAAAATCGTGGTACTCCTCGATAATCACCGTGCAGGTGATGGCGCCATCGGGTGCAGAGAACTTCTCAAAATAGGCGCCGATGTGAAAGGCGATAAATGCGATTTCGTTCTCGCCCACCTCAACATCCATGGCGGTCGAAAAGCGGTGGGCGATATAGACCGCCATGTCGTAGACCGGTGCGTACTCGCTTTTGATCTGCGCGGCGAGCGGGTTGGGGTAGCTTACGTGGTAGATAGCGCGCTGGTAGGCGTTAAACATATGCAGGACGAGCTGCAGGCGCATGGGCTCGTCGATAAAGCGTGGTAGGTTGTAGCGCTCGCCACACTCGTCGAGAATTCCCAGGACCATGTCCACAAAATCGCGGTCGATGATGCCCGCGAGCTCCTCGCGGTTGAGGTCGCCAAAATCGCACCGCTCGACGGAAAGCGCCAAAAGCAGCAGGATCTGCTGAAAATCGGTGCGCGGGATCGCGCAGCCAAACTGCTTCTCAAAGTAGGCGGCGATGCGCTGGGCACAGTGCGTGATCTGCTCGCGCTGCCCGAGCTGCTCCACTAGGCCGTCTCCGTCGATGACGCCGTCTACCTCGCTGAGCTCGTTGTTCGAGGTGAGCCTGATGATGATCACCAGCAGGTGCATGAGCAGGTTGGAGAGTGCGTAGTCGTTGATAAACAGGTCCGAGCGCTGACAGATCTCGACCAAGCTCGAGAGGGTCGCCTGCACGTCAAAGCCGGGAAACATGTTCTCGAGCGTCTTGGTCGAGGTGAAGTAGCCATAGGAATTGTGGGTGGCTATATGGCCGAGAAGCTTGCGCTTGTTGGCCTCGCGCCCCGTGAGCGTCATACGGTAGTCGTGCGTCTCGACATTGAGGCCAAATTGTCGCACGAGCGCGCGCACCTGCGGCATCACGGAGCTCTGAAACGTGCTCTCGCTGATAAAGAGCTCATCGGAGATATCAAAGACGGAGAGTCCACCGCATGCGTTGACAAGGCGGGAGATGGTAAAGTCACGTCTGGTGTCCGCGCTCGCGGGGATGGCGTCGACCTTCTCGCGAGGACTTGCGGCAGCGCTAGCGGCGGCCGGTGCCGCCGCGGCAAGGCGATAGCCCTCTTTAGACGATTCAATATGCCGGGTACCAGCTTCGTTGACCTCTGCAACATAATTGCGGATGCTTCGCTCGCTTGCGCCTAAAAGGCCGGCAAGCATCGAGGAGGATACCCATGAGCTGCTGTTTTCGAGCACGTCGATCATGCGGTTGATGCGGTTCTGCTTGGCACTCGCCATGGCTTTCCTCCAAGAGATGAACGGCAGATGGGGCGTACCGCCCCATGGTATCTCAGCTCCGTGTGGAGCAGCTTTTCCAATTTGCCGCCCAAGCGGAAAATCGCCCGGCTTGCCGCGCAAGCGGAAAAATTGCCGCCTTGCCGCCATGCGGAAAAAAGACGGTTGGCGGCAAGAACCTTCCGCCACGTATAGTGCAGCTACGGTCAAGGGCGGCCGGGTCGACACGGGCGCCCAAGAACACGGCGGGGACCGTGGTGGCATCGGAGCCGCCTTGGGCCCGCTTATTGGGAAAGGAGTACCCCATGGCAGATGAGAACGGTACCGTCCGCATTCTCCTCGCTTGCGGCATCGGCGCCTCGACCGGCTTTATGGCGGCGGGCATGCGCAAGGTCGCAAAGTCCAAGGGCCTTGACTGCACTATCAAGGCGGTCAGCAAGTCCGAGATCATGGACTACGCCGACAAGATCGACGTCCTCCTGCTCGGCCCGCACTTCGCCTCCGAGGTGCCCGAGATCCAGTCTCAGGTGGCATCTCACGGCGTGAAGGTCATGGCCATCGACCCCGACTATTATGCGGCGCTCGACGGCGAGAGCATCCTCGAGGATGCCTACGACCTGCTTGACGAAGACTAGGAGGGGACAACATGCTGCAAAAGTTCATGGAAGCGATCCAGGCGTGGATCACCGAGCATGTCGTCCCCGTGATGAACAAGCTTACCTCAACCTACTGGTTTGGCGTCATCTCCGACGCTGTTCTCTACATCGTCCCCTTCTCCATGGTCTCGGCCATCCCGAGCATGTGGAACATCATCCGTCGCTTTGTCCCGACCCTGCCCGACCTGTCGCCGCTCACTACGTTTTCGTTTGGCCTTGTGGGCATGTTCATGGCGTTTATCATCCCGCATAACGTTGCGGTCAAGGAAGACCGCAAAGACCGCAGCATGATTGCCGGTTTTACCGGTATAGGCGCTTTCATGCTGTGCATGAACCCCACCATCACCGATGAAGGTTATGTCTTCCAGATGGCCAAGTTTGGCGCAGGTGGCATGTTCACCGCTATGGTCGTGGGCTTTGTCGTTGGCTTTATCTACAAGCGCATGGCACGCATGACATTCTTCTCCGAGGACAGCCTCGTGCCCGACTTCGTCAAGAACTGGTTCGACAACATCATCGCGGTGCTGTTGTCGCTCTTCGTGGCCTGGCTCTTTACCAATATGCTCCAGGTCGACGTCTTTGGCGCGGTCGCGATCATCCTTTCGCCCGTTACTGGCTTTGCCCAGACGCTGCCCGGCACCATCGCCATTCCGCTTGTCATGGACACCTTCTACTTCTTCGGCATCTCCGGCTGGGTGTTCTCGCCGATCCAGCAGTCCATCCAAAAATCTGCTCTTGCCGAGAACATGGCCGCCTACGCCGCGGGCCTCGCTCCTATCAACATCAACGCGTACGGTATCACCCGCTACATCATGATTGGCGGCGAGGGCGCAACGCTTCCGCTGGCCTTCTACATGCTTTTCGCCAAGTCCAAGAAGAACAAGACGCTCGGCCGCGCAACGATTATTCCGTCGCTGTTCAACATCAACGAGCCGCTGGTCTTCTCCACGGTCGTCGCCAACCCCTTTATGTTCATCCCTATGGTGCTGCAGTCCATCCTGCTGTCTGCCAACGCCTATCTCTGGATGAGTATGGGCTGGGCGAGCCTGCATGTCGAGAACTTCGACATGAACTTCCTGCCCAATGCGGTCTCGGCGTTCTTTATGTCGGGCGGGGACGTACGCAATATAGCGCTGGTCTGCGTCAACCTGCTGATCGCCGCGATTCTCTGGTTCCCGTTCTTCAAGGCTGCCGATAACTACCAGTGCAAGATCGAGGAAGAGCAGGCTGCTGAGAAAGCCGCAAAGAAGGCGGCCAAGAAGGCCGCCAAGGCCGCTGCCGTAGCTGCCGCCGAGTAAGACCCTACGGGCGACCCGGAGTCCGTCGCCTAGTTGCTACCAGATGATCTGGTGTCGGCCGTGGAGGCGGCCGACACCCAAGAAAAGGAGGCCATGATGGCCGATGAGGCAATCAACGTTCCCGCAGTCGCGATGAGCGTCATCATCAACGCCGGCGACGGCCGCGCCTGCATTGACAAGGCGATGGACGCTCTGGCGGAGTTCGATTTCGATGCGGCCGACGCGCACCTTGCTGAGGCCGACGCCAAGATTCTCGAGGCGCACAAGGCGCAAACCGAGATGATCCAACGCCAGGCGGGCGGCGAGGAGATCGAGTACTCCCTGCTGTTCGTGCACGCCCAGGACACGCTCATGACCATTAGCGCCGAGTTGCACATGGCCAAGAAGATGATGCCCGTGGTGCGCGCACTGGCCGCCCGCTAATACGTCCCCCGATCACGGGCCGTCTCCCTGCGGCCCGCATCCCAACCCAACTAAAGAGAGATGAGGACATACCATGATCGACCTTTCTACCTATGACTATGGAGAGGCTTTTCCCGAGGGCTTTCTCTGGGGTGGCGCTACCGCTGCCAACCAGATCGAGGGCGCATGGGACGAGGGTGGCCGCGGCCCGGCGGTCTCCGATTACGTGATCCTGCTCGACCGCGAGACTTGCGCTCGCGAAGGCATTGTCGAGGGCGGCCCGCTCAACTCCGTCACGCGTCAGTCACTCGCGGCCCGCAAGGCAGACGAGATGGCCTACGATTTTCCCAAGCGTCGCGGCATCGACTTCTACCACACTTACAAGGAGGACATCGCGCTTTTGGGTGAGATGGGCTTTGGCGTTTTTCGCATGAGCATCTCCTGGAGTCGTATCTTCCCCAACGGCGACGACGCTCTGCCCAACGAGGAGGGCCTGGCCTTCTACGACAAGGTCTTTGACGAGTGCCATAAGCACGGTATCGAGCCCATGGTTACCCTCAACCACTTTGACATGCCGCTTCACTTGGCCGAGGAGTACAACGGCTTTGCAAGCCGTCATGTGGTCGACGCCTTTGAGCGCTATGCCGAGACACTTTTCCGCCGCTACAAGGGCAAGGTCAAGTATTGGATGACCTTCAACGAGATCAACCACGTCTACGCCAACCCCTGCACCTGCTGCGGCGTGATTTGGGATGAGAAGGAAGACGGCTCCAACCCATATGCCGGCCGCTGGCCCGAGAAGTTCCAGGTCGCTCACAACCAGCTCGTGGCTTCCGCCAAGGCCGTTATCAAACTGCGCGAGATCGACCCCGAGGCCCACATCGGCAACATGCTCTGCCGTCTTGAGAACTACGCCGAGACCTCCAAGCCGGAAGATCAGCTCCAGGTGCTCTTTGAGGACCACTTCAACTGGTTCTTCACCGATGTCCAGGCCAAGGGCGAGTACCCCTACTACGTAAAGCGCTTCTTCCGCGACTACGGTGTCGATATCAAGATGGAGGACGGCGATCTCGAGACTCTCAAGGCCGGCGTGGTGGATTACATCTCCATCAGCTACTACATGACCTATATCATGCGCTATAAGGGCAAGATCTCCCCCGAGCCGAGCGGCAAGCTGCTTACCGAGATCAAGAACCAGTACCTCGAGATGACCGAGTGGGGCTGGCCGATCGACCCCGTTGGCTTCCGCATCACGCTCAACCACATCTACGACCGCTACCACCTGCCGATCTTCATCGCCGAGAACGGCAACGGCATGACCGAGAACCGCGACGAGAACGGCTACTGCGACGACGACGCGCATATCGAGTACATGAAAGAGCATGTCGAGCAAATGCACCAGGCGATTCTCGACGGTGTCGATGTCTTTGGTTATGCCTGGTGGGGCCCCATCGACCTGATCAGCTCCGGCACCTCCGAGATGACCAAGCGTTACGGCCAGATCTCGGTCGATCAGGACGACCACGGCAACGGCACCGGTAAGCGCGGCAAGAAGAAGAGCTTCTTCTACTACAAGAAACTCATCGCCAGCAACGGTGCCGACACCGCAAGCGATAACATCGTGGTGGAGTAAGGAGTAGAGATGGTTTCCAAGACGACGGTCGTCAAGAATCCGAGCGGCATCCACGCGCGCCCTGCATCGCTGTTCGTACAGGAGGCGAGCAAGCACGAGAGCTCGATCACCGTTGGTAAGGTGGGCGGAGACGCTAAGGACGCCAAGTCGATCCTGATGGTCATGAGCCTGGGAATGACCTGCGGTTGCGAGATCGAGATTGCAGCCGACGGCGCCGATGAGGCGGCCGCCGTCGATGCCCTCGTGGCGCTTATCGAGAGCGGCTGCGGGGAGTAGGCAGGCAAAAGCTGTGCCGATGCGCTTTGGGGCCGCCTGGGGTGGGCTGGCCACAGTAAGATGGGCCCGCCGGTGCGCGCCGGTGGGCCCCTTGCTTTAGGGAGGTTTACGATGGCAGCAAGAAACGTTGGTGTTAGGGGAGCGGGGCGCGCCGGGGCGCGTTCGGCTCTCACAGCCCTGGGAGTCATGTCGCTGGTCTATGCGGGAGGCGTTCTGCTTATGGACGCGACCGTGGGCGAGCTTACGGGTTCTGCGGCGTCCTCCGCATCGGTCGCGTCGATGCTCGTTACCTTGCTGCTTATCGTGGCGCTGATCTTCTTTGAGGTGCGGGCATATCGGGCGGTGGTGGCATCGGTGCCCTTTGAGCCCGGTATGGGCGACAAGGTGCTGCTGGGTCTTTCGCTCTGGTTTGTCGGCGGCATGCCGCTCGGCGTCGCCAACCTGGCTCGCGCTATGGCGCTTGGAGGTGTCGGCGATGTGCGCCAGATTCTCATACAGCTGGGCGCGAGCGCCGCGCTCGTACTGCTGACGTATCCAAAGTTCAGGGTGTAGATAGCGGCAAAGCTCGCTAATGCAAGGCCCCTGCGACTGATTCAACTCGGTCGCGGGGGCCTCTTGTGCTGAGCGGGTCAAAAGCTCAGTGCTCAAAGCGCGGTGGCACACAGATGACGTTAGCAAATCCTCGGCAGCTGCTCTCCCACGAGCATGTCGAGGATACGGGTCGAGCCCCAGCCGGTGCGTACGCGCACGGCGGGACGGGCGCCCTCGGCAAGTGGCAGCACGCGACCGACGATGGCGGCATTCTCGCCGTAGCGGGCGGCGCGCATGGCGGCCAGTGCCGCATCTGCCTGTTCGGCCGGCACCACGGCGACCATCTTGCCCTCGTTTGCCACCTGCAACACATCGTAGCCGAGCATCTCGCAGGCGGCCTGCACGTCGGGGCGCACGGGCACGGCATTCTCGTCGACCTCCATGGCAACACCGCTGGCCTGCGCAAACTCGTTGAGCGTCGAGGCCAGGCCACCGCGCGTGGGGTCGCGGAAGCAGCGCGTGTCGGGTGCCGCGGCCAGCACGTCGGCAATCAGGTGGTTGAGCGGTGCGGCGTCGCTTTCGATGTCGCTCGAAAACGCCAGGCCCTCGCGTTGGCTCATGATGGCGATGCCGTGGTCGCCTAGCGTACCCGATACCAGGATGGCGTCGCCGGGCCGGCAGTTGGCACCGCTGAGCGTCACGCCTGCGGGCACCTCGCCTACGCCAGCGGTATTGATGTAGACGCCGTCGGCACAGCCACGCTCGACCACCTTGGTGTCGCCGGTGATAATCTTCACGCCTGCCTCATGTGCCGTTTCGGCCATGGTCTGCACAATCTGGCGCAGCTTGTCCATGGGATAGCCCTCTTCGAGGATAAAGCCGCACGACAGGTAGCGCACATTGGCGCCCGAGGTCGCGACGTCGTTGACGGTTCCGCACACGGCAAGGCGGCCGATGTTGCCGCCGGGGAAGAACTGCGGCGAGACTACAAAGCTGTCGGTCGACATGGCGATGTGCCCGCTTGCGGGCAGCGTGGCGACGCCGGCGTCGTTGCCCGCGAGCAGCTCCGGCGACCCAAAGGCATCCAGAAAGACTTCGTCGATGATGCGCTTCATCATCTGACCGCCAGAGCCGTGGCCCAGCAGGACAGTGCTATCGGTGATGCTATGGGACATATCCAAAACTCCAATCGTGGGTGGTGCCAGTATGTGGGTGTGTCCGGGCTAGTCGCGGTAGCGGTAGTACGCCGCGCAGCTGCCCTCGGAGCTCACCATGCACGGGCCGACGGGGTGCTCGGGCGTGCAGGTGCGGCCAAAGAGCGGGCAGCTGCTCGGCGTAATGGCCCCGCGCAGCACGTCGCCGCAGCGGCATCCGCGCGGCTCGACCGTCGCCTCAACGGGCACGTCAAAGCGAACGCGGGCATCAAAGCGCGAGAACTCGGGGCGGATGGAAAGGCCCGAGTTGGCAATCGGCCCCAATCCGCGCCATGTGGTATCGCACGGCTCAAATACCTGCTCGACCAGCTGGCGCGCCACGGGATTGCCGTCGGCATTGACGCCACGGCGGTAGGCGTTGTCGATCGCGGGCCTGTCCTCGACAACCATCTGGACCAGCATGCAGATTCCCTGCAAGATGTCGACCGGCTCAAATCCCGTTACCACGCCTGGAGTCTTAAACTCGTCGACCAAAAAGCCAAAGGGGGCCAAGCCCGTGATGGTGGCGACGTGGCCCGGCAGGATAAAGCCGTCGATGGTGGTCTCGGGATCGTTGGCAATCGCGCATAGCGCCGGCGGCGTGGTCTTGTGGGCGCAATAGACCGAGAAGTTTTGGAGTCCGCGTGCATCGGCCTCCAAAATGGCGGCGGCGATGGTGGGCGTCGTGGTCTCAAAGCCGACGCCCATAAAGATGACCGGGCGATCGGGGTTGTGTTCGGCGATATCGAGTGCATCGAGTGGGGAGTACACAATGCGAATATCGCGCCCCGCGGCCTTTTGCGCGGCAAGCGAGGTGGACGATCCGGGCACGCGCATCATGTCGCCAAAGGTGGTGATGATGGCGCCGTCCATCTTGGCGAGCGCGATTGCATGGTCGATATCGCGGTTGGCGGTAACGCAGACGGGGCAACCCGGACCGCTCAGCAGTTTGAGCCCGGCAGGCATAATGGAGCGAAAACCATAGCGCCCGATGCTCGCGGTATGCGTGCCGCAGACTTCCATAAGGTTGATGGTGCGGTCGCCGACAAGCTCATGAATGCGATCGATGAGCTCGCGAGCCAGCCTGGGGTCGCGAAATGCCGAAAAGTCGATACCGGAGCGAACCGGCTGCGCCGCCGCCACTAGTATGCCTCGGCCGGGTTGGTGGCGAGCTGGTCCTCTTCGGCCAGCTCGGTCATGGTATTGACGAGCTCGAGTGTCTCTTGGGCTTCCTGCTCGTCGACAATCTGAATGCCAAAGCCGGCGTGCACGAGAATATAGTCGCCTACCTGTGCCGTCGGCACGAGGCGCAGCGAAACGGGGCGCTCGATGCCCATCATGTCGACGGTCGCCTTAAGGTCGTCGTCGCGTTTGACCACTTTACCGGGAACGGCAAGGCACATAATGTTCCCCTTTTATACGTTTTGCGCTGGATAGGCGCCTAATTACCCATCAGTTGATGGTAGCGCTCGCGGAAGTCACGAGCAAACGCGTTACACCTGTGAGACGGCGGCGCGCAGGCTGGCAAAACAGCCTATCGCGATGCTGTCTGCGCGAGGCGGGCGCGAGCGATGGCGGCCTGACCGTAGGCGATGCAGCCGTCGTTAACGGGCACGGTTTGGGGAATCAAGACCGTAAGGCCTGCGTCTTTAAGATTGCGGGTGAGGAGCTGAAGCAAAAGTCGGTTCATGAACACACCGCCCGAGAGCGCGACGGTATCGAGGTTTTCGCGATTGCAGATCTCGCACGCGATGTGGGTCGTAGCGTGCGTAATGGCGATGTGAAACTCGAGGGCGAGCCTGTCGGCCGGCGTGCCTGCCTCAATTCCATTCAGAAGAGATTCGATGAGCGGTTGGGGGTCCAAGATGGGGGAGTCGTCGGCAGACGTGAATACGCCTGCATGATTGCCGTCGAGACGAACGGTCTTACCGCCGAGCGCGGGCCAGGCGGCGGCTTCGAGTTCTATGGCAGGCTCGCCCTCGTAGGTTGCCTTGTCGCAGATGCCCAGAATTGCTGCCGCGGCATCAAAGAGACGCCCCATGCTGCTGGTGCGCGGGCTGTTGATGCCGTGCTCGATCATGGTGGCTGTCACGCTGCGCGTTTGCTCGTCGAGGCTGCCCAAAAGCCGAGCGGCGCCTGGGTGCTCGAGCAGACCGAGCTCGCTGAGCAGGGCAAAGGCGTTGCGGCGGGCGTCGCGCACGGAGGCCGCCCCGCCTGGGAGCGCCCAGGTGCGCAAATGCGCGGCGCGCTCAAAGCCGCCAAGGCTGGCAACAAGAAACTCGCCGCCCCAAATGGTCCCATCGGTACCGGCGCCGGTGCCGTCAAAGGCGATGCCAAGGACGCGCGCGTCGGTTGTAAGCTGGCCCGCGGCGATAGCCTCGGCCATTACGCTCGCGATATGCGCATGATGGTGCTGCACCTCGACGAGCGGCAGATTGCATTTTCGCGCCTGCTCGCGCGCCCACTGGCTCGATAGATAGCTGGGATGTACATCGCAGGCTAAGGCGGCGGGCGCCAAGTCAAAGAGATCTTCCAAGCGCGTGCGCGCGGCGTTCCAGGCATCGAAGGTCCCGCCGTTTTCAACATCGCCGATATGCTGCGACACAAAACAGGTTGCCTCGCCGTTCGCCCCTTCACGCGTGAGCGCAATCGTGGCCTTTTGTTGTGGCCCACAGGCGAGCACGCAGGACGGAGTGCCGTCGAGCGCCGGCAACGGCAGCGGCTGGGGTGCATATCCGCGAGCGCGGCGCACGGGCATAACGGCGCCGTCGACCACGCGCACTACAGAGTCGTCGTAGCGCGAGAGGATCGCGCGGTCGTTGCCGAGCAACGCATCGGCGATGCCGGCGGCAACGAGGTGTTCCCAGGCAAGGTCGTCGTCGGTCTCGATGGGCTCTTCGCTCAGGTTTCCGCTGGTCATGACGAGCGCGTGCATACCGCAGGCTTCTGCCGCGGCAAGCAACAGATGCTGAAGCGGGGTGTAGGGGAGCATAACACCGAGCTCGGGAAGGTCGTGCGCGACGGACGGCGCGAGCGCGAGGGCGTCGGGGGAATCGCCGCTCTCGCAAACAGCACGTCGGCGCAGCAGCACAATGGGGCGAATGCTGCCGGCCAGCAAGTCGCGCTCAACGTCGCTGATATGGCACAGGCGTTCAACGTCGGCAAGGCTGCGCACCATAACGGCAAGTGGCTTGTTGCTGCGGCGTTTACGGCGGCGAAGCTCGGCTACCGCCTGCTCGTTGGAGGCGTCACAGGATAGATGGAATCCGCCCAGGCCCTTGATGGCGACGATGCCACCAACGGCCAGCAGCTCAACGCAGCGGTCGATAATGGCGTCGCTGGTCTCGCGCGTGGTGCCGACGGCCAGCGACGCGGCGGCTTCGCCCGGCTCATCGCCCACGCTCGCTTCGCGCCACATGATATGCGGCCCGCAATCAAAGCAGGCATCGGGCTGCGCGTGAAAACGCCGGTCGAGTGGGTCGGCATACTCCGCGGCGCACTTGGGACACATGGGAAAACAATCCATCGACGTGGCCGCTCGGTCATAAGGCAGCGATCGGATGATGGTAAAGCGTGGGCCGCAGTTAGTGCAGTTGATAAAGGGGTAGTGATAGCGTCGGTCGGCGGGATCGAACAGCTCGCGCAGGCAATCGTCGCAGGTGGCGATATCGGGCGAGACGAGCGTCGTGTGCGCGGTCTGGTTCTGCGATGCTACGATGCGAAAACCCTCTTCATTGGCGGCATCCCAACCGTTGGCTGCCAGGTCCACAACCTCGACATGCTCTACGCGGGCTGCCGCGGGCGCATGCTCGGAAAGCGCAGCGACAAATCCGTCAACCGCCTCGGCACAGGCGTGCGCTTCGATATGCACGCCGTCGCCCGCGTTGAGCACCCATCCGCAAATGCCATGCGCCATGGCCTCGCGATACACAAACGGCCGCATGCCAACGCCCTGCACAATGCCCGTTACATGAATATGCACATGCCGCATGCGACTCCCCTCATCAAAACCGGCCAAAAAAGGACAGGTGCGCTACAGCCCCAGGCTCTGCTTGGTGGCGGCGCACGTGAGCTCGCCGTGCTTAACGCCGCGCAGGCCCAGCAGGCGGTCGGCTAGTTCGTAGACGCGCTCGCCGCGACCCTTGAGTGCCAGAATCTCCAAGCAGTTGTGGTGATCCAGATGCACGTGCATGGTCGATACGATCTCGTCGGTGTAGTCGTGCTGCACTTCGTCCAGACGGCGCGTCAGGTCGCCGGTATGGTGGTCGTAGATCATGGTGAGCGACCCGATAACATGTTCATCGGGCGTGCGCATCTGCTCCTTGGCGATCGAGGCGCGAATCAGGTCGCGCACGGCCTCGGAGCGGTTGGCCACGTCGCCGCGGCGCGCGATCTGTTCGTCAAAACGGCGCAGCAGGTCGTCCGGTGCGGTAACCGAAAAGCGGACCAGCTCGGAGCCGGAACCACTACAGTGGCAGCCCGCGTCACCGTCCGCCCCGTGCGGATGCTCGTGCTCGTACCCGCAGCCGTGCTCGTGTTCGGCCACGTTACACCAGCTTCACGGAGCCGACGGAGTTGTGGTCGGCCTCGATGGCTTCCTCGTAGCCCTCGAGTGCGTCGTGGGCCTCGTGCAGCGCGGCCATGGCTGCCTCGAGCTTGGCGCCGATGCGCTCCATGTCAAAATTCTCGGTCGCATGCAGCAGCTGATGGCTCCATTCGTGAGCGAGCTCGATGGTGTCGTCGACCTGCTTGACGCTCATGGCAAGCTGGCTCATGTTCATTCCAACATCATGCATGGGAAATCTCCTTTTGTATGGGGCAGTTCAGTGGTTCAGATTTTACTACGCCCACTCTGTGCGCAGCTGCATAAGAAAACGGGTGCGAGTCTGTGCGACTCGCACCCGTTCACTGGGGGCTGTTTGTAACTACCATACTATCCGTGGTCGCACGCGCCACACCCGGCACTCCGGCGAGCGGTGCGAAACCGCTCATGGACGGCAGATGGGTAACAAGCGTATTACAGATGTTTCTCCAGCAGTGCCTGAAGTCTTGCCTTGGGCAAGGCGCCGACCGAGCGGTCGACCTCCTCGCCGTTCTTAAAGACGATCAGCGTGGGGATGCTCATGACGCCAAACTTCATGGCCAGGTCCTGGTTGTCGTCGACGTTGCACTTGGCCACAGCCAACTTGCCGGCCAGCTCGTCGGCAACCTCGTCTACGATGGGCGAGAGCGAGCGGCAGGGGCCGCACCACGGGGCCCAAAAATCAACCAGTACGGGCAGGCTGTCGTTAACGATGGAATCGAAGTTCTCGGGGGTAATCTGCTTAATGTCAGCCATGGTGACCTCCATAATACGACGCGGCTCGGCCGCGTAAAACTCAGTACGACCGTGCTTATACCCAGCGGCCCGCAAAGCAACCACTCGCGGGCGGCTCTTTTATATAATGGTGGGCACGCAAACGATTGGAGAGCGCATGCCCACGTCACAAAGCCAGAAAAAAGAAGCCATCGCTCAGGCGACCGAGCAGGAGCTCGCGTCGCTTGCAGGTCGCGGTGTGCGTATCGCGGGCAACGCGTGCTCGCCGATTGTGCTGGTCAAAGGCGATTTGGATGAAGCCGAGTGCTCGGGCGGCGAGCTGGCTGCCGGCGCGGATGGCGCCGCGTTGCGCAAGGCGCTCGGCGCCATCGGATATGCCCCCGAGGACTTTTGCGTGCTGGCAAGCGTCGCCGGCGCGGGTGACGGAGCGGTCGCGGTGGGCGAGACTCTGCCGTGCGACCTGTTCCGCGAGGCGCTGGAGACCTTGGACCCCGAGGCGGTGCTGCTGCTCGACAACAGTGCGGCCGATGTCATGCGCGAGACCTATGCCGATATGCTTGTGGCAATTGATGACTTTGACACCGCCATGCTCAAGCCCGGCCTGGTCGCCCATGTGCAGGGGCGCCGCGTGCTGGCGCTCGACGGTTTTGAGGCGGCGCTCACCGACAAGGCCGCCAAGCAGCGCATGTGGGCCTACATTAAGCAGCTGACCCCGGCGGCTGCACCGCTGTAGCGAGGTTGGCGGCAGCCCCTACATCACGGCGCGCAGCTCAAACCGGTCGCCGTTAATGCGGAGCTGGCAGTTGCCGTTCATGCGCTCCACGGCAAGTTTGATGCTCTTGGTTCCAAAGCCGTGGCCCGCATGCCGGGTCACGGGCATGCCGTCGACCATGCGCGGCGCGCGGTCAAACGTGTTGGAAACTAACAGCAACAGCTGGCCGTCCTCAAGTCGCAGGTCAAGGTCGACGAATCGCTTTCCTTGGGGTGCGGCGCTTGCGGCGGTGATAGCGTTTTCCAAGGCATTTGAGAGCACGCTAAACAGGTCGGCGTCACCTACGTGGACGGTTTCGGGTACGGCGGCGCGCAGGTTGGCGGTAATGCCGTTTCTATTGATATCTGAGTTGAATGACGAAAGCGCGATGTTTACGGTCTCGTTGGCGCAGAAGCGGCGTACGGCGGTGCGGTCGCCGGCTTCGCAGAGTTCGTCGATGCGTTTGAGCGCCTCGTCGGTGTGGCCCTCCTCAATTAAAGCCGCCAGGCCGCGTAGGAAGTGGCGCATATCGTGGCGAAGAATCGACAGCTCGCGCCCAGATTGACGCCAAGCCTCGAGCTCTTTGATGGCGGCGCTGTCGCGGGTTTCGAGCATCCAACGCTCTCGCTCGGCGGTTTCCTTTTCTTCGTATTCGCGCAGGTAAACGGCAAGAAACATAAGATAGAAGGCACAGAGAGCAAATGCCAAAAGCTCAACCGTCACCACCGAGCCCGAGTGGAACAGCGTGGTGTAGACGTTGGTGGCATAGTCAAAGACGTAATAGACGAGCGGCAGGATTAATAGGATGCCCAGCTCGGTGGGGCTTTTAATCGCCAGGCGGGGTCCAATGTCGCCGGCCCAATGCAGCAGGACGGCAAAGACGCCGAGCGTGGTCGCGATGCGCGCCAGATAGTACGCGATCTGCGAATCGGTTGCGGCAAAGGCGGCGATGCCCATCCAGTTGCTGAACTGACAGCTCAGATAGGCGCTGGTGACGCCCAATGCCGCGAGCAGCGGGCTCAGACGGTAGCGCGCACACAGGTAGACGGTAAGCGGCAGGTGCACGACGAGCGGATAGACCTGACGGGCAAAAAGCTCTCCGCCAACGACATTGGCGATCGAAAAGGCAGCGCCGGTTGCGGCTCCGACCCCCACCAACTCGAGTGCATGGCGTCGATTGATTTCGATACCGCACAGCGCCGCCGAGGCAAAGACGCCAAAGAGTAGCGTTGTGGCGTGGTGGATTGCCCAAAGGACCATTTCGACCGAGGAGATCATCAGCGCCTCCCGCCCTCAAAGCGCACCGCAAAGTAGGCGTCTTGGAACCCCTGCTTGCTGCTGCGCGACAGCGGAATGCACGCGCCGGAGCGCATGACGATGTCTGTGCGATCGAAGTGGTCGATGTTGCGCAAGTTGACCTGGTAGCTACGGTGGCATTTAAAGAAGGTGGCATTTTGCGCCAAACGGTCCTCGACGCTGCGGAACGACTCGAGTGCCTCGATATCGCGTCCGTCGCGCAGGTGGAAGACCACGTGCTTGTTGCGCGCCTCGGCATATTCGATGTCGGACAGGCGCAGGGCGTGGTAGCCAAAGGACGTTTTGATCACGAGCTCGTCGGTTGCCGCCGGGCGCATGCTCGAAAGTTCGTCGAGTAACTGCGCCAGGCGTTCGTAAGTCACGGGCTTGAGCAGATAGTCGAAGGCGCGGACCTCGTAGGACTCCAGTGCAAACTCGGGCGACGAGGTGAGGAACACCAGGCGCACGGCGGTGTCGGCCTGGCGCAATTCGCGTGCGGTGTCCATGCCGTTGACGAGCGGCATGATCATGTCGAGCAGGATGATGTCGGCGCGCGACGCGGCATGGCGCGCCAGCAGGTCCTCGCCGCGCGTAACGAGCGCAACATCGACCGCCGTGCCCGTCTCGATCGACCAACGGTCGATCATCCGGTGCAGTCTATCTAGAAAAGCGACGTCATCGTCGCAGGCAATAATCTTGAGCATTCTGTGCCCCCTTAGTAGTTCGATTTTGCCACATTGGGCGCGGACCACTCGCGCGGGAGCGCCCGTTCGTGCCTCATGGTGCGCAACTCGCGCCGAGCGGTATTGCGGTGGCGAAAGATGCCTCCTGCGCTATCGAGAGCTCGGCTATCCTCAGCTTGCCAGTTCGAAAATGGACCCGCCCCATGATCGAATCTTTATTTCAACTTTACACCTAGGTTTACAGCTGTCTTGTCAGCTGTAAACCTAGGTGTCATACTAAAGCCCCAAGATTCGCCAAAAGAGAGGGGCCTTGATGGCACAGAGCGCGAACATGGATGCATCGGAGCTTGCACGCGACATTGCGGCCGGCCTGGCATCGGCAACGACGGCAACGGAGCGCGCGGCATTGGTGCCCGCAGAGCTCGTCGAGGCCATTCAGCAACTTAAAACCCAACGCGACGCGGTGATCCTGGCGCACTACTATGTGGCGCCCGAGGTTCAGGCTGTGGCCGATTACGTCGGCGACAGCTTCTACCTGGCAAAGCTTGCCAAGAGCCTGCCGCAGCAGACCATCGTGCTGTGCGGCGTGGAGTTTATGGGCGAGAGCGCCAAGCTGCTCAATCCCACCAAGACCGTGCTGCTGCCCGAGCCGGGTGCGGACTGTCCCATGGCGCACATGGTCAAGCGCGAGACGGTCGATGCGGCGCGCGCCGAGTACGGCGACGACCTGGCCGTGGTCTGCTACGTCAACTCCACGGTCGAGATCAAGAGCTGGAGTGACGTGTGCGTTACCAGCTCAAACGCCGTCAAGATCGTCTCCGAGCTGCCGCAGCAGCACATCTTGTTCATTCCCGACCAGAACCTGGGCCGCTTCGTAGCCGAGCAGGTGCCCCAAAAGCACGTCATCCTCAACAACGGCTACTGCCCGCGCCATCACATCATCACCGTCGAGCAGATCGTCGACGCGACGGAGGCCCACCCCGACGCGCTCGTGCTGGCGCACCCCGAGTGCAAGGCCGACGTCCTGGCCGAGGCCGACTACATCGGCTCCACCGCCGGCATTATCAAGTACGCCGAGGAGTCGGTCGCGAGCGAGTTCATTATCGTGACGGTCCGCGGTGTGCTCTACGAGCTCGAGCGCCGCTGCCAGGGCACCGGCAAGAAGTTCTACTTCCCCGCGGTGCAGCCCACCTGCGTCAACATGGATCTCATCACGCTCGAAAAGCTCGTGCGCTGCCTGGAGACGGGTGAGGGCGAGGTGCGGATCGGCGTGTCGGACGAGGCTGCCGACCAGGCCAAACTTACGCTCGACCGCATGCTCGAGTACGCAGCACGCTAGAACAATGTGGCATGAGGGACGGTTTCTTATGTCACATTCAAGGGAGAGGATTCCTGTGGAAACCAAGCAATACCCCGATATGGAGTGCGACGTCGTCATTGCCGGCTGCGGCGTAGCGGGCCTGTACGCGGCGCTCAACCTGCCGACGAGCACGCGCGTGATCATGCTCTCCAAGGGCGCGGTCGACGAGTGCGATTCGATGCTCGCGCAGGGCGGCATCTGCGTGCTGCCCGAGGGCTCGGACTACGATGCCTTCTTTGAGGACACCATGCACGCCGGCCATTACGAGAACCGCCGCGAGAGCGTCGACATCATGATTCGCTCGAGCCGCTCGGTCATCAACGACCTGCTGGCGATGGGCGTGGACTTTGAGCGCAAGGCCGATGGCGGCCTCGACTTTACCCGCGAGGGCGCGCACAGCCGCCCGCGCATCGCCTTCCATGCCGACATTACGGGCAAGGAGATCACGACCAAGCTGCTCCAGGCCGTCCGTAAGCTGGACAACGTGCAGATTCTTGAGCACGTGGCCATGACCGACATCCTGACGGGCGAGCGTGGCGGCGCCACGGTGTGCACCGGCGTCGTCGCCGTTCCCGTGGACGAGGACAACTCGGTTCGTCCCGCCGACGAGCTGGCAAATGCCGTCGAGGGCGTGCATACCGGCGAGCCGTTTGAGATTCATGCTCGCCACACGTTGTGGGCGACGGGCGGTATCGGCGGCGTATACGACCACTCGACCAACTACCCGCAGCTCACGGGCGATGCCTGCTACATCGCTCAGGAGCATGGCATTAAGATGGAGCACCTGGACTACGTGCAGATTCACCCCACGGGTCTGTTCTCGCCGCAGCCGGGCCGCACCTTCCTGATCAGCGAGAGCTGCCGCGGCGAGGGCGCGATTTTGCTCAACGCCGCCGGCGAGCGCTTTACCGACGAGCTGCAGCCGCGCGACGTGGTCGCCGCCGCTATTCGCGAGCAGATGAAGCAGGACGGTACCGAGCACGAGTGGCTGAGCTTTGCCCCCGTCGAGCGCGACGTGGTGACCGGGCACTTTGCCAACATTCGCGCGCGCTGCCTGGAGGACGGCCGCGACATCTTGGACGAGCCCATCCCCGTTACGCCTACGCAGCACTACTTTATGGGCGGCGTGTGGGTCGACAAGGACGGCCGCACCTCGATGCCCGAGCTCTACGCAGCCGGTGAGACGGCCTGCAACGGCGTGCACGGCAAGAATCGCCTGGCTTCCAACAGCCTGCTCGAGGCGCTGGTCTGGGGTCGTCGCGCCGCGTGGTACATGCGCACCGGCGAGTCGCTCGCCGTGGAGCAGGCGGGCGAGCCCGCGCTCGACGGGCGTCATCGCGCCCTGAGCGCCGACTCCCTGGCAATCGATGATTTGGCCCGTGCCGCCGGCACGCAGGCCGTGGAGGAGTAGACCATGAATCCCATTACCATGAAGCTCGTCGTCGATGATCTGATTTTGCAGGCTCTGCGCGAGGACATCACGTTTGAGGACGTGAGTACGGCGAGCGTGTGCCCCACGGCGCGCCCCGCTACCGTTGAGCTCATCGCCAAGGCCGATGGCATCATCGCGGGCTTGGATGTGTTCGCCCGCACCTTTGAGCTGCTGGATTCGCAGAGCTCGGTGCTGTTTGATGTTGCCGACGGTGACGAGGTGCACGCCGGCGACCACGTGGGCCAGGTGCGCGGCGATGCGCGCGTGCTGCTTTCGGGCGAGCGCGTGGCGCTCAACTACCTGCAGCGCATGAGCGGTATCGCTACCTATACGCACAGAATGGCAGCGGCGCTCGAGGGTACCAAGACCGTGCTTGTCGACACACGCAAGACCACGCCGGGCATGCGCGTTTTCGAGAAGGCGGCGGTTGAGATCGGCGGCGGCAGCAACCATCGCTACAACCTGTCGACGGCCGTCATGCTCAAGGACAACCACATCGACGCCGCCGGTGGCGTGGCGCGCGCGATTGAGATGGCGCGCGCCCATGCATCGTTTACCACGACGGTCGAGATCGAGTGCGAGAACCTGGACATGGTGCGCGAGGCCGTGGAAGCCGGCGCCGACATCATCATGTTCGACAACATGACCCACGACGACATGGCCGCCGCTATCGAGCTTATCGCCGGTCGCGCCAAGACTGAGTGTTCGGGCAATGTGGACGCCAGCAATATTCGCGCCCTGGCCGATCTGGGCGTCGACTTTATTAGCTCGGGCGCGCTGACACACTCCGCCCCGATCCTCGACCTCTCGCTTAAGCACCTGCGTCTGCTGGACGGTAAATAATGAACGCCCGCGAGCGCCGTCGTGCCATCATGGGCGTGCTCGAGGGAGCCAGGGAGCCCGTTTCGGGCAGCGCACTTGCCCGCGAGGTTGGCGTGAGCCGCCAGGTCGTGGTTCAGGATATTGCCCTGTTGCGCGCCGATGGGCACGATGTCGTGGCAACCAACCGCGGCTACGTGCTGCAGGAGGCCCCCAGCAGCCCCGCCGTGCCCACGCGCTTGGTCAAGGTTCGCCACAGCGTGGAGCAGGCAGGCGATGAGCTCACGAGTATCGTCGACGCCGGCGGCGCCGTGCTCAACGTGATCGTCAATCACCGCGTGTACGGTAAGATCACGGCCGACCTGGACATTCGCAATCGTCGCGATGTTGAGCGCTACCTGCACGATATCGAGAGCGGCAAGAGCTTTCCACTATTAACGGTGACGAGCGGCTATCACTTCCATCGCATTGCGGCAGAGGATGAGCAAACCCTCGACGAGATCGAGGCCATGCTCAAGGAGAAGGGCTACCTTGCCGATTTAATGCCCTACGAGGATGATTTGTCCTAGAACACATGCAAAAGGAGGCCTCCGCGGCGATGCGGAGGCCTCCTTTTGTGCACGGTGTACTTGTGAGTGTGCAAGCGGGGGAGTTGTTACTCCTCGACGATCTCGGTGATCGCGCCGGCGGGGCAAGCGTCCTGGCAAGCGCCACAGGCGACGCAGGAGTCCTCGTCAGCGACGGTGGCGACGTCCTGGAGCTCCAGAACGCCAGCGGGGCAGGAGTCGACGCAAACGCCACAAGCGATGCACTCGTCGGCATCAATTACGGGATGAGCCATGGTAGTTTCCTCTCTGTTGACCGACGCTACAGGCGATGCGCGTCGGTTTGATTCGGGCAAAAACATACCACGGGAGCGACCGTTTGCAATACCCTCTGGCCGGCATCTTCATACCGTTCGCCGAGTATGCCAAGGTTTACTAAAAAACGCGCAGGTGGGGCCGTTGAGCTGCGCAAATGTTAGCTATAGGTGACTTGTAATATTGACCTATTGAGCGCGCCTGCGGAAAGGGCATCCCGTTATTTGGCCGAAAACCGGGTCGCAGTTTCCGGTTGGGCCCGCTAGCGGAAACTGCGACCCGGTATCAGCTCTCAAAACGGGATACGGTTTCCGGTTGAGCCTTCAGACGGAAACTGCGACCCGGAATCCACGCTCAAACCGGGATGCGCTTGCCGCAAGACGGCCCCCAGGCACCCCCGGACGCAAACCTCAGCCATCTCTACATAGATCTCAATAGATTTGCCGAGAACTCAATCAGCGCATCTACCTGCGCATTTAAGAACCTAAACTCTCAGCAATAAGAAATCTTATATGAATTGACTTAGATTTTGTATATTCCAGCCCATAAGGGGATACACTACATCCTGAAAGACAAGCCGAAGCGCCGCGCGACAGACCGTCGAGGCGACGCGAACGCAAAAGAGAGAGGGAATTTCTAATGAGTAAGATTCTTGGTATCGACCTTGGTACTACTAACTCCGCCATGGCCGTTCTCGAGGGCGGTTCTCCGACCATTATCGTGAACGCCGAGGGCGACCGCACCACCCCGTCCGTCGTGGGCTTCCGTGCCGACGGCGACCGCGTTGTGGGTAAGGCCGCTAAGAACCAGGCTGTCACCAACCCCAAGAACACCGTGTTCTCCATCAAGCGCTTCATGGGCCGCAAGTACTCCGAGTGCACCTCCGAGATCAAGACCGTGCCGTATGAGGTCAAGGAGGGCCAGGGCGGCCGCGCCGTCGTCGACATCGAGGGCAAGGATTACACCGCCGAGCAGGTGAGCGCCATGACGCTCGCAAAGATGAAGGCCGACGCCGAGAAGTATCTGGGCGAGACCGTCACCGACGCCGTCATCACCGTCCCGGCCTACTTCAACGACGCCCAGCGTCAGGCCACCAAGGACGCCGGTAAGATCGCCGGCCTCAACGTCAAGCGTATCGTCAACGAGCCGACTGCTGCTGCTCTTGCCTATGGCCTGGACAAGCAGGGCACCGACCAGCGCATCCTGGTCTTCGACCTGGGCGGCGGCACCTTCGACGTCTCCATCCTCGACCTCGCCGACGGCGTGTTTGAGGTTCTGTCCACCTCGGGCGACAACCACCTGGGCGGCGACGACTGGGATCAGCGCGTCATCGATTGGATGGCCGATAAATTCCAGCAGGAGAACGGTGTCGACCTGCGTCAGGACCCCATGGCCCTGCAGCGTCTGAAGGAGGCCGCCGAGAACGCCAAGAAGGAGCTCTCCGCCGCCCAGCAGACCACCATCAACCTGCCGTTCATTACCATGAACCAGTCCGGCCCGCTGCACCTCAACTACACGCTGACCCGCGCCGAGTTCGAGAAGATCACCCGCGACCTGCTCGAGCGCTGCAAGCAGCCTGTCACCAACGCCCTGCGCGACGCCAAGCTTAAGCTCTCCGATCTGACCGAGGTCATCCTCGTCGGCGGCTCCACCCGTATGCCCGCCGTCCAGGATCTGGTCAAGACCATGACCGGCAAGCAGCCCAACATGTCCGTGAACCCCGACGAGGTCGTTGCCGACGGCGCTGCCGTCCAGGGCGGCGTGCTCACCGGCGACGTCGAGGGCATCCTGCTGCTCGACGTTACCCCGCTGTCGCTGGGCGTCGAGACCATGGGCGGCATCATGACCAAGATGATCGACCGCAACACCACGATCCCGACCTCCAAGACCGAGGTCTACTCCACCGCTGCCGACAACCAGACCAGCGTCGAGATCAACGTGCTCCAGGGCGAGCGCGAGCTTGCCCGCGACAACAAGTCGCTCGGTAAGTTCCAGCTGACCGGCATCCCGGCTGCCCGCCGCGGCGTGCCGCAGATCGAGGTCACCTTCGACATCGACGCCAACGGCATCGTCAAGGTCTCCGCTAAGGACAAGGGCACCGGCAAGGAGCAGCAGATCACCATTTCCGGTTCCACCGCTCTGTCCGACGACGAAGTCGATCGTATGGTCAAGGACGCCGAGGCTCATGCCGAGGAGGACAAGAAGCAGAAGGAAGAGGTCGAGGTCCGCAACCAGACCGACAGCCTGTGCTACTCCACCGAGCAGACTCTCAACGAGCTGGGCGACAAGGTTTCCGCCGACGTGAAGTCCAAGGCCGAGGCCGCTATCGCCGACGCCAAGAAGGCGCTCGAGGGCTCTGACGTCGAGGCTATCAAGGCCGCCGGCGAGTCCCTGCAGTCCGTGGCCTACGAGCTGGCCCAGGTTGTCTACGCCGACGCTCAGCAGCAGACCGACGGTGCCGCTGGCGCCCAGCCTGCCGACGATGACGTTGTCGACGCCGACTACGAGGTTGTGGACGACGAGGACAAATAATCATGTCCGCCCGTAAAGCTCGCACGGAGGCGGCCGCCGCTGGCGCCGCCCCCGTTGACTCTGAGGAGAAGGACGTGAAGATTCCCGTAGAGGCCGTCGACGATACCGAGGCCAACGAGGCCCCGGCCGCCGAGGCTGCCGAGAACCAGGTAGAGGATTCCAACAAGGAGGCGACGATGACCGAGGACGAGATGGTGGAAGCCGCTATCCGCGCCGGTGAAGAAGCCGCCGACAACGACTTTAAGCTCAAGTTCGAGCAGGCCCAAAAGGAGCTTGCCGACGTGCGCCGTGAGCTCGATGCTGCGGCAGAGGCTCAGAAGGCCGCCGAGGACAAGGCAAAGGACGCCACCGAGCGTACCGCCCGTCTGCAGGCCGACTGGGAGAACTTCCGTCGCCGCACCGCCAATGAGCGTATCGCCGAGCGCGAGCGCGCGACCGAGAAGCTTGTCACCGCGCTGCTGCCGGTGATCGACGATATCGAGCGCGCGATCGACCATGCCCGCAGCCAAGAGCTTTCCGACGACTTTAAGCAGTTCGTCGATGGCGTTGACGCGGTTCATGCCAAGCTGCTCGACGTGTTTGCGCACGAGGGCGTTGAGCCCATCGACCCCAAGGGCGAGGCGTTCGATCCGCTCGAGCACCAGGCTGTGGGTCGCGTCGAGGACGCATCGCAGTACGACGAGACCGTCAACGACGTGTACCAGAAGGGCTACCGCATGGCGGATCGTATTTTGCGTTCCGCGATGGTGACGGTGACCTACGGTGGCGAGAAGCGCCCCGCACCGGAGCCCGAAGCGGCGCCCGAGGATGCTGCGGCCGATACGGCCGAGAGCACCGAGGAGTAATTGAGAAGGGCCCCGGGGCAACACCCGGGGCCCTTTCTGACCTAGTGCCATATGAAAGCATGAGCCGCCGTCCGCTGGACGGCGGATGAAACAGGAGAGGAGCTACGATGGCTGCAGGCAAAACCTTCTATGACATCCTGGGCGTATCCAAGAGCGCCTCCGACAAAGAGATCAAGAGCGCGTTTCGCAAGCTCGCGCAAAAATATCACCCCGATGCCGGCGGCGACGAGGCCAAGTTTAAGGAGATTAGCGAGGCCTACGAGACGCTTTCGGACGAGAAGAAGCGCAAAGAGTACGACCAGATGCTCATGTTTGGCGGCATGCCGGGCGCGGGCGGCGCGTATGGCGGTGGCTACGGCGCCGGTGCCGGCGCGAGCGGCTGGGGCGATATCTTCGACAGCATCTTTAGCGGCAACGGCGCCTGGGGCAGCGATTGGGGCTCGGGCTTTGCCGGGGCCGCGGGCGCTGCCGGTGCGGGCGCGGGCCGCAGCCGTGCTCGCAAGGGCGGCGACCTGTCGCTGACCGTCGATGTGACGGCCGAGGACGCGTTTCGCGGTGTGACGCACAAGGTCACCTACCGCATTCCCTCGACGGGCGAACAGCAGACCATTACGGTCTCGGTGCCCGCGGGCGCGGTCGACGGCGGCAAGCTGCGCTACAAACGTCGCGGCGAGTATGGCGTTGCCGGTGGCGAGCGCGGCGACCTGGTCGTGACCACACATGTGGAGGAGCACCCGCTGTTTAAGCGCAAAGGCGCCGACGTGACCATGGAGGTACCGGTCTCGGTCTACGAGGCGGCGCTCGGCTGCACGGTGGACGTGCCCACGCCCGGCGGTGCGACGGTTCGTTTGAAAGTGCCTGCGGGCACCCAGACGGGCAAGAAGTTCCGCTTTAAAGAGATGGGCGCGACCGACGTTAAGCACCGTGGCCGTACGGGCGCGCTGCTCGTCGAGATCAAGGTGCAGGTTCCCACGAACCTGTCCGATGACGAGCGCGATGCCATGACCAAGCTGCGCGAGGCCGACACGCGCGACTATCGCGAGAAGGTCAATCGTTACAAGGCGACGTACTAGGGCGGTTGCGGCGCACGCCCACGCCCGCGGGCTTATGATGGACGATAACGAGACGGAAAGGGGTCAGGTAGCATGGCCGAGGACAATAGGAACAAACCGCTGTACATGATCAGCGTGGCAGCCGAGCTGACCGGCATGCATCCGCAGACTCTGCGCGTCTACGAGTCCAAGGGCCTGGTGAATCCCCAGCGCTCGGGCGGCAACACGCGTCTGTATTCGCGTGCCGATATCGAGCGCTTGGAGCTCATCAACCAGCTGACCGATGAGGGCATCAACCTTGCCGGCGTGGTGCGTATCCTCGATATGAAGGAGCGTGCCGAGGAGCGCGAGCGCGAGAACGAGAAGCTCCGCGCCCGCGTTCGCCAGCTCGAGGACGAGCTACACGAGTACAAGATGCAGAAGAAGATCACCGCCCTGGCTCCGCGCGACGGCTCGGTTAACCCCGAACAGGTCATGCGCAAGCTACTGGGCGCCGGCGGGGATCTCTAGGTTCCGCCGTTCTGCCGACCGGCGGACCGGCCGACGCTGCGCGACGTCCAGAGCGACAATTTGTCATTCAAAAGGCAAGGCATGACCAGAAGGTCTATGCCTTGCCTTTTTCATGCCAACTTGTTCGCTCTGGACGTCGCTCGCTGTCCGTCCTCTACCTGCGGCGCTGCCTTGCTCCGGATGCGGTAGGGTAGTCATTGGGGACGTTCTTAAATGACTAGTCGAAAGGGACGCTCTTGCACAAAATCTTCCGGCCTTCGACCGGCACGTCCTTTACTTTACTGAGATAAAGTGAACGTACAGATTCGTAACCCGCTGGCAACCGTTCTATGGCACGATATTGAACGAATGTATGCTATGCGCCCAAATCTTTTGGGCAGAGTGGGAGACAGTATGGTCAAGCTGTACGAGGACGGCATCTACCTGCGCGGCGGCAGCGAGGTCGTGCCTGCGGCCGAGGCTGCCGAGCGCGGCATTACGAAGACGCCCGAGGATGCCAAGCGCGGAACCATCGCGTATTCGATCCTCCAGGCACACAATACGTCCGGTGACCCCGAGGCGCTCAAGATTCGCTTCGATGCCATGGCGAGCCACGACATCACCTTTGTCGGCATCATCCAGACGGCGCGCGCCTCGGGCATGGAGCAGTTCCCGCTGCCTTACGTGCTCACCAACTGCCACAACTCGCTGTGCGCCGTGGGCGGCACCATCAACGAGGACGATCACGTCTTTGGCCTCTCGGCTGCCAAGAAGTACGGCGGCATCTTCGTCCCGCCGCACATCGCCGTCATCCACTCCTTCATGCGTGAGAACTTCGCCGGCTGCGGCAAGATGATCCTGGGCTCCGACTCGCACACCCGCTACGGCGCCCTGGGCACCATGGCCGTGGGCGAGGGCGGCGGCGAGCTGGCAAAGCAACTGCTGCGCGACACTTACGACGTTGCCTATCCCGGCGTAGTCGCCATCTACCTCACGGGCGCCCCGCGCCCCGGCGTTGGCCCGCACGATGTGGCACTTGCCATCATCCGTGCCGTCTTTGCCAAGGGCTACGTCAAGAATAAGGTCATGGAGTTTGTGGGCCCGGGCATCGCGAGCATGACGACCGATTACCGCAACGGCGTCGACGTCATGACCACCGAGACCACCTGCCTGTCGAGCATCTGGGCCACCGACGAGGACACGCACGCATTCCTGACCATGCACGGTCGCGGCGACGACTATCGCGAGCTCAAGCCCGCCGATGTCGCCTACTACGACGGTTGCGTCGAGGTCGACCTGTCGAGCATCAAGCCCATGATCGCACTGCCGTTCCATCCTTCCAACGGCTTTGAGATCGACGAGCTCAACGAGAACCTCGAGGACATCCTGCACGAGGTGGAGCTCGAGGCCGCCAAGATCGGCGAGGGCAAGACGCACTTTAGCCTGCTCGACAAGATTGTCGACGGCAAGCTGCACGTGCAGCAGGGCGTTATCGCCGGCTGCTCGGGCGGCAACTATGACTCCGTGGTCCAGGCTGCCCGCGTGCTCAAGGGCGCCAATACCGGCTGCGGCGAGTTCTCGCTGTCGGTCTATCCCACGAGCCAGCCCGTGGCGCTCGAACTTACACGCCGCGGCTACATCTACGACCTCATGGAGGCCGGCGCAATCGTGCGCACGGCATTCTGCGGCCCGTGCTTCGGCGCCGGCGACACGCCCGCCAACAACGGCCTTTCGATCCGTCACACCACGCGCAACTTCCCCAACCGCGAGGGTTCCAAGCCGGGTAATGGCCAGCTGAGCGCCGTGGCCCTGATGGACGCCCGCTCCATTGCGGCAACGGCTGCCAACGGCGGCGTCCTGACGCCGGCGACCGACCTGCCCGAGGACACTTGGGACGAGGCCTGCGAGTACACCTTTGACGACGCGCCGTACAAGAAGCGCGTGTACTGGGGCTTTGGCAAGGCGGAGCCTGCCGACGAGCTGGTCGAAGGCCCCAACATCAAGCCGTGGCCCGCGATGGAGCCGCTCGGCGACGACATCCTGCTCAAGGTTTGCTCCAAGATCATGGACCCGGTCACCACGACCGACGAGCTCATTCCCTCGGGCGAGACGAGCTCCTTCCGCTCCAACCCGCTGGGCCTGGCTGAGTTTACGCTGAGCCGCCGCGACCCGGCCTACGTGGGTCGCTCCAAGGAGGTCGACGCTGTGGAGAAGCGTCGCGTTGCCGGCGAGTCCGCGGGCGACCTGGCGGCGTTCGATGCCGAGCTTGCCGGTGTGTTTGAGGCGCTGGCCGGCGCGGGTGTCGCGGCCGATGCCAAGGCGACCGAGTTCGGTTCCATGATTTACGCCAAGAAGCCTGGCGACGGCAGCGCCCGCGAGCAGGCCGCGAGCTGCCAGCGCGTAATTGGCGGCCTGGCCAACATCGTCCACGAGTACGCCACCAAGCGCTATCGCTCCAACGTGATGAACTGGGGCATGGTGCCCTTCCAGATGGAGGCCGAGCCCAACTTTGAGGTGGGCGATTACGTCTTTGTGCCGGGTATCCGTGCCGCGCTCGATGGCGACCTGAAGGACATCGCCGCCTACGTGGTGCGCGCCGATGGTGCGGTCGAGCAGATTGAGCTCTACATTGCCGATATGACGGCAGAGGAGCGTGCCATCGTCAAGGCCGGCTGCCTGATCAACTACAACAAGTTCAAGGCCGCTGCCGAGTAGCGCACTTAATTGTCCGCCCGGGGCTTACCCTTTCCCGCCCGCTCACGCGCTTCGCGAGGGCCGCGTTCGGGAAAGGGTAAGCCCCGGGCTACATTTCTGCGTTCTCGTTGGGTCTTGAGGGACGCTAATAAATAGACTTGCTTGATGCCGCCTCTGTTATCGGGGCGGCTTCTTTTTGTTGAAAACCACCACAAAGGGGGCAGGCACCTTTGTGGTGGTGGGGACGAGCTCGATGCTGTTGTGATCGTTGAGCGGCATGTTAATGGGCGGCTCTACAGAATTTCATCTGGGCTGGCGGGTTTGGTTGTTTTGGGGATGCCGAGTTTGGATGACGCGAAATCGTCAACATTGTCCTTAATTCCGTCTTTGGTGTAGACAGTGACCATATAGGTGCTGTGTCCGAATTCGCCCTTGTCGCGTGTTGCCCAGGCATCCCAGTAGGCGGCCCCGTTTCGTCCTTTGATTTTTCCGACACGGCGGAGTTCTGTTCGCTTTAATTTCTGGTTGCTATAGATGGTTCGACCGGCCTCCTCGGTGAGCCCGCACTGTCCAAGCATCTTGTCGAGGACTTGGTTCATGTGGCGCTCATCGGTGTTTGGTGCGTAGTCGTAGGCGAGGGTGATGAAGTCGAGTGGCTGGTCGTCGATTAGATAGTTTAGCGTCTGAGGTCCAAGGCAGAAATAGGGGGAGCATCCGTCGATCTGACCGAGCAGTGGCAACTTTGACTGCCAACTTCCGGTGGGAATTCCATCTTCGTAAAACACGCCGCGACAGATAAAGGAGAGCGAGGTGGCACGCGAGCCGGCGTCGACCATTCCGCATAAATCGAAGGGCGAGGTGATACCAAGGGAAAAGGGCGTGATGACGATAAGGAAGAGCATCACGATGGGTATGGCGAGAATGGCGATGACGTTGCGACCGGTGGAATGAGGCGGCTTCATATGCGCTCCTCGAGACAAAGATCTGTTGAGGATAGGCAGAAATGGATATGTTCAGAGAGCAATTCAAGTTTAATCTCATTGCGCGAGATGGTCGACCGTTAGCGTCGAAAACCACCACAAAGGTGCCTGTCCCCTTTGTGGTGGTGAGGAGCGCGCGGCTTCTTTTGGTAATAGTGTTAGCTGGCGGTATCATTAGTGCAGGTGGCGAAGGTTTGCATTGTGGGGTGTTTTGCCGTGAGCCGTTCTGCCCGTATTGGATTGATTGTCTTGGCGCTTGCGATCGCTGTGGTTGGCGCGGGCGCTGTCGGTATGGCATTTCTACCTGCTGCGGTGACGGAGCCGGTGGTCAAGCCTGTGACTCAATCTGTCGAACTTCTGACCGGCGACGACAAGCCCGAGACCATTACCGTTGATTTTGATGAGCAGCCGGCTGTGCTGGGTATTAGTAATTATCCGCGTATTCAGCTTGGGGCCATGCGCTATACCACGGATACAAGCCTGATCGATAGGGCGTCCGAGCTACTCAAGGGCAAAACATTTAAGCGTTGGTACGGATATGCGTCCTATTGGGCAAAAGCGAACGACATGGTTGGCGGATGCCACTCGTCCATCGAGCTGGACACTGCAAACGGCGCAAAGTTATGTGATGTCTCGTACGATCCGGGCTACGAGGGCAATGAGGGTCCGGGCATCTACATCATGGACGGCGATGTCGCCTATGTCATGGAGGGCGACCAGAGCGAGCTCAACGATTTTATGGGTCAGTGTATCCAAGATGCCTATAAACAGACCTGCTTGCCTGACCCGCAGACTGCACGCGATAGTGGGTCTGCCCGTACATGGCTGTTCGAGGATGAGATGCCCTGGACCGTCGAATCGGGAAGTACGGGTTCGGCGAAGGAGTAGAGACCGCGACCACCACAAAGGTGCCTGTCCTCTTTGTGGTGGTTTTCGGTCTGTCTCGATCTGTAACATCTAGGATCAAAAATGGCTGCTAGATGTTACAGATCGAGACGGTAGCGCGCCTGGGCAGCGGCGGGCTGACATCTCAGTACCCTATCCGTAATTCACTCAGAAAATCTTATATATAGAGACTTAGATTTGTGTATAAGATCGCGTAAAGCTGGCAACAATACTTCTCGAACAACGTGAAGCCGCCCCGTAGGGCGGCCGCCCCAAGAGAGGTGATTCCATGAGAATCGATAAGCTAGCAATGACGTCGCGCGAGGCGCTGCAGACCGCCATGAGCACGGCTGCCGATGCACAGGCCGGCGCGGTGGAGCCGATCCACCTGCTGTCTGCCCTGCTCGGTGCCGGCGAGCGCAATATCTCCGTGATCATCGAGCGCATCGGTGCCGACCCGGCTCAGCTCGCACGCTCCACACAAGATGCCATCGACCATGCGCCCAAGGTGTCGGGCGAGGGTCAGCAGATGGGCCTGTCCAACGAGCTCGTTCGCGTGATCGAGAAGGCCGAGAAAAAGGCCACCAAGATGGGCGACAGCTTTGTGGTGACCGAGCATCTGCTGATGGCACTTGCCGAGGACAAGGGTGAGGCGGGTCGCGTGCTGCGTGACGCCGGCGTGACCAAGGAGCGCATCGAGCAAGTCTACGAGGAACTGCGCGGCGATGACCGCGTGACGTCTGCCGAGGACAAGACGCAGTTTGAGGCGTTGGAGCAGTACGGTCGCAACATCTGCGATCTGGCCCGCGCCGGCAAGCTCGACCCGGTCATCGGTCGTACCGACGAGATCCGCCGTACCATCCAGGTTCTGTCCCGCCGCACCAAGAACAACCCCGTGCTCATCGGCGAGCCGGGCGTCGGCAAGACGGCCATCGTCGAGGGTATCGCCCAGCGCATCGTGGCCGGCGACGTGCCGAGCACCCTGCGCGACCGCGACCTCATCGAGCTCGACATGAGCGCGCTGGTCGCCGGCGCCAAGTATCGCGGCGAGTTCGAGGACCGCTTGAAGGCCGTGCTCAAGGAAGTGCAAAAGGCGCAAGGCAAGGTCATCCTGTTCATCGATGAGCTCCACACCATCGTGGGCGCGGGTGCCACCGAGGGCTCCATGGATGCCGGCAACATCCTCAAGCCGGCGCTCGCCCGTGGCGACTTGCACGCAATCGGCGCGACTACGCTCGACGAGTACCGCAAGTACATCGAGAAGGACGCGGCACTCGCCCGTCGTTTCCAGACCGTGATGGTCAGCGAGCCTACCGTCGAGGACACCATTTCAATCCTGCGTGGCCTCAAGGAGAAGTACGAGATCTTCCACGGCGTGCATATCACCGATAGTGCGCTCGTGGCAGCTGCCGACCTCTCCGATCGCTATATCGCCGACCGCTTCCTGCCCGACAAGGCCATCGACCTGGTCGATGAGGCGGCAAGCCGCTTGCGCATGGAGCTCGACAGCATGCCGGTCGAGATTGACGCCACCACGCGTCAGCTCACCCAGCTGCAGATCGAGGAACAGGCGCTCATGAAGGAGACCGACGACGCCTCCAAGGAGCGTCTGGAGGCCCTGCGCCAGGAGATCGCCGAGGTCCAGGAAAAGCTCAACGTGCAAAAGGCCGGCTGGCTCAACCAGAAGAACGCCATCGACCACGTGCAGGAGCTTAAGGGGCAGCTTGACGAGGCCAAGAGCGAAGAGGAGCGCGCGACGCGCAACGGCGACCTGGGCCGTGCGTCCGAGCTGCGCTACTCCGTGATCCCTGGCCTGCAGCAGCAGATTCAGGATTCCGAGGCCGCGCTCGAGGCACAAAAGCAGCAGGACGGCGAGGGCCTGAACGAGCAGGTGACCTCCGATGAGATCGCCGAGGTCGTGAGCGCCTGGACCGGCGTGCCCGTGTCCAAGATGATGCAGGGCGAGCTCGACAAGCTCAAGGGCTTGGAGGGTGAGCTGCATAAGCGCGTCATCGGTCAGGACGAGGCCGTCTCCGCCGTCGCCGCAGCTGTGCGCCGCAGCCGAGCGGGCCTCTCCGATCCGGACAAGCCCATCGGCAGCTTCTTCTTCCTGGGCCCCACCGGCGTGGGCAAGACCGAGCTCGCCAAGGCGCTGGCCGAGTGCCTGTTCGATGACGAGCGTGCGCTCGTGCGTATCGACATGTCCGAGTACATGGAGAAGTTCAGCGTCCAACGTCTGATCGGTGCGCCTCCGGGATACGTTGGCTACGACGAGGGCGGCCAGCTCACCGAGGCCGTGCGCCGTCGTCCGTACTCCGTGATTTTGCTCGACGAGATGGAGAAGGCTCATCCGGATGTCTTTAACGTGCTGCTGCAGGTGCTTGATGACGGCCGTCTGACCGATGGCCAGGGTCGCCAGGTGTCCTTCAAGAACACGATCATCATCATGACGTCTAACGTGGGCTCCAAGGCCATCGCCGATCTGTCCGGTAAGGACGAGGAGGAGATGCGCCATCAGGTCGACGCCGCCATGGCTCAGACCTTCCGCCCCGAGTTCCTCAACCGTATCGACGATATCGTGGTGTTCCATCCGCTCGGCATGGCGCAGATCGAGAAGATCGTCGACATCCAGCTTGCCGACGTCCGCGCGCGTCTGGCCAAGGAGCGCATGACGCTTGCCATCACCCCGGCGGCCAAGCAGATGCTCGCCGTGGGTGGCCTGGACCCCGTGTTCGGTGCCCGTCCGCTCAAGCGCCTGGTCCAGCGCGAGGTCGTGGACGCCATCGCCGCCGCCATCATCGACGGTACGGTGCGCGAGGGCGATCAGGTGACGGTCGATGCCGACAAGGACGGCGGCTTTACCGTCGTGTGCGATAACACGCCGTCTGCTACCTACGAGGTCCCCGACGCCGAGTAGATTTATGGGACATGCCTTAAAATCTGCCAGCCGTCTCTAAACGCCAAGGGCGGCGGATCCAATTGGGTCCGCCGCCCTTTTTCGTGCGACAATCGATAATGTTGAACACGATTGCATGGCAAGGAGATATGCAGATGATAGACAAGAACAAGACGAATGCGCCGGTCGCCAACGCCGCGCCGGCCGCACCCAAGCCTGCACCCAAGCCTGTGCCCAAGCCGCGCGACCCCTACATCCGTGCCGAGAACGAGGATGACGACGGCTACGATCCTTATAGCGATCGTCGCCCCGAGCGCGAGCCCCTCTTCGAAGCTGACCCCTGGCGTTAAGTAGCTCATTTGGGACGGGGCTTTTTTAGCTACTTTGTTTTCGGCTAGAGGCGTTCATGCCTGCCCCCCTCGGCCGCTCGATATCCTCCGGGAGGGGCCACTAATAGAAAACTTGCTTATCCATTAATCAAGATACGCACAATCTTGCTCTCCTGCCAATCAAGAATCGTTATAATCTTGATTAGCAGGAGAGCAAGATTGGAGAATTATGGCATTCAACGACTTGGTGGCTCAAAAAATAAAGGACTTTGAGCAACAGGGGATTCCGCAGGTCTTTGAGCGCGACCTTGATCTGGGCAACCCGCAGGAGCCAAAGCGCGACAACATCGTATATGTGATTGTGGGCGCCCGTCGTTGTGGAAAGACGTATCGCCTGTATCAGGAGATGCGGCGGCTTCAGGGCCAAGGCGTCGAGCTTGACCGGATGCTATATTTCAATTTTGAGGATGAGCGCTTGCGTCCGTATGAGCCATCGCTACTAGCGGACGTGCTCGATACATTCTATGCACTATATCCTGCTGCTCGAGGCGAGGGCGCCTACCTTTTCTTTGACGAGATCCAGGAAATACCCGAATGGGGTGCGTTTCTGCGACGCGTGGTCGATACGGAGAAGGCGACCGTTTACGTGACGGGATCTTCTTCTAAGATGCTGTCCTCAGAACTTAAGAGCGAGTTCAGGGGCCGTTCTCTTGTGCGAGAGCTTTTTCCGTTGAGTTTTTCGGAATACGTCCGATATAAGACGGGGAGCGTTCCTGAGTCGAACGCGCCCTTCTCCTCAAGCGCTGCAGCGTTGCTCCGACACCATCTGGTCGGATATCTCGAGCGAGGGGGATTCATCGCGACACTTGAGCAGACGCCCGCAGACGCGATTCAGCTGCTACAGGAATATGCGTCGCGAACGGTCGCTATGGACGTTGTGGAGCGTTACGACGTCAAGAGCCCTCGTTTGGCCTCACTGTTTCTGACGCGGTGTATGGCATCTTCGGGACGAGAGCTGTCGGTGAACAAGGTGTACAACGAGTTCAAGAGCAGGCAGATACCCGTCAGTCGTAATTCGCTCAGCGATTTACTTGAGTATTATGAGGACGCCTACCTGTTATTTTCTGTGCCGGAGTTCACGCGTTCACTGGCAAATAACATGCGGTCTGCGTCTAAGGTCTACGCTGTCGACCCTGCGATGTTTGGAGCATTCTCTCCCGCATCGGCATTGGACCAGGGCCAGAGGCTCGAGACTGCGGTGTTCAATGCGCTCAGAAGAAGGACTCCTGCGGTGCGGGTCGGTTCGGTCTGCCGCCTACTGGTCAAGGAGAAGAATAAAAGCCATGAGGTTGACTTTGTGGCTGGGGATGCACTTCTCATGCAGGCTTATAGCCTGACTCAGGTGAGTGTGGATATGGCAAGCGAGAAAACGCGCGAACGCGAAATTGCAGCCCTCGATGCCTCGATGGCCCAGTTTGATCTTGGCGAGTCGGTAATCGTTACTATGGATGAACAGGCCGATATTCCATGTGAACACGGTGTGGTACACGCTGTGCCCGCATGGAAGTGGCTCCTTGCCTAATCATCTACGGATCTGTGGGGCCAGGACCTCCTGGCCCCTTCATCACGGTTGGGGAGTACCATGATGCGCCCGGCTAGTCCTGGGCCTTGATGCTCGGCAGCAGAATCTGGGCGATGTAGTCGCATTCGAGCTTGGTGGCAGCGTCGGCCTTGCCGTCTTTGCCGACCAGCACGCTCTTGATCTGGCTGTAGGTGTAGCGGTTGCCGGTCGTAAGCTCGACAAGCTCAATGGCTGTGTCCATGGGATAGGTCGACACGGGGTTCTGCGTGCGCCCGTTGATGGTCTGGGGCACCACGTACGGATAGACGGGGCCGCTGGCGTAGACGGTATAACCGTTGCCTAGATTGGCCGCACCCAAAACCGTATCGCCCTCATCGGGCGTAAAGCTCTCGCCCTCGCGCACCGCGACGAGCGTCACAATCGGCGTATCGCTGTCGCCGGCAAGATAGATGCATAGCGTGCTGCCATTTTGCCAAGTCTCGACCTTGCCGTACCATTCGACGGGGATATCGAGCTGGTAGAGGTCGGTTGCCTTGTGACGGGCGTCGGCATCACGGGCTGCCTGTGCCTTTTGCGCGCTCACGGCATTGACGGCGGCGTCGCGCCGCGCGGTTGCCGCCTGCTGGAGCACCTTGGCGGTGGCGGCGGAGCTCGCGCCGCCTTCCTCGGCATACTTGGCGGCGGCGTCGATCTGGTCGTTGGTTACCGTGTCGGCCGAAGGCACCTTGAGTTTAAAGGCGGCCTGGCTGCTTAGGTCCTGTCCGTCGCTCTTGATCGTGACCTGTGCCTTGGTGGTCGGCACGGTATAGACGGTGCCGTCGGACGCGATGGGGGAGGCGGCAATGGAGAGCGTATAGTCACCGGGCAGCAGCTTGATGCCGTGACCGCGCTCGTCAACGTAGAGTGTTTCGCTCACGGAGGTTCCGTCAGAATCCTGGCCACTCACCTGCACGGGGATCTTTGAGCCGGTGGAGCAGTCGAGCCCCGCGGCATGTACACCAATTTGCACCGACATCATGGTATGGGCGTTTGCGGCAACCACGGCGGCCTGCTCTTGCTGGTATCCGTTCCAAGCCGCATAGCCCGCGCCGCCGGCGATGAGCGCGACGGCAACAACGCCTGCCACCATCAGGTTGCGGCGCTTGGGCGACATCTTGCGATGGCGGACCTTGGCTTCGTGTGCCGAGGGAACGGAGGGCAGGGGAATACCGCCCATAGCGATGGTCTCGTCCACGACCGGCGCGGAACCCAGGCCGGGAAGCTCACGGGTGAGCGATTCGTCGCCGGGCACGTTGCCGAACAACATGGTTTCTTCGGTGGAATCCGTACTCGGCTGGTCGTTGGCCTTGGATTCGGAATGGGACGTCGCATCCTCAGCGTTGACGCTCCCCTCATCTTCGGTCGCGGCATCATCGGGGATGGTGCCATCCGAGTCGGCGCTATCGCTGCGGGCGTTACCGGCGGCTTCGGCGTCGACATCACTTGCCTCGCCACTTGCTTCGGTATCGGCATCGCAGTTTGCATCTTGTTCACCGTCGCCCGAATCGTCTTCGCGCGCTTCGTCCTGCGCGTCGATAAACGTTTCGTCAAACGCAACTTCGTCCAGCGAAAACCGGTCTAGGCTCTCCAAGGCCTCGGCGCACGCCGCTGCATCTTGGGCCGCGTCCTCTTGGCCCCTCGTCTCATTTTCCATATATCCCCCAAGCTCAATATCGGGACAACAATGTACCCAAAATTAAGGTCACATAGAGCTGGCGTGCAGTCGGAAATTCGATTTTATCTGCGCGATACATTGTGAATATGTGCATGAATGCACGCGCGACAGCAAAAAGCCCCCGGAAAGCAAACGAATTGCTTTCCGGGGGCTGCGCATAACGCGAGATTACGGAGCCAAAGAGACGCGCCTACATCCAAATGCGGACGGCAGCGAGCGCGTTACTCGGCGTGCGCGTAATCAACCTTGGCGCGGCGAGCGGTAGCCTTCTCCCAATCGCTGGTGCCCTCAAAGACGTCCTGCTTGTAGGGATTGCGGCCGAGCTTCTTGGCACGGTAGACGATGTAGATGATCGCGGCGACGTTGGCGACCAGCGCGGCGATCGAGACCGCGGTAGCGGCGCCGGGGTCGAGCGTGGAGTGGGTCACAAAGATGGACTCCTCCTGGAAGTACGGGAATACCTGGGCAAACATGCACCAAATAGCCAGCGTAAAGGCACGGTTCTGGATCCAGCCGCCCTTGTTCCAGATAAAGGCGGCGACGGTGGGCGCCAGCAGCAGTGCAAAGCCGCAGAACCAGGAGTGGGTGGGCAAGCAGTTGTAGGTGTAGCAGAAGTTCCAGATATCGTAGGCGATGATGTAGACCCAGGTCATGTCGGGCCACAGCATGTCGGTCTTGTCCTCAGAGGCGTAGACACTCCACCAACCGGTCATGCAGAAGATGTTGATGATACCGGCGATGCCGTTGAACACGTTGTTCCAGCCGGCGAGCTGCGTGGCGCCCTCGGAGGTGACCCAGGTGGACTCGCCCAGGACAAAGAAGTGATAGGCGCTCTCAAAGTCGGACACGACGGCGATCATGATGTTGATGGCGACGATCACAAACGGCCACGCGCGGAACCAATGCGCCTTGCCGATCTTGCCCCACTGGTACTTAATGGCAATGAAGCCCCAGCAACCGGCCAGCGCCGCGTATACCTTGGCGTAGTGGAACCAGCTGTTCTGGTACACATGGGTGGGGTTGGTGAGCGCCCACTCGGCACCCTGTGAGACGCCGATGGCGATAGCGACGCAGTAGATGGTCATGGCCAGCGGAGCCACGCCAAAGATGATGGCCGCGCCCAGCTTGGTGCGGCGGCCGACCTCGTTGAGCACGATCAGGCCAATAAAGACCATGGCCCAGCCGGCCCAGTGGATAAGGGTATTGCTACCCTAAACATCGAACAGCATGCTGCTCTCCTTTCACAAGCCCGCGGCCCCTCTTCTGATCGCGGGCAGTTTGGCCAAATGTCGTCAGTTCTGGGGCTTGCGCTCCTGATACTTGGCGGTATAGCCCTCGATATGGAGCGTCGAGGCGATGATTTCCTTGACTGTCTCGTCGGGCACATCGGGGTGCGTGCGGATATACATCAGCAGCCCCATGATGAGGGTGTAGAACGTCTCGTAGACATGGTCGATGCGTAGCTCGTGATGGGCGACAAAATCCACCACGGTGGTATCGCAGATATACTGCGCCACGCGCTGGACCACGTTGTGCAAAAAGCCGCCGTAGAGCGCGCCGCTGCTCGAGGTGAGCGTGCTCGGCAACTCGTGGCCGCTCACGACCAGGCGCTTAAAGAGCGGAGCAACGGTGTCGAGTGCGCCTTCGATGTCGCCAACCGTGCGGCTGGCGTTCCACTGCTCGAGCTCGGCGATAAAGCCGTCGATTGCCTCGTCCATAACGGCGGTGACGGCGGCATCCATATCGGCAAAGTAGTGGTAGAACAGCGAACGCGCGCAGCCAGCCCGCTTGGTCACGGCCGATACCGAAAGATGGGACACACCAAGCTCGGCGCTCACGGCGCGCACAGCGGCGAGGATCTCGCGACGGCGCTCGTCGCCCGTCAGGCGTTTTGCCGCGCTATCGGATGCGGGGACGGCATCGACCACAGAGATATCTGCTGCGTTGTTGCCCATGTTTTGCCGCCTTTCATCCTCTTTTGCCTGACCGTTCGCCTAACAGTCTTGAATATTGTTGACGGTTCGTCAATACTGTTTTTGACACAATGTCAACAATAGCGGGTGAACGGCATGGGGGCATGTCGAACCCGTACAAAGAGGGGCGCCGCGGTCTCGCCGGGCTGTGGCAAGAGAAGGGACGACTATGATTCTCAGCGGACCGGGGATTAGCTATACCGAGCCCGATATCGGCGCGGAGTTCGTGCCGCCGATACCGGAGCATCCGCGCGAGGCCATCGTCAAACTGTGTGAGCACTGCACCAACCGCCTGCTGCACCGCGACGAGCTGCTGGGCTACGAGTACTGGTCGTTTGCCGAGGCCGCAACCGACGAGCAGGCCGAAGTGCTCTGCAAGATGAAGATGCGCCGTCCCTATACGCTGCCCGAGATGGTCAAGCTCACCGGCATGCCCGAGGCCGATATCGAAAAAATGCTCGACGACATGAGCTACACGGGTCTGCTCGAGTACAACTGGGAAAACCCCGAGCGCGCCAAGCAGTGGGTGCTGCCCATGCTGGTGCCGGGTTCCGCCGAGTTCCTCAACATGCGCGTGAGCCAGCTCGAGGAGCATCCGGTCTATGCCAAGTTCTTTGAGCAGGCGTCCAAGGGACCGCTGTCCAAGGCCACGCCGATGGTGCCGCCCGGCGGTGCCGGCATCGGCATGCATGTCATTCCGGTCGAGAAGGCCATCGATGCTGCGAGCACCTCGGTGCCGATCGAGCATATCGAGCATTGGCTCGACAAATACGAAGGTAAGTATGCCGCTAGCACCTGCAGCTGCCGCGCGAGCCGTCGCGTGATGGGAGAGGGCTGCGCCGACGACCCGGCCGATTGGTGCATCGCCGTGGGCGATATGGCCGACTACGTGGTCGAGACCGACCGCGGCCATTATGTGACGCGCGAGGAGGTCTACGACATCCTGCGCCAGGCCGAGGACAACGGCTTTGTGCACCAGATCACCAACATCGACGGTGAGAACAAAATCTTCGCCATCTGCAACTGCAACGTCAACGTGTGCTACGCCCTGCGCACTTCGCAGCTGTTCAACACGCCCAACCTGTCGCGCTCGGCCTACGTCGCCAAGGTCGAGAAGGACAAGTGCGTGGCCTGCGGTCGCTGCGTTGAGGTGTGTCCGGCCGGCGCCGCCAAACTGGGCCAGAAGCTCTGTAGCAAAAAGGCTGGCGGACAGGTGCCCGAGTATCCGCGCCAGGAGCTGCCCGATGCCACCAAGTGGGACCACACCAAGTGGTCGCCCAACTACCGCAACGACAACCGTATCGAGACGCATGAGTCCGGCACCGCTCCCTGCAAGACGGCCTGCCCCGCGCACGTTGCCGTTCAGGGCTATTTGAAGCTCGCGGCGCAGGGCCGCTATGACGAGGCGTTGGCGCTCATCAAGCGCGAGAACCCGTTGCCCGCTATCTGCGGCCGTGTGTGCAACCGCCGCTGTGAGGATGCCTGCACCCGCGGTCGCGTGGACGAGGCCGTGGCTATCGACGAGGTCAAGAAGTTTATCGCCCAGCGCGATCTGGATGCCGCGACTCGCTATGTCCCGCCTGTGGTGACCCCGACGCGTGCCGGCGGCTTCGACCAGAAGATCGCCATCATCGGCGCCGGTCCGGCCGGCCTGTCCTGCGCTTTCTACCTGGCCGAGAAGGGCTACAAGCCCGTCGTGTTCGAGAAGAACGAGCGCCCGGGCGGCATGCTCACCTATGGCATTCCGAGCTTTAAGCTGCAGAAGGACGTTATCGAGGCCGAGGTCGAGGTCATTCGCCTGATGGGCGCCGAGTTCCGCTATGGCGTGGAGGTCGGTCGCGATGTGACGCTCGACGAGCTTCGCGCGCAGGGCTTTAAGGCCTTTTACGTGGCCATTGGCTGCCAGGGTGGCCGCCTTGCCGGTATTCCGGGCGAGGATGCCGAGGACGTGACCGTGGCCGTCGACTTTTTGCGCGAGGTCAACAGCGGCAAGATCGACGCGCTGCCCGGGCGCACCATCGTGGTGGGCGGCGGCAACGTGGCCATCGACGTCGCGCGCAACGCCTGCCGTCTGGGTTCCGAGCACGTTGAGATGTTCTGCCTGGAGAGCGAGGCCCAGATGCCTGCCAGCGAGGAGGAGCGTCGCGAGGCCATCGAGGATGGCGCTCACATCAGCTGCGGCTGGGGCCCCAAGGAGATTCACCTGGACGAGGCCGGTCGTGTGTGCGGTATCACCTTCAAGCGCTGCACGCGTGTCTTTGACGACGAGGGCCGTTTTGCGCCCGAGTATGACGAGAACGACTTGCGCCGTGTCGATGCCGACCGTGTCGTCATGTCGATTGGCCAGTCCATTGTGTGGGGCGACCTGCTGGCTGGCTCCAAGGTGGAGCTCGGCCGCGGCCAGGGTGCCCTTGCCGATCCGCAGACGTACCAGACCGCCGAGCCCGACATCTTTGTGGGAGGCGATGTCTACACCGGTCCCAGCTTTGCCATCGACGCCATCGCCGCCGGTCACGAGGCTGCTGTGTCCATCCACCGCTTTGTGCAGCCGGGCTCCACGCTCACCATCGGCCGCAACCAGCGCCGCTACACCGCGCTTGACCGTGACGACGTCGTGATCGAGAGCTACGACAACGCGAGCCGCGAGGTTGCGCATGTGGACCGCGAACGCGAGAAGGCCGCGCCGTTTAGCGAGTACGTCGAGACCTTTACCGAGGAACAGGTGCGCGCCGAGACCGCTCGCTGCCTGGGCTGCGGCGCCTCGATCGTCGACCCCAACAAGTGCATCGGCTGCGGTCTGTGCACCACCAAGTGCGCGTTTGACGCCATCCATCTGGATCGCGACCGCCCCGAGTGCTCAACGATGGTCAAATACGAGCAAAAGCTTCCCAGCCTGGGCAAGTACGCACTCAAGCGCGCCATCAAGATCAAATTCGGTCGCAAGTAAGTAGTCATAACGGGAACGGCGGAAGGAATTAAAAGTGCACGAGCTCGGGATTGTTTACCACATCATTCGTGATGTCGAGAATGTGGCGCGCGCCAATGGCGTGAGTCGCGTTTCGAGCGTGACGCTGCTCCTGGGCGAGGTCTCGGGCGTCGTTCCCGATCTGCTGCTTGATGCTTGGCGCTGGGCGGCAGATAAAAAGCCTATCACGCAGGGCGCGGAGCTTATCATGGAGCCTGTCGAGGCCGTGACGCATTGCGAGGCGTGCGGCTGCGACTACGCGACGGTCGAGCACGGCAAGACCTGCCCCCATTGCGGTAGCGGCGAGACCTATCTGCTGCAGGGCCAGGAGGTCATGATCAAGCAGATCGAGACCCCCGACGAGGACCCGACAGACGCTGTCCCCGACGGCCTATCCGATGCCCCCGACGCCGTCGACGCCGCCAACCCCCTCCACATCGCCTAACTAAGTCGTTGGGGACGTTCTTAAACGACTAGTCATTAAAGAACGTCCCTAACGACTACTTTGCTAGAGCATATTTCTTACCATTAGTCAAGCACCATCTGTTTAAACGAAATAGCCTCAACCCGAGCACATTTGTGTCTGTTTAAAACCGGCAATAATGAACAGCGTGCTCAATTCGGTCATGTAAATAGATCAGCTATCAATCCTCAGCAGCAAATCAGCCAAAATACTGGAATGTAATCAGCTTGTAACAAAACTAGACGTTTAAACAAATAATGCTACCTTTTGCAGTTTTTCAAACAATTCTGCTGTATTTGCAGCTATACTCCATAACTGTCGTGTAGGAATTACGTAGACAAAAAGGAGGTTATGTGATGGTAAGTATTGTTCTTGCTAGCCATGGTGACTTGGCGGCTGGAATCAAGCAGACGGGCTCGATGGTCTTTGGCGATCAGCCGTCTGTAGCCGTGGTCTCGCTCGAGCCGAGCATGGGCCCCGACGACTTCCGAGCCAAGGTCGAGGAGGCAATCGCTTCCTTCGAGGACCAGGAGCAGGTGCTCTTCCTCGTTGATCTGTGGGGCGGCACGCCCTTCAACCAGATCAGCGGTCTCATCGAGGGCCATGATTCCTGGGCTATCGTCACCGGTGTCAACCTGCCTATGCTCATCGAGGCATATTCGCAGCGCTTTGACGCAAAGAACACTGCACATGCGATCGCAAAACATCTCGTGACTGAGGCTAAGGCTGGCGTGCGCGTCAAGCCCGAGTCTCTGGAGCCCGAGGAGAAGAAGCCGGCTACGGCCGCCGCTGCTCCTGCAGGCGCCATCCCTCCGGGAACGGTCATCGGCGACGGGCACATCAAGATTGCCCACGTCCGTATCGACACCCGTCTGCTGCATGGTCAGGTGGCCACCACGTGGACCAAGCAGATCAACCCCAACCGCATCATCGTGGTTTCCGACGGCGTTGCTCACGACGAGCTCCGCAAGACCATGATCGAGCAGGCTGCCCCTCCGGGAGTCCATGCCAACGTCGTGCCTATCAAGAAGATGGCCGAGGTCGTCAAGGACACGCGTTTTGGTGACACCAAGGCCATGCTGCTCTTCGAGAACCCGCAGGATCTGCTCAAGGCCATCGAGGCCGGCGTCGACATCAAGGAAGTCAACATCGGTTCCATGGCTCACTCCAAGGGCAAGGTCGTCGTCACCAACGCCGTCGCTATGGGCGATGACGACGTTAAGACCCTCGAGGCCCTCAAGGCCAAGGGCGTCAAGTTCGAGGTCCGCAAGGTTCCTTCGGATGCCTCCGAGGATCTCGACGCCATGTTGAAGAAAGCTAAGGCCGAACTGGCCGCTCAAGCATAGTAAAGGAGGGTCCGATACATGTCTGCAATCACTATTCTGCTTGTTGCGATTGTCGCGTTGCTTGCCGGTATGGAAGGCATTCTGGATGAGTTCCAGTTCCATCAGCCGCTCGTGGCATGCACGCTTATCGGTCTCGTAACCGGTCACCTTCAGGAGGGCATCCTCCTGGGCGGTTCGCTCCAGATGATGGCCCTTGGCTGGGCTAACGTCGGCGCCGCCGTCGCGCCTGACGCCGCTCTGGCCTCGGTCGCTTCTTCGATCATCATGGTGCTCGCCCTCAACGGCGGCGCCACTGATTCGGCCAAGGCCGTTACCGCGGCCATCGCCGTCGCCGTCCCGCTGTCGGTCGCTGGTCTGTTCCTGACCATGATCTGCCGTACCATTGCTACCGCTATCGCTCACGCCATGGACGGTTGCGCCGAGAAGGGCGACTTCTCCGGCATCGAGCGCTGGCAGTACGCTGCCATCCTCATGCAGGGCCTTCGTATCGCCATCCCGGCAGTACTTCTGTGCGTTATCCCGGCCGAGGCTGTTACCAACGCGCTTAACGCTATGCCCGACTGGCTGTCCGGCGGCATGGCCGTCGGCGGCGGCATGGTCGCTTCCGTCGGTTACGCCATGGTCATCAACATGATGGCCACCAAGGAGACCTGGCCGTTCTTCATCCTCGGCTTTGTCCTTGCTGCCATCCCTCAGCTCACGCTGATCGCCCTTGGCCTCATCGGCATCTCCCTTGCCCTCATCTACCTTGGCCTTAAGGATCTGGCCAAGCAGGGTGGCGGCACGGGCGGTGGCTCCGGCGACCCGCTCGGCGACATTCTGAACGATTACGAGTAGGAGGGGAGTGATACATATGGCAGAGAACAAGATTCAGCTCACCAAGGCTGACCGTAAGAAGGTTTGCTTCCGTCATCAGTTCCTTCAGGGCTCGTGGAACTACGAGCGTATGCAGAACGGCGGCTGGTGCTTCGCAATGATCCCTGCGATCAAGAAGCTCTACACCAGCAAGGATGACCAGATTGCCGCGCTTAAGCGCCACCTGGAGTTCTATAACACCCACCCCTATGTTTCCGCCCCCGTCATTGGCGTTACCCTCGCCCTCGAGGAGGAGCGCGCCAACGGTGCTCCGATCGATGACGTCGCCATCCAGGGCGTCAAGGTCGGTATGATGGGCCCGCTCGCCGGCGTCGGTGACCCCGTCTTCTGGTTCACCCTTCGCCCGATTCTGGGCGCTCTGGGCGCTTCCCTGGCCATGTCCGGCAGCATCGTCGGTCCGTTGCTGTTCTTCTTCGCGTGGAACATCATCCGTTACGCTTTCCTGTGGTACACACAGGAGTTTGGCTACAAGGTCGGCTCCTCTATCGCCAAGGACCTCTCCGGCGGTCTGATGGGCAAGGTCACCGAGGGCGCTTCCATCCTGGGTATGTTCATCATCGGCGCCCTGGTCGAGCGCTGGGTGTCCATTTCCTTCACCCCGATCGTCTCCACGGTCAAGCAGTCTGCTGGCGCCTTTATCGACTGGGCTAGCCTGCCTTCCGGTTCCGAGGGTATCAAGGAAGCGCTGACGATGTACAACTCCGTCGGTGCTACCGCCCTTGATCAGATGAAGGTCACCACGCTCCAGGGTAACCTCGATCAGCTCATCCCCGGCCTTGCCGCCGTGTGCCTGACCCTGCTGGTCTGCAAGCTCCTCAAGAAGAAGGTCAGCCCGATCGTCATCATCCTGGCTCTCTTCGCCGTCGGCATCATCGGTCGCTTCTGCGGCTTCATGTAAGCACGCTTCGGCTTAAGACCGAGAGTTGCTAGGTAAGGGCTTTTGAGCCATTGAAACGGACCGCACCCGGTGGGTACACTGGATGCGGTCCGATTGTTTTTATTGGAGGGCGAGGCGCGTATGGCGCAATCTCAGAACAGCACGGTCGATCTGGCAACGCCGGCAACCTGCCTGATGGGGCTTACCAGCCACGGTAACGTGATGGTGGGCAATAAGGCGTTTGAGTACTATAACGAGCGCAATCCCGAGGATTATATTCAAATCCCGTGGGACGAGGTCGACTATATTGCCGCCGAGGTTTTGCGCGGCACCAAGAAGATTACGCGTTTTGCCATCTTCACCAAGGACAACGGTCACTTTACGTTTTCGACGCGCGACGACAAAGAGACGCTTCGCGCGGTCCGCAAGTACGTCGACGAGAATAAGCTCGTGCGTTCGCCCGACTTTATCGATGTGACGGCCAAGGGCGCCAAGAGCATCCCCTCCGTTATCAAAAACCTCTTCCACAAAGGCAACTAGTCATTAAAGAGCGCCCCCTCAAAGTGGGGCGCAGTCTCCCATGTGGCTCGATCGGGAAAGTGCATCCCAGTTCGAGCGTCGATTCCGGGATGTAGTTTCCGGAACGGGGTCGTTTGGGAAACCGTGTCCCGTTTCGAGCCGAAATTCTGGGTCACTGTTTCCCAGCGAGGTCTCATGGGGAAAGTCTGACCCAGAATTTGCCTGGATAGTGGGACGCACTTTCCGGAGGGCTGTTCCACCGCAACTTCGAAGAGTGGGTATACGCTGCATTACAGCGGCGTAAATCTGCTACACTAATACAACATGCCTCCGTAGCTCAGGGGATAGAGCACCGCTCTCCTAAAGCGGGTGTCGACGGTTCGAATCCGCCCGGGGGCACCAGAAAAATCGCAGGTCAGGAGTTAATTTTGCTTCTGACCTGTTCTGGTTTTAGGGTTAAGAACTGCTTTTGTTTGTAAATCTGGTAAGTAAATAATTTAACTTACCGAGTTTTCCACTGAAAACAGGAAATCACCATTTTGGGGATAAAAAGTTTTCAACAGCCGTTAGTCGGTTCCATTTTGGTGAAGCGCTTCCTCAATTTGGGTAAAAAATTTCACCATTTTGATGATTCGGCTGCTTTGAGTTTTTGATAAAAACGCCTGTTCAGAAGCTTGCGCAATACCCATTTTGGTGAAACCAATTAATAGAGAAATATACTATAAAGATATAGGGACGGCGATGCCGTCCTCTTCGCTCGCGAAGCTCGCTGCGCGGCCACGTACCGTGTCCTTGCCGCCGGCTACGCCGCCGATAAAGAATAGGGACAGCGATGCTGTCCCCCTTCGCTCGCGAAGCTCGCTGCGCGGTCACGTGCCGTGACCTTGCCGCCGGCTGTGCCGTCGATTGATTCGCTCACTGCGTTCGCTGATTGATTGATGGACTAATCCGTTTTCTCAGTCACACCAGTCATGAGTGCAGCGATTGTCATGTCGAATCCGTTAGCAATTTTACAGAGGTTAGAAAGACTGACATTTCTTCGTCCGACCTCTATCGAGGCGTAGTAAGACCTGTCCATGCCGATGCGATTCGCAAATTGTACTTGAGAGTAACCAGACTTTGATCTTAATTCTTTGCAGCGCAGACCAAAGGATCGTTGTAGCGGCGAGATATCCATGACAAAAAGAGTCATGGATTGTTGTATAAAAGCCAACGGACTATATACAACAATCCCAGTTAAGGCGCATAATTATCTCTATTGGAAAGCACTCTGATGCCCAGTCGGATAGGGCACGGAAAAGGAATGGAATAGCAATGACTCAGGGAAAGCATTTCGCTGCCGGCGGCGATCACTTCGCCGCACTGCCAAACAAAAAGATTCACGCCCCGAAGGGGATCGCGCGTCTGACCGTCACCGCGGCGACCATGGCCGCCATGACCGGATCGAGCCTCATCTCACCGTTCACGGCATTCGCCCAGACCGGTGACGGGACCACGCAGCACCCCGCCGTGATGTCGCCGATCGCCGCCCACGCCGGCGCGGCATCCGGTACCGGCGCGAAATCCGCCGCACAGACCATCGCGGACCTGCAGAAGGCGGTCGACGAGGCGAAGGCGAAGGAGGACGCCGCCAAGGCATCCTACGATGAGGCCGCCGGTCCCTACAACGAGGCGGCTTCCGCCCGCGACCAGGCCAAGGCATCCTACGATTCGGCAGTCAGCGCCGGCACGGCAGCCGACCGAGCGGCGATGGACGAGTACGCCCGTCAGGTCGCGGAGGGCAAGGACGCCGCCGATGCCGCCGGCAAGGACCTCGAGCAGGCGAAGGCGGGTCTCGCAGACGCCAAGGCGGATGCATCCGAGAAGGACGAAGCGTACCAGTCCGCCCTCAAGGCTGCCCAGGATGCCAAGGATGCCCTCGATAAAGCCAAGGCCGATGCCGTAGGCGCCACCCCGGAGGCAATCAGTGCCGCCGAGCAGGCCGTGCGCGACGCCCAGGCTGCCGTGGACAGGGCACAGGCCGAACTGGACAACGCCAACGCGACGCTTGCCGATGCCCAGTCCAAGCTGGTTGCGGCCCAGTCTGCAAAGGATTCCGCCGATGCCGTCCTCGCCGCAGCCCAGCAGAACAAGGACGCGGCGGATGCGAAGGCCGCAGCCGCCAGCGCCGCCTACGAGAAGGCGAAAGCAGACCTCGCCGCAGCGGAGGCAGGCGCCAGCGGTCCGGAGTACGATGCGGCAAAACAGAAAGTCGCGGACGCGGAGGCAGCCCTCGCCGCCGCACGAGCGGCACAGTCCCAGTGCGAGTCCGAGCTCGAGCAGGCGCAGTCCGCTGCAGCAACGGCGCAGACCGAGCTGAATGATGCCCAGGCGTCCCTCTCCGTAAAGCAGCAGGCCGCGGCCGATGCCGAATCCGGTGTGAACGCCGCCCAGTCCGCACTCGATGCCGCGAACGCCGACCTCGATGCCGCCAAGCAGGCGAACGTCGACGCCATCTCCAAGCTGGATGCAGCGAAGCAGGCTGTCAAGGACGCCGAGTCCGCCAAGGCAGCCGCCGACGTAGAGCTCGCGAACGCCAAGGCCGCAAAGGATACCGCAGACGCCGCCGTGACCGCCGCGCAGCAGAAGGTCGACGAGGCACAAACGAAGGTGGATCTCGCAGACGCGCAGCTCAAGCAGGGAGCCATCGGTTTCTTCAAGGCCATGGGTGCCGATTCAGCCATCGAGATCATCCAGAACTGCACGTACAAAGACTACACCGAGATCGGAAACAGTCTCGACGCAACGGGCCTTGAAAACATGCTTTCGTCCATCACGGTCATGAAGAACGTGAACGCCTACCGTAAGTCCGTCGGCCTTTCCGAGCTTGAGGTAAGCTATAAGCTCATTGCGGCAGCGATTGCAGATGCAAACTATTCGACGAAAAATGTAGAGCATGCCCAGCAGTTCGATGTCGGTGAAAACCTTGCCTGGAGCTATCGCGACCCCTGCAAGGCCTGGATCTATCAGGAAAAGGATCTGTTTGACAAGACTGCAGCATCCCTTGGTGCGACGAATCTTTCCGGAAAGGACGCCTACGACTTCTGGTACGCCAACCAGGACAAGTTCGATTACTACCGTATCGGTCATTACATGAACATCATCAACCCTGACTATGCTGTCATGGGATGCGGTCTGAACGATGACACCCGTTTGACGTTCTCGCTCACGCTGCAATACGGCGGTTGGGCCGGTTCGGGCTGGAATACCGGAGCCATCTCCGTCGACGAGTACGAGCAGAAGCTGACCTCCTACATCAACGGCCTGAAGAACGCCAAGAGCGCACTCGACGCAGCCAAGGCCGATCTCGCAGCCAAGCAGCAGGCAGCCACCGACGCCGCTGAAACCGTCCAGCAGAAGCAGGACGCAGCGGATTCCGCACAGGCAGATGTCGATGCCGCAAAGCAGGGTGTTGCCGATGCCCAGCGTGCCGTCGATGCCGCCAATGCTGATGTCGCATCCAAGCAACAGGGCGTCACGGATGCCCAGACCGAGCTTGATGCGGCGAAATCGGACCTCGATGCCGCCAACGCGGCAGTCGATACGGCAAAGTCGACCGTCCAGCAGAAGCAGGTCGCCTTTGATGCTGCCAACGCAGCCGTAACGACCGCACAGTCTAAGTTGGATTCCGCCAAGGCGGACACCGCTGCTAAGCAGCAGGGCGTGGACGATGCGAACGCCGACCTCGCGAAGTTCTTCCAGGACATCGCCGACGCCAAGAAGGCGGTCGATACAGCAAAGAGCGTTCACGACGCGGCGGCAGCCGACCAAGCCGAGAAGGCGGCAGTCCTCGCAGCCGCCAAGCAAAAGGCGGACGGCACCGCACGCGCCCTCGCGGATGCCCAGCGTGCCGTCGATGCCGCAAAGGCCGACACCGGCGTTGCCGCCGACAGGCTTACCGGCTCCCAGACCGATCTCGAGGACGCACAGTCGAACCTCGACATCCTCACCGATCTTGCCGCGAAGCTCGCAGAGGCACAGCAGCGCGAGCAGGATGCAGTAAAGGCCGTCAATGACACCAAGGCCGCCCTCGATGCCGCGAAGGCGGATACCGCCGCCGCCGAGTCCCTGGTCTCCGCCGCCGAACAGGCGAAGGCACAGGCAGACGCCAAGTTGTCGAAGCTGAACTCCATCGATGCCGGCGCGGCGATCGCTTCCGGCCATGATGTGAACGCGGATGACGCCCTCAACGCGCTTTTCGCCGCAGCAGTCGAGGCACGTGCCAAGGTCGCGCCCGCCAAGGCAATCCTGGACGAGAAGCAGGCCGCGGTGGACGGGCTCCAGGCCGGCTACGATGCGGCACTCGCCGCCTACGAGTAGGCGAAGTCCGACCGCATCGCGGCGGAGCAGAAGCTTTCCGATGAGATCGCACGACAGGAGGCAGAGGAGGTGGCAAAGCAGCAGGCGGCATACACCCCGAAGCACCTCGCCGGCACGGATACCGCCCAGCCCGGCAGCCTCGCCCAGACCGGTGACCGCGCGGGACTCATCGGCGAGACGTTCGCCATCGGCGGTACCGTCCTCGTGGCAGCCGGCGTCTTCCTCGATCAAAAGAAGCGCCGCGAGCAGATGTAAAAGCGAGCCGGGCGTTGGATATCGGCTGGTGTCCAACGCCCGGTTTCATGGGCAGGGAGATCGGTGTGAGAACAAGGGCTATTATCGTTGCGCTTCTGGTGTGCCTTTCGGCACCTCAACTTGGATGTGCCAGCGTTGCAAAGCAAGGAAGCGGCTCTACGGAAAGGGCCGCCACAGCGGTAAAGAATAAAGACAAAAAGAAGCCAAGCGAAGAAAAGGCGACGCAAACCTCTGGAGCCAAGACCGAGGAGAAGAAAGAATCCGACGGCAAGGACCAGAAGTCCGATGACTCCAAGAAGGAGGATAACAAGTCTTCCGATTCCTCGAAGTCGGACAACAAGGGCGATTCCTCCCAGTCCAAGCAGAATTCCGGCAATTCGCAGAGTTCCGGCAGCAACAATTCCTCTTCCAACGGCGGCAGCCAGAAGAAGTGGGTTGCCGAGCAAGGCCACTGGGAGACAGATTACAGCCAGGTCTGGGTGCCGAATGTGGTTTATACGCGCCATGAACGTTGGATCTGCAGTGCATGCCACGCGGCATTTGGATCTGCAGCCGAAATGGACGCTCACGCTCACGCTACTTTTGGCGATGCACAGCATCCTAACGGCGGTTCTGCAATCAATGATTCGTATACCACTTCTGAGGACCAGGGACATTATGAACAGAAGGCTACGGGGCAGCATTGGGTCGTCGATGTTGCCGGTCACTGGGAATAATGGACATATGTTCCTCTCCTCTTACATTCGGTAAATGTTTATTTATTTGTGGGCGGCCGGTTCGGCCGCCTTTTTTAGACGCCCAGTCTGGGAGCAAACGATAGGAAAGCAATCAAACGAGAGACCGTTCCAAAAGAATCCGGCGGTGTCGGATGCTTCGGGCAAAACCTTCCGCAAATCGGTAAGGTCTTCCATCAACTTGCTCCAGCCCTCGCCCGGATTCCGCTGCGCGGTAATGCAAACACTCGGCATCCCTCGCATTCGCATTACCGCTCCGCTCTCGCTACAGCGAATCTCTAACACTCAGCATCCTTCGCGTTAAAAATTCGCTTCCGCTCACGGTCTTCGCTGACACTACGACACCGCGAAGCCTTTCGCTCGAAACGAGGCCTCTCATTTCGTGTCTACGCTACGCTCCGCCCAATCGCCGTAGCAGGCGATTGCAAGATGACTGTGGGTGGTGTTTTTGTGGGTCCATCCGGACCCCAAAAACACCACGCCACAGACCTTGCTTATCGCCTGCTACGGCGATAAGGTTGTTGTGAAGTTGAAACTTCGCGATAAAGAATCGCGAAGTCGATTCTTCACTTTTGGAACGACGCCAGCCGTTCCTCATCAAAAGGAAAGCGAATCGCATAGCAGGTTTTGATCGGAGGCCTCTCCGATCGCTGATTCGTTTTCCGGAGGAATCATGAGCAGGCTCCGCCCACACACCGTCAAGGCGTCTCTTTCCGATGAAGAGAAGAAAGCCATCACCGCAATCGCAAAGCGACATGAGATGAGCGAGGCGGAACTCATACGCCTCGTTTTGTGCAATGCTGACGATCTCGATATCGATTTTAGTTTTGCGGAAATCGCTGACCAGAAATTCCGAACCGATGACATTCACGTCCGGGTCTCGCCGGAAGAAAAAAAGAAAATTGAAAGCAATGCTGATTCCCTTGATATGACTGTCAGTTCGTATGCTCGTCGCGTACTGCTCAAAGGGAATGTTGAGAAAATCGATGTCGATCGGGCGTCGATCGAAAAGATTTATCACGAGCTTTTAAAGGAAGGAACAAACCTCAATCAGCTCATGTACTTCGTAAATGCACAAGGTCTTCCGGCGTATAACGAGAAGGCGGTTTTCCGAACACTTGAGAAGGTCTATCAAGTTGGGCGTAAGCTAGACCGTTTCATCGACGAGCTCGAGAAGCGCTATTTCGTCGGTGGTGATGTGAAATGACGGTTATCAAACAGAAAAGCGTTTCGAGCGACCGCTACGCAAAGAACGTCCGTAAATACATCAACGGAAAAGATGCGCTTGCGCGTGGCGGCTGGAACATCGAATACAGCGATCGCTGGTTTTCGAAAATGGATAGAACCAGAAAGGTTTTCCATCACGACAAACCATCGAGAGCCGGAGCCAAAAACGTAATCCTGCTTCATCAGATCCTCGCGTTCCTTCCGGAAGAATGCTCATGCAACGGGGGCAAGATGACCCCCGATGCATGTTTGGCCTACGCGGAGCAATGGCTTGCGAAGCACTATCCGCATCAACAAGTGATTCTCGCGCTGCACGAAGAAAGCGATAAGGCGGGAAAACGCTACGCAGTGCACATGGCGATCAACCGTACCGATTTGTTAACCGGCAAGCGTTGCGAGACGGGCGGGCGTCGCGGAAAGTACGAACGCGCTGCGTGGGTTCGTGAAATGGACGAGGCCTGGAATCTCGCTCAGCTCGAAAAGGGAAAGAAGAACTCGAAGATTCGAGACCGACAGCCGCGCGACACTGAAAAGAAAATCGTTGAGCGGGGAGAGTACAGTTATAAAAACAATCTGCGCGAGTTGATCCATCTTGCAATCAACGAAGGTCATCCGAAGAATATGGAGCAGTTTAAAAAGTTACTTGCCTCATGGGGCGTAGACATTTTCATCAAGAACAATCGAGTCTATGCGACAGATCTCGATATCAAGGAGGCCGGCAACCCGAAGTGCACTTTCAACCTGACTCGTCTTGACGGGAGGTTTGCGGTCAAGCAACTTGAGGCGGCCTTCAAAAATAACGTGCTGGAGGCCGAGCGAGCCCTTCCTTATGAGAGGCGTTGCGAGATTTACATTCAACGGCTTAAGAAGGCGTATTCGGCGTGGGTCGAGCAGGCAAAGGCGAGCAAGGGCGTCGCCTACAATCTCTTTCCTAAGTTCATCGCACCGAAGTGCGATGAAGATCTGCTCGAGGATCCGGCGGTTCGTGATGAGCTTCTTGCCCGGCGCGGTTACGCAAGGGAGATTCGCAACCGTTACGCCGGCGCCGTTCCCGATGCTGGCGATGACCGCGTTCGCGCCGCAGGACGAGCCCATGGTGGCAACGGCGACATCTCGCCGCAGGTCGATCGTGCGGTCGACCGAGGCGATTACGATCGCGGCGACGCGCCTCGCTAGTTTTGGAAAGCCTATCGTCGGTGCCCTAGCGCGCTGCCATCCAGTGCCGATTCTGCCATACTCGCAATTCGGTGAGGATGAGGAGTATGAATTGATCGGCGGGGGTCAGCCGCTCTGATAGAATCGTCCTTGCTGTCGGCAGCCCTCGTGCCGGGCAGAGCCCTCCATTTGATGGGAGGTGATGCCCATGACCGATTTCACCGAGCTCGTGAAGCTCCTGACCGCTATGGTCTCGCTCCTCACGGCCCTTGTCGGCCTTTCCAAGGCACTCAAGCAGGGTTCGAAGCCCAAAAAGAAAGGCCACCGTCGCTAAGACGATGACCCAACTTCATTAAGCAACGGCTCTGCCCAGCTCTCTACAACTTGGGCTGCCGTCGGCACCATTTTACCCTCCTGACGAGGAATTCGTCCATATTTCAAAAATCAAATCCTGTTCGCGCGTGGGCGTAAACTTATATAGTTGGGCAAATCCGGCAGATTGGAGCTTGGAACATGAGGGATATGCACCTCATGTCGCTCAAAATACGTCTCCTGACCTCGAAGGAGAACGTTTTTTAGCGACAAAAGGAGACATAAATATGATCTGGTTTACCAGCGACACCCACTTCGGGCATGAGAACGTGCTGAAGTTCACCGACCGCCCGTGGGAGACGATTTGGCAGATGAACGACGCCATCGTCGACAACATCAACGGCAGGGTCGCCGTGGACGACGAGCTCTACATCCTGGGGGATTTCTCATTCAAGATGACCGCCCAGGACGCCTACGGGCTGCGCAAGCGGATCGCCTGCAGGCGCATCCACCTCGTCCCGGGAAACCACGACAAGGACTGGACCCAGCCGGCGGTCGCGGGCGCCTTCACCGTGGAGCCGCCGATCTGCGTGCTCAAGATCGACGGGCAGAAGATCGTCCTGAGCCATTACCCCATGGCCGACTGGCAGGGCATGAACCATGGATCGTGGCACCTCCACGGGCACATCCACAGCAGCGGCGGCGCGTACAACGAGTTCAACCGCAAGCAGGGCCTTCTGCGCTACGACGTCGGTTGCGATGCCAATGGGCACTCCCCGGTGAGCCTCGACGAGCTGAGGGAGTGGTTCGCCGGAGTCGACGAGCCGTGCGGCCGGGTGAAATGGCCCTGGTGGGTCAACGAGACCGGCGACAGGCAGGTCGAGCGCGAGCTGGCGGCGTACAAGAGGGAAGAGGCGATTCGATGACGGTCTATGTGACGGGCGACATCCACGGTGGGCTCGACATGCAAAAGCTCCGCGACTGGGAGCTTGGCGATAGTCTTACCAGCGACGACTATCTCGTCGTTGCCGGTGACTTTGGCTTTCCGTGGAACTTTTCTGCCGAGGAATGCGCTGACATCGCTTGGCTCGAGTCGCGCCCCTACACGGTTCTCTTCGTGGATGGCAACCACGAGCGCTTCGACCACTGGGAGGAGCGTCCCATGGAGCCGTGGCACGGCGGGCTGACGCAACGCCTTTCGGATACTTCGTCTATTCGGCGCCTGACGCGCGGCGAGGTCTTTGAGCTCGACGGTTCGACAATCTTCACCATGGGCGGTGCCACGAGCGTGGACAGGGAATACCGCGTGCCGTATTCCAGCTGGTGGCCTCAGGAGCTCCCGGACAAGCGCGATTTCGATACCGCGCGGGCAAGGCTCGACGAGGTCGGCTGGAAGGTCGACTGCGTCATCACCCATACCTGCGCCACGCGCATGCTCTCGCCGACGCTCTACCCGGACCCAGGCTGGGAACGCCCTGATGTGGACCGGCTGACCGGATTCCTCGACGAGCTCGAGGACCGCCTGGACTACAAGCGCTGGTATTACGGACATTTTCACCGAGACGGCAATCCGGACGAACGGCACACGGTGCTGTATGACCGGATCGTAAGGCTCGGGGACAAACTCCTGCCGTGGGGCGCGTACTGATGACGGTCTATGTGACAGGCGATGTCCACGGCAGGGCCGAGTATGGGGCCAGCAGATTCGCCTTCAAATCTTGGCCGCTGGGGCGCACGCTGACGCGCGATGACGTGGTGATCGTGGCCGGCGACTTCGGCTTTGTCTGGGACGGCTCGAATGCTGAGAGGTATTGGCTCGACTGGTTCGAGTCGAAGCCCTGGACCACGTGTTTCGTAGACGGCAACCATGAGAACCACCACGCCCTGGCAGAACTGCCGGTGCGGGAGTGGAGCGGCGGTCTCGTCCATGAGGTACGACCGCACGTGCTGCACCTCATGCGCGGAGGGGTATTCGACATCGCGGGAACCACGGTCCTTGCCATGGGCGGCGCCGCGAGCAACGACAGGCAGTATCGCAAGGAGGGGAGGAGCTGGTGGCCCGAGGAGATGCCGAGCGAGGAGGAGATGGACCACTGCCGCGCCTCGCTCAACCGCGTAGGCTGGAGGGCCGATTACGTGGTGACGCATGAGGCTCCTGCTGCCCTGGCCAGAGAGCTGTGCCGGGAGCGCGGACGTGAGTACCGTGGGGATCAGCTGCAAACCTTCCTGGGCGAGCTCGATGGGCGGCTCGACTACCGCGCTTGGTTCTTCGGGCACTACCACGGTGACGAGTGGCGTGACGACAGGCACCGTCTGGTCTATCGAGACATCGTGCCGATCGAAAGTGCTGCGCCCGGCTCTCAGTTCTAGAAACCCCCTAGAAATGCTCTAGAGGGTTTCTAGAAAATTAGATGCTATGCGACCTACTCATCCTTCATCTGGGTCATGGCCTCGACCTTGGCCTCGGCCGCGGCTGCCCGCTGCTCGGAGGCGGCGAGGCGGTCCTTGAGGGCGGCTACCGCGGCCATCAGGTCGTGCTGGGCCAGGAGCGCATCGCTCAGCTCGGCCTGGGCTTTCAACGCGGCGTCACGCTCGACGCGCAGGCGCTCGATCTCATCGGCCATGGCTTCAGCCTCGGCGCGGAGCTGAACGACCTGCCTGTCGAGCTCCTTAGCACGGGAGAAGTACCTGACGCTTGCGGCGTGGAGCTCGTTGTTCTCGAGCTCGAGGCTCGCGGTATCGAGCTCGAACTTCTCCTCTATAAAGGCAATCCGCTCATTGCAGTCGGCCTCAAGTCTTTCGTTCCGTTCCGTCGCCTCGACGAGCTTGCGGCTGAATTCATCCACCTGGGCCATGAGCGGTGCGTTCTCGGTCATGAGGTTGCCCGTCTCGCGCAGCAGCTTCTCCCGCCATGTCGCCTCGATCCGCTCGGCGGCCTCATCGAGGACGGACTTCACGCCGGGCGTCTCGCTGATTTTTCTCTCGTTTGGGTTGTCTGTCATCGTGCGGCACTCCAATCAACAATGGGCATGGCTCCGCCATGCCGTACGGCTGGGAACAAATACGCGGCCGCTGTTGAGTTGTGTTTGTCCTGCGCTTGGTGAGTTCTAAAAGCGTCTCAAGTCATGCGTTCACGCAGGTTTTCGATTGGAGAAATACCGCACGCTTTCATGGTATCACGTGCCTTAAAGACCATGAATGGACGGCCATATCGATTCGTTGAAAATGGCACCTACGACGTGCTGGTGGCAGGAGGTGAGGGCGTTAAAGATGTCGAGAATGATTATGGGAGTATTTTAGATGCAGGTATGAGAAAGGGTCGAATCGAAGTGTCTGGCCGGACGCCAATTGTCCGGGAACTGTT
>CAUHHV010000014.1 GCA_959606065.1 uncultured Collinsella sp.
AGTTCCCTTCAAAACAATGGGCGTGCCGACGGCACGCCCATTCACTCTATTCCATTCAGCCCACCTGACCCGAACGGCCGAGTCGTCGCAGAACCCGGGAGCCCCGGCAGGGCGGGTGCTTGCTCAAAATGAGTTCCGCACGCAAAGAAGGCCACTTAATGTGGCCTTCGTCTTGCGCAGGACTGTTTGAAATTTTGAGCAAGCACCCGCCCTGCCGGGGCTCCCGGGTTCCCGTTTACGAGAGCGACGTTCTCAGCAACTCGTTGAAGAGCTTCGGGTTGCCCTTGCCGCGGCTCGCCTTCATGCACTGGCCCACCAAAAAGCCGATGACTTTCTGGTTGCCGTCACGATACTGCTGCGCCTGATCGGTACAGTTTGCCAGCACCTCGTCCACGATCGGCTGCAGCGCACCGGCATCGCTCACCTGACGCATGCCGCGCTCGTCGACGATCTTGTTGGGGTCGTCGCCGGTCTGGGCCATGGCCTCAAAGACCTCGTGCGCTTGGTTGGAGCTGATGGCATCGGTCGCCAGCAGCTTGGCGAGTGCCGCCACCTGAGCCGGCGCGATGCCGGACTCGACCAGCGAGACGCCCGCGCCCTTAAGGTAGGCGATCATCTCGTTGACCAGCAAGTTTGCGACCGTCTGGGCCTCCTTGCCGGCCATACCGGCAGCGGCGGCCTCAAAGAACTCGGCAAACTCCGGGTCGCCGGCGATCTGCTCGGCGTCGGCCGCCTTAATGCCAAAGTCGGCCTCAAAGCGGGCGCGCTTGGCATCGGGCAGCTCGGGGATCTCGCCACGGCAGCGGTCGATAAACTCGTCATCCAGATCGAACGGCGCCAGGTCGGGATCGGGGAACAGACGATAGTCGTCGGCCGTCTCCTTCACACGCATGACCACGGTGCGTTTGCGGCTGGGCTCCCAGTGGCGGGTCTCCTGATAGATGATGCCGCCTTCCTCGAGTACCTCGGCCTGGCGGCAGATCTCGTAGGCAAGGCCATCGTGCAGGCTCTTAAACGAGTTGAGGTTCTTGAGCTCGGTCTTGGTGCCCAGCTTGGTCTCGCCACGGCGGCGCAGCGACACGTTGCCGTCGCAGCGCATGGAGCCCTTCTCCATGGAGCAGTCCGAAATGCCCAGCGTCACAAAGATGCGACGGAGCTTCTCCATAAACAGGCGCGCTTCCTCGGGCGTGCGCAGATCGGGCTCAGTCACGAGCTCAATCAAAGGCGTGCCGCAGCGGTTGTAGTCGACGAGCGACTCGGCCGCGGCGGTAATGCGGCCCTCGGCGCCGCCCACGTGAACCATCTTGGCGGCGTCCTCCTCCATGTGGATGCGCAGGATGCGGATGGGCACCGTGTAGGAACCGTCCTCGCGACGCTCGGGCATCTGCAGGTTAGACGCATCGTAGCTGGCCAGGTGACCGGCGCGCTGGTTGCCCTCGCGCATGGTCGACGTCATGGACGTGGACAGGCCCTCGGCGTTGGCCGAAGCACTCGCCAGACTCTGAGCCTCGGCCTCGCCAAACGCGCAGTCGGGGCGCTCGGCGGCACCGCGACCGGTCACGTCCAGGTCCAGGTGACCGTACATGGCAAAGGCGACCGGACCCTGCGTGGTCTGGAAGTTCTTGGCCATGTCGGGATAGAAGTAGTGCTTGCGGTAGAACATCGAGTGGCGCTGGATCTCGCAGTTGGTGGCAAGACCGGCCTTGACGATGCTCTCGATGGCGCGCTTGTTGGGCACCGGCAGGGCGCCGGGCAGGCCCAGGCACACCGGGCACACGTTGGCGTTGGGCTCGTCATCGTGGCTGAGCTTGCAGTTGCAGAACATCTTGGTATCGAGTGCGGTGAGCTCGGTATGGATCTCCAGGCCGATCACGGCCTCCCAATCCTGCAGGACCTCGGAAAGCTCCTTCATTACAGCTCGCCTCCCTTCCCGGCAAAATCGGGCGCGACGGAAAGCGCGGGCGCACCCGTGGCGGCATCGGCAAAGCCGCGCTCCAGGGCGCGGGCAAACGTGAGCAGCTGACGGTCCTTAAACGCCGGACCCACCAGCTGGGCAGAAACGGGCAGCTGAGTATCCTCGCCCAGGCCCAGCGGCACCGAGATACCGCCGTTGCCGCAAATGTTGAGCGAAATGGTGTACAGGTCGGAGAGGTACATCTGCGTGGGGTCGCTGATCTCGCCAAACTTAAAGGCCGTGCGCGGCGAGGCGGGCATGAGGATGGTGTCCACCTTGGCATACGCGGCGTCGTAGTCCTGTGTGATGAGCGTGCGGGCCTTTTGCGCGGCGTAGTAGTACTTGTCGTACACGCCCGAGCTCAGCAGGTAGGCGCCGAGCATCTGACGGCGCTTGGCCTCGGCGCCAAAGCCGTGGGCGCGCGAGAGCGAGCTCTGGTCGGACAGGTTGGCGCAGCCCTCCTCCTGATAGCCGTAGCGAATGCCGTCGAAGCGGGCCAGGTTGGAGAACGCCTCGGCCGGGCCGATGACGTAGTAGGCGGCGATAGCGGCGTCCAGGTGCGGCAGGTCGACCTCGACCAGCTCGGCGCCCTGGTTCTGCAGCTCCTGGGCGGCGCGCTGAACAGCGGCCTTGACCTCGGGGGTCAGGCCCTCGGCCTCCATAAACGCGGGGATGATGCCCACGCGCTTGCCCTCGATGCTGTCGTTGAGATGCTCGGTAAAGTCGACGGCGCAATCCTGGCTGGTGCAGTCGTACGGATCGTGGCCCGCGCCGGTAAGCGCGTTCATGGCCAGCGCGACATCCTCGACCGTGCGGCCAAAGGGGCCCACCTGGTCAAGCGACGAGCCAAAGGCGACCACGCCGTAACGGCTCACGGCGCCATACGTGGGCTTAAAGCCCACCACGCCGCACAGCGACGCCGGCTGGCGAATGGAGCCGCCGGTGTCCGAGCCCAGCGAGAGCGCGACCTCGCCCGCGGCGACGGCGGCAGCGGAGCCGCCCGAGGAGCCGCCAGGCACGCGCTCGGTATCCCAGGGGTTGTTGGTGCGGTGGAACGCCGAGCTCTCGGTGGAGCTGCCAAAGGCAAACTCGTCCATGTTGGCCTTGCCCATGGGCAGGCAGCCGGCATCGAGCATGCGCTGGACGCAGGTGGCGGTGTAGACGCTCTGGTAGTCCCCGAGCATGCGGGAGGCGCAGGTGGTGCGCGTGCCCACGAGGTTCATGTTGTCCTTAATGGCCAGCGGCACGCCCGCGAGCGGGGGCAACGGCTTGCCTGCGGCACGGTCGGCATCCACGCGCGCAGCGGCCTCGAGCGCAAGCTCGGGCGCCACCTGCAGGAATGCCTGGACCCCGCCCTCGCGCGCCTCGATGGCGGCAAGGGAGGCCTGGGCCACCTCGGTAGCGGTAAAGTCGCCGGCGGCAACGCCCGCGGCGATCTGGGCGGCGGTAAGGGAATCGAAGCTTAGCGCCATTACTCGCTCTCCCCCTCTCCCAAAATGGACGGCACGCGGAAGTAGCGGTCGCGCGCGCTGCCGGCGTTTTCGAGCGCGACGTCGAGCGGCAGATCGCGCTCGGGCTCGCGCAGGTCATCGCCCATCACGTTGGACAGGCTTCCGATGGGATGGAACGTGGGCTCCACGTCGGGCAAGTCATATTGCAAGACGGGCTCGAGCATCTGGACGGCGTCGTTCATGTAGGACGTCATCTGGGTGAGCTCGTCATCGGTCAGTGCGATCTTTGCGTACTCGGCGATGCCGCGCACGTCTTTCTCGCTGAGTGCCATAGGCGCTCCCTTCCGCATAACAGTTAAACCGCTCTAGTATACAAGGCAACGCCGTTTGGAGCAGGTGCTTTACCTAAATGCAGCGAAAACGTAACGAGGGAGGCGGTTGGCAGGCGGCGGGCTGGCGGTTCTGCAGCGAAACCGCACCGTCCATAGCGAAAACCATCCCGCCCACAACGAGAACCGCGCCGCCCACAACGAAGACCGTCCCGCCCGCAACGAAGACCATCACAACATTCGACACTTTTCGCCAAAATCGAAATTTTCATCGAATGTTGTGATGGTTTGGAAGCCCCGACCACCACAAAGGTGCCTGTCCCCTTTGTGGTGGTTCTGGACGATGTCTTATGCCGAGGCCTTGGCCTTGCGGTGCTTGCGGACCGCGTGGATCACGATGTCCAGCAGCAACAGCACAATGGCTAGGACCACGATGAGCACGGCAAACTCGCGCTTGCCCCAGTGGCGGCCGGCCAGCGACTTTTGCTTGTCGACGTCCTTCTTGTTGTACTTGGTGCGCACGCAATGCACCAGCAGGCGATGGTCGTTCACGCCGTAGGGCGTGCAGGTGACGAGCGTCACCTTGTCGGCGCCGGGCTCGATGGTCAGCGACTCCATCTCCTCGGGCAGCACCACCTCGGAGTCCACCATCTTGTAGGCGAGCGTCTTGTTCATGGTGTGCAGCAGCACCAGGTCGCCGGGCTCCAGCGAGTGGATGTCGTCGAACATGCTCAGGTTGCGCATGCCCGAGTGCGCGGTGAGCACGCAATGCGTCGAGGTGCCGCCCACCGGCAGGCTCGTGCCCTCCAGGTGGCCGACGCCCGCCATAAGGACTTCCTCGCTCGTACCGTGGTAGATGGGCATGCTCACGTCGATGGAGGGGATCTCGACCCAGCTCATCATAGGGTCGCGGTCAAAGATGAGCTGCTGGGCGTAGGGCTCGATCTGGTCGGCGGGAAGCTCGGTGGCCTCGCCCGCCAGCTGTTCGTTAAAGGAGCGCGCCTGGAGCAGGATGCGCTTGCGCTCCTCGGCAGACAGCGCGTCCACGGTGCTGGACACGGTGCTGATCTGGTTGAACACGCCCGAGGCCTCGAGCCGGTCCAAGATCCACGGCCAGGTCATAAGGCCCACGCCGATAAGGATGATGACGATGGTGATGAGCCGGTCGGCCCAGCGCGGCAGCCGCTTGCGGCGGCGCTTGGGCTTTGGTTGAGGTTTGGGCTGAGGGCTTGAGCCGCCGTTGGCCGCAGCGTTATTGCTCTTCATATGTTTGGCGCCCTGCACCATCGCCGGTCACTCCTCTACAACTCAAGTTGTCTAAACAAATAATAGCCGATTCGCGAGCTCGTACGCCGGACAACGCAGCCTGACAGCATTGCACAGCGCGAGTATGGGCCCGCATTTGAGTTTTCAAAATGTCCCGAATCGACTGGGCGATTCGGGATACAATGTCAATAGAAAACGACGCACCCCGCGTAAATGTTTGGGAGCGCGGGCGGCCTAGTTTTCAGTTTTTGTTAAATGCCCGGGATCCGACCCCCGGGCATTCTTATTTGCGCTTTCGGCGCAAATGCCGTCCACCGTCCGCACCGCGCGTGCGCCTACGGACCTTAAACCGAACCTCATACGAGTCAAGAAACGCGATGACGAACGTGCCCACCGCCGCGAGGGCGGCGAGCGCGTTAAGGAATTTCAGCATATGGTGACCTCCGATCGAGTCGTCGGCCGCCCGCGCACGGAATGCGTCGCAAGGGTATTTTACTGCGAGTGTATGCACCCACGCCTGGTAAACGCGATTTTGACAAACATCTGTTCGATATTCATACGCTTGATCCAACGGGCAATGGAGGCTGGCTGCGTTATCCCAAAAAAACGGGGCAAACTCCAGTGCGGAGTCTGCCCCGAAAAGAGAATGGCAAAGCAAGAACGTGGATGGACGAGAAAAGTGTCCGCAAGTCTCATGGCCAACACATCCCACCTGCCAAAGGGATGGATGAGCGAGCGTTACTCCTGCTCGGACTCCTCAGCCTGCTTACGGCTGCGGATGAGGTGCGCCACGCCGATGCACAGCACCGCGCCACCGGCGATCCAAGTGAAAGTCACGCCGTTAAGGCCGGTCAGCGGGAGGCCCACGGACTTGGTGTTGCCGACATTGATGGTGACCTCGCCGGCATCAGCGTTGGTGCCGGTGTTTTCTTGACCATGAAGAGCATTGTCGCCGACATTACCGTCAAGCTTGCCGAAGGCGATGTCGGTGCGCTTCTCGTCTGCCTCAGACACCTTTGCCTCAAGGGTCTTCACCTTCATCGTGTCTTTGTTATACGTCGCGGTGATGATGAAGGTGAAGGGGTCGGCCTTGGTGGGGTACTTGGCAGGGTCGGGGGTCTGGACCTCAGTCACCTTGTAGGAGCCGGCGTCGAGGTCGGAAACGGAGATCTTGCCTTCTTTGTCGGACGTGAACTTCACACACTCGGGAAGGTTTTCAGTATTGGTGACGGTCACGAGCTGACCCGCGACGACACTGACGCCATCAACAGTACCCTCCGTCGAGGCAATATACTGGTTTTCGGTATTCTTGTCCGCGGACTGGATGGTGAAGACGGCATTCTCAAGGCCCTGCTCGGTGCCCTGGTCGACCTTCTTGAGGTTGAGCTTGAACGCAAAGTCGGCGACGGTGTCCTCGATCGTCGTGCCCGTGCCAACGCCATACGGGTTGTTGGAGTACTCAAGCTTAACGGTGTTGGGGTTGCCACCCTTCTGAGTATTGTCAGTAGTGTTACCAATCACGGCATTGCCGTTGAGCACCGCCTTGTAGAAGACGACTATCTGAGTGCTGGCGTCTACCTTTGAAATCTCCTTGAGATACTTACCGTGCTCTCCCGCATTAGCGTTAATAGCCAAGGTGGTAGTTCCATCAGCATTGGTGGTTGGCGTCACAGTAAAGTTCTCTGTAATGTCGGCATATTGATCAATGTTGTTCTGATCTTTGTTTACAGCAAAAACTTGAGTTTGGCCATCAACATAGCTGAGGCCCTTGGAAAGGGTGTCAGTGAACTTATAGGTATAGCTATCGTAAGTAGCGTAGTTGCTGGCGATCGTGCCGGTGAGCTTGTAATTGACCTCCTGGCCGATCTGCGAATCGGCGACGTCATCCCAATCTTTCACAGGCACGGTCGTGAGGTCATCCTCCGCCTTGTTATCATCAAGAATCTTCTTTTCAACCGTGGGGACGCTCTTCTTAGGGGTAATATTCACAGTTGTGTCCGCACCGTCAATAAGAGCGTACACCGGAGCTGAATAAGCATCGGTCGACTTGTCCCTGGGCTTTACCGTCGTATCAGTGAGGAACAGCCAGTAGCCGGCGTCAAGATTGGAAAGAGACGGCTGTGCGGCAGACGTCCTCTGCCACGTTGCATTGTTCTTCAAATTGTCGGCGATCATGCTCAGAACATTATCGCTTGCGACCTGAGAAGTGCTCCCAGTCACGCCTGACTTCTCGTTCAGCCAATCAGCGGCATCCTGGGCAGTCGTTTTGTTGTAGGCAGGCTCTTTTTTCTGAATTGCACGAACAACTGCGTCCTGAATTGCCTGTTGCTCTGTCACGTTTGTGCCCGCCCACTGAATGTTCTTTACAGTGGAGCCATTTACGTCAGCAGCGAAGATTTGAATGCCCTTATAAGTCGTTGATCCAGCGTAGTCACCGTAATCGAACGTAACGGTCGTGTTGCCCGCTGCAAACGCCATGGTCACCGGGGCCATCACGCCGCCGAAGCTCAGCGCTGCTGTGAGGCCGGCGGTTACTGCCAGGCGTGCAATGTTCTTGTTCATGCTCATCTTCTTTTCCTCCGTTTTCCGTTTGATTCTCATTCGATCGGTCATCATCTGTCTGTGTCTTAGCATCTGCTTCGCTACGTCTCGCCCCGCTCTCTGTGGGGCTGCCAGCTACTCTTTATGGCTGCCACCTCCCCGCTTGACCAGGAGCGCGGCCACGATGAGCGCGGCTCCGGCGACCGCTGCGGCGGCCGCGGCGTACATTGCCATATCGCCAGTCGAGGGCATAAAGCCTCCGGTGATAATGCTAGGGGGTGTGCCGGTGGGCGTGTTGATGAGCGACGCCTCCAGGCTGCCCGTCGACCCGTCCGCGCTGTCGGCGCGCAGGGGCGACTCGGCCGTGATGGTGAGTTTGGGCTTGGCGGCGGCCACCTGGTCGACGTCCAGGCCCTCGGCCTTGACCGTCACGGAGCGCGTGCCCTCGAAGGCGGTGTAGCCCTTGGGCGCCTTGAGCTCGCGGACCTCCAGCTTGCCCGAGTCCACGCCCGAGACGGTCACGCGGCCGTCCTCGCCCGTGGTGACGGTGGCCTTGCCCTCCGCATCCCACGTGCCGTCGGCCGCCAGCGTGCGGCCGCGGTCGTCGGCGATGCTCAGGACCGCCCCGGCAAGCGGCTTGTCACCGTCGCTGCCGCGCTTGGTGAGCGCGAGATCCCAGGTGTAGGCGCACGCGTCGTCGCTCGGCGTGCGGGTGAAGCCGGCGTCGCCGGACTGGTCGGCAAAGGGAGAGCGCGGGTAGCGCAGGTAGGCCTCGTTGGGGTTGCCCTTCGCGATGCCGTGGTTGCATGCGCTGTTGAGCGGTGCGTTGTACACGGCGACCACGCGGACGCCCGCGGTGAAGGCGTCGGCCCCGCCGAGCGCGGCGATCAGGTCGCCGGTGCGCACGGTGAAGGTCTTGCCGTCGGCCGCTACCTTGGTGGCGCACTGGGCCGTGATGTCGGTCCAGCCCTTCGCGGGCTCGGTGCCGACGCGGCCGTCCTTGTCGGCCGAGACGGCGTCAAAGCCGCCGTCCGCGCCCGTCGCCACGTACACGCGCATGCTCGCGGCCACCTTGGAGGGGTCGAGCCCCGCGCTCATGGTGTCGACGAACCGCACCGTATAGGTGTCGTAGGCAGCAAGGCCCGCCGGGACCGTGGCAGAGAGGCGCCAGTACAGGTCGTCGGCGACCGTGGCGTCGGCGGCCTTCTGCCATGCGGCGGTGCTGTCCTCCAGCACGTGCTTGGCGACCTTGGGCGTCGCCGCCTTGGGCTTGACGGTGACGGCGCTGCCGCCCACCAGGGCCATGATCGGCGCGGTGCCGGCCTCGCCCTGGGCGATGGCGTCGTCTCTGGCGACGATGAGCCAGTAGCCGCAGGGCAGCTCGGCCGCCGTGCCCGCGTTAAGGGCCACGGGCACGGCGCCAGAGCTCTGGAGGGAACGAGCGAGCTGTGCGCTCAGCGCGCTCGTAAGGTGGGAATCGGTGTTGAGCCACTCGGCAGCTTCCTGCGCGGTGGTCTGGGAATCGGGCATGCCGGCGCTGTGCAGCACAGGCAGGACAGCGTCGCGCGCGGCGTCGCTTGCCCAAGCGAGGTCGGTAAAGGTCTTGGCGTCGCCGTCGCCGTCGACGACGTTGGCGCTAAAGACCTGGTAGGCGTCGTAGTTGCTCGCCACGGCGCCGCTCACCGTGATGGAACCGGTCGAGGTCGGCGCGGCCTGCGCGGATGCGGGGAACACAACCGCGCAGATGCCGATCAGGAGGGCAAGCAGCGCAAACAAGATCGGGAAGGAGCAAACTTTCTTATTCACGACGCTCACCTCCCTTCGCATTCGCCTTGCGACGAATGTGCATCCAGGCCGCAGCAGCGCAAAGCACCGCCGCGCCGGCAAGGTACGTCAGAGTGACGCCCGACATACCAGAAAGGGGCAAAGAGGTGGAGTAGGTGTTGGTGAAGGTGGGAGTGGACTTGCCGGTGAGGTCGTGGGGCGTGTCAGTGGTCACTTCACTGCCATCACGATCCTGAATCTGCTTGTAGGTCGCAGTGACGTCGATATGGTGGTTAGAGTCGTCAGTCGCGTTAACCGTAATCTGATAGACCGACTTGTCGTACGTATAGTGCGAGAACAGCGAACCGTCGTCTTTCTCGCGCACGTAGTACGTGAAGGTCTTGGAAGCACCACGGCCAGTGGGGCCAGACGCGAGCTGGTCGAGTTGATCGAGTTTGTAATCAATCTTGTCGAAGCTCAGGGTCTGGGACTTGTCGCCGTCGGCAGTGGTGGACTTGCTGCTAACGATATCCGTAAAATCTGTGTCGGTCGCAAGCTGGAGCGTGAACCCCTTCATCTCGCCACCCTCAACGACCTTAGTCGCCATAGGCGTCCAGGAGCCCTTCGAGTCGTACGGAGTGAACTTGTTAGTGAAAGTCGTGGAGTCACCCTCACAGATAATTGGATAATAGTCTCCACTCTTCTGCACCTTGCTCCTCGCTTTTACGTTCTCCCACTTCCCAGACGACTCGCGGAATTCGTACTTGGTTACACCGACGTTTTTAATCGTGTAGTTATGGATGTAAAGATCCTTCAGTTGGCTTGAGTTTTCTTTACTCGGAACAGACATGAGCAAGGTCTTGGTATCTTCGGCCGTCACCACAATCTTATACACGCTGGAGTCGTACGTGATGTCAGAATCACCACCGGGATCTTCGACCAAGTAGTATGTGATTTCGTTACCCGCGCCACTCGATGCGAATTGTTCACCAAGGTCAAACGTAATGCTGCCTTCTGCATCATTTGCTGCTGTTCCAACCTCGGTGCAAACGTCGCGATTGAATGTCGTGCCAGCTGTCGTGCCAGCCAAAGGGTCGTCTGAATCCTTGCGATACACCGTAAAGGAGAACTCCCCATCATTGAGCTTGCGGCCTTCCAGCTTCTTGGTCGCTTTGAGCTTGAGGCTCGGATAGACATACGTGTCCTCAGGCGCGCCCATGTACAGGTCGCCGTTCGACATGATGCCGCCGCCATGGTTCCAGGAATAATTGCCCGTGATAAACGTCGCGCCCGCCTCTAGCGCAGCCTTTCGCGCATTGATCGCCTCGGGGTCTTGAGCCTTAACATTCGAACTCAGGCCGATGCTGTTATATACCTGCACGCCACCGTTAGCGGGGACAGTAATGGCTTTCTGAAGCTCTAAGCTTCCCCGATACTTAGCATCGCCGCCGCCAAGCATTTTGCCAATCACCGCCGCGATCGGAGTCGTATGACCCTCCGCCGCAAGGAAGAAGTCCGCGTGGCCGTTTTCGCGAAACACTTCGGCATTGTAGGCGTCGGAGTCCTGGTCCTTACCGTGACCACCGCCGGAAAGATGGGGGGTGCCGTTATTGCCTGTATTACTCACGGATTCGTAATCGTTCGCGTTTTGCTCATTTCCGGCAGAAGTATTACCGAAAATCGCCGTGCCGTCGGTGCCTGTCACCAAAGTCTTACCCGTCGGGCAAACCGCAACGCCGCCACCGTAGCCACCGGCCTCATTGCTGCTTATATAGGAGTTATAGACAAATAGCCTACCAGCATTAGACGCGACCTTAGAATCGCCCTGGACGAAGATGCCGCCTCCACCCCAGTCAAAGCGAGACATGCAGTGGTTATTAGTGATATAGACTGGATTTGAATTTGACGCTCCTTTTATCATCGCGTCAACCATCTGGCCCACGCGAATGCCGGCACCCTCAGAGCGAAAACTCACGTTAGAGGCAATAGTTCCCCCCGTAATGTTGAGCCATGCCGTTCTCCCCCCTTGGTGTCCGATGTCGGTCACATAGACGCCACCGCCAGCTTCCTCAGAATAGTTGCCCGTAATCTGGCCACCAGAAATGGTGACATGAGTACCGTTTTTAGCGGCAAGTCCAGCACCGCCATGATCGCCATTACCATCGTTACCACAGTAATTGGCATATTTATTGTTAGTAATGTAGCCACCAGAAACAGTAACGCTGCCGCCTTCGGCCATGATGCCGCCGCCGAAACCAACACCAGTAGCAAGCGTGCTGTTGCCGGAGATTACGCCATTAGTTATGTTGACCGTGGAGTCTTTAGCATACACACCACCGCCACTAGGAGCACTGTTGCCGGCAATTACGCCACCGGAAACCTCGAGGGTCGAATTACCGTGTATTTCAATTCCGCCGCCCGCACCCGAGCCAGAAGCTCCACACACATAGCCGCCGCGCATGTTGACGGTAGAGCCGTTCTCGGCATAGACCAAGCTGCTAACGCTGCTGCCTTGTTTTTGCGTGATCACGCCGCTCACAAGGTTAAACGTGCCACCCTTGCCGTTGTTGTTATACAGATTGATGAGCTTTAGATTTGCGTTGCCGTCGCACGCCACGATGGCGCCCTTAATATCGACGTTATGTCTGACAAGCGTCTCGATTGTCCCTGTACCACTCGGAGTCGATTTGGTCACGTAGTAGGTAAGATTAGACGGAATGCCACCAACGTAATTTAGCTCGACTTTCTTGCCATAATTATTGGGATTCGGGTTCTGCCCCTGATTAGTCAGCTGTTGGACATCGTTGACCGTCTCAGTCACCGGCGCGGAGTCCTTAATTTCGTCCTTAATTGTAAGTGTTGCGCCGTTAGCAACATCAAATAACGGCATTTCGGTGTTCAAGCACTTGATCTTATAACCGTTTAAGTTCAGCGTTATATTGCTGCCGCTCTTCTCAAGTTTGATTTCACCAGCATAGTCAATATCAGCTGTAAGCTCGAAGCAGGCAGTTTGGTTTTCCCCAACGCCTTGAAGCTTAGCTGACAAATCATCGGCGTTAGTAATGTTAGTAATAGCTGTGGTTGTCTCTTCGCTCTCTGCAGCCTCCTCGGCTGACGCGACAGCGTTAACATCCATCGCATCATTATCTTCCGCCTGCGACTCGTACTTGGACTGCTCCTCCGGCCGAGCATCGTCGTCGCTCGTAGCATCGTCGCTGTTCTGGTTATCGGCGTCTGTGCCGGCATCCCCGTTAGTACTGTTGTCTATACCAGTAGACTCACTTGAGGAACCCCCCCCCATCACAGTTTCCTCGGTAGAAACCGCCTCGGCATCGTTGGCGATGGCCTGCGAGATCGGAGGCATGACGAGCGACAGTACCAGGCTCAACACGGAGGCTCCGCACAAAACGCCTGCCAGTACACGGCGCGTCGCTTTATTACTCTGCTTAGATTTGTCCGAATTCGCTTTCATCGATGTCTCCTCCCCAAGAGACCGCGATCTTGCTCTTTCCCTATCAAACGTATCTGCGCAATCTGTAATTGCGCTCGCTAAGTGATGCAATTATAACGATTGTTTGAACATCTGAGCAGCAAAACCGACATTTTTGTGCAAGTTCTTAATTCTCTTGACAATTGTTTAGATTTGCCTTCGTTTATTCGCTATAAAACATCTGTTTCTACTGGTAATTAAGTTAGTTATCAGTTTTTTAATAGCATTTTATTTATTTGCACAACCTTTTGCTCAAGAGCAAACATCCTGTGAACGGTCGAATAACGACAGTGAGCGGTAGGTCATCAACCGGGAGGAATACCCTACCAAACTGATGAGAATATCTTTAACCCATCGGTGGTTAGAAGCGTAATGTTCAGACAACTAAATTTGAATTTTCGCGCAGATTTTAGGCATCAATTCGCCCAAATCGCCTGAGGCCACCGCAAAGGCGCCTGTCCCCTTTGCGGTGGCTCTCCCCCGGCGCTACAGCAGATGTTCCTCGATAAAGATCGCGATGCCGTCTTCGTCGTTGCTGGCGGTTACAAAATCGGCGGCGGAGCGGGTGGCATCGCTGCCGTTTGCCATGGCCACGCCCACGCCGGCGTCGGCAACCATGCAGGTGTCGTTATCGGCATCGCCAAACACGCAGATGTTCTGGAGCTCCATGCCGTTGAGCTCCGCCACACGCACAAGGCCGCGTGTCTTGGACACGCGCGGATCCATAAACTCGTAGAGCCGCTGCGTGGTTTGCAGAGCCGCCGCCTTAACAGTGTTATCGGCAAACGTCGATGCTCGCTCGATGACCTGCGGCATCACCTCGGGCGCCATGGTAAACATCACCTTGGGCTGCGGCTCGCGCAAGAACTCGGCAAAATCGACCACCTGGTAGGGTACGCCGTCGACGCGCGACAGGTGCTCGACGCACGCATTGCTCTCGGGCACGTAGAACACGCCGTCTCGGGGGCAGACGGGTGTTGCCGGAAGGTCCGCCATGTGCTTGCAGATGCGCGCGATAGTCTCGCCCGGCAGCGGATAGCTCAGCTCGTTGATGTCGTGCGCGCGGTCGATGACCTCGGCGCCACCGCAGCCCACGAGCACGTCCACCAGGCCTTCGATGCCCCAGAGCTCGTACATGGCCTCGGTCGCGTGGGCGTCGCGCCCGGTGCACAGGCCAAAGAGCACGCCACGCTCGCGCAGGGCGCGGATCGCCGCCACGGTGTGCGGGGACACCGTGTGCTGGCTCGTGAGCAGCGTACCGTCGATATCGCAGAACACGGCTTTGATGTGGCTGAAGGTGGTGTCCATGGGGGCCTTTCTGGGTTGTGCGGCGGTGTGGGGTGCATTCGCGAACGGCGTACATGGTATACCAAGGCGCAGGCGCGGCCCGTTAAAGCAAAAACCACCACAAAGGTGCCTGGCCCCTTTGTGGTGGAAGTGACATTTGCGGGCCAAACCATCACAACATTCGACGTTTTTCGGCAAAATCGCGGTTTTTATCGAATGTTGTGATGGTTTCTTACCGCTTTACGGCACGATCCAGATGCCGGCGTCCAAACAGCAGCAACGCCGCGGGAACTGCCGTCACGACCATGCCCGCCCCTACGAGTGTCCGTTGTACGCCAAATGTCGCCGCCAGCCACGGGGCAATCGCCAGCGGCGCCACGCCGGCGAACATATTGCCAAAGCCCATGACCGAATTGACGCGGCCGAGCTGCTCAAGCGGGGCCGTCGTTTGCACGATAGTGTTGTGGAGCGGGTTGACGACACCCCAAGCAATGCCCAGGGCGATCTGGCCGACGAGGGCCACGCCCACGTACGGCGTCCCCACATAGAGCAGGCTTCCCAGGCCCACGGACATAAGCGCCACGAGCAGGGTTTTAAGGTTGACCAGGTGCGGCGGCAAGCGGAGCGCGAGCACAGCACCCAGCACCGCGCCCACGCCCGAGGCCGACGAGAGCCAGCCCATCCACTCAACACCGACGTGTAGGACATCGCGATAGAAAAACGACTCGAGCGGATCGAAGGCTCCGTAGCCAAAGTTCGAAAGAAAAATGATGCAGAACAGCAGGGCGAGGACGCTGTTGGTGAAGACTGTTTTGATGCTGGTCGCGAAGGTGACACGGGCGGACGTGCTGGGGTTGGAGCTTTGTCCCGCACGCTCCCCTTCCTCTGCCGAATCGGCATCCCCATGCCCGACGACATGGCTGGTCTGCGACCTAAAGCCCCAGCCGGCAACGAGCGCCAGCACGGTAAAGAGCATCATGAGCACGAGCACCGCGCGTGACGATGCAGCAGCCGCGACAAAGCCGCCCAACGTGGGCCCGACGATGATACTCACGTTTGAAACCATGGCGATGGCGGAGTTGATGTCTTTGAGCTCGACAGGATCGTCGGTGAGGTAGGCCGGATAGGATGTGGCAATGGGCTGGGCGAGCCCCATCGTAAAGCCCAGAAACACCGCGCCGAGCAGGACGATGCCGGTCGCGCTGCCAAAGGCGATGATTGCCGTGCCAGTTGCGAGCGTGCCCACAATGCTCAGCAAGAAATGGCGGCGCGGACCCCAGGCGTCGAGCGCCGCGCCACCCGCAAAGGATCCCAGGATCACAAATACATTCATAAACAGGACGGCCAGCGATGTCGCGACGACCGTAGCGTCGTCCGCATAGGTGAGCGTTCCGATGACGCCGATAAAGTAGCTGGTCTGAAAACCGGTGTAGATGAGAAAGCGCATTGCCACCAGGCGTTTAGCCTGCACGGAAAGCGATGATTGAGGCTTTGAGAAAAGAGATGCGAGCATGGAGACTCCTTGTTTCATACGAATACGGGCGGTGGGCATTCGCCACCGTCTATCGAATCAATCTATCCGCTTGAAACATTAAGGACGCATCAGGACCCTTCTCTCCGTTTTTCGCCCGTCATGAACTACTCGGTAGATTGTAAGGCATGTCCCAAACATCTACCAAAGCAAAAACCACCACAAAGGTGCCTGGCCCCTTTGTGGTGGAAGTGACGTTTACGCTGGTTGAGACTTGGCTAGGCCAGGTCGGCGCCGTTGGACTCGATGACCTTCTTGTACCAGAAGAAGCTGTCCTTGCGGCTGCGGGCGAGCGTGCCGTTGCCGTCGTTGTCCTTGTCGACGTAGATAAAGCCGTAGCGTTTCTTCATCTCGCCGGTCGAGGCGCTCACCAAATCGATGCAGCCCCACATGGTGTAGCCCATCAGGTCCACGCCGTCCTCGATGGCAATCTCCATCTGCTTGATATGCTCGCGCAGGTAATCGATGCGGTAGCTGTCGTGAATCGAACCGTCCGCCTCGACCTCGTCCACCGCGCCCAGGCCGTTCTCGACAATCATCAGCGGCACCTGGTAGCGGTCGTAGACCTCCTCCAGGTAGTAGCGCAAGCCCTCGGGGTCGATCGCCCAACCCCAATCGCTCTTCTTGAGATACTCGTTGCCGGCGCCACCAAAAATGTTGCCTTGCTCCAGCAGCACCGGGTCGGCCGTGGCGGTGGCGCTCATGTAGTAGCTAAAGCTGTAGAAGTCGACCTTGCCGGCGGCCAGCGTGGCGGCGTCCTCGGGCGAAACCTCCACGTGCACGCCTTCGCGGCGCCACACGCTGGGCGCCCACGAGGGATACGCACCGCGCACCTGCACGTCGCCGCAGTAGAAGTTCATCTCGCGCTGCTGCTTTTGTGCGGCCAGAACGTCTGCCGGGTTGCACGTGTGCGGATAGCAAGCGTTGCCGGCGATCATGCAGCCGATCTTGTTCTGTGGGTCGATCTGATGGCCCATGGAGACGCACTTGGCGCTCGCCAGGAACTGATGGTGCAGGGCATCGAAGCGCGCCTGCGGATCATCCCATTCGCAATTGCCAAAGGTCATGGGCGTGTCAGTTGCCTCGGGCACCATGCCGCCGCCCATCACGCCGCCAAAGCCGCCCATGAGCAGGCAATTGATTTCGTTAAAGGTGAGCCAGTAGCGCACCAGCCCCTTGTACTCGGTCATGACGGTACGGGCGTAGTTGAGATAGAAATCGATGAGCTTGGGGTTCTTCCAGCCGCCGTAGTTTTTGGACAGGCCATAGGGCAGCTCGTAGTGGCTGAGGGTGACCATGGGTTCGATGCCCTGCTCCTGACAGGCCTGGAACACGCGGCGGTAGAACTCGATGCCGGCCTGGTTGGGCTCGGCCTCATCGCCGTTGGGGAAGATGCGGCTCCAGTTGATGGACATGCGGTAGCACTTAAAGCCCATCTCGCCAAAGAGCTTGATGTCGTCAAGATAATGATGGTACATATCCACGGCCTCGTGGCTGGGATAGTGGTACTGGGGCAGAATGCCGTCGGTGATGTGGCGCGGCTCGGAGACCGTGCCGCCCGTCATGATGTCGGGAACGCCGAGGCCCTTGCCATCCTCGTTGTATCCACCTTCGCACTGATTGGCGGCAGTGGCGCCGCCCCACAGAAATCCATCGGGAAAAGCCATGTTGGCTCCTTTCGTACGTGTTGGGGGTGGTTGCGCGGACGTCGAAGCGGCGTCCGCAGGGAAATTTGCGTCCGGAGCGAGGCCCGCGCAGGAACCGCCGCCACGAAACCGGCCTATCTACTACTTTTTACCGCAAACCCCTGACCACACCGCAATTGCCAAAAATAAAACCGCAGGTAGACGGCTTGGCGATTTTTGGTAAACCGCCGTATGGTTGGCCCCTACCGTTAAAAGGTAGTAGATAGGCCAGTTTCGTGGCGAGGCCTCTATCGACGCCTGTGCGGGACCCCTCGTCCATTTGGAAAAAGCCGGCGGGGCGCTCCCCCGCCGGCTTGGTACCGAGTCTTTGTCGTTTGGGCTACTTGGCAGCCTCGGGCTTGTAGGTGGCAAACTCGATCGCAAAGCCCACGGCGGCACCCACGAGCGAGGCAACGATAGCCCAGATCATGTGGTTGATGCCGTTAACACCGGAGGGATCGATGAAGGACAGCCAGTTGAAGACGCCCAGACCACCGGACATGTACACCACGGCGCCGGAGATACCGATGATGAGGCCGCCCACGGCAGAACCGATGCTGGCGTTGATGAAGGCCTTCTTATCGGGCAGGGCGACACCGTAGATAGCGGGCTCGGTGACGCCAAAGAAGAAAGCGGAGATCATGGCCGGCAGCGCGATGCCGCGGAACTTCTCGTCCTTGTTCTTGAGATACATGGCAAAGAGCACGGCGCCCAGCGAGAAGGAGTGGGCGATAACGGAGCCCAGGATGTAGTCGTGGCCCAGAGTGGACAGGTTGACCAGCGCGATGGGCACGAGCGACCAGTGGAAGCCAAAGATGACCAGGCACATCCAGAAGGCACCGACGAGGGTGCAGCCCAAGAGGGAGCCGATCATGGGCAGGCCAAACAGCAGTGCGAAGAACTCACCGAGCAGGTTGGTGATGAGCGTGGCGATGGGGCCAATGACCAGGTAGCCAAGGGTGACGGTGACAGTGACGACGATCAGCGGGGTGAAGAACATCTTCATAGAAGCGGGCATCCACTTCTTAACCCAGTGCTCGAGGGTCGAGCCAAACCAGACCATGAGAAGGATGGGGATAACGGAGCTGGTGTAACCCGAGGCAGGCATGATGAGCGGCAGGCCCAGGAACGTGGTGTACCAAGAGAAGGTACCGGCAAAGCCGAGCTCGACGGAGCCGACAACCTCGCCCGAGGTCAGGGCAACCATGGTGGGGTACACCAGAGCAAAGGCGATGGCCATGCCGTTGAACTCGCTCATCTTGAACTTCTTGGCGGCGGTGTAGCCGAGCACCACGGGCAGGAAGTAGAACATGCCGTCAGCGACGGTGTAGAGCAGCGTGTAGGCGCCGTCGTTGGCAAAGCTCGGGACCAGGAAGGTAGCGAGCGCCAGCAGGCCCTTCATGATACCGGCGGCGGCGAAGGTGCCGAGCATGGGGGCGAAGATGCCCGAGATGAGGTCGATGATCACATCGGTAACGCCCTTGGGAGCGGCATCGTCGTCATCGGCGTCGACGGCGCCGCCGTCCCTAAAACCGCCGGCCTTGAGAACGGCGTCGTAGACGTCCTCGACAATGTTGCCCACAACAACCTGGTACTGGCCGTTGGCGTGCATGACCTTGATGACGTTGGGCAGCTGAGAGATTGCCTCGTCATTGGCCTTCGACTCGTCCTTGAGCTTAAAACGAACACGGGTAATGCAGTGTGCGACGCATTTGACGTTGGACTTGCCGCCAGCTAGCTCTACGATCTGGGTAGCAAGATCGTCGTATTTACCTGCCATGATCTGTCCTCTCTTTTCCAAATTTCGGCAAAAATATCCCCTACCGCGAGCCGGTACCTTGCCCGCAGTTAGAAACCAAAAAGAATTGTTGCGATTGCCGCCGGGCTGGCGGCTTTACTCACTCGGTCTGCGAAGCCGATCGCAGACGGTTGATATGCATCATCAGATACAAGAGTTCCTCGTCCGAGCAGCTCTGCTTGAACTCTTTCTCGAACACGCGGTTGATGGCGTATGCGCACTGGTAGGCCTCGGGAAAATCGCGGGCGGCCTGCATAAACAGTGAGGAGTTCTCGGTCTGCGTGCACTTGCCCTTGCAGAGGCGGCGAACCAAAAAGCGCAGGTGCGCAAGAAAGCGAATGTAGCAGTACGACGCCGTGTCGAGCGAGCAGCCAAGCTGCTTTTCCACGGAATGGGTCACCTCGTCGAGCACGCGGGTGCTCTTCATGATGAAGTCCATGTCCTTGGCGCGGCCCATGCCATCGACCTCGGCGTTAACGATGTGGAGCGCGATGCTCGTGGCCTCGTTCTGGCCCAACTTGGCGCCAGTGTGCTTTTGCACGATGGCAAGCGCCGCCTGGCCGATCTGGAGCTCGCGCGGGTAGATGAAGGCCACCTCGTGCTCGAGCGGATTGGGAGCGCTGAGCTGGTCGTCGTCGCGCTGGACGGCAAACTGCAGGTGATCTGCCAGGATAAAGGGCAGGCCACCGGATAGCTTGCAGCCAAGCTGCTGGGATGCGAAGCAGGCGATGTCGCTCGCGGCGAGCAAAACGTCGTCGGGAAGGGTGCCGACCATATCCTGCAAGCTCTCGGGAACGTTATAGAATTTGCGCTGGATAAGGGACTCATCGGCAAGCTCGTAGGGCATCTCGTGAAAACCGATGCCCTTGCCAAAGACAACAACCTCTCGGCCGTCATCGCTGGCGGCAAGAGCAACGTTATTGTTGATCTTCTTTAAAATGAGCATGAAAAAACTCCTCAGACATCGGCGCTAGACGACGGGGCGATATTCCTCGTCTTCTATTATGCGCAAGTGATGCCTCCCGAGGAGTAACAAACTTGTGAGCACGTGGGCGATTGTAGGATGAAACTTGTATGCAGCGTAAGCCCCATTGGCGCGAAAGTCCGCCGAACGGTAGGAAATAGCCTGTAAACGGCAAAACCACCGCAAAGGTGCCTGGCCCCTTTGCGGTGGTTTTGGCTGATGCCCCGATGCTACTCGCGCGGGGTGCCGTAGGGGTTGTACAGATCTGCGAGAGCGAATGTGCTGGTGGCAGGATTAAAGTCGAGTTCGAGCACGCAGCAGTTGCCGATGCGGTTCTTCATCTTGAGCGGCTCCACGCCCACGCCGCGCATAACCTGAGCCGCTGCGGCGCCATGGCTCACGCATAGCACGCTCTCATGCCCAGGGCGCTGCATGAGCTCGGTGATGGTCGCCATGATGCGCTCGCGAAACTCGTCTTCGCCCTCGCCGTCATACTGCTTGTAAAAATCGCCGTACGGCAGGCGCGGATTCAAATCCTCGCTCGCGCCCTCAAACTTGCCAAAGTTCCACTCCTTAAGGCCCTTGACGCGCTCGTAAGGCTGACCGGGAAACGCAAGTTCAAGCGTGTCGCACGCACGCTCGGACGTCGAACTGTACGCATGGTCAAACGTAAGGCCACGCCCTCGCAGGGTCGCACCGACAGTTTTAGCCTGCTCGATCCCCAGCTCGGTAAGCGGCGAGTCGCACCAACCCTGCTTGCGGCGAAGCAGGTTAAAGAGCGTTTGACCGTGACGCATAAAGTACAGTTTTGGCATGAGACCTCCGTAATCGCAATCGTTTGTCAGCGATTATTGCACCTTGAGGTAGGTTTAAGTCAAAGCCTCTTTGGCAAAAACCACCACAAAGGTGCCTGACCCCTTTGTGGTGGAAATGGCGTTTGCCCAGATAAAACCTGCCAAAACAAACCTGTCCCTTTTTGGCAGGTTTTAGGCCAGATGGTCTTGGATAAGATCGCAGATGGCTCGGGCGTCGTTGATGTTGATGGCTCGGGTCGCGAAGCCGGCGTCGAAGGCCTGACGCGCCAGGACCTCATTGCAGGCAAGCGCCAGCGTGCGACCGTCGACCAAGTCAAGCGAGCTCTTGCCGCGCAGGCGATCCACACCCGATCGCGCGACGACGATGTTGTCGAAGCCCTCGGTCTTGTAGCCCTCGATGATCACCACGTCGACATCGTTGTAGCGCGACAGCAGCTCGCGCGCGGGCATCTCGTCCTCCTCGCGCGTGTCGGCGTACTCCGCCCAGCGCGTGGCACAGATGAGCCCCACGTGCTTGGAGCCGGCCTGGTGATGGCGCCACGTGTCCTTAGCGGGCACATCGATATCAAAGCCGTGATGCCCGTGATGCTTGAGCGAACCCACGCGCAGGCCGCGGCGGGTGAGCTCGGCGATAACCTTCTCGACGAGCGTGGTCTTGCCCGAGTTCTGGTAGCCGATAAACGCGATCGCGGGGACGGCCGGGGCCGGAGCTGCGGACGCGACGGCGACAGGCGCGCTTGCGGGTGCGGCACCGTCAGCAGCCACAGCCTCAACAGCAGCGGCCTGACGCTCTGCACGATCCCACACGCCCGAGCGACCGCCCTCCTTGTGCAGCAGGCGCACGTCGACGATCTCCATGCCGCGATCGACGGCCTTGCACATGTCATAGATCGTAAGGCACGCGGCACTCGCACCGGTCAGAGCCTCCATCTCGATACCCGTCTTGCCCGTCACGCCGGCCGTGACCAGTACGTGAAAACCAACCTGCCCGTCCGAACGCGCCGGCGCCCAGCCCTCGGGCACGTCCTCGGCCGGCGTCCCCGCCGGAGCGATGGGCGCAATGTCGCACTTACTCTTGGTAATGAGCAGCGGATGGCACATGGGAATGATGTCGCTCGTGCGTTTGATGGCCATGATGCCCGCCACACGCGCGCAGGCAAGCACATCGCCCTTTTTGGCGCGGTCCTGCAGCACCATGGTCTGCGTCTCGGGATGCATGAGGATGGTGCCCTCGGCGATGGCAATGCGATGGGTCTCGGCCTTGTCGGACACGTCGACCATGCGTACCTCGCCCTTGGCGTCCACGTGTGTAAGCTCGTCGCGACGGGCGTCGCGGGCGGGCTCGGCGACAGCGCTGGCAGTCGGCTGCGCGGACGCGTCGGCGTTGCCAGCATTCGCCGCAGCCGTGACTTTGTGGGCAGACATCGCGGCCCTGCGAGCGGCCTTGGTGGCATCGGCGTACCTGCTCCTGGCCATATGATCATCCTCCGATTTGGGACATGAATCGTTGCGTGCCCTCAATTATCGCGTGTTCCTGCGGTTTGTGGGCCACGGCATCGCGCCAAATCGAAAGTACCTGCATATCATCACCACGGCGCAGGGCATCGCGCACCGAATACTCGGCATCGCTGAACAGGCACGGACGCACGTTGCCATCGGCCGTCAGGCGCAGACGGTTGCAATTCGCACAAAAATGGTTGGACATGGCGCTGATAAAGCCGACCGTTCCCGCCGCGCCCGGAAAGTGCCAATAGCGCGCGGGACCCGCGCCGGCAGGAGCGTCGTTGATGTCGAGTGGCTCAAGCTCGCCCAGCCCCGTCGCGGCGGCCCCGGCATTGATGCGAGCCCGCAGCTCGTCGCTCGGCACGGTGTCGCTCGCGTCCCACAGCTCGGGATTGAGCGCGGGCGCATGCGGGTCCACGGCGCAATGCGAGCTCGTGCGCTCGTCGCCAATGGGCATGTATTCGATAAAGCGCAGGTGGATGGGGCGGTCGACGGTCAGCCGCGCAAGGGCCGCCACATCTTGGTTGAGTCGGCGCACCACAACGCAGTTGACCTTAACGGGCTCAAAGCCCCAAGCCAGCGCCGCGTCGATGCCGGCCATGGTCTGTTCGAGCCGACCCAGACGCGTGATCTTTCCAAACAGCGTAGGGTCGAGCGTGTCGAGCGAGATGTTGACGCGGTTAAGCCCGGCATCTTTGAGCTGCGGTGCCAACTTGGGCAGCAGGGCGCCGTTGGTGGTGAGCGAGATGTCCTCGATCTGCGGGATCGCGCGGATGTCACGAATGAGCGGAATGATACGGCGGCTGACCAGCGGCTCGCCACCCGTCAGGCGCACGCGGCGAATGCCCTCCCCCGCTACCAAGCGCACAAAGCGGGCGATTTCCTCGGCACTGAGTAGCTCGTCGTGTGCACGGGGCGCCACGCCATCGGCCGGCATGCAGTAAATGCAGCGAAAATTGCACTTGTCGGTAACGGCAATGCGAAGGTAGTTGATATCGCGGCCAAAACCGTCATGTTGCACGTGCCCGTCCACGCAGCCTCCCCTCACGCGGCGTTTTATTCTTCGGAAAACATAATACCGCACGGGAGAATCATGCCGACACCCGTACGACAGGACAGGTCGCTTCGAGCAAAACGGACTTTCCAAGCCCATCCTCAGCACGCAAACCATCACAACATTCGATGCTTTTCCCGATTTTGGCGAAAAACGTCGAATGTTGTGATGGTTTGCCTACCCACGGCACCCCGTAGAAGGACCAAAACGCCCCTAAAGGCCGCCCTCCCAGTGCCGAATCACGAATTCTCGCAGGTCGTTCTGCCGCTTTTGGAACGCTTCGCTTCGGTCGCACTTAAGGCCCATAGCGAGTGCGATGGCGTTCATCGCCCGGTGCAATTGCAGCTGGTGGGCAAACTGAGTCCCGGTGAGGACGATCATCCTAAAGCCCAGCGCGCTCAGCACGGTCATGCGCTCCGCATCCGACGCACTGCGTTGTTTATCAAGATGGTCCGAGCCGTTGTATTCAATTCCCGTACCGCTCGCGGGCGCATATACGTCGATCTCGAAATACCCGGCCTTTGCGAGATATTTGAACTCGCTGGGAACATCGACCCGATGGTTGAGCTCGATCTTGGCGTATCCCAGCCCTCCCTGGGAACGTTTTGCAACGACCATGATTGCGGTGGCCGTCTCCATGGGCGACCGCGCGCCATCGTGCACGCGCTTGAGCACGGCGGCCGCGCGTATAGCCCCCTGACGAGATCGGTTCTCATTGCAATAGGCAATCATGTCGGCAACGGTATATCTCTGCCTCATCTCGACATAATCGTCTGTCGACAGATGATTCAAATGGTATCGGGCGCAGATTTCGTAGCCATATTCCAACTGCTCGGGCTCACTCATCCACGAACCCGCTTGGACAAAGCACATGGCCTCATCAACCACCAGAAGGCCCTCTGCCACCTCGATAAGATGGCCTGGAGGTACCGGCGCTCCAAATACGCGGCACCTAAATCCAGCCGGCGTCGAGCGCTCAAAATCGAAGTTGACGAGCGTATCGATATGGTCGAGCTCTTCTCGTGGAACACCAAGCGAAACCAGATAGTCGGCAACGATCCCAACTGCCGTTGAAGCCCTCAGCCCCTTGGCATCGAGCCCCAATTTGGGCAGGCTCGCGGTCGGCTCCGCCTCGTTAGCAAGCGAGTCCTCATCGTATAGACTGCTTGCTCGCGAGAGCGGCTCGGACGGGCGCGCCACGTTGTGGTACAGCCAGGCAGTCTTATGGGACAGGACGATCGGCAGGTCCATGAGCCCTCCAATGGAGTCGGATAACCAACCTTATTCCCCTGCCCACGGGTCCGCACACCTTCGTGCACAAGAAAGCGATTCCACCCGATCGAGTGGCAGAAAAACCATCACAACATTCGATGCTTTTCCCGATTTTGGCAAAAAACGCCGAATGTTGTGATGGTTTGAGGCGAGGTGAGGGGCATGGAGGGGTCAAAGCATCGTGCTCGAACAGGTTAATCCAACTCTTTTAAGCCATGCGCGAGCTGCCAGTATTCGCCGTGCTGAGCGAGCAGCTCCTCGTGGGTGCCGCGTTCGATAATGCGGCCGTGTTCGAGGACCATGATGGCGTCGGCGTCGCGGACGGTGGACAGGCGGTGCGCGATCATAAACGTGGTGCGTCCGCGCATGATGCGGTCCATGCCGCGCTCGATGAGCTTTTCGGTGCGCGTGTCGATAGAGCTCGTGGCCTCGTCCAAGATGAGCACCGGCGGGTCGGCAACGGCCACGCGCGCGATGGCAAGCAGCTGGCGCTGGCCCTGCGACAGGTTGGCGCCGTCGGCCGTGACCGGCGTGTCGTAGCCTCTAGGCAGGCGGCGAATAAACGAGTCGGCGCAGGCTGCCTCGGCAGCGGCGCGCACCTCCTCGTCGGTCGCGTCGAGCTTGCCAAAGCGGATGTTCTGCGCAATGGTGCCGCTAAACAGGTGCGTGTCCTGCAGCACAATGCCGAGCGACCCGCGCAGGCTGGCCTTGGCAATGTGCTTGACGTCGATGCCGTCGTACGTGATCTCGCCGTCATCGACCTCGTAGAAGCGGTTGATGAGGTTGGTGATGGTCGTCTTACCGGCGCCCGTCGAGCCCACAAACGCGATCTTTTGCCCCGGCTTGGCAAACAGATTGAGGTCCGTGAGCACACGGGTGCCCGGCACGTAGGAAAAGTCCACGGCATGGAAGCGCACGTCGCCGGCAAGCGGAACTAGGCCGCACGTAAGCTCGGTACCGTCGGCGGCCACCGCACGGCCCGACTCATCAACAGCGGCCACGTCGTGCAGGTGCCCATATGTGCCCACGCCCTGGCCCTCGGGAATCTTCCACGCCCACGCGGCGTCGCCCGTCTGCACCAGCTCCACGCAGCCCTCGTCCACCTCGGGCTTAAGGTCCATAGCCGCAAACAAACGCTCGGCGCCGGCCAGCGCATTGAGCAAGAAGTTGCCCAGCTGCGTAAACTGGTTGATGGGCATGGCGGCCTGGCGCACAAAGACCAGGTAGCTTGCGAGCGCACCCACGTCGGCCAAGCCGTTGATGCAGAGCATGCCGCCCGCCACGGCGACGATGGCATAGTTGACGTAGCCAATCACGACGGTCATGGGCACCATGGAGTTGGCATAGGCTTGCGCGGCACCACCGGTACGACGCAGCTCTTGGTTGCGCGCGTCAAAACCAGCCACGTTGGCCTGCTCGTGATTAAAGACCTTGATGACCTTTTGGCCCGAGACCATCTCCTCGACGTATCCGTCCAAATCGCCCAGCGACGCCTGTTGGGCGGCAAAAAAGCGCTTGGAACGCATGCCCGAGTAGCGCGCGTACAGCACAATGGCCACATCACACACGAGCGTGATAATCGTGAGCTGCCAGTTGAGGATGATGAGCATGGCCGTGGTGCCGACCATCTGGATGCTCGCCTGAATCACGTTGGCAAAGCTGTTGTTGAGCGCCTCGGAGACGGTGTCGACGTCGTTGGTGAAAAAGCTCATGATGTCGCCCGAGCGCGTGCTGTCGAAATAACTGAGCGGCAGCGTCTGGATGTGCGCAAACAGGTCGCGGCGGATGTCGGACACCACGCGTTGGGCCGCGCGCACCATGATCTGTGAGTAGCCCAGGGCCGAGAGCACGCCCGCGGCGTAGATAATCGCCGTCAGGATGACCTGCTTGGCGAGCAGTTCCTCCCCGCCCGTGGCCAAACCGTTAACGATGGGGCGCACCATGTAGGTGCCGGCGAGGCTCGCGATGGCGGCGACGGAGGCGAGCACGCCCACCGCCAGCAGCGAGAACTTGGCGTGACCCATGTAGGAGAGCAGGCGGCGCACCGTGCGCTTGAGGTCGGCAGGGCGTGCTTGGGCTGCGGTCTTAGGCATGGCGCTCACCCCCTTCCAAGGGCGATCCGCTGGGGACGGAGGAAAACGGATCATTCGCGCAACCATCGTCGCAGCCGTCGCCGGTGTCTGCGTTCCCCGCGAACTCCATCTGCGAGGCATAAATCTCCTGGTAGATATTGTCGCCCGCCAGCAGTTCCTCGTGCGTGCCCACGCCGTGGACACGACCGTCGTCCAACACCACAATGCGATCGGCATCCATGACGCTCGCGATGCGCTGGGCGATGATGAGCACGGTCGTATTGGGAATCCGAGCGATTTGCTCGCGAATCTTAGCGTCGGTCGCCATATCGACCGCGCTGGTGGAGTCATCAAAAATGAGCACGCGCGGATGCTTGAGCAGCGTGCGCGCGATGCACAGGCGTTGCTTCTGGCCACCCGAAACGCCGGCGCCGCCTTGGCCCAGCTCTCCGTCCAGCCCGCCGATGCGATCAAGGAACTCGTCCACGCACGCCGCGCGGCAAGCCGCGAGGAGCTCATCGTCCGACGCCTGCGGATTGCCCCACTGCAGGTTCTCGCGCACGGTACCCGTAAACAGCACATTCTTTTGCAGCACAATGCCCACGGCGTCGCGCAGGGCGACCAGGTCGTAGTCGCGCACGTCGTGTCCGCCCACAAGCACGGTGCCCTCGGTGGCGTCGTACAGGCGCGCGATTAGCTGTACAAGCGAGCTCTTGCCCGAGCCCGTGCCGCCGAGGATGCCCACCGTCGAGCCGCTCTCGATGCGAAGGTCGATATGCTCGAGCACATCCTCGGCTGCATCCGCGCGGTATTTAAAGGAAACGTCGCGAAACTCGATGCTGCCGTCCGCTGGCGCCGCAGTCGCGAGGTCTCCCGCAGGGTTGGCGATAAAGGGCTCCTCATCGAGCACCTCTGCGATACGGCCCACACTCGTGAGAGCGCGCGTGAGCAGCAAAAACACGTTGGAAATCATCATGAGCGAGTTCATGATCAGCAGCACATAGCTCATAAAGCCCGTGAGCGAGCCCACGCCGAGCTCGCCGGCAAGAATCATGCGCCCGCCGATCCACAGAATGGAAAGCGCCGCCACGTACATCGACAGCTGAAACACCGGCAGGTTGAGCACGGCGTTGCCAAAGGTCTTCGTCGCGGTGCGCGCAAGCTCGGTATTGACGGCATCGAACTTGGCCTCCTCGTGCTCGGCACGCACGTACGCCTTGACGGCGCGCACGGCGGTGAGGTCCTCCTGCACCACACCGTTGAGATGGTCCATCGAGGTCTGCAGCTGGCGGTAGAGCGGACTGACGCGATAGGTGATAACGCCCAGCACGATCGCCAGCACCGGCAGGATGATCGCGAAAACGGTGGCGAGCGGACGCGACAGCACCAGCGCATAGACCAAGCCGACGATGAGCGTCACGGGACCGCGCACCATGGGGCGAAAGCCATTGCCGATGGCATTTTGGATGACGGTGATATCGGTAGTCATGCGGGTGACGAGCGAGCTGGCGTCGTAGTTATCCAGATTGCCAAAAGCGAGCGTCTGGATCTTGCGGTACTCCGCCTCGCGCAAGTTAGCGCCCAGCCCCGAGGCGACGCGAGCAGACGTGCGTGCATAGCCCAAGCCAAGTACCAGCGAACATGCGGCGCATACCAACATATACGTGCCCTGCAACAGCATGTAGTTGATGTCGCCCGCGGGCACGCCCACATCGATGATATTTGCCATGATGACCGGGATAAACAGCTCGAGCGCCGTCTCGGCCGTCACAAAGAGCACGCCGAGCATGGCATCGCGGCGGTATGCCCCCAGATAGGAAAACAAAATCTTGAGATTGCGCACGCAGGTTCATCCCCCATCAAACGTTGTTCGCAAACCCACGTATTATGGCGCGCCGTGCGGCGGTGTCAAGTGCTCCGAAATCGATTTCTGCAAGGCTAGTGCAGGCGCCATGCTCACAGGGCGCATGTCCGTATTCAATTGGAAATGAACGCGTGCGTGACTTTTTCGCCCCGCCGCCAACATAAACCTTGACTCTATAATCGTTGTAGGATTTTCACTACACTGGTAGATAAACGAACCCAGCCAGAAAGCCCCGCCCATGGAACACGACCTCACACGCGGCAATGTCCTCAAGACCATCGCGGTCTTTGCCCTGCCCTATATGCTCTCGTACTTTCTGCAGATGCTCTACGGCATGGCCGACCTGTACATGATGGGGCAGTTTAGCGGCGCTGCCGGCATCACCGCCGTGGGTAATGGCGCGCAGACGCTCTATATCATTACCGTGACGCTCGTGGGCCTGGCCATGGGAACGACGGTCATCGTCGGCCACGCCGTGGGCTCGCGCCGCTTCGACCGCGCCGAGACCGCCATCGGCAACACCATCACGCTCTTTATGGGCGTCTCGGTGGTGCTGGCCGCCGTCCTGCTCGCACTGTGCCCGCAGATCGTGGCACTCATTGGCACGCCGGCCGAGGCGGTCGAAGGCACCGCCGCCTACCTGCGCATCTGCTTTGTCGGCATTCCGTTTATCGCCGCGTACAACATCCTCTCTGCCATCTTTCGCGGCCTGGGCGATTCACGCTCGCCCATGTACGTGATCGGCGTGGCGTGCATCATCAACATCGCGCTCGACTTTCTGTTTATCGGTCACATGGGGCTTGGCCCCGTGGGAGCCGCACTCGGCACAGTCATCGCCCAGACGGCAAGCGTTGCCCTCGCGCTCGTGTGGCTCAAGAGCCGTCGCACGAACATCCACGTTAAGCGCAGCGACCTGCGCCCCCAGCCCGAGGTGCTCGGCAGCATCCTTAAGATCGGCGTGCCCGTGGCCGTGCAGGACGGCTGCATCCAGGTGGCGTTTATGTTCATCACCGTCATCGCCAACCACCGCGGCCTGGTTGATGCCGCCGCCGTGGGCCTGGTCGAAAAGATGATCAGCTTTTTGTTCATTGTGCCGAGTTCCATGGGTGCCACCGTCAGCGCACTCACGGCGCAAAATGCCGGCGCGGGCAAGGGCGATCGCGCGCGTCAGGTACTCAAGGACGCCATGACCATCTCGGTGGTGTACGGCTGCCTGATCACGGTGCTGATGTGGCTGGTGGCGCCGGCGTTTATCGGCTTTTTTGCCAAGGATCCCGCGGTGGTCGCCGCCGGTACTGGCTATATGCACAGTTATATTTTCGACGCGATTTTTGCCGGCATTCACATTTGTTTTAGCGGCTTTTTCGCTGCATACGGCAAGAGCTACATCGGCTTTGCGCACAACGTGCTGGCCGTGGCGCTCATTCGCGTGCCCGGTGCATGGCTGCTGTCGAACGCCTATTCCGATACGTTGTTTCCCATGGGCATCGCCTCGCCGTGCGGGTCCATTCTGTCGGCGGTCATCTGTGTGATTGCATTTACCGTGCTCAACCGGCGCGGGGCTTTTGACAAGCTGATGGCGTAGCGGGGCAACGCGAGCCTGGCGCCCCTCCCCGACCCTATTGAAAGGAGCGTTCCTATGGCCGACTCGCCAACTGAACATACCGAGGGCCTGCTTCGCATTGGCGAGGTGGCGCGCCTGCTCAATTTGAGCGTGGGCACGCTGCGCCATTACGAACAGATGGGGCTATTGGAGCCGGCATATGTCGATCCGGCGAGTGGATACCGCTACTACGGATCGCGGCAGCTCTCCACGCTCAATACCATCGGCAACCTGCGCGTTCTCGACTTGCCGTTGGCGCAAATTCGCGAGTTTGTCACTACGCGCGATATGGATTTGATGCAACGGCAACTGACCAAGCAACAGGAGTTAATTGAGCACAAGCGGCGTGAGCTGGAGCGCATGTCGCGCAAGATTGACCAGCGGCTTGCCTTGCTTCATGGCGCTTTGAATGCTGATCTCGACACCATTAGCGAAATCGAGGAACCCGAACTTCGCTGCGCCACGCTGCACGAGCGCGTCAATCCCACCGACGCCTATTCGCTGGGATGGCATATCCGCCAGCTTCAGCAGGGGCAGCACGAAACCTTTGCCTATCTGGGCAATCTGGGTGTGGGCATCGCGCCCGAGCGCCTGACCGCCGGCGACTTTGATGGCTACGACGAGGTCTTCCTGCTGCTCGATGACACCGATGATTACGTGGGCGACGTCGAGGTGCGGCCCGCCGCGCGCTGTCTGACCATAAGCTTCCGCGGTACACATGGGCAAGCAGCCCCACGCTACGAGCAGCTGCTCGGCTATATGTGCGAGCACGGCCTGACACCCGCCGGTCCCTCACGCGAGATCGCCCTTATCGATGACATCATCAGCGACGATCCAGAGACCTACGTGACGCAGATCACGGTGCCCGTTTCCCCAGCAAAGTAAGAACCGCCCGGAAGGCATCGTGCTTCCGGGCGGTTCTTCAATTTGGCTATCGATGCCTTACGCCTCAGGCACCTCGCCAGTAGCCAAAATCTGCTCGAGTGCGTCCTCATCCAATACAGGCACGCCCAGCTGCTCGGCTTTGGTGAGCTTGGAGCCCGCTTTGGGGCCGGCGACCAGATAGCTCGTCTTCTTCGACACGCTGCCCGAAACCTTGGCGCCGAGCACCTTGAGCGCCGCGCCTGCCTCGTCGCGCGTGCGGTTGACGAGCGTGCCGGTGAGCACGAAGGTCAGACCCGCAAGCGGCTGTGCGTCGGCGAGCTCGCCCGCCACGCCAGCTTCGGCCGCGGCTTGCGCATGAGCGGCGCCCAAGTCGACCTCGAGCGAAAGGCCCGCTTGGCGCAGACGTTCCAGCACGGCAAGGTTCTCGGGCACGGCCAGGAACTGCTTGACGCTCGCCGCAATCTTGGGACCGATGCCCTCGCACTCGGCGATATCCTCTTCGCTCGCCAAGATAAGCTTGTCAATCGACAGGAATCGCTCGGCGATGACCTCGCCCACGCTCTTGCCCACATGGCGGATGCCCAGGGCAAACAGCACGCGACCGAGCGGCTGGCTCTTGGATTTGTTGAGCTCGGCGATGATTTTCTCGGCCGTCTTGAGGCCCACCGGGATGGGGTCGCCCTTCTTGACGCCCTTTTTGCTATTGGAGCTGGCATAGGTGCGGCCCGTGTCCAGGCCGGCGATATCGTCGACCGTGAGCTGGTAGAAGTCCGCGACATCGTGGATAAGACCAGCGGCGATCATCTTGTCGACGATCTCGTCGCCCAGGCCGTCGACGTCCATGCAGCCGCGACTCACCCAGTGGAGCAGGCGCTCCTTGAGCTGTGCGGGGCAATCGATGGACACGCAGCGGTAGGCCACCTCGCCGTCCTCGTGGACCACGGGGCTGCCGCACACGGGGCAGACCTCGGGCATGTGCCAGTCGACCGAATCGACCGGGCGCTTGTCGAGCACCGGGCCCACGACCTCGGGGATTACGTCGCCCGCCTTGTGCACGATGATAGTGTCGCCCTCGCGCACGTTCTTGCGGCGGATCTCGTCGATGTTGTGCAGCGTGGCGCGCGCGATGGTGGAGCCGGCGACCGTCACCGGGTCGAACTCGGCGACCGGCGTGAGCACGCCGGTGCGACCCACCTGGATGCGAATCTCGCGCAGGACGGTCTGCTTTTCCTCGGGCGGGAACTTAAAGGCGATGGCCCAACGCGGCGCGCGGGCGGTAAAGCCCAGGTCGAGCTGCTGTTGGAAGCTGTCGACCTTTACGACTACGCCGTCGATGTCGTAGTCCAGGTCACCGCGGTGCTCGAGGGCCTGGGCGCAGAACTCGTGGACCTCGGCCGGCGTGGCGCAGCGGGCCACGTTGGGGTTGACGCTGAAGCCGGCGCTGCGCAGCCAGTCGAGAAATTCGCGCTGGCTGTGGACGTGCAGCGGATCGGTATCGGCAATGGCGTAGATAAAGGTGGCCAGGTCGCGGCGCGCCGTGACCTTGGGGTCCTTTTGGCGCAGGGATCCTGCAGCAGCGTTGCGCGGGTTGGCAAAGGGGTCGCGGCCCTCGGCATCGGCCTCTTCGTTTAGACGGACAAAGCTGCCCTTGGGCATGTAGACCTCACCACGCACTTCGATGGTACGCTCGCGATCGGCGCCCATGTGGGCGAGCGCCGGCTCGGACAGGTGCATGGGCACATCCTTGATGGTACGCACGTTAAGCGACACGTCCTCGCCCGTGGTGCCGTCGCCGCGCGTGGCGGCGCGTACGAAGGTGCCGTTTTGGTAGGTAAGCGCGACGCCCAAGCCGTCGATCTTAAGCTCGCAGGTATAGGTGACGCTGCCGGCACCGAGCGCATCCTCGGTGCGCTGGAGCCACGCGTCGAGCTCGTCCAAATCCATGGCATCGTCCATGGAATACATGCGTGCCATGTGCGTGACAGGCGTAAACTGCTCGCTCACGTATCCGCCCACGCGCTGGGTATAGCTGTCGGGCGTCACCAAATCGGGATAGGTCGCCTCGATTTCCTGCAGCTCAACGAGCATTTTGTCGAAGGCGGCGTCCGTGATCTCGGGCGCATCGAGCATGTAGTAGCGGTACGCGTGGTAATCGAGCTCGTGGCGCAGCTCGGCCGCGCGCGCGGCGGCCTGGGCATGGGCGTCGGCCGGTGCAGCGGCATCCGCGCCCGCGGGCGTTTCGGTATCGATGTCCACGCCGTCACCAAACAGGCTCGATTGCTCCATAGCGGCACTCCTTCGCTCGATTTCAAACGGATACTAGAGTACCACCGGTCACCATGGCGCCGAATAGCGGTCTCAAACCGCACCGAATCGGCAGCCGCCGAACCGGGATGGATCGCGCGATCAAACCATGCCCTTGCCATTTCCAAATGATTCGTTTTCCTCTGTCCCAACGGATCAATAGGAAAAGAGGGGGCTGTCCCGCGTTGGCGGAACAGCCCCCTCTGGCTCGATATGTGCGAAACGGCTCGTTAGAAACCCTGACCGTTGCCCTGACCCTGGCCCTGCTGGCCAAGCAGCTCCTCCAGATACTGGCGCAGCTGCTCGTCGGTAATACCGCCGTTGCCGGTGTCAGTCGCGCTGTCGTCCTGCTGCTGGTTCTGCAGCTCCTCGTCGGAGCCCAGCTCAACCGTGACCTTCTTCTCTTCCTTGCCGCGCATGAGCGTGATCTCGACCTTCTCGCCCACCTCGTGGCTGCGCAGCGCAATGATCAGGCCATCGGCGCTCGTAATCTCGTCATCGCCCAGCTTGGTAATGACATCGCCCTCCTGAATGCCGGCCTTGGCAGCAGGACCATCCTCAACGACGCTCGCCACATACGCGCCGCTGTCGGTGCTCAGCTTGTTGGTGCGGGCGTTGAGCGCGTTGACGCTCGAAAGCGTGGCGCCCAGGTACGGATGAACCGGCGTCTTGCCGTCGATAATCTGGTCGGCAATGTTCTTGGCATAGTTGGCCGGAATAGCAAAGCCTACGCCCGAGCTGGAGCCCGAGTAGCTCTCGATGAGCGAGTTGATACCCACCAGCTCACCGTTGTCGTTAACGAGCGCGCCGCCGGAGTTGCCCGGGTTGATGGCAGCATCGGTCTGGATCATGTTGGCATAGATGGTGTTACCGTTGGTAGAGCTCATGGCCGTGGAGCGATACAGCGCCGACACGATACCCGTGGAGACAGACTGCTCGTTGCCGAACGGCGAGCCGATCGCCATGACCCACTCGCCCACGTTGAGCTTGGAAGAGTCGCCGATCTCGATCGGCGTGAGCTTGGAGGCGTCGGCGTCCTTGAGCTTGATGACGGCCAGGTCGCTCGAGGCATCGTTGCCCACGAACTCGGCCTCATAGGTGGTGCCGTCGTCCATGGTCACCACGTACTGGTCGTAACCATCGACCACGTGGTTGTTGGTGAGGATGTGGCCCTCGGTATCGAGCACCACGCCCGAACCGACGCTGCCCGAGCCGTCCGACTCGTCAGCAGACTGCGAAAGCGAGCCATTCTGGCTGCCGCTCGAAGTGGCAGTGATGGAAACAACGGAGGGCAGCGCCTTGGCAGAGACGGCCTCGGCCAGCGTGGTGTCCTCGGAGTCGATCGTGATCTTTTGCGTCGATGAACCCGAAGCGCCCGCCGTCACGGCGTTCCTGCCGCCGCCGATATCGAGCGTGCCACTCATAATGAGCGCGATGACCAGTAGGGCGCCGCACGCACAGCCGGCAAGCGCCGTAATAAAGATCGGCAGCTTTTTGGTCTTGGTCTTAACCACCGTGTGCTTGTTTACAACCTGCTGGCCGCCCAGCGGCTTGCCGGTCTGCGTGTCGTAGGCCTGCACGTAGGGAATGTTGCCGTCGGCAGGCGTCGACTCCACCTGCACGCGCGGCTGCTGCTGCGTCTCGCCGGCGTGGCCCGCATCCTGGGGGCGCTGGGAATCGTTCTCGCTCATAGCTGCGATCCTTTCGTCAAATAACCAAAGGCCCGCCAAACATGTGGCGGGCCATCATTGTTCACGTTGAGTTGTACCCCAATATGCGGGCGTACGTGTATGAGAACGCAATCTTTTAGGAAGGCTTAAGTTCTGTTGCAGACCCGAAAGGGCCCCTCACCTGTGGCAAAACCACCACAAAGGCGCCTGTTCCCTTTGTGGCGGAAATCTAGTCCTTAAACAGATAGCCCACGCCGCGGACGGTGGTGATGTGCGCCGCGATCTGCGGGCCCACCTTGGAGCGGATGCGTCGAATGTGTACGTCGACGGTGCGCGTGCCGCCGCAGTACTCAAAGCCCCACACGCGGTGCAGCAGCACTTCGCGGCTGTAGGCGCGGTTGGGGTGCGTCGCCAAAAAGCTCAGCAGCGAGTACTCCATCAGCGTCAGGTCGATGGGCTCGTTATCGAGTGTCACCTGGTAGGTGGCCAGGTTGATCTCGAGGTTATCGATGTTGAGCACATCGTCGGCGGTGACGGTCTCCTCCTCGCCCATCAGGCGCTGCGCGCGAGCCTTAAGCTCGTTGGGCGTCGCCGTGGGGCACACAAAGTCGGCATGCGCGTGATTCGGCAGGCGCAGGGTACCGAGTGCCTCGTCGTCAACGATCACCAGCATGGGGACACCGCCGCGATCGTCAAGCCACTTGGCAATCTGATCGATGCGGTCGCTGCGGATGCCATCGGAATCGAGGATCAGCAGGTCAAAGTCGTGCGCCGCAGTCGGCGAATCGGGGGTTGCCAGGCTCACCTCGACACCCAGGGTAGTCGTCAGGCTGCGGGCAAACTCGTGGAAGCGCGTCGTGCGCGCCATGAACAGGGCACTCTTTTCGGACATATCGGCCTCCAAAGAAATGAGCTCAATCGTACTGGAACAAGCCAGCGCGATTAGGAGTTCGCCAGATAATGCTTGATCTCCCACTCGGTGATCGTGGACTCAAACTTATGCCACTCGTCGCGCTTCTTTTTGAGGAAGAAACTGTGGATGTGCTCGCCGAGGGCATCCTTCATAAACTGCGAGTCCTCAAACACGTCGAGCGCCTCTTTGAGTGAGCGCGGCAGCGGCGTGTAGCCGGCCTCGACCATCTGACGGTCGGTGAGTTTGAGCGTCTCGGCCGTTGCCTCGGGCGGGAGCTCCAGCTTGCGCTCGATGCCGTCCAGACCAGCCGCCAGCGTGACGGCGTTGACCAGGTACGGGTTTGCCATGGGATCGGGGCTGCGAAGCTCAATGCGCGTGGACAGCTGCTTGCCGGGCTTGTAGACCGGGATGCGGACCATGCTCGCGCGGTTGCGCAGGCCCCACGTGGCGTACTGCGGCACAGAGTCGCCGCCCGTGGTGATGCGCTTGTACGAGTTGACGGTGGGGTTGGTGATGGCGCTGATCTCGCGCGCGTGCGCCAAGATACCGGCCATGTAGTGCTTGGCGACGTCGGAGAGATGGTACCTCTCGTCGGCCTCACCCCAAAAGACGTTGTTGCCGTCGTGGTCGAACAGCGACTGATGCAAAAACATGGCGCTGCCGTCCTCGCCCGCCAACGGCTTGGGCATAAAGGAGGCGTGGCAACCGCTCTCGTAGGCCTGCTGCTTAATGATGAGCTTGGCCGTGGTGATGGCGTCGGACATGCTCAGGGCCTCGGCGTGGCGCAGGCTCATACCGTGCTGCGAGCGACCGGCGGCGTGGAAGGTGTACTCCACGGGCACGGACATCTTCTCGAGCGTAAGGACCGTGTTGCGGCGCAGGTCGCGCGCGGCGTCGCTCACCGAAAGATCGAAGTAGCCCACGTTGTCGAGCGGCTCGGGCGTGCGCTCGTCGGGGAAATAGTAGTACTCCAGCTCGGCACCAACGTTGAGCAGGTAGCCGGCCTTCTCGGCCTTATGGAACATGCGACGCAGCGCAGCGCGCGGGTCGCCGGCGAAGGGCTCGCGATCGGGAGTGCACACGTCGCAGAACACACGGGCGACGCCGTTGTGGCTCGGACGCCACGGCAAAATCTGGAAGGTCGAGGCATCAGGGAACGCCAGCATGTCGGCTTCCTCGGGCGTGGCAAAGCCCTCGATGGCCGAGCCGTCAAAGCCAATGCCCTCCTCAAATGCGACCTCGAGGTCCTCGGGGCTAATGGCAAAGTTTTTGAGGCGGCCGAGAATGTCAACAAACCACAGACGCACAAAGCGGATGTCACGCTGTTCTACGGAGCGGAGTACGTAATCGATGTTCTGCTGGTTCATGTCGCTCCCCTTTCTTTCGGGCGGGTTTCGACTGGTCTATACCGCAGATACTATCGCAGAAAAATGTTTCCGCAGGGTTAAAGCGTATCAAGCGCTCAAAAAACGTGCGCGAACAGGCGGTCACGAACGAATGGCTAGCGTTCAGATTCGGAAACAATTTGCCTACACGCTCGTTCCAGCGCTGGGAACTCCATCGTCACCGCATCCCAAACAACCGATCGGTCGACATTGCCGTAATCATGCGCGAGGTAATTTCTCATGCCGATAATTCCACGCCACTCAATTTCGGGATGAAGCCGCTGCGAGCGTTCCGACAACTTGCCCGCTTCTTCCGTCACCCTAAGCGCGCACATCAAAAGAGAGTCCGTCAACGCCCTCGTCCGCACGTCATTCGCATGCAGAAACTGGTCCTCGGTGATATCAAAAGCCTTGATGCGCTCGTTCGTTTCAGAGATGGCGTCCAAGACCTCTTGGGCGCGGAGGCCGTCTGACTTACGCGCGATCATAAAGGATCACTCCTTCGCGCTCGATTACCGCGGCAAGATCGGCATCAAGATGGTCGCTCGAGACAAGATCAACCTGCCTCCCAGTTTCTTTGCGCACCGCCTCGCCGAATGCCGACAACGCGAAAAGGCCAAAGCCCTGATCGCGATCGACTTCGAGACGCAAGTCAATGTCACTATCGGCACGCGCGTCGCCACGAGCATACGAGCCAAAAAGAATCACGCTTTTGATGGCGGGAATCGGGCTGGCCGCCTCACGGACAGCGGACTCAATCTGAGCGGTATCCAAAATGCCCGCCGCGACGCTTCCGCTCGCAGAGCTTTTACCGAGTGAAGGGACAAACGGCAGCGAACGCTCGCGCAGCATCTGTCTCATAAACATATTGACTGCAACAGACGAAGTCATGCCAAGTTCTTCGCACAGCTCGGCAAATGAATCTTTAATTGACGAGTCCACTCGCACACTCAGCACAGACGCAGCCATGTATACCTCCTGTATGACATTGTCTATATATTATCACACAGACTAGCGCGAGGTCGAAGCGCGGTGTTCGATGTGGCCGGGGACCTCGATGCGCTTGGGGGCGAGCTTTGCGGCATCGCCCACCGTAGTGGTAACGACGTCGATGCGCTCGGACAGGCGCTCGACCACGCGCTCGGCAATGGTGAGGGTGTCCTGCGCGGCCGTGGTCACACCGCCAAAGAGCACGTGGTTCCAGGGGTAATCGTCAAACGTCGCAATCTTGAGGCCAGCCGGCAACGAAGGTCCCAACTGTGCCAGCGCCTCGGTCAGGCGCAGGAAGACCAGACCGTTGACGGCAATGAGGCCGAGCTTTTTACCCGCATAGTCACGGATAGCTCCGTCCAGACGGCTGACACCCGTGGCACCACCGTCGGCCAGGGTGACGACCTCACCCGCAAGGCCGCGGCGCGAAAGCTCGTCGGCAAAGGCCTCGGCGCGCTCGCGACGCACGGGGCTGTCATCGCTTGCCTCGGTGAGCAGGCACAGGCGCTCGCTGCCAGCAGCGGCCAAGGCGTCTACCAGGCCGGCAACCAGCTCGCGGTTGTTAGAGGTCACCAGATCGATGCCACCGTCGGCAACATCGCGGTCGAGCAGCACGACGGGCAAGCGTCCCGCTGCCGCGGCGATCGCCTTGTCGTTGCCTCCGCAGGTGTTGACGACCAGGCCGTCCACGCCGGCATCGATAAGTCTGGTGAGCGACTCTGCCTCCTTGGCGGGGTCGTTGCCGCTAATGGCCGTCATGAGCGAGCAGCCGCGCGCAGCGGCGCTGGCGGAAAGGTCCTCAAGCATGGCGCTGGAGAACGGGTTGCTAATGTCGGCCAGAATCACGCCGATGAGGTTGGTGCGCGAGCTGCGCAGGTTGCGCGCGGCGGCACGCGGGCGATAGCCGGTGCGCTCGATAACCGCCGCGATGCGAGCACGGGTTTCCTCGGTCATCTGCCCGGGGCGGTTGTTGAGATAGCGCGAGACCGTGGCCGGGCTCACGCCCGCCTCGACGGCAATGTCCTTAATCCTCATCTGCGCCATAGCGCACCCCGTTCCCCAATTGTCGGCAGTCTGAGCCATTTTAGGCATTTTTTTAAAAATCTCGCTTGCAAAACGTTGTAGGTGAGCAGCGTCGTTTTTGCATCTCGAGCAGATGCGATGATGGGCTAGATGGACGAGTCTTTAGGCAGCTCAAAATAGTCGGGATGCAAGGCGATAACCGGGCCCTGCTCCTCGGGCATCAGGTGCAGGTGCGTCTCTGCCAGATAGCTCGCCGTGTCGGTGTCGCCCTTCTTAATGGCCTCGAGAATCCGGCGATGCTGCCGACGAATCGGTTCCCAATCCAGATTCTGCGACACCATACGCAACCAGTTGTATCGCTCAAAATGCGTGTTGACGCTCTTCATCCAATCCCACAACATATGGCGGCCGGCAATCTCAAAACACGTCTCATGGAACAGGTTGTCCAGGTCAAAGAAACGACGCGTTTCGCTATGGTCGAGCGACTCGGACTCGGCAAGAATCTGCTCGAGCCGATGCTTTTGCTCGGGCGTGGCGGCAGAGCAGCATTTAATAAGCACGCTTCTCTCGAGTTTCTCGCGCAAGAAGCAGGCGTTCTCGGCGTGCTCCATGCTGATTTTTGAGACATAGGTGCCGCTTTTGGGACGCGTTTCCACCAGCTCCTGCTCGCGCAGGCGCACAAAGGACTCGCGAATGGGCGTGCGCCCGATTCCCGTCTCCTTTTCCAGACCAATCGCCGAAAGGCGCGTGCCGGGTTTGAGCTCGGCATAGATAATCTTGGAGCGCAATGCGTTGTATGCCTGATCTTGCAGGCTCTGATAATGCTGGTGTTGTTCCATAAAGCCCTCGAATGAAGCTCACGGTTTGTCGAATATCACCACGTAATACTATCGCATCCCCCATTCCCTCAGTTGAGGTGAAATAGGGCGCGCTCGCGTCGCCAGGATCACAAGAGCAAGCGGCGGCATCCCAAAACCCGGGACACCACCGCTGTTTTGCTATCGGATGGCGCAGAGACGCCCCTCCTCATGCAGCAAGGGGTTGACTAGAGTTCGCAGGCAGCCTTGTAGCCATCGCCGATGGCGTCGCGGATGTTGCCACACTTCTGGGCATCACCCAGCACGTGGGCGGCAACGCCGGCAGCGGTAAGGTCATCGGCCAGCTTGGTATTGGGACGGTAGCCCATGGCAAGCACCAGCGTATCGGCATCGGCGATGGTGTGGACCTCGCCGTCCTTCTCGTAGCTGATGGTGTCCTCGGTGATCTCGGTCACCTTGGCCTCGGTCAGCACGTGAACGCCCTTGGAGAGCATGCGCGTGATGAGCACCGCACGACCGGCACCGCCCTCGTTGGCGGCGAGCGTCTTGGTCATCTCGATAACGGTGACATCGCGATTGGCCGGCGAAAGGTCGTTGACCAGCGGGGCCAGGTAATCGGCCGTCTCGCAGCCAACGGTGCCACCGCCCACGATGACGATCTTCTTGCCCGGGAAAGCCTTGCCGCCCAGCAGGTCGTCGGCCGTCATAACCTGCTTAAAGCCCTGCATGAAGGCCGGAGCGATGGGCTCGGCACCATAAGCCAGGACGACCTCGTAGCCCGCGTAGTCGCGCTGAATGTCCTCGGCCGAAAGCTCGGTACCAAAGACGCACGCGACGCCGGCCTCGGCCAGGCGACGATACTGATACTTGATCACGCGGGTGAGCTCCTGCTTTGCCGGCGGAACGGCCGCGATGCGCATCTCGCCGCCCGGCTCGTTCTGCTTATCCACGAGCACCACGTTGTGGCCGCGCTTGGCGGCAATATAGGCCGCCTCCATGCCCGCGGGACCGGCACCCACAACGAGCACGTTCTTGGCCTCGGCGGCAGACTCGTAACCGGCCTCGTCGCGCTCCACGTCCGGGTTGACGGTGCAGGAGATGCGCTTGCCAAACATGATGCCGTTCAGGCAGCGCAGGCAACCGATGCAGGGGCGGATGTCGTCGGCGTTGCCGGCAGCGGCCTTGTTGCAGAACTCGGCATCGCACAGATTGGCACGGCCCATCATGCAGATGTCGGCAGCGCCGTCCTCGATCAGCTCCTCGGCGATCCAGGCCTCGTTGATGCGGCCGACGGTGGCGACGGGAATGTTGACGTGCTTCTTAATCTCGCGCGAGCAGGCGGCGTGCGAGGCCTGCTGGGTGCCGGCGGCGGGAATCGCAGAGCCACGCTTGATAGTGGTGCCGCCCGACACGTGAATCATGTCGACGCCGGCCTTCTCCAGGCGACGCGAGACGTAGATCATGTCGTTGAGGGTCAGGCCGCCATCGGTGTACTCATCGCCCGAGATGCGGACGTCGATGATAAAGTCCTTGCCGCAGCGCTCGCGAATCTCGGCGATGACCTCGAGCAGGAAGCGCATGCGGGCGTCGAGTGAGCCGCCGTACTCGTCGGTGCGCTTGTTGTAGAGCGGAGTCAAAAAGCCGCCGAGCATACCGTGGGCGTGCGCCGCATGAACCTCGACGCCATCGACGCCGGCCTTCTGCATACGCACGGCAGCGTCGCCAAACTGATGCGTGAGCTCGTGGATCTCATCTACCGTAATGGGGCGCGGCGCCTCGCGAGCATAGGACGGGCCCACAAAGGACGGAGCGATCAGGCGCGGGGTGCCCGGAATGTTAAAGGCCATGTAGGCGGGGTGGAAGAGCTGCGGCATGATCTTGCAGCCGTACTCGTGGACGGCGGCGGCGAGCTTTTCCCAGCCAGGGATAAACGTGTCGTCGTAGCAGCACATGTCACCCGGCAGATAGGTATAGGTAGGCTCGACCGTCACGACCTCGGTGATGATCAGACCCACGCCGCCCTTGGCACGGGCGCGGTAATGGTCGACCAAATCGTCGGTCACATAGCCGTGATCGGCCAGGTTGGTAGACACCGGCGGCATAAAGACGCGGTTCTTGACCTCGGTCGTACCGACCTTGATCGGGCTAAAGAGCATCGGGTAGGCGGAGGACTCCATACAGGGTTCCTTTCATTTGAGCCGCTCGGCGGCAGTTGCTAACGTACCTATCGTATCAGCAACCGCGCTGTACCCGACCGTACACGCTCCCCCGGCTTTTACTCAACCCACAAAAAGTTGCGGTGGAATACGGAGTAGATAAGGCCTTTGACAGCCAAAACGGTCCGTATTTCACCGCAACTGATGGGCGGGGTGGAATTGAGGGCTCAGATAGTCAGTCATGCCCTCATCCGCCACTCCCTCACCTACAGCGCGCCGTCCAGCATAAGGTTCACCTTGAGCACGTTGACCGTGGGCTCGCCGAACACGCCGAGGAAACGGCCCTTGGTGCACTGGGCGATGATGTCGCGCACCTCGCCTTCGCTCTTGCCCGTGGCCTTCGCCAGGCGCGGTACCTGGTACTCGGCGGCATCGGGGGAGATCTCGGGGTCGAGCCCTGAGCCAGAACACGTCACCAGGTCGACGGGCACGGCATCCATGCCGGCGTCGGGGTTGGAGGCGCGAATCTTCTCGACGCGCGCGTCCACAAGCTGCCGGTACTCCTCACTCGCCGGGGACAGGTTGGACGGGGCACCATACGCCACGAGCTCGCCGTCTTCGCCTTCGACAATTGACACGTTCTGGATGCGGCCCCACATGTGGTCCTCGTCCTCGAAGTTCTGGCCGATGAGCTCGGAGCCCACAACCTTGCCGTCGACCGTAATGAGCGAACCGTTCGCCTGATACGGGAACGCAACCTGGGCGATGCCGGTCACGACGAGCGTATAGCCCAGGCCGCAGACAACGGTAAACAGCGCGAACACGCCAAGTGCGCGCGATGCAACACCTTTGAACATACAAACCTCCACTTACATAATGCCGCAGAACGCGAGCAGCATGTCGATGAGCTTGATGAATACGAACGGGGCAACAATGCCGCCCAGACCCCACACGAGTAGGTTGCGGGTCAGCAGCTGTCCAGACGGGACCTCGCGGTACTTAACGCCCTTCAGCGCGGCCGGGATCAGCGCGACGATAACGAGCGCGTTATAGATGATGGCCGAAAGAACCGCGGACAGTGGGCTTGCCAGACCGAGGATGTTGAGCGCGCCAAGGCCCGGGTAGATCGGCGAGAACAGGGCCGGGATGATAGCGAAGTACTTCGCCATGTCGTTAGCCACCGAGAAGGTCGTGAGCGAACCGCGGGTCATGAGCAGCTGCTTGCCAATACGCACGACCTCGATGAGCTTGGTGGGGCTGGAGTCGAGGTCGACCATGTTGCCGGCCTCCTTGGCAGCCTGGGTTCCGGTGTTCATGGCCACGGCGACGTCCGCCTGGGCGAGCGCCGGCGCGTCGTTGGTGCCGTCGCCGGTCATGGCGACCAGGTGACCCTCACGCTGGAACTCGCGGATCTTCTCGAGTTTGCCCTCGGGGGTGGCCTCGGCCAGGAAGTCGTCAACGCCGGCCTCGGCGGCGATTGCCGCGGCGGTGAGCGGATTGTCGCCCGTCACCATGATGGTCTTGATGCCCATCTTGCGCAGGTCGGCGAACTTCTCCTTAACGCCGGACTTGATGATGTCCTTGAGGTACACAACGCCCAGCACGCGGCAGTTCTTGGTCACGACCAGCGGGGTGCCGCCGGCCTTGGCGATGCGTTCGACGGCCTCGTCGCACTCCTGGGAGAACACGCCGCCGGCTGCCTCCACATAGGTGCGCACGGAATCGGCAGCGCCCTTGCGGATCTCATTGCCCTCGTAGTTCACACCGGACATGCGAGTCGCCGCGGTGAAGGGGATGAACTCCATGCCCTTATCCTCGAGTGTGCGGCCGCGCAGCCCAAACTGCTCCTTGGCGAGCACGACGATGGAACGACCCTCGGGGGTCTCGTCGGCCAGCGAGGAAAGCTGAGCGGCATCGGCCAGCTCCGCGGGATCGACGCCGTCGACCGGGATGAACTCGGCGGCTTGGCGGTTACCCAGGGTGATGGTGCCGGTCTTGTCGAGCATGAGGATGTCGACGTCGCCGGCGGCCTCGATGGCGCGGCCGGACATGGCCAGCACGTTGGCCTCGTTCAGACGGCTCATGCCGGCGATGCCGATGGCGGACAGAAGGGCGCCGATGGTAGTGGGAGCCAAGCACACGAGCAGTGCCACGAGCGTGGTCACGGCCGTGGGGTTGACCATGTCGTTAAGACCGGCCGAGAAGCAGGAGTAACAATACAGGGCCAGCGTGACCAGGATAAAGACGATGGAAAGGGCCACCAGGAAGATCTCCAGAGCGATCTCGTTAGGGGTCTTCTTGCGCGCGGCACCCTCGACCATCGCGATCATCTTGTCCAGGAAGCTCTGGCCGGGCTCACTGGAGATCTTGACGATGATCCAGTCGGACAGCACCGTGGTACCGCCGGTAACGGCAGAGCGGTCGCCGCCGGCCTCGCGGACCACGGGGGCGGACTCGCCGGTGATGGCGGACTCGTCAACGGAGGCAGCGCCCTCGATGACGTCGCCATCGCCGGGAATCTGCTCGCCGGCGCGTACGATCACCAGGTCGCCGCGCGTGAGCTCGGTGCCGGGAACGACGGTGAAGTGCTCCTTGTCCTCAACGGACTCGATACGATGGGCCTCGACATCCTTCTTGGCCGCACGCAGGGAATCGGCCTGAGCCTTACCGCGGCCCTCGGCAAGCGCCTCGGCGAAGTTCGAGAACAGGTCGGTGAGCCACAGGATGACCGCGATGGTGACCACATAGTAGGTGGGCACACCCGCGTCCTGCACACCGAAGATGGAAGCGACGGCCAGGACGGAGGTCATGACGGCGGAAAGCCACACCAGGAACATGACCGGGTTTTGAATCTGGACGCGAGGATCCAGTTTGGCAAACGAGTCGCGGACCGCGCGGCCCATCATGTCTTTTTGCATAGCCATAAATCTGCGTCCTCCTTTACGCAATCATCTGGAAGAACTCGGCAACGGGGCCAAGCGCCAGGGCCGGGAAGAAGCTCAGGGCACCGATCAGCAGAACGATGAACACGAGCAGGAATACGAACATGCCGTTGGTGGTAGACAGGGTACCGGCGCTCTCGGCGACCCTACCCTTCTTGGCCAGCGAGCCGGCGATAGCCAGCGTACCGATGATGGGCATGAAGCGGGCAAACAGCATCTCGAGGCCGAGCATGACGTTGATCCAGGGATTGTTGCAGTTCATGCCTGCAAACGCCGAGCCGTTGTTGCCACCGCATGAGGTGAAGGCATACAGCACCTCGGAGAAGCCGTGCGCGCCACCATTGTTGAGCTGGTCGGCAAGACCGGGCACCATGCAGGCGATGGCCGAGCACACCAGAATGGCAAACGGAGTTGCCAGGCACAGGACAACTGCCCAGCGCATCTCGCCCGGCTCGATCTTCTTGCCCAGGAACTCAGGCGTGCGTCCGACCATAAGGCCGGCGATGAACACTGTGAGGATGGCGAAGCCGATCATGCCGTACAGGCCGCAGCCCACGCCGCCGAAGACGACCTCGCCCAGAGCCATCTGGAGCATCTGGACAAACCCGCCGAGCGGGGTGTAGGAGTCGTGCATGGAGTTGACCGAGCCATTGGAAGCAGCCGTCGTGAAAGCGGACCAGGTGGAAGAGGAGGCGATGCCAAAGCGGCTCTCCTTGCCCTCCATATTGCCGCCCGCCTGGCCATCGGTCATCTCGATGTTGACCGCGCCGCCATCGGCCAGCTGCGGCGTACCCATATGCTCGTTAACGGCGATGATGCCGGTAAAGACCACGAGCAGGATAAGCATCGCCGCGAAGATGGCCTTGCCCTGCTTGGTGTTCTTGACGCCGATACCGAAGGTGAAGCAGCAGGCGGCCGGGATCAGCAGCAGGCTGGTCATCTCGATGATGTTGGTGAAGGCACTGGGATTCTCATACGGATGGGCGGAGTTCACACCGAAGAAGCCGCCGCCGTTGGTGCCGGACTGCTTGATGGCGACCTGAGGAGCCGCGGGCCCCTGGGGCAGGAACTGCTCGGTGACCACGCGCGCGCCCTCGACAACCTTGCCGTCGACCTTGACCGTGTCGCCCTCGATCTGGGCGCCGTCGATGACGCTCCAGCCGCCGTCTGCATTAGGCTGGACAGCGACGGGCTCTACGAGCTCAGCCTTCTGAGCCGGCTGGAAGTTGGAGATGACGCCACCGGCAGCCAGGCAGATGCCGAACACGAGGTTCAGCGGGATGAGCACATACAGGACGGTGCGGGTGAGGTCGACCCAGAAGGAACCCAGACCCTGCTCCTTGATCTGACGGAAGCCGCGGATCAGCGCGAACATGACCGCGATACCGGTACCAGCGGAAACGAAGTTCTGCACGGTGAGGCCCATGAACTGCACGAAGTAGGACAGGGTGGTCTCACCGGAGTAGGACTGCCAGTTGGTGTTGGTTATGAAGGAAGCAGCCGTATTGAACGACAGGTCCCATGGCACACCCGGCAGGTGCTGGGGATTGCCTGGCAAGAAGGACTGAAGCGCCTGGAGTGCCACAAGAGCCACGAGGCCGATCCCCGAAAAGGCCAGCACGCTTGCCAGATAGCGCCTACACCCCATCTGCTCTGCCGCGTCGATGCGAAGCAGACGATAGACGCCACGCTCCACAGGAGCAATCACAGGCGACAGGAACGTATGCTCACCATCCATGATATGGGCCATGAACCGACCGAGCGGAACGGCCAGGACGACGAGCACGGCAAAGTACAAGATGTACTGAATCGCAGCGTCCATAGTTTACGAATCACTCCTCATCAGAATGTAGATGTAATAGATAAGGAGTCCAATGCAGACGACTCCGATAATGGGAATGAGGATGTCCATTACCGCCCCTTTCACGCGCGGTCCGATGTCTCGGACGCCTGCCCTCGCAAGCGTCTGGGGACAGTAAACGCTTCTAGGTGTTAAAGAGGCGTGAGGGCTGGGGCTCACGACCTTAAGATGCCGTAAAGATGCAGGTAGAAAGCACTATTGCGGCTGCAGTGCGCCTATACTCGACCTCGCGAGCATACAGTGGCGTCCTCACCGCGTATGCACGCATGGACAACGCTTCAGAAAGGCTACGCTATGCAGCGCGACGCATCGGACACTCGCGTCAATCCAGACCTCATCCTCAAGGCAATTGAGAAAGACGAGGCCGCCGATGACGCTCGAACCAGCCGGGGACACCTCAAAATTTTCTTTGGCTACGCTGCTGGCGCAGGCAAAACCTATGCGATGCTTCAAGCCGCCCACGCCGCCAAGCGGCGAGGTGTCGACGTCGTCGCGGGATACATCGAGCCGCACGAACGTCCGGCAACTGCCCATCTTGCACAAGGGCTTGAGAACGTGCCCTGTAAACTCATCGAGCACAACGGCATTGCGCTCAGCGAGTTCGATCTAGATGTGGCTATCGAGCGCGCCCCTCAGCTCATCCTTGTCGACGAGCTCGCCCATACGAATGCGCCGGGGTCTCGCCACGACAAACGCTATCAAGACGTCGAGGAACTTCTACATGCGGGCATCGACGTCTATACGACCGTAAACGTTCAGCATATCGAGAGCCTAAACGACATGGTTGCATCCATCACCGGCGTTGTCGTGAGCGAACGAATCCCCGACCGTATCTTCGATGATGCCGACCAGGTCGAGCTCGTCGACATAGAGCCCGAAGACCTACTTGAGCGCCTTCGCGCCGGCCTCGTCTACCGTCCCGCACAAGCCGACCGAGCGCAACAGCATTTTTTTACCGTCGAAAACCTCACCGCACTCCGAGAAATCGCGCTGCGCCGCTGCGCCGATCGCACCGGCCACCTCACAGACGCCGCACGCGTGCTGGGAAACCGTGACTACTACACCAAGGAGCGTATCTTAGTCTGTGTCTCCCCGGCGCCGACCAATCCCCGCATCGTCCGTGCCGCCGCACGCATGGCGAAAGCGTTTCGCAGCGAGCTCGTCGCCCTGTTCGTAGAAAGCCCGCGCACGCAAGCCATGAGCGATGATGAGCGCGCCAAGCTTGCAGCCAATATCGCCCTAGCCGAGCAGCTCGGAGCACATATGGAAACCGTCTATGGCGACGACGTCGCGTTTCAGATCTCCGAGTTCGCGCGCCTGTCGGGTATTTCGAAGATCGTCATGGGGCGCACGGGCGAGCACAGCAGCGTCCGTCAGGCCCTCTTTGGCCGCAAATCTCTCGTAGAACAGCTCATAGCATTCGCCCCGAACCTCGACATTTACATCATTCCAGACCAGTCGACTCCGCCCTCCCGACCCAAAGGACGCCGCCATGCGCTCGCTCTGCAGCCGCCCAGCAGCCGAAACGTGCTTCGCACGCTGGCCCTCTCTCTTGTCGCCACGGCGATCGGCACGGCTTTCCGCCATCTGGGATTTGCCGATTCCAGCATCATATCCCTCTATATCCTCACGGCCCTGCTGACCGCCGTCACCACGACGGGGCGTATCTGCACGATCGTATCGAGCGTGCTCTCTGTAGTGCTTTACAACTTCTGCTTCGTCACGCCTCTGTTTTCGCTCGCCAGCTACGACCGAAGCTATCTGGTCACGTTCGGCATCATGTTCGCTACCGCTATGGTCGCCGGCGAGTTAACTGCGCGCATCGCCGACAATGCCCGTACCTCCGCCGAGAACGCATTCAAAACGCGCGTACTCCTCGAAACGAACCAGCTCTTACAGCAAGCCCATAGCGCGGAGGAGTGCGCCCGCGTCGCCATGAACCAACTCGTCAAACTGCTAAAACTCGACGTGGTCTTCTACCCCGCCGAACACGGCACGCTCGGCAAGGCGCTCTATGAGTCCGCTGGCACCGAAAACCGATCCGCGTCGCTGCTCACCGACTACGAGCGCGCCGTTGCAACCTGGACCTTCACCAACAACAAGCGCGCGGGCGCAAGCACGCGGACCCTGCCTGAGGCGCGCTGTCTCTACCTCGCGGTTCGCACCGGCGACAAGGTATTCGGTGTCATCGGCATCGCCCTGGAGGGGCGCGAGACCGAAGCCTTCGAGCATTCGATCGTCCTATCTATCGTAGGTGAATGCGCCTTGGCGCTCGAAAGTGACCGAGCGGCGCAAGAGCGCGAAGAGGCTGCGGTCTTGGCGAAAAACGAGCAGCTGCGCGCCAACCTTTTGCGCTCCATCGGCCACGATTTGAGGACACCCCTCACGGCTATATCCGGATCTGCGGCAATCCTTCGGAAGAGCGACGAGAGGCTCAGCCTCGAACAGCGCTGCGATCTTGCCGATGCCATCTACGATGACTCCCTCTGGCTTATTGATACCGTGGAGAACCTCCTCGCCATCACACGCGTCGAGGACGGCACCATTCACCTCAACTTCACATCCGAGCTCATCGACGAGGTCATCGAGGCCGCCCTCAGCCATGCCGCCCAAGCATCGCATGGACGTACCGTCACCATCGAGCACACTGACGACATCCTGCTGGTACGCATTGACGTCCATCTCATCATGCAGGTGCTTACGAATCTCATCATGAACGCCTTCAAATACACGCCCGAGGACTCGACTGTCACCATCAGCGCACGTCGCGAGGGTGCGTTCGTCGTGGTGGACGTCGCAGACGATGGGCCGGGTGTGGCAGACTGCGACAAGCCTCATATCTTTGAGCGCTTCTTCACCTCAAGCAATACGCGGCCCGTGGATTCGCGTCGAAGCATCGGCCTTGGGCTGTCGCTCTGCCGCTCCATCGTGGAGGCGCATGGCGGCGTCATCGAAGTTCGCGACAACCACCCCCATGGGGCCGTCTTCCGTTTTACCCTGCCCGCTGAGGAGATCGAGATTCATGAATAATGCCGCTAAGCCACGCATCCTCCTGGTCGAAGATGACCTGACCGTTCAAAACCTCGTTTCGACCGCGCTTGACCTCCACGGCTATGTCGTGAGCAAGGTTTGCGACGGCCAGGCCGCCATCATGGATGCGGTGTCGCACGGCCCCAGCCTCATCATGCTCGACCTCGGCCTTCCCGACATTGACGGTATCGAGGTCATCACGAAGATCCGAAGCTGGTCGGCAGTCCCCATTATCGTCATTTCGGCGCGCACCGAAGATTCCGACAAGATTGCAGCACTTGACGCAGGGGCAGACGACTACCTCACCAAGCCCTTTTCTGTGGATGAGTTGCTCGCGCGCGTCCGTGCGAATTTGAGGCGCTCCTCGATGGCGTCGAGCGAGTCGACAGAAGCGAGCACGTTCGACAACGGTCCGCTGCATATCGACTACGCCGCGGGATACGCGACGAAAGACGGACGCGAGCTCTCGCTCACCCCAACCGAGTACAAATTGCTCGTCCTTCTGGCGAAAAACGTCGACAAGGTGCTCACCCACACCTTCATCACCCGCGAGATATGGGGCACGAGCTGGGACAGCGATCTGGCGAGCCTGCGCGTGTTCATGCGCACCCTGCGCAAGAAGATCGAGGCAGACCCCTCTCACCCCAAGATGATTCAGACGCACATGGGCGTCGGGTACCGCATGCAGCGTCTCTAGCCCACCCCACAAAAAGTTGCGGTGGAATACGGAGTAGATAAGGCCTTTGACAGCCAAAACAGTCCGCATTTCACCGCAACTGATTTAACGATGCCCAAAATTACTCTTCAACTCGCCGCGCTCGCGTCCAAATGCGCAAAGCGCCCCGCGAACGAATGCTCGCGGGGCGCTTTGATGTCCGGGCCTTATTTGATCCCGCGGCCCAAGTCTTCGGCGATTTTGTCCACGCCCTTAAGTGCGGCGCACGTCTTTTTGTTGGAGCAATGCCCCGTGCAAACGCCACCCTGGGCGCAGTCGGCGCAGGTGCCCTTTCGGTAGATACGCACACACACGGCGACAAACGCAATGCCGATAACAGCCAACACAACAATATCGATAGGTGCCATAGTAAGCCTCCTCTAGTTAACCACCACTTACTTTACCCCATCTTCCACCTGCCAAAAAGGGACAGGTTTGTTTTGGTCGGTTTTATCTGCGGAAACGCCACATCTTACTTCTGGAGCAAAGCAATCTGTCCCCCATTGCACCAAAAAGCCCGAGTGTCACTGGGACACCCGGGCTCGTGGAAAGGGGCTAATCCTTATTTGGACTTAAGCGGAAACTGCGGCGGAAGAGGTGTTGGTCTCGTCCTCGTCGGTCCAAGCATGCTTGGGCATGGGACGGAAGATCTGGAAGAGCATCGCAGCCAGCAGCACGATGGCCACAACCGTCCAGATACCAAACTGCCCAAGAACAAGCAGGTTATAGAACTGGTTGATGAACAGGCCGATGACCCAAGCAAAGGCACACTCGTAGCCGATGGCAATCGCGGTCCACTTACCGGAGTTCATCTGGTTACGGATGGTGCCGATAGCGGCAAAGCACGGAGCGCACAGCAGGTTGAAGGCACCAAAGGCGACGCAAGCGCCCATGGTCGGGAACATAGCCGCAAACGCGGTCCACAGGCTCGGGTCGGTCTCGCCGGCGTCGGCAACGGACAGCAGCGAGCCGGCGGTGGCGACAACGTTCTCCTTGGCAACGAGACCCGAGACGGTCAGTGCGGTGGCCTGCCAGGTGCTAAAGCCGAGCGGGGCGAAGATCCAAGCGACCAGGTTGCCGAACATGGCAAGCACGGAGTAATCCATGAACTCCTCGGGGATGCCCTCCATGGAAGGCAGGTAGCCAAAGGCGCCGTTGTAGCTACCAAAGTTGGAGAGGAACCAAACGACGACGGTGGACGCAAAGATGACCGTGCCGGCCTTCTTGATAAAGGCCCAGCAGCGCTCCCATACATGCAGCGCCCAAGAGCGGATTGCCGGGAAGTGATAGGCGGGAAGCTCCATAACGAACGGCGTCGGGCGACCGGCGAAGAGCTTGGTCTTCTTGAGCATGAGGCCCGAGGCGATGACGGCAAAGACGCCCAAGAAGTAGAACAGCGGGCTGATCCATGCGGCGGTGGTGGAAGAATCGCCGATGATGGAACCCATGAGCAGAGCGATGATCGGCAGCTTGGCGCCACAGGGAATAAACGTGGTGGTCATGACCGTCATGCGGCGGTCCTTCTCGTTCTCGATGGTCTTGGTGGCCATGACGCCGGGGACGCCGCAGCCCGAGGACACGAGCATGGGGATAAAGGACTTGCCGGACAGGCCAAAGCGGCGGAACACGCGGTCCATGATGAAGGCGACGCGGGCCATGTAGCCGCAGTCCTCCAAGAAAGACAGCATCACGAACAGCAGGAACATCTGCGGCACGAAGCCGAAGATGGCGCCCAGACCGCCGACGATACCGTCACAGACCAGCGAATCGACCAGGCCACCGTCCTCGGTGCCGCCCGCCACAAGGGCATCGTGCACCACGGTGGTAATACCCGGAACATAGGGGCCGTACTGTGCCGGGTCGACCGAGTCGGCGGCGTCACCCGCAGCCTCGACAGCTGCGTCGTAGGCGTCGCGGCCCTGGCCGAGCACATACCAACCGTCGGTGCCAAAGAGCTGGTCGTTGGTGAAGTCGGTCACCGTGCCGCCCAAGGTAGAGACGGCAATGTAGTACACGCAGAACATGATGACCACAAAGATCGGCAGGCCCAAGATACGGTTGGTAACCACACGGTCGATCTTCTCGGAGGTGCTCATCTTGGCCGGAGCCTTGGTGAGGCACTCGTCGATGATGTGGGCGATCACGCCGTAGCGCTCGCCGGTGATGATGGACTCGGCGTCGTCGTCGCAATCCTGCTCGCACTGGGCGACCAGCTGCTCGACGCGAGCGGCCTTCTCCTTGGTGAGGTTGATGAGCTTGCAGGCGTCCGCGTCGCGCTCGAACAGCTTGACGGCGTAGTAGCGACGCTTGTTGGCGGGAACGCTCGCCGGCAGATTGTTCTCGATGTGGTCCAGAACGTCCTCAATGGAGGAATCGAACTTGTGCTCCGGCACCTGGCCCTTGGAAGCAGCGGACTTTTTGACCTGCTCGAATAGCTCCGTGATGCCCTTGTTCTTAAGAGCGGAGATCATCATGACCGGGCAGCCGAGCTTCTTGGAGAGCTTGTCCGTGTCGATCTTGTCGCCGTTCTTCTCGACCAAGTCGGCCATGTTGAGGGCAACGACCACGGGCAGGCCGGTCTCGATAACCTGAAGCGCCAGGTACAGGTTGCGCTCGAGGTTGGTAGCGTCGACCACCTGGACGACGACATCAGGCTCGCCGCTCATGAGGTAATCGCGCGAGCACTGCTCCTCGGGGCTGTAGGGGGAAAGCGAGTAGATGCCAGGGAGGTCCGTGATGGTAACGTTCTTGTCGCTCAGGAGCTTGGCTTCCTTTTTCTCAACCGTGACGCCGGGCCAGTTGCCAACGTAGCCGTTGGCGCCGGTGATCAGGTTGAAAAGCGTGGTCTTGCCGCAGTTGGGGTTACCCGCCAGCGCGACATGGATCTGAGAGTCCGCCATTCAATCCTTCTTCCTTGTGTGCCTGCGCTGCTTTCTCCGCGCAGGCTGGATAATGTGCTTTAAAGTTGTAGCATTAAGTTAGAAAAACCTAACTTTATCTGCAGAAATATACGTCACGAGTCCTTACTGAACCTCGACGACGGCGGCCTCCTCCTTGCGGATGGAAAGCTCGTAGCCGCGCACGTTGATCTCGACCGGATCACCGAGCGGTGCAACTTTCACGACCTTGAACGAAGTGCCCTTGATGAGCCCCAGGTCCATAAGGTGGCGGCGAAGCGCACCCTCACCGTGAAGCTTGACGATGGTGGAGCTCTCGCCCACCTTAACGTCACCCAACGTCTTCATTTACTTGTCCCCCTTTCAGTGCGTACAGAAATACCGTCGACTAACCGACGGTCATGATGTGCATGGCAACCTTGGAATCGATGCCAAAGCGTGCGCCCAGCACGGTGACGATGATATTGGCGCCACTCGAGCTCACCACGTGGATTTCGTTGCCCTCGACAAAGCCGAGGTCCTTGAGGTGGTGCTTCATATCCTCATTGCCCTTTACACGAGACACGCGCACGGTTTCGCCCGCTTTTACCATCGAAAGCGGCATTGCCGGCATCTGCGGTCCGCAAGACATGAGTGGCTCCTAACGTCAGTTCGTCCTCAACATCGACGCGGTAAAAGTTAACCACATCTATGTTCGCTTTAGTAAACTAGCACGTGGTTAACTTTTTGGAAAGGGTCCCCATTTAGATTCCGAAAAAGTTTCCTATACGAAACAAAAAGGCGCGGCAAAGAGCTGTCCTTTGCCGCGCCCTGTCATGCTTAGAGCGAGAGGTTTCTGATCGACGTGACGCAGGAGGCCTCATCCACGCCCGAAACGCGGAACACGATGTCTTCGCCACATTCGCCGTAGAGAGCCATGAGCCCCATCACATCGCGGCCGTCGGTATGGCGATCGCCGATGCTGACCGATACGTTGCTACGATGCTTGGCAATAATGTCATAGAGCAGCGCAACCGGGCGGGCATGCAATCCCAACGGATCTTTAATCGTCTTTGTAAACTCGACCATGTCCCCTCCCACGACGTCGCACATTCGGCCGGCAAACCCAGCCACGTGGTAGTTATTGTACGTTACCGGCGCACCCCCGTCCCACAAAAAACGAGGGAAGGCACACGTCCTTCCCTCGCTACAGGCAATATGGAGCCAATCGCCTACATCAGGCGCAGGCTGACATCCTTGAGCTGGGCGCCGCTAACGGCACTCGGGGCGCCCGACATAAGGTCGGAGC
>CAUHHV010000015.1 GCA_959606065.1 uncultured Collinsella sp.
TGTGGGGTCACCGCGCGGTCCGCATCTGATGGTGTCGACGTCAATGGTATACGGGTGCATCATCGACGTCTTCAATACAGAAAATATCAGTGCGGAATGTTCTGAAAAGCAACACCAGGGCGGGCCCTGCGTTAACGCGGCAGAGGGGGAGTGAGATTCCTTGATCGCTCACTTAATCTAATAGGAAATTGAGCGAGGCCGGAGCTTTAGCTCCGGCCTCCCCATATAAGGGCTCGGCTTTGCCGAGCCACCAAATAAGGGCTCGGCTTTGCCGAGCCACCAAATTTGCATCAGTCCCAGAACATGTTTGAGAACTGTGCCTGGAGTATGTGTTGGTAGGCCCCGAATCGGTGCTGCCTCCCGGCGCATTCCGCAGGGGGAGCGATATTTTGCAGCACGAAGTGCGCAGCAAAATATCGCTCATGCCCGAGGACGCGCCGGGAGGCAGCACCGATTCGGGGCCGGACATGCGGATCTACCTGCGCAATTACAAATTCGTAAACTTTTTTGAAAAAAGTGCTTGCACAGTTCTCGAATCATAGGTTATTATCTTCCTCGTTGAACGCGCGGGTCTAACAAAGCGATCCGCGGATCAACAACATAGCATGTCGGAGTGGCGGAATTGGCAGACGCGCTAGCTTGAGGTGCTAGTGACCGCTTTTTGGTCATGCGGGTTCAAGTCCCGCCTCCGACACCATCGCATTTGAGAAGCCTCTTCGGAGGCTTTTTTGTTACCGATAGACGGTGGGGTCCACGATGGAAACGCTTGAACGCAACGAGTGGGCAGACGTTGCCCAACTAGTCGAGATCACGAGCGATGCTGTCATCATCTGCGAGCTCGACGGAACCATTCTGCATGTGAATAACCGCTTACTTGGTTTGATGTGCGAGGAACGCGCCGACGTCATCGGTGGAGATGTTAAAGACGTCCTGTACTCGTCCGCTTTTGAACGTGCGACGGAACATCGTCTGCCATTTGAAACTGATGGCTCCGAGAACGAACTGATGCTCAAGCTAAGTGACGGCTCTTTTATTCCCGTCTTGGTTCGTGCGGGCTCCGTAACGCCTCCACGCATCTTTGGGCGCCGCGCACCACGTGTCCTGGTGGCGCTTCACAGTATCGAGGAACAGTATTCTCACGACCGTCAGCTCAAGCGTGCGTTATCGGAGCTTAGAGTGGCGAACAAGCGTCTCTCTGGGACGCTCTCGGTCATTATGAGCACTGTGGGCTCCGATGAGTTACCCAGCCTGCTTGATACCGTTTTGAACCAGCTTGTAGGAACGCTCGATGCTTCGGGTGCCGCTATCTATTTTTCTGAGAGCGGCGGCTTTAAGCTTCGCGGTGTTTCCAAGGAGCTGTACGACAGCTACCTGCCCGAGTTTTTGCCGTATGGCGCTGGCATTCCGACGTATGTTCTTCGCGAGTCGCGTGCCTGTCGCTTGTCGATCCAACAGGACCTTGAGGGCGATAAGGCCGCCTCCGGTATGTTCATGGACCTGGATAATCGTTCAAAGCACCTGTTGCGCATGCAGGATATGCCTCCGTACCGCAGTGAAATCTGTCTTCCCGTTTTTTACGGTACGCAGATCCTCGGCGTGCTGGAAGTTGGTTGGAAACGCCCCCAGGCACCGCTCGCCTATGACGTTAATGTGCTCGAGGTCATTTGCGATTACCTGTCTATCCAGCTGGTCGGCATGGCATCGAGCCTTCGCTCCCGTCGCACGGCCGAGCTTGGTCGTTCCCTCAATGTGCTGCGTGATGAGTTGTTTACCTTTCTAGACGATTCCGCCGCGGCTACCCAGGCGGTGTCGTCCGAGATCTGCAATATGCTCAACTGCCATTTTTGCCCTGTTGAGTATGACGCCAGTCTGGATTCCTACGTCATAGATTTTGAAGGCGGCAGTCGCGTTGCTTTGCCGGACGATCCCGAGAAGCTTTTCTTTTCCACGACGGCGCCAGCGGCACGTCTGGGGGCTGCCCCTGATGGCTTTGAGGCATCTGTTTTGGGCGGCACGAGTGCCGAGGACCTTAAACACGTCCGTATAACTCGCGTTGACGAATCGATGCCTATGGGAGGCTGGCTTAGAGCGCATGGCCTGCCTTGCCAGGGTCTCTACGTCGACGCCGGCATCGAGGCGGGGCGCCCGCGCTCTGAGGGCGATGGCAAGCACAGTAACGACGCGATCGTTCCTGCTTCTGTTGCGAAGGGCCCGACGACGCGCGCGCTGCTGCTTCGTGATGGTAGCCAAGAGCCGATTGATGACCTTGAATATGATTACTTGGTGCACTTGGCTCATGACTTTGAACTGATCTATGAAGGCGAATCTCAAAAGCGTGAGGAGCGCCATATCGCTCAGACCCTCCAGATTGGCATGAGAAATTCACTGGGGGATGTTCCGGGAATCGCCGCCGATTCGGTGTACCTGTCGGCCACGAACTCGGCGTTGGTCGGCGGCGATTTCTATACGCTCATCCGTCTTCCCGACGATTGCGCCGTCATGATTCTGGGCGATGTGTCTGGCAAAGGCATTGAGGCTGCATCGATGTCCGCGCTCGTCAAGACGGCCCTGACGGCATATGCCTGGGAGGGCGCTGGACCGGCCCGCATGGCACGCTCCCTTAACAGCATGCTCATGGGCTTTTCGAGGGTCGAGACGTTCGTGACGGCCTTTATCGCCAAGATTGACCTTAAAGCCGGACGCGCAACGTATTGTTCGGCGGGCCATCCTCCGACCATGGTCATCAGGCCAGAGTCGATGCCGCTGGGTGGCGGCGAGGCCCGTGGGGGGGAGGTCGAGCTGCTTGGATGCCAATCGGGGGTAATCGGTGCCTTTGAGAGCATGGTATACGAGACAGGCGTGTTTACGTTCGCTCCTGGTGACATGCTATTTATGTACACCGACGGAACAATCGAAGCGCGTGACCGCTCGGGTGCTTTCTTTGGCGAGCAGCGCCTTCGCGACCTTCTGCTCTCTGTCTCGGGTGAGGGCGTGTCGGGCATTTGCGGCAAGGTCTTGGGCGAGCTTGACCGATTTACCGAATCGGCGCTGGACGATGACATTGCATTGGTGTCCCTTGAGTTTTTACGGGGTCGTTCATAGACGACGCTGGGCGGGCTGAATCCGTACGGTTGGGGAAACGAATGCATCGAGTGGGCTTTTTTGGGGAATCATGGTCGTATGAATGAGTGGAATGACATAGCGGTTTTGACGCCACCAGGCGATATCGACATCGCCACGGTGCCTGCGCTGCGTCGGCGGTTGGATGCTTTGATTGGCCGCGGCGTGCGTCGTGTCGTCATCAACTGTCAGGCTGTTAGCTTTATCGATTCGACGGGCTTGGCATTCCTGCTTACGTGCGCTCGTGAGCTCATGAGGCGAGAAGGCCTGCTTTCGCTCGTCAATGCATCGGGTGAAGTTGTTCGCTTTTTGGAGATTGCTCGGCTTGTCGATATCCTTCATGTCGCGGGGCCGGCACGGGAGTCTATTCCCGCCATTCCGGTGGGGGAGCTGCCTCGCTGGAGTAAGAGCGTCGAGGTCCGTCAGGGTATCGAGAATCTTCCATACTACCGACATCGCATCGCCGAACTCCTTGAATCGCTTCCGTTGCGCCGTGACGAGCGCTACGATGTCGCATTGGCGTCGGGGGAGGCGCTGGGTAATGCCTATGACCATGCGGGCGGTATCGGGTGCGTCCTGACGGTTCAGGCCTATGGCGATCGCGTTGTGGTTGAGGTGCTTGATCGAGGTGCCGGCTATTCTATCGAGGAAACGAGCGAACCGGTCGCATCAGAGGAGCGCGGCCGTGGTATCAAGCTTATGCGTATGCTCGTCGATAACGTGGAGGTTGCTCGTCGTACGGACGGCGCCGGCACGCGCGTGCAGATGGTGAAGCTGTTTAGCGGAGCGCTGGAATCGTGTGCCTAGCCAATCGCTTTAGCGCGTTTAGCTACTAAGAACATGCGGCAGACAAGTTTTTTGAAAAAAGTACTTGCGTCTTTTGGACAACTCGCGTAAATTAATAACCCGCAAGCGGACATGGCTCAGTTGGTAGAGCACAACCTTGCCAAGGTTGGGGTCGCGGGTTCGAGCCCCGTTGTCCGCTCCATTGCATTTCCGGACCGTCTAAAGCGGTCCTTTTTCGGCGAAGTGGCCAAGTGGTAAGGCAGAGGCCTGCAAAGCCTTTACCCCCGGTTCGAATCCGGGCTTCGCCTCCAGGCAACATCCGGGCGCTCCGGCGCCCGTTTTGTTTTACATATGCGGACATGGCTCAGTTGGTAGAGCACAACCTTGCCAAGGTTGGGGTCGCGGGTTCGAGCCCCGTTGTCCGCTCCAAACGCAACAGCCCGACTACTACGGTAGCCGGGCTTTTTCGTACCCATCGTATGGGCTCGAACCCGAGAGGGAGCGAGCGTTTTGGGGCGTGGCTGTGGCGTTGTTTGCCGCGAATGTCCGCTTTGGGCGTATCATCGTGGGCATCTCGCAAAACCTCGTTGCAAGGGAGACTCATCCCATGGCTACAGAAAAGTCCTCGTCGCGCCCATGGATGTCCGATGCCGCGATCTATCAGATCTATCCGCGCTCGTTTAAGGATTCGACTGGTTCGGGTCTGGGCGATATCGCGGGCATTACCCAGCAGATGGACTATCTTGAGCGGCTGGGTATCGAGGCCATCTGGCTGAGCCCGTTTTACCCATCGCCTCTTGTCGATGGTGGCTATGATGTGGCAGACTACTGCGATGTCGATCCACGTCTCGGCTCGCTTGACGACTTCGATGACATGATCGCCGCGGCTCACGCGCGCGGCATCAAGGTCATCGTCGACATCGTGCCCAACCATTCGTCCAACCAGCACCCCTGGTTCAAAGCCGCTCTTGTCGCCGGCCCCGGATCGCCCGAGCGCGCCCGCTATATCTTCCGCGATGGTCGCGGCGAGCACGGTGAGCTGCCTCCCACCAATTGGAATGCCAACTTTGGCGGCCCCGCCTGGACGCGTGTTGCGGACGGTCAGTGGTATCTGCACATGTTTACGCCCGAGCAGCCGGACTTTGACTGGTCATGCCCCGAGGTTCGCGCGTTCTTTTGCAACGTTCTGGCGTTTTGGAGCGATCGAGACGTCGACGGCTTTCGCATTGATGTGGCACACGGTCTCGCCAAGGATCTCGACCGCGATGATCTCGACCAGTGGCATCTCGCCGAGGGCGATGACATGGTTGACGACGGCACCCATCCGCTGTGGGATCGCAATGAGGTTCACGAGATCTATCGCGAGTGGCGCCGCGTGTTCGACCGCTATAATCCGCCGCGCAGTGCCGTTGCCGAGGCGTGGGTGCTGCCCGAGCGCCAGTATCTCTACTCGCGCCCAAGCGAGCTTGGCCAGACATTTAACTTTGAGTTCGCCAAGGCCACTTGGACCTATGATGACATGCACGCTGCAATTGAGGAGGGCTTGAAGGCAGCCATCGAATCCGATTCCGCCTCGACCTGGGTACTCTCCAACCACGATGTGCCGCGCGTGGCGACGCGCTATGCCCTGCCGCAGATCAAGGCGACGCGCTACCACCAGATTGCGCTCGACTGGCTCTTACGCGACGGGTCGTCTTATGACGAGGACCGTGAACTCGGCGAGCGCCGCGCGCGGGCGGCCCTTTTGCTCGAGCTGGCGCTTCCGGGCTCGGCATACGTGTATCAGGGTGAGGAGCTCGGCCTTTTTGAGGTGGCTGATATCCCGTGGGCTGCACTCGAAGATCCCACTGCGACCAATACGCACGGACCGAAGCGCGAGAAGGGGCGCGACGGCTGTCGTGTGCCCCTGCCGTGGGTGGCGGCGGACGATCCCACGCAGGGCGGATCGTTTGGGTTTTCGCCGGCGGACGCCGATGCGGCGCCCCATCTGCCACAGCCTGCATGGTTTTCCGATTACGCTGTCGATAGGGAAGAAGCGGACCCGATATCGATGCTTACGCTCTATCGTGACGCCCTCTGGCTGCGGCGCAAGCTGCACGGGTGCGCTAACGATCTTGCGTGGCTCGATCTTGACGGGCGCACCGGTCTTGCGGATGGTGCCGAGGGCGCCGAGGGCGGTGTCATCGCCTATCGCCGCGACAACGGCTGGGCGTGTGTGACGAACTTCGGTGCAGCACCCGTGGAGCTGCCGGCGGGCAGGGTCCTGCTCACCTCATCACCGCTCGCAGATGGCAGGCTCGCGCAGGACAGCTCTGTCTGGATCATGCTCGCTGAGTTGTAGGGGCCTCTTGCGGCGAGTTTGCGTTTGCCTGTGCCTTCCGTGGTGGCTGATGTCTTCGCGAGGGCGTCGTAAAGTTTTTCAAAAAAAGTTCTTGCATAGGATGCGGGCATCACGTAAGATTAATCCCCGTAAGCGGACATGGCTCAGTTGGTAGAGCACAACCTTGCCAAGGTTGGGGTCGCGGGTTCGAGCCCCGTTGTCCGCTCCATTTGGGCGTTTAGCTCAGGGGGAGAGCGCTTCCCTGACACGGAAGAGGTCAGAAGTTCAAATCTTCTAACGCCCACCAAATGTTCACAGCCCAGAGGCTTAGCCTCTGGGCTGTTTTGTTTTGCTCGCCAAATGGGTCGCCAAATACGTCACCAAATTTCGAGTTTTTTGATCTTCTGGGATGCTTCTCAGTAGTCATCCGAGAAAACTCTCATCTTCTCTGTTTGCATACACATATCTTTCAAGGATTCGTGCCGCGGTTACATGGGGCTCGGCAAGGCACGACCGCAACATGTTGGTCAAGCATAATCTTTTGGATTCTTTTGGCGTGAGCGGCTTGGTTTTGGTAGGATTTGTCAGCGGCTTGACTAAGGGGGTTTTATAACTGCCATGCAGGTAGCCGTGTTGGTAACGTTTTACCGACTTGCCAAGAACCCCTCATAATTAATGCGTCTGCAAAATGACCAATTGCTTTGACCTGCTGAAACACTATATGTTGTGTTTGAACTAAAAAAAGAATACAGGATATAGATGCCTCTTTGTCGTATGATAGATGGCGGACAGAGAACGAGGACCTTATTTGCCCCATTTGGATAGATCTTTGAGCCGCTTGATCGGCCGCGAGGATTGTCCGCATGAGGACCTATGGTTTATCGAGAACACAGATTGCGCGACGGCGCCGCAAGACAGGGGCAAGCCCTGCCGGGCATCGTTTGGCTCTGAAGCGCAATGAGACTACGACGCGAAAGAGGCAAGAGGATGAAGATCATCAAGCGCAGCGGCACCGAGGTTGTCTTTGACATCGATAAGATCGTCAATGCGATTCGCGCCGCAAACTTGGAGGTCGAGGAGAGCTCTCGTCTAACCGACCGCCAGGTGGTTTATGCGGCGCAAAACGTCGCCGAGGCATGCGAGAACGCGGGCCACACCGTTTCGGTCGAGGAGATCCAGGATTTGGTCGAGGACGAGATCATGCGTCTCGACTGCTACGAGGTCGCCCGCCACTACATCATCTATCGCTATGTTCAGAGCCTGAAGCGCCAGAAGAACACGACCGATGACAAGATCCTGTCGTTGATCGAGTGCAATAACGAAGAGGTCAAGCAGGAGAACTCTAACAAGAACCCGACCGTCAACTCCGTTCAGCGCGACTACATGGCCGGCGAGATTTCCAAGGACCTGACTCAGCGCGTGCTGCTGCCCCAGGAGATCGTGGATGCCCACAACGAGGGCCTGATCCACTTCCACGATTCCGACTACTTTGCCCAGCACATGCATAACTGCGACCTGGTGAACCTGGAGGATATGCTCCAGAACGGCACCGTTATCTCGGGCACGCTGATCGAGAAGCCGCATAGCTTCTCGACTGCCTGCAACATCGCGACGCAGATTATCGCCCAGGTTGCTTCTTCCCAGTACGGCGGCCAGTCTATTTCGCTGACCCATCTCGCCCCCTTTGTTGAGGTGAGCCGTCAAAAGATTCGCGGCGAGGTTGCCCGCGAGCTCGAGGAGCTCGGTGTTTCGGCATCTGCCGAAAAGGTCCGTGAGGTCGTTGAGGACCGTCTGCGTGACGAGATCCGTCGCGGCGTCCAGACGATTCAGTATCAGGTCGTGACCCTTATGACCACCAATGGCCAGGCGCCGTTCGTGACGGTCTTTATGTATCTCAATGAGGCCCGTACGCCCCAGGAGAAGCACGACCTTGCCATGATCGTGGAGGAGACGCTTCGTCAACGCTATGAGGGCGTTAAGAACGAAGCCGGTGTGTGGATTACCCCGGCATTCCCCAAGCTTATCTATGTACTCGAGGACGATAACGTTCACGAGAATTCCCCGTACTTCTACCTGACCCAGCTTGCTGCCAAGTGCACCGCCAAGCGCATGGTGCCCGACTACATCTCCGAGAAGAAGATGCGCGAGCTCAAGCTGTCGAAGGGCGAGACCGCCGGCAACGGCGATTGCTACACCTGCATGGGTTGCCGCAGCTTCTTGACGCCCGACCGCTCGGGCAACGGCTTTAACAATGTCGCCAACGCGCTGAACTATGACCCGACCAAACCCAAGTACTATGGCCGCTTTAACCAGGGTGTTGTGACCATCAACCTGCCCGATGTCGCGCTGAGCTCGCATCAGGACATGGACAAGTTCTGGAAGATCTTCGACGAGCGCCTTGAGCTGTGCCACCGTGCTCTGCTGTGCCGTCATGAGCGCCTGATGGGCACGCTTTCGGATGCCGCGCCGATTCTTTGGCAGTACGGTGCCCTAGCGCGTCTGAAGAAGGGCGAGACGATCGATAAGTTGCTCGTGGGCGGATACTCTACCATCAGCCTTGGCTATGCCGGCCTGTATGAGTGCGTCAAGTACATGACGGGCCACAGCCACACCGAGAAGGAAGGCACGCCGTTTGCCATGGCCGTCATGCAGCGCATGAACGACAAGTGCGCGGAGTGGAAGGCCGAAAGCGATATCGATTTCTCGCTGTACGGTACGCCGTTGGAGTCGACGACCTACAAGTTCGCCAAGTGCCTGCAGCGCCGTTTTGGTATTATCCCGGGCGTGACGGACAAGGGCTACATTACCAACAGCTACCACGTCCACGTGTCCGAGGAGATCGATGCCTTCGATAAGCTTAAGTTTGAGGGCATGTTCCAGCAGCTTTCGCCGGGCGGTGCTATCTCTTACGTTGAGGTTCCCAACATGCAGGACAACCTCAAGGCTGTCATTCGCGTGATGCAGTACATCTACGACAACATCATGTACGCCGAGCTCAACACCAAGAGCGACTACTGCCAGGTGTGCGGCTACGATGGCGAGATCAAGATTGTTGAGGACGATGGCAAGCTGGTGTGGGAGTGCCCCAACTGCGGCAACCGCGACCAGGAGAAAATGAACGTCGCTCGTCGTACGTGCGGCTACATCGGTACCCAGTTCTGGAACCAGGGTCGAACCGAGGAGATCCGCGACCGCGTGCTGCATCTCTAATAACCATCCCAGGCTGCCCTGTAGCGAGGCCCCGGACCTTTACTCGCATTTCGGACAGTCCTGGCTCACGACGGAGGCGCCACTGGCGCCTCCTGTTCGTGCGGAACTCATATCGAGCAAAGGTCCGGGCCCTCGCTACAGGGCAGCCAAGTTGATGTAGCTGAGATGCAGCGCGCAGTCTGCTCACTCCTCGAAGTTCTTAGCGGAAATAATTCGAGTTGCAGCTGCGATTTACTTGCGATGGTGGTTGAGCCGCAACCGAGTTTTTATTGGACCTCGAACCCTATGCTCGATGTTCGCTTCGTTCATTGAGTTACCCTTTGCATGAGGCCGGGACATATCGTCCCGCCCGCAGTTTCGCAGGCCGCAGGCCGAGAATGTTTGAGGACGGGATGATATGTCCCGGCCTCCCGGGAGAGTTACCTATGAACTACGCGAACATTAAGTATTTCGACATTGCTGATGGAGAAGGCGTTCGTACTTCTCTGTTTGTAAGCGGGTGCCGTCGTGGGTGCAAGAATTGCTTTAACTCTGTTGCGTGGGACTTTGCTGCGGGTGAGCCGTTCGATCGTGCCGTCGAGGACAAGATTATCAAGAGTCTCGATCATCCCTTTATCGATGGTCTGACGATTCTGGGCGGCGAGCCCATGGAGCCCGAGAATCAGGCGGGGCTCGTTGAGTTTGTCGAGCGTGTTCGCGCGGCCTATCCAGTGGGGTCGGGGAAGACCATTTGGTGCTTTACCGGTGACGTGCTCGAGGAGCTTATGCCGGGCGGTCGTCATCATACCGAGGTGACTGATCGCATCCTTGCCTGCCTCGACATGTTGGTGGACGGCCCGTTTGTTCAGGACCTGTACGATATCACGCTGCGCTTTAGGGGCTCGAGCAACCAGCGCGTGATCGATATGAACGCTACGCGCGCCCGTGCTGAGCGCGAGGGCGTTGCGCTTTGTGATGCGGTTGAACTTTGGCGCGATGATCCGGTCTATTCGACCCATACTATGTAGCTTGTGGTCGATGCCGGAGGGCGTGGTACCATAGCGCAAACGTGAAATCGGAAAAGTGAGGCCCAGATGGTCGATCAGGAAAAAGTCGAGGCCGCCATTAAGCTGTTGCTTGAGGGCATAGGCGAGGACCCAACTCGTGAGGGCCTGCTGGAGACCCCGGCGCGCGTTGCCCGTATGTATGGTGAGATCGCCGGCGGTATGGACCAGAGTGCCGAGGAACACCTGTCCAAAACCTTTGCCGTCGCTTCGAACGATTTGGTTATCGAGCGCGACATCACGTTCTACTCGCTGTGCGAACATCATCTGCTGCCGTTTTATGGCAAGGCCGCCATTGGTTATATCCCTAACGGTCGGGTGGCTGGGCTTTCCAAGCTCGCCCGCACGGTTGAGGTTTATGCCCGCCGTCTGCAGCTGCAGGAGCAACTGTGCGCACAGGTTGCCGATGCCCTCATGGAGTATCTCGCTCCCCAGGGAGCGATTGTGTTGATGGAGGCCGAGCATATGTGCATGACGATGCGTGGCGTGCAAAAGCCCGGCACCAAGACCGTGACGCTTGCTCGCCGCGGCGTCTTTGAGACCGATCCCGCGCTCGAGGAGCGTTTCTTTAGGATGCTGGGCCGCTAACCATGAGAGTCGTCAACGACTTTACATCGAAGACCGATGAGGGGACGTCGCGTCGCGGCTTTATGGCTTCGGGCCTGGCCCCCTTTGGTGCCATGCCTCGCATTGATTACATTTGTGCCAACGGGCTGTTCCGGCGGCACCTGGGCAACATCGTACAGTTGGAATCGGGGCGCATCTTCTGCCGCCACGGTATTGACCATCTGCTCGATGTCGCGCGCATTATGTGGATCAAGAATCTCGAGGAGCAGCTCGAATTTGACCGCGAGGTCATCTACGCCACAGCACTTCTTCACGATATCGGCAAAGATGAACAGTATGAATCGGGTATATCCCATGATGTTGCAAGCGAACGCGTCGCTGATGCGATTCTCGGCGGCATGCCCGATAACGTGGCGTTTGAGCCGGCCGATGCCGCAGCCATTAAGACGGCCATTCTGGGCCATCGAAAGCTGCGCGTGAACAGCCAACCGCTTGAGCGTCTGCTCTATGCAGCCGACAAAGCGTCGCGTGCCTGCTTTGCATGCCCCGCGCGCAACGCTTGCAACTGGAGCGATGATAAAAAGAACCTGTCGATTCGCGTGTAGTTAGTTTGCGCGGTCGGGGTTCTAAACGAAGGAGACGATCGCGTTGAGTAACAAGAAACTGCCCGAGAATGCAACCAAGACCGAAGGCGCCGAGCTCGCCCGCCGTGGAAGGGGCGAAATATCCACCGCAACGGCGGTGCCTCACGTGAGCTATGACGATTTGCGCCATGCCGATCGTATTGTCATTGACGGCCTGGAGGTTTTTGCCAACCATGGCGTGTATCCCGAGGAGAACGCGCTGGGTCAGAAGTTCATCGTTTCTCTGGTGCTCTATGCCGACCTGCGCGCGGCGGGGGAGCACGATAACCTGGACGCCTCGATTGACTACGGCTCGGTGTGCCACGATGTCGATGGCTATCTGCGCGAGCATACGTTTAAGCTCATCGAGGCGGCAGCCGAGGGGACAGCCCAGATGCTGCTGCGCCGTTATCCCTCGCTGCTTGGTGTGCGCATAAAGCTCGATAAGCCGTGGGCTCCTGTTGGCCTGCCCCTGGCAAGCTGCGGCGTCGAGATCGAGCGCGTGCGCTAGTCGACGCTAGAGCTTGTTGAGGGGTGGCTGCTTGAGCCGCTGAGACAGTGCTCTATTGTTGGGACAGTACGTGTCGAGCAGGGCGTGAAAGCGCTGATTGTGGCTCGGCTCGAGCAGATGGACGAGCTCGTGGGCGACAACCATGTCGAGGCATTCGACGGGGTAGGCGGCGAGCTCGCGCGCGATGCGAATGGCGCCGGATTTGGGCGTGCAGGAGCCCCAACGCGTTTTCATGCTGCGCACGGAGACGCGGGCCACGGTGACGCCCATTGCGATTTCGTACGCGTGCACGATGTCGCGTAGCGCTGCGGTGACCTCGGACGCGTAGAGCTGGTCGATGCGGGCTTGGAGCTCGTCGGACGTTAGGCCGTCGAGGATTGCGCGCCGCTTGGCCTGTGGGCTTTCGTCCGATTCGTCGGTACCCATAAAACTTGCGAAGGTGGCCTGCTTGGGTCGCGGTGCGGGCGATGCAAAGTTGTGATCGAGTGCGTCCTGTACCGTGATGGGCTTGCCCCAAAGTGCAATGATGGACGAGGGGCTGAGCGGCTCTCGCGCTGTCGCCTGACGTTGCTCACGTTGGGCAAGTCGGCTGATAATCCAGGCGCTGTTGCGCTTCACAAACGCTTCGATGCGCTCGTGGCTGGCGCCGAGCGGTGCGCTGGCGTGGACCTCGCCGCTCGATGTGACGCGTAGGTTAAAGTTCTTGACGCGCTTTTTGGTAACGACGACGGGGATGAGCGTTCCATCCGGTCGGGGTACGGAAATCGTAAATTGCTGCGTCAAATGTGATCCTTCAGATTGGGGACGGGCCGGCATGTCGACCGCTCGGCATGCCGGCCCGCTCAAGGGATGCGAAATTAATTGCGCTCTTAATAGCGCTCGAAGAAGGCGAGCGCGTTGTCGCTGCAGAGCTTCTGCATCACGGTCTTGCCAAAGTGCTTGGAGAGCATGTTCTGGAATTCGGGCATCTTGCTGGCATCAGAGAGGAAGTCGGGTACCTTGGCGCCGTCCCAGTCGCCGCCGAGTGCGATGACGTCCTCGCCGCCCAGGTCGAGCCAGTGCTCGATATGTGCCGCTAGCTGGTCGAAGGTGACGTCTGCGGCGGTCTTTTTGGTTGCGTCGTTGGAAAGGAACTCGCTGCAGTAGTTGAGGCCGACGATACCGCCCATGTCGCGAATGGTGCGGAACTGGTCGTCGGTGAGGTTGCGCTTGACTCTGCAGACGGTACGGGAGTTGGAGTGGCTGGCGACGAAGGGGCGCGTGGCGTGGGCGACAACCTCGTCAAAGCACTCATCGTTGAGGTGGGAGACGTCGAGCACCATGCCGGCGTGCTCCATCTGCGTAAGGGCCTCGATGCCGGCGGCGGTGAGGCCGGCGTGGGTGTCGTGGCCGCTCGCGAGCGGCCCCTGCGCGTTCCAGCTGAGTGATGACATGAGTACGCCCAGGCTCTTGAGTACCTCGATCAGCGCGGGGTCCTCGGCAAAGAACGTGGCGTTTTCGATGGTGTGGATGCAGGCGACCTTGCCGTCTTTGAGCGCAGGGCGAATGTCTGCCGCGCTGCGTACGTTGACCATGCGGTCGTGGTTAAGCATGGCCTGGCCGCTCATGTGCGCCATGATCTGCGCCTGGAAGCGCGCGGCGTGGGCGGTGGGAATCTCGTCGGGGACAAACGTGGCGAAGCATTGTGCCCACGGCGTGTTGCCGATCTTTGCGAGCGAGATGGCGCAGGCGTTGCCCTCGATGAGGTCGAAATCTTGCGGATGCGTTTCGTCGCCGGGGAAATAACCGTCGGTGCCGGCGGTAAAGCGCAGGTCGAGATCGAGCGTGGCCCAGCCGATGCGGTCGGCGGTGTCGCAGTGTAGGTCAAATACGGGATATGCCATGGTTCCTCCGGTTGCAGCGTTTCTTTGCAAACTGTCTTTGAATTGTATGACTAGGGTATAGTTAGCGCCATATGTTCATGGCGGCCCGCGTTGTGCGCCGCCCTTATCACGGAGGTTTCCATGTCCAACCAGGGCAAGAAGGTCAAGACTCATTATCGCGGCACGCTCGACGACGGCACGCAATTCGATAGCTCCTACGATCGCGGCGAGCCGCTGGAGTTCACCTGCGGCGCCGGTCAGATGATCAAGGGCTTCGATGCCGCTGTTGTCGACATGCAGGTGGGCGAGAAGAAGACCGTGCACATCCCGGCCGCCGATGCCTACGGCGAGCACAACCCCGAGATGGTCCTGACCTTCCCGGCCGAACAGGTTCCCAACATCGAGCAGATCGAGAAGGGCATGAAGCTCTTCCTGTCCACGCCGAGCGGTATGCCCGTCCCCGCCGTGGTCATCGACGTAACGCCCGAGGCCGTGACGCTCGACGCCAACCACGAGCTGGCCGGCAAGGACCTCAACTTTGATATCGAGCTCGTCGAGGTCGAGGGCTAGAGTATGCCTGAACGCTTGGTTTCGACGACATGCTTGGGAAATCTCAACGATCCGTCCTATGAACTCCTACTTCGCCGGGAGCTGGGCGGTGTCTTTGAAGTTGACGAGCTCCTGCTCGATTGGGACCAGGCTGATGCGCGCACGTTTGTGGGCGTGACGGAGCTGGGACGCACGGTCGATGTTCGGCTGGATACTGCCGACGGCGGTCGTCTTGCCGATGGCGACGTGCTCGCCATTGACCGTTCGGGCATGGTGCCCGTGGCGGTTGTCGTGCGCCTGCGCAGCGCCGAGGTCTATTTGGTCGAAGTCGACCGCATGGATCCGATTGCACTCGCGCATGCGTGCTGGGAGATCGGCAACATGCATGCGCCGCTCTTCCGGGGCGACTCGGACGAGCATACCGTGCGCATGTATACGCCGGTGCAGCCTGTTTTGGGCCGCATGCTTCGGGGTGTCGAGGGTGTTCGGCTTTCGGTGGTTACCCGTGAACTCGATGCGGACCGGCGCTTTGCGTCGAGTGCGGCGGAGGTCTTCGTGAGCATAGCTCCCGACTTTGCCATCGTAAAAAAGACGCGCGGCTAAGTGCGCGTATGCGCAAGACGGGCTTTGAGGGGCGACCAATCAAAGTCCGTCTTGCTGTTGATAAGAGGCTTTGGGGGAAAGCATATGGGTCTTGAGGGAATCAAGCTGATTGCATGCGATTTGGACGGCACGTTGCTGCATCCGGGGGAGCGCGAGCCGCGTTCCGAGGCCTTTGAGCTTATCGATGAGCTACATCGTCGCGGTATCGTGTTTATGCCGGCGAGCGGCCGTCAATATGCGAGCTTGCGCTACCTGTTTGCCCCGGTGGCCGATGAGCTCGCCTATGTATGCGAAAACGGAGCCCTGGTGATGAGCGAGGGGCGTGCCGTGGTCAAGCGTTCCATGGAGCGTAGCCTTGCTATGGATATCGCGAATGCCGTGGTTGCGTATCCCCATGCCGACGTGACCCTTTCGTGTGAGGGGCGCCTCTACACCATGAGCGGCAATGACGCGTTTGTTGACCACCTGCGCTATGAGGTCCACTGCGACGCGGCGGTGGTCGACCGTCCCGAGGACATCGACGAGGACGTCATTAAGATTGCCTTCCAGACGCCCGAGGTGGAGCAGCCGGCGGCCTTGGAGTATTTCGAGCGCCTCTTTAGCGACCGAGTCGATGTCATGACATCGGGGACCGAATGGACGGACTTTATCGGTTTCGGTTCGGGCAAGGGCTCCGCGCTTGCCGATTACGGTCGTGCCCTGGGGATTTCGCCCGATGAGATGATGGCGTTTGGCGACAATGAGAACGATCGCGACATGCTCAACGTGGTGGGCCATCCCTATCTGATGGAGAGCTGCAACCCCAGCATGCGCGGCATCAACGACCGCGTCCGCTACGCGCGCACGGTCGAAGAGGAACTGCATCGCCTGCTTGCCGAGTAGATATTTGGGACATGCCTGGAAATCTACTTTTTGCTACAGAGTGCGGAAAGGTGGATTTTAAGGCATGTCCCAAACATTTATCGGCAGTCGGGGCAGAGACCCTCGAAGATGGTGTAGTGCGACGTGACGTGCCAGCCGATTTGCTCGGACGCCTTGGCGTCGAGCTGGGCATCGAAGGGGAGCGGTACATCGATGACGCGGCTGCACGAGGTGCAGATGATATGCGCATGCGGCTCGATCGTGCGATCGAAGCGGCTGCCGCCCGGCGTCTTGATGGAGAGGATCTCGCCAGCGTCGGCCAAGAGATTGAGATTGCGGTAGACCGTACCACGGCTGATTTTGTCATCCTGCGCGCGCACGACGTTGTAGATTTCGTCGGCGGTGGGATGGTTATAGCTTTGGCGCACGGCGTCGAGAACCAGCTTTCGCTGCCTGGTATTCCTTCTTTGCACCGCCATGCGCCTCGCCTCTTTTCTATCAACGGTCGTAGGTAAATGATACCGTATTTAGCACACAATACTAATAACGAGGAATGAAACCGTCTTCATTGGCAAGTGGGGCTCGGGTCTGGGCGTCTACGAGGCGAAAACGCGTTCCCATGCGCTCGTAGGAGGCATGAAGCGCCTCGAGATGAGATAGGATGTTTGCCGGAGCCCCCTGTATCTCCATCTCGACTGAGCCGTCTTCCATGTTACGCACCCAGCCGGTGAGTGCGCGTGCCTGCGCGAGGTTGGTGTTGGTAAAGCGAAAACCGACGCCCTGGACTTGCCCTTCCCAGCGCAGGAAATAGCGCAGGGGAGCGTCTTGAGTGGCCTCGTCGCTTGCGAGCACAGTAAGCCTGCGGCGCAGCTCGAGCTCGACGTTTGATGGTTTTTGAGGCTCTCGACTGCCGCCGGTGACGCTGGAGAAGAACGTATCGAAGAGGCCCATCGCTATGCCTGCTTGCCTGCGTCGGCCGGGAAGGTTATGCCGGCCTGCTGGCGCACGGCATCCATGATACGCAGCGAGACGAGCGTGACATCGCGGTAGTGGCCAAGCTCGTGGCGTCCCGCCGGGGTCTCCCAAATCTCTTCCTTAACGTTATCGATGCCGTCGATGGCGGTGATAAAGTCCGCGAGCTCGTATTCCATGGTGTTGCTTGACTTGGGAAGGTCGAGCGCGCGTCCGTTGCCGCCTTGCTCGCGCGGCGCCTCGGTCGCCGATCCGCGTACGACATCGCCGCGATAGTCGATACGGACGTTGCGGGGCGTGGACAGATGGTCAATCTGGATAGTGCCACGCTCGCCTTCGATCTGCGAGGGCAGCAGGTCATTCGTAATTTTGGAGTGCGCGAGCTCGACGGAGATACGGCCACCGCCGTAGCTGGCAAGGATGGAACCGCAGCCATCGATGGGGCCGTGCGTGAGCTGTCGCGTGGTGGGCTCGAGCAGAGTGGTCATGCTCGTAAGGCCGGAGGGCATGCCGAAAATCTCGACCATGGGCTCGACGGTGTAGACGCCAATGTCCATGAGGGAACCCGATGCCATATTGCAGTCGAAGATATTGGTGGCGCGTCCCGCGAGAATCTCGTTGTAGCGCGAGGAATATTTGCCAAAGCGCAATGAGGCGCGGCGGATGGGGGCGATCTCGCCCAGGGCGTCCTCGATGGCGTGGAAGGCGGGATCGTGGAGGGGACGCATGGCCTCGAGGGCCACGACACCTGCTGCCTCGGCAGCGCGGAAGACTTCCAGCGCCTGCGCTTCGGTGGCGCAGAAGGGCTTCTCGACGATGACGTGCTTGCCACCGGCGATGCAGGCAAGGGCCTGCTCGTAGTGAAGTGCGTTGGGGCTGCCGATATAGACGGCGTCGACGTCGGCGGCTGCCGCAAGCTCATCGAGTGAGATAAAGTTTCGCTCGCCATCGCGCTCGGCGGTAAAGGCAGCACCGCGATTGGCATCGCGTGAAAGCGTGCCCACAAACGCGGCTTGGTCGTTGGCGTTGACGACTTGGATAAAGTCGTCGGTGATCATGGATGTGCCGATGGTCGCGATGCGCAGCATACGTCCCCCTTGCGTTGTTTGGTCTACAGGATGAGTGTAGCGCGTGGGGATATAAAGCTGTGCGAAAACGCTATTACAGGTCGCTCTCGTTAAAGCCGGTGTCGATATCGAGGTTGCTGCCGTCGGCCGCCGTGGTGGCGAGCTCATCGCAGCGCTCATTGAGCTCGTGGCCGGCGTGACCCTTAACCCAGATGAACTCAACCTTGTGCTTGCTTTTGGCGGTGAGTAGGCGCTCCCACAGGTCGCGGTTCTTGACGGGCTGCTTGTTGGCGGTTTTCCACCCGCGCTTTTTCCAGCCGTCGATCCAGTGCTTGTTAAAGGCGTTGACGACGTACTGCGAATCGGAATGGACTTCGACCTCGCAGGGGCGGTTGAGTGCCTCGAGCGCCACGATAACGGCCATGAGCTCCATGCGGTTGTTGGTGGTCTTGGCGTAGCCGCGCGAAAGCTCGGAGGTAAAGGTCTTGCCGGCGGGGTTGGTGTATTTGAGCACGGCGCCGTAGCCGCCGCGTCCCGGATTTGATCGGGCCGAGCCGTCGGTATAGATGATGACCTTCACGGGCTTCCTTTCTTTGAGTGCATTTCATGTGAGTGACCATTGTAGCGCCATGCCCGCCGGGGGCCAGCAATCTACGATTTCTACCCCGTCTTCCGACTGTTAGCTGGCATGGATGATGCGGTTGAGCTCGTCGAGGTATTGCTGCAAGAGGAGAGAGGGCTTGCGCTCGTCGTGCATGATGTAGCCAACGTGCATCGTTGGGGCGTCTGCTAACGGGATCGATGCCATACCCCATTGCATTTCATTGGAGAGGACTCCGGTCGACAGGGTGTAACCGTTCGACGTGATAAGCAAGTTAGTAAGTGTTCCGCGGTCCGAGATTCGTATGTTGCGGTCGCAAGGGATATAGCTAAAGGGTTCCTCGGCGTAATAGAAGGAGTTTGAGGTTCCCTGCTCAAAGCTGTAGCGCGTATAGGGCGTGAGGTCGGCAAGGGACAGCTGAGGGCGGCGTGCGAGCGGGTGGCGCTCGCTCACGAAGACGTGGACCGTCGCGTCGAAGAGGGGATGGAAGCTTGCGCGGGCATCGGCGAAGGCCTTCTGCAGAACGCGGGCGTTAAAGTCATCCAGATACAGAATGCCGATATCGCTGCGAAACGCACGGACGTCATCGATGATCTGCGATGTGGTGGTCTCGCGCATGATGAACTCGAACTTGCTGTCGCGGCAGTGCTCGACTACGTTGACAAAGGCCTCGACCGAAAAGGCGTAGTGCTGGGCGGAAATGGCGAGGCGGGCTTGCGGGGTGCCGCCGTCCTCGTAGCGTGCCGCGAGCATGTCGGCCTGCTCTACGACCTGGCGCGCATAGCCCAAAAGCTCGGTGCCGTCGTTGGTGAGCGTGACGCCGCGGCTGGAGCGCGTAAAGATCTCCAGATGGAGTTCCTGTTCCAGGCTTTTGACGGCGTTTGAGATGTTGGACTGAGCGGTATAGAGGCGCTGAGCTGCGGCGTTGATTGAGCCGGACTCTGCCACGGCGATCAGAAAACGAAGCTGCTGAAGGGTCATCGACGCCATCCTTTCGATAGTTATCTATAAAACAGATAACAAGTTAGCGCTTTTTAGTGATTGACCGAGGAAGACAATGTCCGTACTATTCAAAACACACAAAGGCGGTAGGTTATTAAGCCGACTACGGAATCGGGACGCGAAAGGAGGCCCGCATATGAATTGCTTACCAAGACGAATGCCGGGCTCCTGTTTGCGCCCGTCGGCGTGATCAGGAGACAGCGACTTACTTCTCTCTTTTTACTTACTTTCGTTCGATCAAGGAGATCATCATGAGCCAGTTCATCAACAACCCCGAGCACACCTTTGGTTTCGATACCCTGCAGCTGCACGTTGGCCAGGAGAGTGCCGATCCCGCATCCGACTCCCGTGCCGTGCCTATCTACCAGACCACGAGCTATGTGTTCCGCAACTCCCAGCACGCCGCCGACCGCTTTGGTCTTGCCGACGCCGGTAACATCTACGGCCGTCTGACCAACTCCACCCAGGGCGTCTTCGAGGACCGTATCGCCGCGCTCGAGGGCGGCGTGGCAGGTCTTGCCGTCGCCTCCGGCGCTGCTGCCATCACCTATACCCTGCAGGCTCTTGCCCAGGCTGGTGACCACGTGGTGGCTCAGAAGACCATCTACGGTGGCTCCTACAACCTGCTGGAGCATACGCTCTCCCAGTTTGGCGTCGAGACCACGTTTGTCGATGCCCATAACCTGGAAGAGGTTGAGGGTGCCATCAAGGACAGCACCACGGTCATCTATCTCGAGACGCTCGGCAACCCCAACTCCGACATCCCCAACATCGACGCCATCTCCGAGATTGCCAAGAAGCACGGTCTGCCGGTTGTCGTCGACAACACCTTCGGCACCCCGTATCTGTTCCGTCCGCTGGAGCACGGCGCCAACATCGTCGTCCACTCCGCAACCAAGTTCATCGGAGGCCACGGCACCTCGCTGGGCGGTGTGATCGTCGACGGCGGTAACTTCGATTGGAAGGCGAGTGGCAAGTACGCCCAGATCGCTGAGCCCAACCCCTCCTACCATGGTGTTTCGTTTGCCGAGGCTGCCGGTCCCGCCGCCTTCGCAACCTATGTCCGCGCTATCCTGCTGCGTGACGAGGGCGCCTGCATCAGCCCGTTCAACGCCTGGGTCCTGCTCCAGGGCACCGAGACTCTGTCGCTGCGCGTTGACCGTCATGTCGAGAACACCAAGAAGGTCGTTGAGTTCCTGGCTGGCGACAGCCACGTCGCCAAGGTGAATCACCCGAGCCTGCCTGAGCACCCCGATCACGAGCTCTATCAGAAGTACTTCCCCCGTGGCGGTGCTTCGATCTTTACCTTTGAGATTAAGGGTGGCCAGGAGGCTGCATGGAAGTTCATCGATCATCTGCAGGTGTTCTCGCTGCTCGCCAACGTGGCCGACGTCAAGTCGCTCGTCGTGCACCCGGCTACCACCACGCACTCCCAGCTCTCTGCCGAGGAGCTCGCCGAGCAGAACATCACGCCCTCCACGATCCGTCTTTCCATCGGTACCGAGAACGCCGAGGACATCATTTGGGATCTGAAGCAGGCCTTCGCCGCGCTGGACGAGTAAGGCGACTTGTGCAAGGACCCCTTGCGACTCGATAGGTATAACTGCATAAATGCCTGCTCAAGGCGCCTGCGCAAGCAATGGTTGCGCAGGCGTCTTTTTTGCATAGGAAGGGCGCTATTACAGGGTTTTTGGCATGCTTTATGCATTCGAGTTGTGGAAAACTCCTGTTGAGAGGATGTGAGTTTTACGCAATTGACGTGCGCCTTTTGAGTAAAACCGCAGGTCGCGATTTGCTCGGGGTACTATGCAGCGCGATTAAATCACACGCAGCTCACACGCAGCAAAAACGCACTACGGAGGTTTCCAGCTACATGAGGATCGATTCACGAAAACCGAAAGCCGCCGCCCTTTCCGCCGCTCTGACCGTGGCACTTTTGGCAGGCGCCGGCGCAACTGATGCCCACGCGGCAACACTGTCCGATACGGTTGGATCTACGCCGTCCGAGGCGACGCTGGTACAGCCCGTTGATTATCGCGGCGACGGTTATGGCTCTATGCAGGAGTGGAACGCCTCGATGGGGGCAAAGCGCGATTCCCTGGAGATGCGCGCTCAGATCATTATGAATATGTATGGCGACTATGCTACCGATGACGAGCGCGCTGTGTTGCAGGGTTGCATCGACGGCGCGGGTAGTCTGTTGACGATGGGGGAGGTCGACGCCAAGTCGACCGAGCTCGATGAGCTTCGCTCCGCGCTCGAGGATGCCAAGCGCGAGGCGCTCGAGGCTGCCGCAGCCGAAGCCGAGGCCGTTCAGGCTTCGTATTACAACGCCGGCTCCGGCTCGTCTTATACGTCTGCTGCGTATTACGCGAACGGCTCGGGTCTGACGCGCTCGAGCGGCGTCAATAACTATAACGGCCGCCGCGAGACTTATTACAGCAGCAACGTGTTGTATCACCACCGCACGGGCGAGTGGACGCAGGATTCCGAGGGCTTTTGGCGCGATTCCGATGGTTACTACGTCGTTGCCGCGGGCGATAAGGCCCAAGGCTCTACGTTTACCGGTTCCAAGGGCGAGTGCAAGGTCTATGACTCCGGCTGCGCTGCCGGAACCACCGACTACTACACTGGCTGGTAATTATTCTGCATCACGGATATTTGGCGGACGGGCGTCTTTACCGAGCTTTTGGACAACGTAGGGACGTCCGTTCTATGTATGCGCTTGAGCTAACAGAGCCCTTACCGTGACGGTACGTCGCGCATATGGGCGCGGGGCACACTAGTTCATGAGAAATAGGGTTTTTCTCGTGGAGGAAGTGGTCTTGTGAACGCTCGAGATATCGCCGTTGCCGCCGTTGCATTGACGCTTGGTTGCCTTGGTCCTACGGCCGCGCTCGTCGCGGGTATGCAGGGGTCTTGTGGGGCTGCCTCTATCGTGGTCGGCGCGTTGATCGCGGCCGCGCTGCTGGGAAGTGCGGGTGTAGTCCTTTGTCGCGACGATGAGGACCAGGCGTCGGAGTTGCAGCTCTAATCGTCGGGACATCGACTACTGGTTATAGACGAAGATGAAAGCCGCCGTAAGGGGAGTGCTCCTTGCGGCGGCTTTGCTGTTGAGTCTGTTGACGTGGTGAGCCGGGCGCTACCAGCTTGCCTCGATATCGCGAATGCGCTGATAGAGCCATTCGTTCTGCGGTGTCTGGATATCGTGCTTGGCCGCCAGGCGGCAGATGGTGCCAGCGAACTCCTCGACCTCGGTTTTGCGCCGCGCGACGCGGTCTTGCGCCATCGATGGCATGCCGGCAGGGTCGAGTCCCTCGATGAGGCGCACCATCTGCGTCAGGTCCGCCTCGGTCAGCTCGATGCCTTCGACATTGGCGACTGCAAGTGTCTCGCGCATGGCGGAAACAAAGCAACGGCGCTGCTCGGAGCCCTGTTTCGTGGCGCTTCCGTACGTGCCGCCGTAAGCCATGCAGGTCTGGTTGATGCCGTCGTTGAGCATAAGCTTGGCCCACATGCGGTGCTCGATGTCTGCCTCGACGGTGTGTGCGATGCCGCAACGCGTGTAGAGCTCGTCGATTGCGGTGATGGTTGCGGGATCCGTACCGGCTGCCGCGCCAAAGCGGATTTCTCCCGTGTTGGTGAAGGTGAGCTCTCCGTTGAGGAACACGGCGTCCATGCCCTGGCAAATACCAAGAACGGTATGCTCCCAGCCAAAGCACTCGGCGATCTTTTGCTCGCTCGTAATGCCGTTGCACAGCGAGGCGATGAGCGTATTGGGCCCCACGACGCGCTCCATAGTCTTGAGTGCCACATCGAGCCCAGTCGTCTTGACCGTAAGAATGACCAGATCGGCAGGCGTTGCCTCGCTGGTGCGGACAGATTTGAGCGCGCAGGGCATGCCGTTGACGGTGAGCGCATCGCCCGCGTGACGCTCGAAACGGGCGTCATCCATAACGTATTCGACGGCGTCATTGCCGAGGGCCTTGGCGATCATGCTGCCGTAGAGCAGGCCGACGCCGCCCTTGCCGATAAAGGCGATCTTGTTGATCTGCATGCGAATCATCTCCCCATATAAAAGGCGCCCGCGTAAGGGGCGCCTGATGGATTGTATGCTGCCGGACCATGCTGCGTGCACCGGATGGCCGTATTTGTTTGTTGCTCCTTTCATCGGGCTTTTTGCTGATGTTAAAGCGGTGCCGTGACAGCTCGATTTCTGCTGCGTTACGATACGTTCTCGATTGCGATTCCACGATGTTTCGGCCGCGTGACCATTGTGTTTCGTCTTGCCGGGGCGCTGATGGCGAAAGGAGGGGCCGTGCAATACCGCGTTGACCCCAAAAGTGGTAACCGAATATCTGCTCTGGGTCTGGGCTGCATGAGATTTCCCGGTGCGCCGGGACACCCCGATGCGAAGACGGCCGATGCCATCATTTCCCGTGCGGTGGAACAGGGGATTAATTATCTGGATACTGCGTATCTTTATCCCGGTAACGAGGTGTGCGTGGGCGCCTCACTTGAGCGCTTGGGGCTGCGTGACCGGGTGTTGCTGGCGACTAAGTTGCCGCACGCTTCGTGCAAATGTGCGGAGGATTTCGACCGCTTTTTTGACGAGCAGCTGCACCGTTTGCGGACCGACCATATCGACTACTACCTTATGCACAACATCACCTCGCCCGCCCAGTGGGAGCGCGTGGTGGCGTTGGGCATCGAGGACTGGATTGCGCACCAAAAGGCTGCGGGGCGTATTCGCCAGATGGGTTTTTCGTATCACGGCAGTGCGGCGGACTTCCTCACGATGCTTGACGCGTATGACTGGGATTTTTGCCAGATCCAGTACAACTACGCTGGAGAGCGCTACCAAGCGGGAACGGCGGGACTTATAGCAGCCGCCGAGTGCGGGCTCGCGGTGTTTGTGATGGAGCCGCTTTTGGGCGGACGCCTGGCGGGCAAGCTGCCTCCGCGGGCCCGCGCCGTGCTCGATGACGTACGCGATCCGTACCTGAAGACGCCGGCTGCTTGGGGCCTTTCGTGGGTGTGGAACCATCCTCAGGTCACGATGCTGCTTTCGGGCATGACCGATACCGCGCAGGTGGACGAGAACGCGGCATTGGCGGATCGCGCACTGCCGAATTCGATGACGACAGAGCAGCTCGATACCATCGCGCGTGTGCTGGGAGAGTTTGAGAAATCGAATCGCGTGCCCTGTACGGGCTGCGGCTACTGCATGCCGTGTCCCAAAGGCATCAATATCCCTGGGTGTTTCGCCGCCTACAACGCAAGCTATGCGCACAGCTGGTTTACGGGCCTGTCGCAGTATTTTACGGCGAGCGCGGTGCGGACGAGTGAGCCCAAGTTGGTGAGCAATTGCGTCAAATGCGGCAAATGCGCACGTCACTGCCCGCAGCACATCGATATTCCTGAGCGTCTCGACGATGTGCGCCGACGTTTCCAGCCTGGCCTCGTAACGGCCGCGCTTAAAGCCTTTTGCAAAACGCGTTCCTGATGCCCCTTTTATAAGTTGCGGTGGAATAGTTCCTGTTTGCGGCAGAATAGGGCATCGACAGGAACTATTCCACCGCAACTGATGAGGGGGAGCTGGAGATGCTGACGATTGGGTGTCATCTTTCGACGACGAAGGGCTATCGGGCGATGGGGGAGACGGCGCTATCCATTGGCGCCAACACCTTTGCATTCTTCACGCGCAACCCGCGCGGCGGCAAGGCGAAAGATCTTGACATGGATGACGTGGCGGCCCTGCGCGAGCTTATGGAGAAAAACGACTTTGGCCCGCTTGTGGCTCATGCCCCCTATACCTACAACCCCTGTTCTGCCAAAGAGCGGGCACGCGAGTTTGCCTTGGAGGCAATGGCCGAGGACTTGCAGCGTCTGGAAGCGCTGCCCGGCAACTACTACAACTTCCACCCCGGCGCGCATGTGGGGCAGGGGACTGATGCCGGCATTCAGATGATCGTCGACACCTTGTGTCAGGTGATGTTTGAGGGGCAGCAGACGACGGTGCTGCTCGAGACCATGGCGGGAAAAGGTACCGAGGTGGGCCGTAGCTTTGAAGAGCTGGCGCGCATTATCGAGGGTGCTGCCGCCAGGCGTCCAGAGCTATCGGACAAGCTGGGCGTGTGTCTGGACACCTGCCATGTGAGCGATGCCGGCTACGACATCATCCATGATCTGGACGGCGTACTCGACGAGTTCGACCGCGTGGTGGGTATCGACCGCTTGCGTGCCGTACACATCAACGATTCGAAGAACCCCAGTGGTGCCCATAAAGATCGTCACGAGTGCATCGGCAAGGGCTACCTTGGCAGCGAGGAGTTTGGCGGCGGTATGCAGGTTATGCAGAATATTGTATCGAATGGCCGCTTGCGCGCATTGCCATTCATTTTGGAGACACCGAACGAACTTGCAGGTTATGCGGCTGAAATCAAACTGTTAAGGTCATTGCAGCAGTAATGACTGTCATAAAGTGGAGTGTTCCATTCACGTTATGGGTTTGTTTCAATCAGTTTTCTAATTGCGGATTCTTCCAAACGGGCGCATAATATCCAACAGTTTTTGCAGACCTCTGAATCAAACGGGGTCACCGGAAGGAGACTGATTATGAAGCTGAAGAAGCTTGGCGCATTTGCCGCCACGGGCGCCATGGCACTCGCCCTCGCACTGACGGGCTGCGGCTCGTCCAACGTCACCTCTGGTTCCGATGCCGGTTCCAGCAGCTCTGACGACGCGAAGGTCGAGAAGGTCGATGGCTCCAAGGAGTACGCGCTCGTCAAGGACGGTACGCTGACCGTCGGCACCTCTGCCGAGTACGCTCCGTTTGAGTACAAGGACGACAACGGCGACTACCAGGGCTTTGACCTTGAGCTCATCAAGGCTATCGGTGACAAGCTGGGTCTGGATGTCGAGTACGTCAACAACGACTTCGACACGCTCGTCCCCGGCGTTGCTTCGGGCGCCAAGTATGACGTTTCCATCGCGGCTATCACCGACACGCCCGAGCGTGAGAAGGAAGTCGCTTTCTCCGATTCCTACTACATGGACGATCAGGCTATCGTGACCAAGGTCGATAACACCGACATCACGGCCGACAACTACAGCGAGAAGCTCAACAACGCCGACGCTACCATCATCGTCCAGTCTGGATCGACCGCCGAGGCCTTTGCCCAGGAGAACTTCCCCAAGGCCAAGATCGTCCCCTACAAGGACGCCACCGAGTGCTTCAGCGCCCTGCAGTCCGATAAGGGCGATGCCGTAGTCACCAACCGCTCCGTTGCCAGCCAGCTGACCGCCGAGCAGTTCAACACCTGCCAGACCATCAAGCAGGTCAGCACCGGCGAGGAGTACGCCATCGCCATCAACCAGGGCAACACCAAGCTCAAGGACGACATCAACCAGGCCATCAAGGACCTGACCGACGACGGTACCGTTGACGCCCTCATGGCTAAGTACAACATCAAGTAAAATAGTCACTTGATTGCGCGCGGGCCCTTTCCGTTTTGCGGAGAGGGCCTTTGCGCTTTTCTTGACGGAGAGCGTTTCCGTCTCGTTTTGCCGGCAACTTCTACGATAGGAGCCACCTTGTCTCGACTGAACAAAGGAGCCGCGGAGCAGCGTTTTCCACTGCCCGCCTTGCTCAAAAAGCTAGCCTGCGTCATGGCCGTGGCGCTCGCGCTGGTGTGCGCGGGGGCATATGCGCCCACGACCGCCCAGGCGCTTGAGACCGCAAAGATCACCGCCCGACCCAACACCGGTTCGGGCAGCGCTGTGGTCGGCGGCACCGAGACGCGAATTACCTGGGAAGTTCAGGCCGATGCCGACGAGGAGCTGAGCGGTCTTTCGCTGACGTTTGTCGACGGCACGACGTTTGGTGCCGATGACACGCGATTGACGATGCTCTCGGGCGATGACCTCATGGACCGTACGCCCATGAAGCCTACGTGCAAGGTCGACGGCCAGACGCTCAAGATCGATTTTGGTGAGACGGCGCCCGCCGGCGGTTATTTCCGTGTCGAGGTCTACGGCGTGACCTTCCCCGTCGAGGGCGGCGACGAGGCCTTTAGCGGCACCTACACTTTGGCCGATGGTTCGACCAAGAAGATCTCCAAGATTCCGTCGGTGGAGATCAAGGGCGTGACGGCATTCGATAACTTCCTGGCCGACCTTAAGGAGCAGCCGTGGGTCGAGGCATGGAATTCCAACATGTTCCTGCGCCTGTTCCTGAACCCGGTCATTTTGGTCCAGAGCCTGCCGATCGTCTTCAAAGGCTTCCTCATGTCGCTCTCGATCGTGCTCGTGGCGTTTCCGCTGGCAATTCCCTTTGGTTTCGCCCTGTCGCTCATGCGCATCTCCAAGTCGCGCATCCTGCGTTGCCTTGCCGGTATCTATGTGAATATCATTCGCGGTACGCCGGCGTTCCTGCAGATCTACATCGCGTTCTTTGGCCTGCCGCTGGCCGGCGTCAAGGTTGACGACTATGTGCTGGGCGTCATCGTCATGGCCATGAACTCGTCCGCCTACCTGTGCGAGATCTTCCGTGCCGGTATTCAGTCGATCCCCAAGGGCCAGAACGAGGCTGCGCGCTCGCTGGGCATGAACGCCTTCCAGACACTGCTCTACGTTATGATTCCGCAGACGTTCCGCAATGTCCTGCCAACGTTGACCAGTGAGTTCATCCTGCTTTACAAGGATACGTCGCTGCTCGCGGCCGTGGGCGTGGTCGAGATCGTCATGAACGCCCGCACCATCGTGGCCACGACGGGCTCTATTACACCGTACGTGGTTGCCGCCCTGTTCTATCTGGTCATCACCCTGCCGCTCGCTCGCTTGGTGAGCGGCCTTGAGGCGAGGCTTTTGGGCACGGCCGAAACTAAGAAGAAGCGTCCCGCCAAGAGCGCCGGACAGGTCGTCGCGACGCCCGCCGATCACATCGCCGGTCTGTAAGGAGGTCCTATCATGAGCGAAACCAATAACTCGAACGAGGTTGTCGTCAGCATCAAGAACCTCCAGAAGGCCTTTGGCGATAACGTGGTCCTGCGCGATATCGATCTGGATGTGCACAAGGGCGAGGTCGTCGTAGTCCTGGGTCCTTCGGGCTCGGGCAAGTCGACGATGCTTCGCTGCATCAATCGCCTGGAGCATCCCACGAGCGGCTCGATCGTCGTTGAGGGCGTGGACGTTTGCGCCAAGGGCGTCGACCTTAACAAGGTACGTACGCATCTGGGTATGGTGTTCCAGCAGTTCAATTTGTTCCCGCACCTGTCAGTCAAAAAGAACGTCATGCTCGCACAGCAAAAGGTACTCAAGCGCAGCAAGGAAGAGGCCGAGAAGATTGCCGTCGAGGAGCTGACCAAGGTCGGTCTTGCCGAGCGCATCGACTTTATGCCGAGCCAGCTCTCGGGCGGTCAGCAGCAGCGCGTGGCGATCGCCCGCGCCCTGTCGATGAACCCGCACGTCATGCTCTTTGACGAGGCCACGTCGGCGCTCGACCCCGAGCTTGTTCGCGACGTCCTGGGCGTCATGCGCGACCTGGCACGTGATGGCATGACTATGATCGTGGTGACGCACGAGATGGGCTTTGCCCGCGACGTCGCCGACCGCGTCGTCTTTATGGACGGTGGCGTTATCGTGGAAGAGGGTACGCCGAGCGAGGTCTTCGACCACCCCAAGAGCGAGCGCACCAAGGCGTTCTTGGGCAATATCTCGTAGCGGCGCGTCGAAATTGTCGATATAACAAACGGGGATCGGATAGTATCCGGCCCCCGTTTTTGTTTGGGCATGAGCGACTGTTGTTGTGCGGTGCTCGGCTGTTAGTTGCCTTGCGACTTTCTGGCGGCTTCGTTAGGCCAGCTCCGCTCCCAGGGCCTTGCAGGCCGCCTCGCCCTCATCGTCGGGCGCATCGTAGCAGATGGTGGAGTCCACGACGTTGACGCCGGCCTCGTCGGCGTCGGCTTTCCAGTTATCCATCCACTCGCCCTCGGCCCACGAATAGGAGCCAAAGAGGACGACCTTCTTGTCGCCGAGGACTTCCTTGACCTCATCCCACATCGGCTGGAACTCGTCGTACTCGAGCTCCTCGGACCCCATGGCGGGGCAGCCGAAGGCGAAGGCGTCATAGTTGGTGACCTTGTCGGCAGAGAAGTCGGCGCAGGAGATGACCTCAGCCTCGGCACCCGCGGACGTGGCGCCTTCGGAGACGAGGTTTGCCATGGCCTCGGTGTTGCCCGTGCCGCTCCAGTAGACGACGGCGATCTTGCTCATGTTGAGTCCTTTCAGTTGTGCGGCAGGTTGCCGCGGCTTCTATGTTCTATCGGGTTGCCTGGGCAAGTTGCGCCAAGCTGCAGCCCTGCTGATAGACAAAGGTGAGGTATTGAGTGCAAGCGCGGTAGGCGTCAAACATCGCAAGCGCTTGCTCGACATTCGTGTAGACCTTCCAGGCCCCAAAGACCTTGTAGTTCTCGCCGCGCTGGACGATAAACTCGTGCACGTCGTCGTAGGGATATCCAAGGAAGTAGCCTATTTCGTGCGGAAACTCGCAGGTGCAGTCGTTGCTGCAGCTAGCTTGCTGGGGTAGTGCGCATCGAGTCTGGCTACAAGCGCATTCCGCGACGTTATTGCTCGCGAGCGTGATGCGTGATGCCAAATGCACAAGGCATGTCGAAAGGTCTCTCGTGTCGTAGCCTTCCGAGGCGAGCGCTGTTTGGGCGCGAGGGTCTGCGAAATAGGTGGCGAGGCTTTTGGCTCGGTACACGTACACGAGTGCTCCGCAGGGCCGCCAGACCAAAACACTCAGGTGGATGCCGAGCGGGTCAAGCTCGCGATTGCACTGGGCGATAACGTTGAGCAGGCGTGCTCGACGTTCTGCGATGGTTTCGGTTGTGGTCGAGCCGTTCCCGTGGGCGTAGGTGCCTGGATAGGTAAAGAGCGATGCCGGCTTGATGCCCGCGAGCGTGGGAGAGCAGTTGCGCACGACCGCTGCCTGAAACGTTGGGATATCTATGGTTCGAGTCACGGCGCTCCTTACGGATCTAAACTGTTAGCCTAGGAAAACTTATACACGAAAGTAAGCCATGGTCAACAAAAAAGTTTGAAGAGGGAAACTAATTGACCGAACAGACATGATTTTGGGTTAAGATGGGGACACCCCATGGGGGTATCTAGATAGTGCTACTTGAAAGGGGAGCGCATGAGTGACTTGCTCAACCCTGCGAATCTCATCGTGCTGGCCGTCATTGCCGTCGGCATGTTTTTTGGACTGCGTCGCATTGCCGCTTCGACACACGGGAAGAGTTGCTGCAGCGATGGTACGAGCGGCAAGAAGGCCAAAAAGGTTGTTGTGGTGGATACCGATGCGTCACACTATCCCTATAGCGATGAGCTGCTCATCGGCGGCATGAGCTGTGACGGCTGCGCTCAGAACGTAGCCAATGCCCTCAATGCGCTGGATGGCGTGTGGGCAACGGTGACGTATGCGGACCACACGGCACGCGTGCGCTCTAAGCAGCCGGTTGATCGTGGTGTCCTCGAGACGGCCGTGAAAGATGCGGGCTACTACGTCATGACGCTGTAAGCGCCGCCCTGGATGCGCTTCCTTGGCTAGGCTCGTCCGCGCAGTTCGATGTCTTGGATGTCGTCGAAGTTGATGGCGATGTCTCGGAGCTTGAGGAGCTTGAAGGCGGGGAGCGCCTCGTCGAGGATGCCGGTGCGGCTGCGATAGCCGTATGTATCGTAATAGTTGACACGAACCAAGTCGCCACGTTTGAGACCCTCGAGCTTTTTAGAAAGTACGAGGGCTTTTTCTTCCGTGAGCTCACGTTTTGGCTCGACGGTGATTTCCTGCTTGCGCACGAGTTCGTAGTATCCCGTGAGGGCGGCAAAGGGCATAAACTGTGCGGCGCGGTTGGCGCGCACGGCACCGTTGGCAGTGAGCTTGGGGTCGGCGGCGCGGCGTCTGCCCTCGGGGTCCGCCAGGCGCTCGAAGGCGGTCGGCGGGCGCACGGGCTGCTGCTTGGGTTTAGGCACGATGTCCTCCAACTTGGCCGTTGCGTTCGCGCGCGGTGGCGCCGGCGGTAAAGCTTAATCCCTTGACGAGCGCGTTCTTGCCGTACTTGCCTTTCACGGCCAGGACGGCGCGCGCCAGGTCGCGCTCGCGCTCATCGGCCTCGATATCGCTGAACAGATCGATGGTGGCAAATTCCTCGGGCATGAGGTTGCCAAATCCCAGGTTGATGCGCTTGACCGGTCGTTTGGGATCGACTGTTTGTGCCCAAAGGTCATCGAAATACCCCATGATCTTCTTAAACGAATTAGTGCGCTCGGGCAGCTTTCGCGAGGCGTTGGAGTGCGCAAAGAGCGCGGCATAGCCACCACGCGGTTTGCCGCCGTGTTCGCCCACAAAGATGCCATCGATTGCCTGCGCTTCGCGCACCAGACGACGCCTTTCGTCATCGCGCTGGACGGGCTTGGGAGCACGGGGCGCGAGCTCGGGGCCGGCAGTTGCGGTGGGTTCGATGCTCGATGTACTCGAGCGCAGGTGTCCGCAGCCGTCTATATACTGCGCCGTGCCGCTGACGTTGAGCCGGCGTATGTCGGCGCGCTCGCTTGCATAGCCCACAAAGAGCGAGATGCTGTCGCACACCACGTGCTTGTCGATCAAATCCAGCACGGCGGCATCGACCATTTCGCGCAAGACGGTGTAGGCCTGCTCGTAGGCATAGCCCTTCGAGAGCACCTGCCCCGTGGTGGTCGAGGTCGCTTGCGGGCGATAGGCTTGGATATCGGCGATGGTCGTTGGCTCGCGCCCAAAGGCGTGGTCGATAAGATATTCGGCATTGACGCCGAGCTCATCGTAAAGCAGGTTTTCGTCGAGCGCGGCGACACCCATCAGATCGTAGACGCCGTACTTTTCGAGGCGGGCTGCCACGCCGGGGCCGATGCCCCAGATATCGGTAATGGGACGATGAGGCCAGATCTCCTTGCGAAAGGTCTCGTCGTCGAGTATGCCGATGCGGCTGGGTACGTGCTTGGCGGTAATGTCGAGCGCTACCTTGGCCTGGAATAGGTTGGGGCCGATGCCGACCGTCGCCGTGATGCCGGTGCGCGCGAGGACCTCGTCGCGCAGCGTGCAGGCGAACCCTTCCGCATCTGTGTGATAGAGGTCCAGATAGGGCGTCACGTCGATAAAGCACTCATCGATGGAGTAGACGTGCACGTCCTGGGGGCTGACGTATTCCAGATAGATACCGTAGATTTTCGCCGACACCTCCATGTAATGCTGCATGCGCGGTACGGCCGTGATGTAGTCGATGCCATCGGGAATTTCGAACAGACGGCAGCGATTGCGTATCCCGAGGTCCTTCATGGCCTGTGTGATGGCGAGGCAGATGGTCGTGCGCCCGCGCGATTCGTCGGCAACGACCAGGTTGGTGGTGAGCGGATCGAGCCCACGGTCGACGCACTCGACGCTGGCATAAAACGTCTTGAGGTCGATGCAGATATAGGTGTGCTGCTCGTGCGCCATCCGTGTCCTTCCATCAAACACATGTTCTTATCGAATACATGTTCGATAATACCTGCTTGCGCGGACATCGTCAAAACCTGTCCCTCTTTGGCGGGTATGGTCGTGCGGTTGCATCGGGTTTTTTAACGCAGCTCTAAAGAGCGCGAAACAGCTCGGAAAACCTCGCTTCGTAGCATGAGTCTAACGATTGATACCGCCTATACGCACGGAAGGGTTGTGGGGATAATGGTCGACTATGGGTTTGGTATGCCGACGCGCTTGGTTGCGGATGGGGATGTGGCTCGCTGGTGCGGGCGATTGGTTGCCCACTATGGCGGCACCAAGGCACTGGTCGTGCTGGGAGGCGACAAGCACACGCGTGATGAGCTCGTTTCGGCGGCGCTGGGCTCGCTCGATCGCGCCCTGCTCGAGCGCGTGCTTTTCCGCTGCGGTTTGGTCGGGGGCGACGGGGGAGACGAGCTGATCGACGAAGCCGTGGCCCTGGCGACCGACGAAGGCGTGGACTTTGTCCTGGCGATCGGCGATGCCGATACGGCCGGCTTTGCGCGCGAGCTCGCCCGTCGTATGGCGGCGCTCGATGCCGGTGAGGACGGCTTTGTGCCTTATGGATGCATCGTCTCCGAGGGAAAAGTGCCCGCCGTTGTGGGTGTCGGCGAGGTTCCCGTTTTCGCCATTATCGCGCCCGAACTGCTGGAGGGCATTGGGTCTCCTCTGCGTGAGTTGCTCGGCAGCGTGTGCGCCGCGGCCTAATATTTACCATAAAGGGATAGGTTCTATTTGATTGGTAAAGCGTTTGACCTGCCAAAACAAACCTGTCCCTTTTTGGCCGGTCGCCGTTTGGGGGCCGATTGGCAACGCTCGCTGATTATGGTCTTGACCTGCGCTAGAATAGTGGCATCTGAATGTCCGGGCGCATGGAGGCGTGCGCCCGTATGCTGAGGAGGACTTTATGGCAACTGTTGCCGCACCCATCGACGCTACGTCGACTGCCGCTTGGAAGGCGCTCGAGGCCCATCAGGAGAAGCTCGAGGCCGAGGGCATCGACCTCAAGGCCTGGTTCGCCGCTGACGCCGACCGCGTGAATAAGTTGAGCTTTGACGCCGGCGACCTTCACTTCGATCTGTCGAAGAACTTGGTGACTGATGAGACCGTCAAGCTGCTGTGCGATCTTGCCCGCGAGGTGAAGCTCGAGGAGCGCCGCGACGCCATGTTCTCCGGCGAGCACATCAACACCACCGAGGACCGCGCCGTCCTGCACACCGCGCTGCGCCGCCCGGCAAGCGAGAAGGGCCAGCTCATCGTCGACGGCCAGGACGTCGTCGCCGACGTGCACGAGGTTCTCGACCGCATGTATGCCTTCGCCGAGCGCGTGCGCTCCGGTGAGTGGAAGGGTGTTACCGGCAAAAAGATCGAGCACCTGGTGTCCATCGGCATCGGCGGCTCCGATCTGGGCCCGGTCATGGCCTACGAGGCCCTGCGTCCCTACGCCGACGCCGGTATTGACTGCCGCTACATCTCCAACATCGACCCCAACGATCAGGCAGAGAAGCTCAAGGGCCTCGATCCCGAGACCACGCTCGTGATTATCGTCTCCAAGACTTTCACCACGCTCGAGACCCTCACCAACGCTCGTGAGGTCAAGACCTGGATGCTCGAGCAGCTCAAGGCTCAGGGTGCCATCGACGGCTCCGATGAGCAGAACGCCGAGGCCGTGGCCAAGCACTTTGTCGCCGTTTCCACCGCACTCGAGAAGGTCGAGGCCTTCGGCATCGACCCCGCCAACGCTTTTGGTTTCTGGAACTGGGTCGGCGGCCGCTACTCTGTCGACTCCGCCGTGGGCCTGTCGCTGATCGTCGTGCTCGGCCCCGAGCGCTTCCAGCAGTTCCTTGAGGGCTTCCACGCCATCGACGAGTACTTCTGCAACACCCCGCTCGAGAACAACGCCGTCGCGCTGATGGGCCTGCTCAACGTCTGGTACGTCAACTTCTTCGGTTCCAAGAGCCACGCCGTGCTGCCGTACTGCCAGTATCTGCACCGCTTCCCGGCCTACCTGCAACAGCTCACCATGGAGTCCAACGGCAAGCACGTCCGCTGGGACGGCAGCGCTGTGACCTCCGATACCGGTGAGATCTTCTGGGGCGAGCCCGGTACCAACGGTCAGCACGCCTTCTACCAGCTGCTGCACCAGGGCACCGTGGTGGTCCCGGCCGACTTTATCGCTTTCGCCAACACTGCCAACCCCGCAACCGACAGCGGCCAGGACGTCCACGAGCTGTTCCTGGGCAACTTCCTGGCCCAGACCAAGGCGCTCGCCTTTGGTAAGACGGCCGACGAGGTTCGTGCCGAGGGCACGCCCGAGCAGATCGTCCCGGCCCGCTGCTTTGAGGGCAACCGTCCGACGACCTCGATCTTCGGCGACACGCTGACCCCGTTCGCACTCGGCGAGCTCATCGCCCTGTACGAGCACATCACGTTTGTCGAGGGCACGGTCTGGGGCATCGACTCCTACGACCAGTGGGGCGTCGAGCTGGGCAAGCAGCTTGCCAAGCAGATCACCCCGGCCTTCCACGACGACGCCGCCAAGGCCGAGCAGGACGCTTCGACCCAGGCGCTCATCGAGTTCTATCGCGCTCATCGCAAGTAGTCTTTACGGCTGAGTTGGCTTATGGCTGAAAGGGGCCCGTATCCGTTGGGATACGGGCCCCTTGCTATTTGGATAGGATGGAATGTATCGGGAGGCGCCTCGACGGGCATCGCAATCGTCGAAGGCGCGCCGTTCATGTTTGGGACAATATGACATTTTTCCCGTTGCAAACAGCGCCGCCGTGGGTGTTCTGTATGATGGCTCAGACAAGGTTGTTCAATGACAGGGAGGCATATATGGCAATCAAAGCCATCGCAATGGATATCGACGGTACGCTCACCAACGACCAAAAGGTCATCAGCCCGCGTACGTGCGAGAAGCTGCTCGCTGCGCAGGAGTCGGGCATTAAGCTCATCTTGGCTTCGGGTCGTCCTGCATGGGGGCTGCACGCCTTGGCGCAGGAGCTCGACCTTCAAAACCATGATGGTCTGCTAGTTGCCTTTAATGGCGCGCACGTGGTCGACGCTCAGACCGATGAGGTCCTTTTTGACCAGGCCATGCCGGCTGACGAGCTGCACCGTCTGATTGATCATCTGCGCAATTTCGACGTGATCCCTATGATTTCGCTCGGTCGCGATTTGCACGTCGAGGACTCGTACCATTGCATGATCACGCTGCCTGACGGCTTGCAGAAGAATATCGTCAAGTATGAGCGCGATGCGTGCGATCTTAAGATTCGCGAGGTCGAGAGCTTGCATGAGGTCGTGGACACTTATCCCGTGGACAAGCTGCTGACGGCGGGTGATCCGACCTACCTGCAGGCGCATTACGAGGAGATGTATGCGCCCTTTACCCAGACGCTTTCGGGCATGTTTACGGCCGACTGGTACTTTGAGTACACGGCGCCCGGTATCGACAAAGCCCGTGCGCTCGAGGGTGCCCTGCCCAAGCTCGGTATCGATGCCAGCGAGGTCGTCTCGTTTGGCGACGGCCAGAACGACAAGTCCATGATTGAGTGGGCCGGCACCGGTGTTGCCATGGGCAACGCCGTCGATGAGGTTAAGGCAGTTGCCCAGATGGTAACCGCCAATAACAACGAAGACGGTATTGCAGTGGCGCTGGATAAGCTGCTGGGTTAGAATCGCCGATTAATGCATGGTTTGGGCGCCTGCTTGCGGGCGCCCTTTTGTTAGGGAGGGTGCCGTGTCCGCATTTCCGTTCGACGCCGTTATCTTTGACATGGACGGTGTCATTGTCGATACCGAGTATTACTACCTGGGCGAGACTGCCGCGTTTGCCAAGGAGCTTGGGCTTAACCTGACTCAAGAGGAGTTGAATGGGCAAGTCGGTACCTCGCATCAGTTCTTCCTGCATATGCTGGTCGATTGGTTTGAGCGCGCCGGTAAGGGGCATTTCACTGGCGAGGAAGCGTTGGCCCGTTGGGACGAGTGGGCGCATAAGCGTCCGCGCGACTATCAGGCTTTGATTAACCCAGGCGCCGTGGATACGATTCGAGAGCTGCCACGCCGTGGCGTTCGCGTGGCGCTTGCCAGCTCGTCTCCCATGGATAGCATCGAGGAAGTGCTCAACGCGTGCGGGCTGTCGGATGCCTTTGAGTATGTGGTGAGCGGCGAGCAGTTTAAGGAGAGTAAGCCCGAGCCCGACATCTACCTGCATGCGCTGGACCTGCTGGGGCTGCCCGCGAATCGCTGCTGCTGCGTTGAGGATTCGGTGCCTGGCATCACTGCCGGCAAGCGCGCCGGTCTGACAGTCATCGCCAAGCGCGAGGAGCGCTTTGGCTTTAGTCAGGACGCCGCGGATAAGATTATCGATCAGCTGCCGGACCTGCTGGAACTCGCGTAAGAGCGCGTTAGTTGCGCGTTTTTCGGGTCCGATGAGTAAATACCCGACATTTTGGTGCGACACCTAGCATACTTTAAGCTAATGCGGGCTTAAGGACTTGTTGAATGCCCTTAAGCCCGTTTTAGACGTAATTGCGCTGGGAGAGGGTATATGCCACCGACTGAAGGGCTAACTGACGGTAAAGCAGCGATACCGCTGTACCAACAGGTCATTGATATCATTAAAAACGAAATCAACTCCGGTGCCTACAAGGCAGGTGCGCGGATACCCAACGAATTCGAATTGGCTGAGAGCTATAAAGTTGGCCGCGTTACCGTGCGACGCGCTATTGAGGAGCTCGTCCAACAGGGCTATCTAACGAAGCGACAGGGGAAAGGCACGTTTGTCAATGCCCCCAAGCTCAAGCGCAAGATTCGCCAGAAGGATGACGTCCAGAGTTTTTCGGACGCATGCCGCGCTAACGGAATGGAACCGGGGGCGTGTGTCATTTCGAGAAAGATACTGCCGGCGGATTCCACCGAAGCACAGTTCTTTGGTGTTCCCGTTGGAACTGACTTGATTTGCGTTGAGCGCGTGCGTACTGCCGATGGCGTCCCTGTCATGCTTGAGAACAACATATACGTTTACGAGGACAACGCCTATCTATCAACGGCGCCTCTATCTAACCAATCCATTTTTGAGTTCGTGCGCAACCGGACGGGGCGGACGCCTGCGTTTACCGACCCGTGCACGCTCGAGATCGCGTGCGCATCGCCCGAGGTCGCTCGGTTGCTGGCGGTTCCCGTTGGCGAACCCTTGTTTTATATGGAAGCCTTCTTCTTTGATGAGCAGCGGCGGCCGTTTATCATCGGTCGTCAGCGGATCGTTGGGTCTCGCTACGTTTTTGACATCTAGGACATTGCGAATGGAGACGCCCGGTGGATCATCTCACCGGGCGTTTCCATACCGTTCACGGCGCAAACGCAACCGTTCAACCGCGTTGCGGCAATCAGTTTGAAATTATCTTGATGACGAGAAAAGCTGCTGGTAATCTATAGAACGTCATAGAACGTTTGCCTTGTGCAGACGTTGAAGCGAGATGCGATGCAGTCTCGAGTTCTTTGGAGGTATCTATGTCAGATACGAAGGCGAAGAAGACAAACAGACGTTTTAAGTTCAAATTACCGCATGTCTATACGATCATGTTCTTGCTGATCGTTGTCTTTGCGGTCCTGACTTGGATCGTTCCCTCTGGTCAGTATCAGCGCAAGACGATTTCGACAGCGGCGGGCGAGCGTGAAGTCGCCGTTGCTGGAACCTATGAACAGGTCGATAAGAACTACACCGATTCCGAGACCGGCGAGACCATCAATCTGGGTCAGGATATCTTCGCGGTCCTGCAAGCGCCCACTAAGGGCATCCAAGAGGCTGCCGACGTCGTTGCGTTCGTCTTATTGATTGGCGGATCGTTCGCAATCATCACCAAGACCAACGCTTTGAATGCCGGCATGAGCCGTGTGATTAAAAAGCTCAAGAACAAGGACATCCTCATCATTCCCATCACGATGACGTTGCTGTCCATTTGCGGCACTACGTTTGGTATGTCTGAGGAAGCCCTGCCGTTCTATGCCATCTTCATTCCCATCATGATGGGTATCGGTTATGACTCGATGACGGCATTCATCATCTGCTTCCTTGGTCCTAACCTGGGATATTGTGCTTCGACCATCGACCCGTTTAACGTCTTGATCGCACAGGGCATTATCGGCATCGAGGGCAATCCGCAACTGTGGCTGCGCGCCGTTTCTTGGGCCATCTTCACTGCCGTCGGTATCGCATGGGCCATGCGCTACGCCATGCGCGTCAAGAAAAACCCCGAGTCGTCCATTACGTACGAGGACGATAAGCTCAAGCGTATCGAGTTTTCCGTGACCGATGCCTCCATCGAGGAAGAGTTCACTATCCGTCAGAAGCTCGTGCTTATCGATTTTGCTTGCGGTATGGGCATTATCGTCTGGGGTCTTGTTACCCAGGGTTGGTACATGAATGAGATTTCCGCCGTGTTCCTTGGCATGGGCTTGCTTGCCGGTATCCTGGGCGGTCTTGACCAGCAGACGATTGCTGAGGAGTTCGTTAAAGGTCTCGCCGACTTTGCGTACGCCGCCATCGTTATTGGTATCGCTCGCGGTATTCTGGTCATCGCCGAGGGCGGCATGATCATCGACACCATTCTCCAGGCGCTCGCTACTGCGCTCGCCGGTGCACCCGCCGCCGTCTACACCACGTTTATGTATATCGTCCTTGGCCTGCTCTCTTTGCTGGTTCCCTCGAGTTCTGGCCTGGCGGCGCTCACCATGCCTGTTATGGGCCCCCTGACCGAGCTTATGGGCCTCAATCCCGAGGCAGCCGTTACCGCGCTCCAGTTTGCTAATCAGACCATCAACACCATCAGTCCCGTGGCGGGCATGACGGTCGCCGGCCTTGCCGTGGCAAAGATCTCGTTTGGCCAATGGTGGAAGACCATTTGGAAGTTCTTCATTTTCATGGTCGTCTTTGGCCTGATCGTAACGGCAATCTCTGGCATGCTTCCGGTGTAGGTGGTTGTGATGTCTGATCGTTTGACGGTCCTGACGTCTAAGAGCGTCTTTACCGGTACGGGGGACCTGCCGTTTGAAGGTTTCGTAGCGGTCCGTGGCAATCGAATTGAGGCTGTTGGCACCAAGTGTGAGGTAGCTTCGTATTTGACCCAAGCGGACGAGGTAGTTGACCTGGGCGACCGCACCGTCATGCCTGGCCTGATCGATGTGCATACCTTCTATACGGGCTGGGCGCTGCGGACGTTGGGGTCTGATCTGTCCGGCGTCGCCGATGCCAAAGAGGCCGTGTCGCTCTTGCGTGCATGGAAAGAAGATCATCCGGATTGCGCGGCGGCTTTTGGCCACAACCTACCCGAAACGCTGGCATCGGATGCCGAGAACGCAAATACGGCGGCTGTGTTTGACGATTGTTTTGGCGATATCCCTGTCGTCTGCTTTACACCGGGTGCGGAGACCTGCGTTCTCAATGCTGCCGCCAGTGCGCGATACGGCTTTACACCGCAGGCGTGCTATGCCGAGAAGATCTGGCGCATGATGAGCGATTTCCTCGCGCTGCCCGAGGTACGTGCGGGGTATTCGGACTACATGAGCATGCTTAACGAGCGCGGCGTTACCGCCATCAAGGAGATGGCGTTTGATGACTACTACGGCTTTGCCGACGAAATGGCTCGCCGTGAGGAATCTGGTGAGCTGACGGCTCGCGTCTCTATGATGTCGCAGCCGGTGGGCGCTGGTGCAAATCTGGCATATGCCCGCGAGGCACGAGAGCGCTTCCGGGGACCGTTCGTTCGTTTTTCTGGCTTCAACCGTATGACCGATCGCGGCGTATGGGCGGGGCTTGCCGAGATGATTGACCCCTATGAGGACACGGCCGATGCGGGAGCCGCCGGCAAGACGGTCGTCGAGGAGCCCGAGTGGGATCTGATTGAGAACGAGCTACGTGCAATTGATGCTGACGGCTTCCGATATTCCTTGCATTGCCAGGGAGATGGCGCCGTTCGTCGCACCGTGGCGCTCTATGCCTCGCTGCCTCGAGACGAACATGGACGGATGCTTCGCCGCCATGCGATTACCGATCTCGAGAACTCTGACCCGACCGATCTTATCGAGTTTGGCAAGTTAGGTGGAATTTGCGAGGTCTATCCGCAGATTCTGACGCTGGACCGGCGCGAGGATTGCCTATCGATGATGCGTCGACAAATTGGCGAGACGCGACTTTTACACAGCTGGAATCGCCGCGGCATGGAAGATTCCGGATGCACGGTGTGCTGTGGTACGGATTTGCCGCTGCTGATTCCGAGCCTGGGCGAGTCAATCTACAGCGCGTGCGGCGGATACTTCGACGATGGACTGCCCGTGAATGAGGCCAACGTGCTGACGCTTGTCGAGCTCTTGCGCGCTTGGACTGCCGGGGGCGCGTACGATCTGATGCGCGAAGACGAGCTGGGTACGCTTGAGGTTGGCAAGCTTGCCGATATCTGCGTGCTCGATCGGGATGTGTTCGACCTCGATTATCGCGACGCACGCGATCTTGCGGTTGATATGACGATGTCGGACGGACAAATCGTGTTCGATCGAAATAAGGAGGCATAAGGTGTCTGAATCCAAACCGACGCTGCGCCGCGAACAGATTGCGGGCATGAATATCCACTACATCATGTGGTCGCTCGATTACTTCCTTGACGCGCAGCAGCGTTTGGGCTTTGAGTCCATTGAGCTGTGGTGTGCGGAGCCGCATGTGACGCTCGACCACACGGGCTACTTTGAGGCTGAGGTCCTGGCGAAAAAGGCTGCAGACCGTGGGCTTAGGTATCGTACTCTGTGCCCCGAGAATGTTGTCTATCCTTGGCAATACTGCGCACGCAAGCCGCTGCATGAACAGCGCAGCCTGGCGTACTTTAAGCACGGCATTGAGCTTGCCGAGGTACTTGGGTGCGACCGTATGTCCGTCAACTCGGGCTGGGGCGACTGGGACGAGGATCGCGAGGAAGCCTGGAAGCGCAGCCGCGAGCACTTGTCCATTCTAGCGGAGTATGCCGGCGAGCACGGTCTGGTGCTTACGATGGAAAGCCTGCGTCCCGAGGAGAGCAACCTTGTGACGACGGTTTCCGATGCGAAGCGCATGATTGACGAGGTCGCGAGCCCGTACTTACAGCCCATGGTTGATACAACCGCGATGGGCGTTGCAGGCGAGACGCTCGAGGACTGGTTTGCCGCCTTTGGTGATGGGGCAATTCACGAGATGCACTTTATCGACGGTGACCCGTATGGCCATCTGGTGTGGGGCGATGGCAAGCACGATATGGACGCCTTCGTCGCCACGCTCAACGCCCATGGTTTTGACGGCATGCTGGGCCAGGAAATCACGGACGGTCGTTACTACGATGACCCGGCGGCGGCAGATGCCAAGAACATGGCCGCATTCGAGAAATATCTGATTGACTAAAACAACTATCGGCCACGCAGCCAATCTCATTGATTGCGGACCAAACAAGAAAGGAACTGGATATGAACGCACACGATCTGATCAAAGAGGCAATTGCCGAGAAGGGCAAGTTCGACAGCGTCTACTGGATTGCTTGCGGTGGCTCCATGATCGATTTGATCCCGGCTCATGAGCTTCTGCAGCGCGAGGCAACCACCTTCACTTCGTATATCTATACCGCGCGTGAATTCGACATTATGCGTCCGCGTCGTCTGGGCGAGAAGTCCCTGGTCATCGCTTGTAGCCACAGTGGCAACACCCCCGAGGTCGTCGAGGGCTGCGAGATTGCCCTTGCTGCCGGCGCTACGGTGATCGCCCAGACCGACAACGCTGGATCTAAGATCGACTCCGGCAAGTGGACCACGTGGGTCTACCCGTGGGGCGAGGGTGTGCCGCAGGCCGAGGTCCCCGCTGGTATTTCGCTGTCGCTTGCGGCAGAGCTGCTCGATCAGCAGGAGGGCTACGCCGATCTTGCCGATATGTATGCCGGTATCGCCGAGATGGATAAGATTCTTCCCCCGGCACGCGAGAAGGTAAATGCCGAGCTGGGCGATCGCTTTGCCAAGCTTTGCCAGGAGCACGAGTTCTTCTATATTCTGGGCAGCGGTCCCAACTTTAGCCAGACCTACGGTTTCGCTATCTGCTCTCTTATGGAGATGCAGTGGCAGCACTGCAGCTACATCCACTCTGCCGAGTACTTCCATGGCCCCTTCGAGGCTACTCAGGATGGCGTTTTTTACTTCCTGCAGATGGGCTCCAGCGAGTGCCGTGCTATGGACGAGCGCGCCCTGGCGTTCCTTAAGACGCATACCGATACGCTGATGGTGCTCGATGCCAAGGAGTACGGTATGGAAGCCGTGCCGGCGAGCGTCCGTGCCTATCTGGACCCGGTGCTGTTCTATGCCATGAACTGCGAGCTGCGTGCTGCACGCGGCAAGGTGTTTGATCACGATCCCGATTTCCGTCGCTATATGGGTGTTGTCGAGTACTAGAAGGGACAAAGGCCATGGCATTTAACGTTAACGCGCTCGGATTTGGCGACAACGTCGTCGATCGCTACGAGCATATCCATACCATGTATCCTGGCGGCAATGCGGTGAACTTCGCCGTTTATGCCAAGAAATGCGGTGCCGCACGCTCCGCATACATGGGCATTTTTGGCAATGACGCCGCTGCCGAGCATGTCATTGCAAGCCTCGAGGATGAGGGTATCGAGCTTGACAAGTGCGAGCAGATGATTGGCGAGAACGGAGCGGCTCGCGTCACCGTCGTTGACGGTGACCGTGTCTTCCTTGGCTCCAACGAGGGCGGTATCCGTGGCGATGCGCGCTATGTCCTCGATCGCTTTGACCTTTCGTACATGAAGCAGTTCGATGTGGTTCATTCGGGCAACTATTGCTTTACCGAGCGCGAGCTGCCCAAGCTGAAGGCTGCGGGCGTCACGGTCTCTTTTGACTTTTCGGACGACTCCACCGACGAGTACTACGAGCAGATTGCGCCCTACGTCGATTTCGCTTTCTTTAGTGCGGCGGATGCCGCGAGTGAGGACGAGATTCGCGAGCGTCTGGCATGGGTGAAGGGCTTGGGTCCGCGTTTTGTGTCGGCTACGGCGGGCGCCGAGGGCTGCATTGCTTACGACGGCGAGCGTTATTACCGCCAGCTGGCTAAACCGGTAACGGACATGAAGGACACCATGGGGGCGGGCGACTCGTTCCTCACCTCGTTTTTGATGTGCTATCTCGATTCCGCCAAGCGTGGTGAAGATGGCGCCGAGGCCATCGAGCGTGCGCTCGACTTTGCTGCCGGGTTTGCCTCGACCGTGTGCGGCATGGAAGGTTCTTGGGGCCACGGAGCACCAATCGTCGAATAGCTTAAGAAAGCGTACGGCGGTCTGGCTATGAGGCTTTGGACGGCCGATGCAAAACAATAAGCGAAACGCGAAAAGGGGGCTCGCCATGTGGTGGGTCCCCTTTTGAACATTGGAGAAGACCATGGGTATTAAAGCGTGCGCGGCTGGTTTTTGCTGTGCGGACGTCTATCAAAACATCGGCGTGTTCTATCCGACTGGTAATGGCATTGACTGGGGTATCCATCTTGCACGAATGGGAGTTTCGGTATCCGCCGTGTCGGTTGTCGGCAAGGACGAGTACGGAGACAAGATGAGAGAGGCGCTGGCCGCTGAGGGGTTCGATATCTCACATCTGCGGGTGGAGGATGGCGACACCTCGGTGATGCTCATGGCATTGAAAGACGGCGTCGATCGCGTGCATCTCGAGGCAATCGATGGTGTTATGGAGACATATCGACCGAATGAAGATGACCGGGCGTTTATCCTAGAGCATGACATCATTCATACCGACCTGTTTGGCAATTGTTTGGACCTCCTGCCCGAATGGCATGATGCGGGCAAGACGGTGGTTATGGACTTCTCGGTGTTCAGCCAGGATCCCGAATATGCCTGCGAGGCTCATTTTCCTTACGTAGACTATGCGTTTATGTCGTTTGAAGAGGACACTCCGGAGCTGCGTGATTGGGTACGTCACGTACAGAAGTTGGGGCCGCGGGTGGCAGTTGCCACGCTTGGCGAGAAGGGAAGCATTGCCTTTGACGGCGAACGCTTCTATGAGTGCGGGATCGTACCGGCGGAGAAGGTCGTTAACACCGTGGGCGCCGGTGACTCGTATATCGCCGGGTTTACCAAGGGCGTGATTGATGGCCTTGATATTCCGGCGTGTATGAAGGCGGGCGCCGAGCTTTCGTCCCGCGTCATCGGCTCTTTTGAGCCGTACTAGGGTCAAATGCTTGGAAAGGAGTGCGAAATGGTTATCGACATGTTGGTCCAGCCCATGCTCTACGGCGAGATCTATACGCCGGGTGATGAGCCTGATGGATTCGGTTTTTGGTCACGAGAATTTGGTATGGGGCATATGGGCCCCATGGATTGGGATGAGCTTCAAGTCGAGATGGACGTCTGCGATGTGCAGAAGAGCGTGCTCATGCCGCTCGATGTAACCACGGCATGCGGAGGGCATTTTGGCACCAATGACCAGATTGCCATGCTGGTTGCCGCGCATCCCGATCGTCTGTGGGGATTTGCGAGCGTAGATCCGCAGGTGAGCGGTGCCGCAGACGAATTGGGGCGCGCCTTTACCGAGTTGGGGGCAAAGGGGCTTTGCCTGCATCCGGCAAAGCAGGGTTTTGCTCCCGATGATGCCGTGGCCGAGCCGCTTTACGAGCTGTGCGAGCGCTATAACAAGCCGGTGGTTTTCCATGCCGGTATGTCTTGGGAGCCGGGCGCAGAGCTCTCGCGCAGTAATCCGCTTGTATTTGAGCACACAATCGCAACGCATCCAAATGTGCGTTTTAGTTTGACCCACTTTGGCTGGCCCTGGGTGCGCGAGACCGTGGCGATGCTGCTCAAGTATCCCAACTGCTACACGGACACCTCTATCACTTACATCGATTCGCCCGAGGAGATGATGCAGCGTCTTTTCACGGTCGATATGGGGCCGCTGTGGTATGAGCGCGCGCTATCGCATCAAGTGATGTTCGCCAGCAATACGCCGCGCTTCCGTGCGTTCAAACTCAAACGGGCGCTCGATACCGTGTCCATGCGCGATGATGCGCGAGAAAGGCTCTACTGGGGTAATGCCCTGCGTTTTCTTGAAGGGGATGAGTGAACATGGTGGCGCTCGAGACATTGAGCTATCTATCGACTGCTCCGGACCAGTTCATCGATATTACCGAAGACGTGCACGCTGCCATTGAACGCAGCTCGGTGACGAATGGCTTGGCAGCGATTATTTTGTCGCATACGACCTGTGGAATCGTGGTAAACGAGGGGCTGCCCTGCGTGGAGACGGATCTACTGGAGACGCTTGATCGCATCGCCCCGCTAGATGCCCCCTATGCGCATGCACACTTCCTGCCGAGCTATGGAGCCACCGGCAACAACTCCTGTGGGCATATCAAGAGCATGATTTGTGGAAACAGCTGCTTCTTTCCCGTCCAAGATGGCCACATCGTGTGTGGAGGTGCCCAGAACATCTATCTTGCGGAGTTTGACGGTCCGCAGAAGCGAAAAGTGTACGTCGAGGTGCTGGGGGAGTAACGTCCCCGCGATAACCCTATGAAGGAGCACGTCATGTCGTTTCTAACTTCGATGTTCAAGACCGAAAAGCCGGTTATCGGAATGCTGCACCTGCGTCCTCTGCCGGGCGATCCACTGTATTACCCGGGCGGAAGCGTGTCGCAGGTCGTGGAAGCCGCCAAGCGCGATCTCGAAGCGTTGCAACGGGGCGGTGTCGATGGCATTTTGATTACCAATGAGCTCTCGATGCCCTATGAGCAGCACGTTTCTCCCTCAACCCTTGCATCGATGGGCTATGTAATCGGGGCTCTGTCCCATGATTTGTCGACCCCTTGGGGAGCTGAAGCTATTTACGATGGTGATGCCACAATCGAGCTGTGCGCTGCCGTCGATGCGCAGTTCACGCGCTGCAATTTTTGCGGTGTCTGGGCCGGTGATCTCGGGCTGATTAACCGAGATTTCGCTCACACCATGCGTCGCAAGACGGCGCTGCGCCTGGACGACCTCAAGCTTTTTCACTTCATCACGAGCGAGGGGGAGGTTTATCTCAACGACCGCACGACTGCGGACATTGCCGATTCACTTCTCTTTAATTGCCTTCCAGATGCGATGGTCATCGGCGGTTCGGCTGCCGGTCGTGGTGCTTCGGGCGAGCTTGCCGATGAGGTCCGCGAGCGTGTTGGCGAAGTGCCTGTGGTATGTGGCACCGGTTGTCGCGAAAATACCGTGGCTGACGTATTTGCTCACTACGATGGCGCGTTTGTCGGCACCTGCTTAAAGCGCGACGGAAAGCTGGATGCCCCGGTTGATGTTGAGCGGGTAGTTCGTTTTATGGCTGCCGCTCGTACGGCGCGAGGGGAGTAGGCACCTATGGCGTTCTATCTGGGTATTGATATTGGGACAAGCGCCTCTAAAGGCGTTTTAATCGATGATCGATGCAACATCGTTTGCCAGGCCTCTTGTGGACACGAGACGGACAACCCGCGTGATGGATGGTACCAGCATGATGCGGAGGCAGTTTGGTGGGGAGATTTTTGCCGCTTGTCGCGCGAGCTGGTGGTGCGATCGGGGGTTAATGCGGCGCAGATTGGATGCGTGGGCCTTTCCGCATTGGGTTGCGACTGCGTACCGGTCGATACCGAGTGCAACGCGCTGGCGCCCGCGATCTTATATGGAGTCGATGCACGTTCGAAGCCGCAGATTGACGAGCTTCTTTCCGAATATGGGCCAGATCGCGCACGCGAGCTTTTCGGGCACGATCCCTGTTCGTCAGATATTGCTCCAAAGATCTTGTGGTTTAAGGAGAATATGCCCGAGGTGCACGAACGTGCCGCGAAGTTCCTGACGGCGTCATCGTTTCTGTGCGCGAAGTTGACGGGGCGTTTTACGGTGGACCGTTATTTGGCGGAGGATTTTCTTCCCCTATACGATCGCTACACTTGGAAGGTTGATGCTCGGGAATGTGATCGTTTCTGCCGGCCTGACCAGATGGCGGAGGTAATGTCGGCTACCGATATTGCCGGGGTGGTTACGCAGCGTGCGGCTGAGGCGACGGGGCTCGTGGCAGGGACACCTGTCTTGGTGGGAACGGGCGACTCTGGTGCCGAGGCCATTTCGACGGGTGTATTCCGTCCCGGCGATATGATGGTTCAGTTGGGGAGCACGGCGTATTTCATCTACTTAGCTGATCATATGGTCGATGATGCTCGCCTGTGGCCAGGGACGTTTATCATTCCCGGAACTTACGGGATCTGCGCGGGGACCAATACAGCGGGTGCACTCACATCGTGGCTGCGCCAAGAGCTGTATCGCGACGCCGTAGAGGCCGAGGGCCACGGTGGCCCCGATGCATATTCGGTTATGGCGCATGATGCCGCCGATGTGGCGCCGGGTGCCGATGGGCTCCTGTGTCTGCCGTACTTTGCGGGGGAGCGTACTCCGCTCAACGATTCCGAGGCGCGTGGCGTCTTCTTTGGCCTGACCGGAAGGCATACGCGAGCCCATATGGTTCGCGCCGCCTTGGAAGGCGTCGCGTATACCGTTGCATCCCATGTCGACATTATCGAGCGAGAGCATGGACTGCCAATTGGGCGCATTATGCTTGTCGGAGGTGGAACCAAGAATCCAATTTGGATGCAAGCTATCGCCGACGTATGCGGGCGCGAGGTCTCGGTTGCCAAGGTTACGGTGAGCGCATGCTTCGGTGATGCCATTATGGCAGCTCTCGCAGGTGGCGCCTATGCATCATGGGATGAACTCGCCCGAGTCCTTGGCGTTGCGCAAACAATCGTGCCCGATATGACTGCCCACGAGCTATATGCGTCGCGCCGTCATATCTTTGACGAATTGTATACACGCAACCGTGATCTCATGCACGAATTGGTGTAATGCCGCCGAACTGTACCGCCTTCCAATAGGGACCGCGTTGTGCGATTCGCATGTCCCTTGGCATTTTTGCCCACAGGGGTTAGCGAAGGTCAAAAACAGAGCGCGCATTTGCTAAAACTGCCGATTCGATGCGCTTTATGTCACATTTTTTGAGCGAGGCGATGCGTTCTGAGGTCCTTGTGAGCGATCTGATGAGCGATTGCGCGCTTGTTTCTGTGTTTGGCTCGGCCGGCGCATCGGTCTCGAGCAGTAGACGGTCGAGTGGAATCTGTCGTGCGTATTCGCGTCCTCGTTTAGATGCGAGCATCCGCTCGTTCACGGAAAAATAGCAGCCTGCGTTTCGCGCGCGGACGAACTCGTTCGAGGTACCGCTAAACCAGTGGAAGATGATGGCGGGGGAGTCGGGGCTTGGGGCGAGCAATTCATGTGACCCGAGGACGTCCAGCACGGTTCCTGTCGAACGAACGACGTGAATTGATATCACGCGCCCGGCAAGAGGGTGCTGCACGAGTGTATCGCAGAGCCGGTCAAATGCCTGTACTTGTAGCGGCTCGCTTCCGGCAAAACGAGCGGAAAAGTCGAGCCCGACCTCGCCGATCAAGCGTTCTTGTGCAGCGACTTCGCAAAGCAGATTGATTTCAGCGTTGCCACATCGTCCGTCGGCGAGCCACCAGGGATGGAGGCCGATGCCGGCAAAGATATTTGAACGGCCGCAGGCGCGCTTCTTGGCGCGTGCAAAGTCGTGCGGATCGACGCCGCAGTCAAATAGAATCAGGCCCAGCGCCGTTGCCTCATCGGCAACGGCGTCCGGGTGAGCCATTAAATCAAGATGGCAGTGTGCATCAAATAACCGGGGCTCCATCTCGGCGCGCTCCGCTAGTCTAGGCGCTGGCCATCGGAGCGTACGCGTTCGGTGCCGCGCCCACTGATCTGGCGGATAACCTCGCCGGCAATCATCTGACCCATGATGGGCGGCATAAAACTGGCAGTTCCCAGCTCGGTGCGCTCGTGGATGTTGGAAGGGTCGCGGGGCTGTGTCTTAACCGATTCCTCGCAGCTAAACAGTACATGTAGGCTCTTGATTCCGCGCTTCTTACATTCTTTGCGCATAATGCGGCTCATGGGGTCACGTACCGTATCGAAGATGTTGGCAAAGCGCAGGCACTCGGGATGGAGCTTGTTGGCCCCGCCCATGGAACTAACCAAACGAATGCCGTGGTCCTGAGCATATTTGGCAATGGTGAGCTTGGCCGAGATGGTGTCGATGGCGTCGACGACGTAGTCGAGCTTGCCGCCCGTCTGCTCCAAAACGCTCGCGAAGAAATCATCGATGTTGTCGCTCAGCAGGTATTCGGTACGTTTGATAACGGTGGCGGCAGGATTGATATCGTGGATCATGGCTTCCATAACATCGACCTTGCGCTTGCCGATGGTGCTGTGAAAGGCGATGGCCTGGCGATTGATATTGCTGGGCGCGATGATGTCCTTGTCCAGAATTACAAAATGACCAATGCCGCCGCGGGCGAGTGCCTCGCAGCAGTTGGAGCCCACACCTCCGCAGCCGAGTACCAGCACCGTGGCATCGGCGAGCTTGTCGAGTGCCTCGCGGCCCATGATGATCTCGAGCTTGGCATCGCGCGTCTCGTTGGGAGTTGCGGCTGTGGTTTCGGTCATAGACATCCTCCGATGGGGAAGCGAATCGTGTTTTAGCTATCGCCATTATAGGTATTATCGCGATTCCATTTGAGCCCTAGGGGCTTGTTGAAATGAGGCAGTGATTCGCATAAGATGAAGCAGATGGCACCCGTTGCAGCGGGTTGGCCAACTCCCAAACACGTTTGTAGCGTGAGAAGTGGCCGTCTTCGCATTACGCGGGGGCGGCTATTTCATTCGACCTCCAATGTGGATGCCGAGCTCCACAGCCGCGATTACAAGCAACAACAACGTCAGGACATCGTTAATACTCATAGTCCATCTCCTTCTTGGGAAGAGGGAGCTGGCCCATCTGCTTCTGGACCCATTGTATCTAAAAACGAACGAATGTTCTATACATAACATTGCTATTAGATAATTAGACAAACATCTAAATATCGAGTATAGTGTGCACGTCGCGAGAGATAGCGAGAGGAGGTTCTATGCCGGGAGAGGGTTTTAAGGCGCTGGCCGATCCTACGCGGCGGCGCATTTTGGAACTGCTGCGCGAGGGCAATTGCACGGCGGGGGAGCTTGCCAAGCATTTCGATATCAGTAAGCCGTCGCTGAGCCATCACTTGGCGACGCTTAAAAACGCCGGGTTGGTGACCGACGAGCGCCATGGCCAAAACATCGTATACAGCT
>CAUHHV010000016.1 GCA_959606065.1 uncultured Collinsella sp.
AGGCCCTCGCGGCCTAGTCGCTATTTAGGGCGTCCAAGATTTGGGACGCAGTTCAATGTGATCGGACGGGCTTTTTGGTGGGTATCATGGTTGAATGATCATTAGGAGGTTTTCCCTACATGGAATTGTTTGAACCGATTCTTCATTTCTTTGAGCAGCGCTGGGTCCACAACATCATCTGGGCCGTCATCTTGGTAATAGTCACCGCCATCGCCGCCAAGGTGGCATCCAAGACCCTGCGCCACCTACTCAACCGAGACGACAACCCGCTTCCCGCATCGAGCATCTTCATCAACATCGCGCGTGCCGTCATTTGGATGATCGGCGGCAGCTTTATCCTCGACAACTGTTTTGGCATTAATGCAAACGCCCTCGTCGCCGCTCTTGGCGTCGGCGGCATCGCCATCTCGCTCGGCTTTCAGGACACGCTGTCGAACCTTATCGGCGGTATGCAGGTGACCTTTATGGGCATCATCAAGCCCGGCGACAATATCGAGGTCGGCGGCGTGTCGGGCGTGGTCCAAGACATCACCTGGCGCCACACGACCATCGAGGATGCCTGCGGGCAGACCATCATTGTGCCCAACTCCAACATCTCCAAGAACACGCTCGTGCATCTGATGCCCTTTGGGCGCGTGGCCGTGCCCGTTGCCGTAAAGGACACGTCTAAGTGGGCCTCGCTGGACGCGCTGGCAGATGAGCTTACCGACGCCACCAAGGCCGCGGTGCTTCCCATCTCTGGCTTTGACAAGGAGCCGTACGTGCTCTTTAGCGAGATTGGCGACTTTGGCATTAAGGGCAAAATTATCTTTATCGTCAGCGACGATAGCACCACTTTTACGGCAGCCGACGCCTGCATCCGCGCCATCGCCCCCATCATCGCCTAAACCACCACAAAGGGGACAGGCACCTTTGTGGTAGTTTCGCATCGTGGTACCATGGTTCATATCGTTGTTTAAACGACTAAGGGAGTAGACACCATGGAAGAGGCCTATCGTCAAGCACGCAAGCGCGGCGAGCAGGGACGCCGTCGCGCCATCAGCCAAAGCGAGCACCCGTACCTTACGGACCTCGACAGCTTGGTTGCCCAGCTCCCCTTAGGTCAGCGAGAGAGCGTCGGCCTGCGGGATATTCCGCTCGAAATGGTCGTCGGCACGGTTACCAAGGGCCGTCAGTCTGCCTTTTCGTGCAACTTTATGCCCCTGTTGCCATTTAGCACCGAGTTCGCCCGCAAGTGGTCCAACCTCTACGACATCCAGGTGACCGAGGGCTATCGCGACCCCATCATCGTCACCGAGTTCATGCATCGGTTCTACGTCCAAGAGGGCAACAAGCGCGTCAGCGTCCTCAAATTCCTGGACGCCCCGACGGTTTCGGCCAAGGTGACGCGTCTGTACCCCGGTAAGTGGGATTCCGTCGAGAGCCGCCTGTACGGTGAGTTTTGCGCCTTTTGGTACGTATGCCCCCTGTACGAGATTGAGTTTTCGCGCGAGGGCAGCTACGAGATGCTTGCCAAAATGCTCGGCCAAGATCTTGTCGAAAAATGGCCTCAAAAGAAGGTCGACTACCTACGTCACACCTTCCTGCTCTTTAAGCGCGCCTATCTTCGCGCGGGCGGCGACCACTTGGACATTACGCCTGCCGATGCCATGCTCGTCTACCTCAACGTCTACAACCAGGACCGTCTGCTGGATACGCCGACGGATATCGTCGTCAACCGTCTGTGCAAGATTTGGCGCGAGCTTGTCATTGCCGGCAAAAGCGACGAGGACAAAGTCGATCTTGTCGAAGCGCCGCAGCCCAACGAGAAAGAGGGCGCACCGACAAAAGCTACCTCGGGCGTGCTCAACTTCTTTATGAGCAAGACCGTCTACTCCACTGCCAATCCCATGCGAATCGCCTTTATCCACGAGTTTCCCTGTGCCACGTCGAGCTGGGACAGCCTACACGACCAGGGCCGCCGGTATCTTGATGAGCACTTTGGCGGCATCGTGCGCACCGAGGCGTTCGAGGACTGCCACGATTCGGACGTGTTCTACGCCGCCGTCGAGACAGCCGTAAAGCACGGGGCGAACGTCATCTTCTCGACCTCACACCGGCTCATGGAATACACGCTCAGGGCGTCAGTCGAGTATCCCCAGGTGCGGTTCCTTAACTGCTCAATCGGCCTTCCCCACCAAAGCGTCCGCTCGTACTTTGGAAAGATGTACGAGGCCAAGTTCCTACTGGGCGCCCTTGCCGCCAGCATGGCCGACAACCACCGTATTGGCTACCATGCGTCGGTCTTCGCCTCGGGCGCGCTGAGCGAAATCAACGCCTTCGCTATCGGTGCCTCGCTGCTCGACCCTCGTGCGCAGATTATCCTCACTTGGGGAGATGTTCCCGCCGGCGGTCTTGCCGAAGCCATGTGTCGCGAGGGCGTGAGCGTCATGACCGGCGCCGATATGTCCAAGTCTCTCGAGGACCCCACCGCCTACGGGCTTCACCGTCTGGTAAACGGCAAGGAAGTTACCGGTATTGCTATGCCGGTATGGAACTGGGGCCGTTACTACGAACTCATCGTACGTAGCCTACTGCACGGCACATGGGACGAGACCGCCGATGACCAGCAGGTGCGCGCCGTCAACTACTGGTACGGTATGAGCTCCGGCGTCATCGATATTCGCTACGCTCCGGGCCTACCCTATCAGACGCGTAAACTTGTGCAGCTGCTTCGCAACGGCATTGTCGAGGGCTCCATCAACCCATTTGGCGGCGAGCTCCACAGCCAGGACGGCGTGGTTCAGATTGAGGGCTTCCCTCCCCTGCCGAGTACGCAGATTGTCGATATGAACTGGCTGGCTGACAACGTTATAGGCTCGATTCCGCAGCTCGATAACGAGCCGGAGGTCCGTGCCCTATGAATATCCTAGCCATTGCCGATGTAGAGGAGCGCTGCCTGTGGGAATGTTTTCGCAAGGAGCGCTTTGAGGACGTTGACCTGATTCTATCCGCAGGCGACCTGGATCCGGACTATCTTGAGTTTTTGGTCACTGTCATCAACAAACCGCTTGTGTACGTTCGTGGCAACCACGACGACCGCTACGCGCGCCATGCACCGGGCGGGTGCATTTGTGTTGAGGACAGCGTATATGTGTACCGAGGTATTCGCATTGCGGGTCTGGGCGGTTCCATGCGCTACCGCGACGGCGCGAACATGTATACCGAGCGCGAGATGGCAAAACGCATGCGCAAGCTATCGCGAAAAATCGCACTGGTAGACGGATGCGATATTCTACTTACCCATGCACCCGTCGCAGGCATGGGCGACCTGGACGACCTGCCGCATCGAGGATTCGAGTGCTTTAATGCGGCTCTTGAGTCTTGGGGTCCCGACTATATGATTCACGGGCATGTGCACCAAAGCTACGGCCCCAACTTTCAACGCGAGCGCCAACACCCATGCGGAACGAAGATTGTCAACGCCTGCGGCTATACCAAGATCGAAATTGACGAGGCGCGCTACCCCACGCGCGGTTGGAAGGCCGCTTGGCTCAACTCGCAAACCATGCGCCGCGAGCTCAAACGCCACGAAGCAATCGAGTCTTCAACCGCCAGAACCCCCTGGTAACTGCCAACAACCACCACGAAGGGGATAGGCACCTTTATGGTGGTTTTGCTGACTCGTCCGACCTGTCCATCACGGTGCTTGTGTAATTAACGAGAACACTCATTGTTTTGTAAGGACGGCGCTCACGTGCCGTCTTTTTTTGTCAACTTATGCAGTCTCGACCGTGTTGTATGTAGAGGGACCTCGCGAGACGCCTTCCCTATATCCACCACGACCAATTGGAGGTGACACTATGCCTGCACGCCGTAACCGCAATAGCACGCTCCGATGCGATGCCGATCAGATCGAGCGGGAAGCAAAGCGCTTGGTCGACACGTATTCCGACCTCATCCTTCGATTGTGCTATTCGGCCCTTGGATCCGCTGACGACGCTCAAGACATCTGCCAGGACACGCTGATCAAGATTCTCCAACGCACTCAACCGTTCGACTCGCTCGAACACGAACGTGCTTGGGTGATCCGAGTCGCACTGAACGCATGTCGCGATATCGGCCGTACGCACGCGAATCACCCGGTTGTCGACCTCGATTCGCTCCCCGATTTCTGCGCACCCGTAACACATACCGAGCAAGAATTCGCGCAACGCGACTGCGCCATTCTTTCCGCTGTCACGGCCCTGCCTCAAGCACAGCGCATCGCCATCTTTTTGCACTACTACGCAGGCATGAGCATCAGGGAAATCGCAGACGCCGTTCACGCGACGCCAGCTGCAACCGCCCAGCACCTTAGCCGCGGACGTGCGTCACTTCGGCTTTCCTTGAAAGGAGACCACAATGACTACGAATTCGAATGACTATCGCCACGCCCTGGAGCACATTTCGTTTACCGATAATGCGAAGCAGCACATGGCAAACTCGATTGCTCAGTCCGTCGCCTCAAGCGATGCGGCGACCGCTCAAAGCAACTTTAATGGCACGCGACGCAAGCCGCGCATCGCCCGCCATCCCGTAAGAACAGTCGCTCGCATTGCCGCTGTAACGGCAGTCCTCGCTATCGTCATTGGAGGCGCTGGCACGGCTATGGCAACAGGCGTCCTGCCGCTTCCTTCTGACATGCTTTCCGACATCTTTGACGGACCTGCTTCTCAAACCGAGATCATCGACCGTATTGGCCGGCCCGTCGGTGCTAGCTGCTCCAACAACGGAGTCACCGTGACCGCCGACGCCATCATGGGCGACAAGGATATGGTTACCATCGCCTATACGCTTACGTTCGACGATCCCGCTGCCCTGAAAAAGCTTTCCGAGCCGGGCGAGAACGGAACTATCGCCGGAAGTGTCGATGGAAACGTATACGTTGATGGCGAGCATGGCGGCCAAGGCCAATCATGGCTCATTGACAAGAACCCCAATGACTCCAGCATCCAATACTTTGCACAGTTCAGCGTTGAATCACCCGGCCTTATGGGCAGGACCGTCCGCACGCATATCAACTCTCTCGTTGTGCCACGTGCTGGCAAAGAGCTTCCCGAGTATAAGAAAATACTTACGGGCCCATGGGATCTTAAGTTCCAGCTGAATTACGAAGATACATCCGTTACGATTCCCGCGCCCAAATCGGTCAACTTTAACGGCACCAAGGCGACGATTCAAGAGGCCACCGTATCCTGCGTTGGCGTTTCAGTCCGCTACAACATAGATCGTTCCATCGAACACGACAACAACAGCGGCAAGATGTCTCAAAACATGGAGGAGTCTATGGATGCCGTTGGCAACATACCCCTCATCGTGACGTTCAAAGACGGTCATGTTGAGGACGCAACCAGCCACAGCGGCTATTTCGCAAATAAACTGGATAACGGCACCACTGATGTCCACAAGACCTGGCCGTTCTCGCAAGTTTGTGACACAGACAAGATTGCAAGCGTACAAATTGGCGATACGGTCATTCCCATGAATTCGTAACGCTACGCGGCTCGTATATGCACCCGGTTCCGCACTTCGCGTCTAAAGATGCGCTGTCATCGAGCAGCGTGAGCGCAAGGCCGCCCGTATGGTCGGCTGGGAACACCTCGTTGCGCTAAAAACCACCACGAAGGGGACCGGCACCTTTGTGGTGGTTTTGCTGACTCGTCCGACCTGTCCCAACGGTTTGTCTCAATCTGTAACAGGTAGGGCCCAAATAATCGGTTAGCTGTTACAGATCGAGACAGACCACGGATGCTCAGCCGAAAATCTCAATCTGTAACAGGTAGGAACGATTTTGCCCCTTAGATGTTACAGATTGAGATATTTGACAGCTTGAATCGGCATCGCCTACAGCGCGGCGACGACCTTGTCGCCCATCGTCGTGGTGCCGAGGATCTTATCTGCCGGGGTGTTGACATCGGCGATGTCACGGGTGCGCCAGCCCTCGTCGAGCACGCGCGCCACGGCGCTCTCGATCCACGCGGCTTGCTCGCCCATGTCGAGCGCGTAGGTCAGCAGCATCGCCACCGACAAGATTTGAGCCAGCGGATTGGCCACGCCGAGCCCCGCGATGTCAGGAGCGCTGCCAGCGCTCGGCCCAAACAGCGATACGCCATCATCCAGCGAGGCAGAGGCAAGCATACCGAGCGATCCGGTAATCTGAGCCGCCTCATCGGACAGGATGTCGCCGAACATGTTCTCCGTCACCACGACGTCAAAGTCTGCCGGTCGACTGATGAGCTGCATGGCGGCGTTGTCGACGAGCAGGTCCTCAAGCTCCACGTCGGAGTACTCCTCGTCTTGCACGCGATGCACGATCTCGCGCCACATGCGGCTCGTCTCCAGCACGTTGCGCTTATCAACGCTCGTCACCTTGCCGCGACGTTTGCGCGCCGCCTCAAATGCCTGGCGCGCAATGCGCTCAATCTCGTACTCGCGATACTCCATCACGTCGACCGCACGCTGACCGGCCGCACCCGCAGCGCCCGCGCAGGTCACGGATGCGGGCGCCAAAGTCCCACGGCATGTTGTAGCCCATCGTATCGGGGATGTTCACGACCGTGGCACCGGCCTTTACGGCCGCCTCGATAATGCGCACCAGAAACTCCTGATCGGAGCGGCCGGCATCCTCGGCATAAAACTCAACATCGTCAACGAATTTGCGAGCATGTTTGACGGCATGGATCGCTCACTCAATTGCCCTTTCCTCAGTCATATGGAGCTTGTCGCGCAGGTGACTGGTGCTCACACCCAGCCCTGTATGGATACGGGGCCTCTGGGCCGTTTTGAGCGCCTCTGCAGCCACTTCGATATCCCTGTCGACAGCGCGCGTCAGGCCGCATACCGTGCATCGGTCGCCCGCAATCTTGCCAATCTCCTGTACGGAGCGAAAGTCACCAGGACTCGAGATGGGAAAGCCCGCCTCGATAACGTCCACGTTCATGGGCACCAGCTGGCGGGCGATGAAGAGCTTTTCCTCGGTATTCATGCTGGCGCCCGGCGACTGCTCACCGTCGCACAGGGTGGCGTCAAAGATTGTGATTTTGCGGCTTATATGTTCCTCCTGATTGACCGTTTTATGACAGATGGCTTTCAGGAGAGAGAGAAGGCCTAGAGATAGATAAATACCCGTGTCGCTCATCACGCCTGAAAGCGGCAGACGATAGCGCACCCGGGTACAACAAATCGTTATAGCGAGATTACAACCCTAGCGCGCTATCCAATCTAGTAGCGCTAGGCCTAGGAGCTGTTGCGTGTTCTTAAACATGTTGGGCTCCCTTCGGCCTCGGGTAGTATTACATCGCGCTAAAGTACAACACAAGTAAAACCACCACAAGGGTGCCTGTCCCCTTCGTGGTGGTTTCGTTGACTCAAAAGCAAGAGACCCGGTCCTGCACGAGGCAGAACCGGGTCTCTTTAGCAATGCTTGCTTTGTTCAGACAGTAACTAGCAGTTACTCAGCCAGGAAGTCGCGCTGGATAGCGGGATCGACCTTGACGCCAGGGCCCATGGTGGAAGACACGGAGATGGACTTGACGTACTTGCCCTTAGCAGAAGAGGGCTTGACGCGCAGGATCTCGGTGTACAGGGCAGCGTAGTTCTCGACGAGCTGCTGCTCGGTGAAGGACTTCTTGCCCAGGGGCACGTGGCAGATGCCGTAGCGGTCGGCGCGGTACTCAACGCGGCCAGCCTTGAGCTCGGAGACCATCTTGGCGACGTCCATGGTCACGGTGCCGAGCTTGGGGTTCGGCATGAGGCCACGGGGACCAAGGATCTTACCGATGCGGCCAACCTTGGCCATCATGTTCGGCGTAGCGATAGCGGCGTCGAAGTTGATCTCGCCCTTCTGAATCTGGGCGACAAGCTCGTCGGAACCGATGATGTCGGCGCCGGCAGCCTCAGCCTCGCGGGCCTTCTCGCCCTCGGCGAAGACGGCAACACGAACGGTCTTGCCGGTGCCGTGGGGCAGGGAGATGGAACCACGGATGTTCTGGTCAGCCTTACGAGTATCGATGCCCAGACGGAAGTGAGCCTCGACGGTCTCGTCGAACTTGGCGGTGTCGAGCTCCTTGATGAGCTTGGCAGCCTGAAGGGGGGTGTAGAGCGTGGCGCGGTCGATCTTCTCGGCAGCGGCGTTATAGCTCTTACCATGCTTAGCCATGTGCATTACCTCCTGTGGTTAAACGGGCGTGAGCCCTCCCACATCGTATCGTGTGCCCTATTGCACACATTTAACGGGCGCCCAGGTCGGAGCACCCGTCGTTACCATAAGAAATCGCTACTCAGCGATGGTGACGCCCATGGAACGGGCGGTACCGGCGATGATCTTCTTGGCGGCGTCAATGTCGTTGGCATTGAGGTCCGGCATCTTGATCTCGGCGATCTTGGTGAGCTGCTCCTGGGAGAGCTGACCAACCTTGTCGGCCTGGGGCTTAGCGGAACCAGACTTGAGGTTCAGCTCCTTCTTGATGAGGTGAGCCGCCGGCGGGGTCTTGGTGATGAAGGAGAAGGACTTATCCTCGTAGACAGAGATCTCAACGGGGATGATGTCGCCCTTCTTGTCCTGCGTCTCGGCGTTAAAGGCCTGGCAGAACTGCATGATGTTCACGCCAGCAGCGCCCAGAGCGGGGCCGACGGGAGGAGCGGGGTTAGCTGCACCAGCAGGAATCTGGAGCTTAATGACGTTGGCAACCTTCTTCTCAGCCATGGTCATTCCTTTCGAATCACGAGTGTGAAGTACTTGCTATATCGTAAGCACGCACGTGTTAGAAGCACTCCTGAGATGAGCAGTCACAGAAGAAGCACGCTCGCGCGAACGGACGAAAACTTAAGCGATGACAGCGACCTGGTTAAAGTCGAGCTCGACCGGCGTCTCGCGGCCAAAGATCATCAGCGTGACCTTGAGCTTGCCAGCCTCGGTGTTAACCTCGGAGACCTTGCCATCAAAGTCGGTAAGCGGGCCATCGGTGACGCGGACGGACGTGCCGACCTGAATATCAACCGAGGTGCGCTTGGGCGAATCGCCCTTACCGGGACGACGAGTCATCTTGTTGTACTCGTCGCGGGAAAGCGGAGCGGGCTTGCCGTTGCCGCCTAGGAAACCGGTGACGCCGGGCGTGTTGCGAACGCACGTCCAAGCATCGTCATCCATCTCCATGCGGACCAGGACGTAGCCCGGGAAGATCTTGGAATCCTTGGTCTCACGCTTGCCACCCTCTTTAATCTCGGTGACACGCTCCATAGGAATCTCGATATCAAAGATACGGTCCTGCATGCCCATAGTCTCGATGCGATGCTCGAGATCGGACTTAACGCGGTTCTCGTATCCAGAGTAAGTGTGAACGACGTACCAACGCTTAGACATGGTTTAGCCCCTCAATCCAGAGAACAGAGCAAGAGCCTCGCCAAAGCCAGCATCGAGCAGAGCGATGACGACGCCGACGACGATCAGAGAAGCGCAAACGACGACCGAGTAGTTCACGAGCTCCTTCTTATCGGGCCACGTGACACGCTTCATCTCGGACTTCACCGAAGCGAAATACTTCTTGGTGCGGGCGAAGAAACCAGGCTTCTCGTTCTTCTTGGACTTCGCAGCCTTCTCGTTCTTCTTGGCAACGGCCTTCTTGGCCTCAACCTTGGAGTTGGCGGCAGCGTTATTGGCAGGTGCCGGCTGCTGAGCCTTCTTCTTGTTCTTCTTGTTGGCCATTTGGGTTACCTCCGCGCAATGCGCTTATACATGAGTAAACCGTAAGCCCCCAATTGGGAGCTTACGGAATAATGACTGGCACGCCAGGAAGGACTCGAACCCTCAACACTCGGTTTTGGAGACCGATGCTCTACCAATTGAACTACTGGCGTATATGACTAAAGACTAGCGAGTCTCTTTGTGCAGCGTGTGGTGACGGCACCAGGGGCAATACTTCTTGATCTCCATACGATCAGGCATGTTCGCCTTGTTCTTGGTGGTCGTATAGTTGCGGCGCTTGCACTCAGTGCACGCAAGAGTAACTAGAGTACGCATTAATCCTGAACCTTTCATTTCCGCCCCGTACGGGCACGAGTTTGTACTTTATCAGCTCTACGTAAGTGCTGTCAACGAAAACCTCGAGTCAATTGGTTCTCGGTGGATCCATTCATATTTGGAACACATCAATGAAGCCATCGAGAGCTAATCGACGGTGCGCCCAAGACCATTATCGATCCTCTTGACACCAGCAACGGCTCAATATCCATTGCAGAAAAGAACCCGGCACCCATATAAGTGCCGGGTTCTCTAAGTCAGCTATATCAGAGAGCTAATTTACTCAATGATCGTGGAGACGATGCCCGAACCGACGGTGTGGCCACCCTCGCGGATAGCGAAGCGCAGGCCCTCCTCCATGGCGATCGGGTGGATGAGGTCGCCCTCGATGGTGATGTGGTCACCAGGCATAGCCATCTCGGTGCCCTCGGGAAGCTTGACCGTACCGGTAACGTCGGTGGTACGGAAGTAGAACTGAGGACGATAACCATCGAAGAACGGGGTGTGACGGCCGCCCTCCTCCTTGGTCAGAACGTAGATCTCGCCGGTGAACTTGGTATGCGGGGTAACCGAGCCGGGCTTGCAGAGAACCTGGCCACGCTCGATGTCCTCACGCTTGATACCGCGGAGCAGCAGACCGACGTTGTCGCCAGCCTCGCAAAAGTCCATGGACTTACGGAACATCTCGATACCGGTAACAACGGTGTTCTGGGTATCCTTGATGCCGACGATCTCGACGGGCTCGTTGAGCTTGAGCTCACCGCGCTCGACACGGCCGGTAGCAACGGTACCACGGCCGGAGATGGTCATAACGTCCTCAACGGCCATCAGGAAGGGGAGGTCGTTGTTACGAGCAGGCGTCGGGATGTACTCGTCGACAGCCTTCATGAGCTCGCGGATAGCGTCCATCCACTTGGCGTCGCCCTCGAGAGCGCCCAGAGCGGAACCACGGATGACGGGGATGTCGTCGCCGGGGAAATCGTACTCGGAGAGGAGCTCACGGGTCTCCATCTCGACGAGGTCGATGAGCTCGTCATCGTCGACCATGTCGCACTTGTTCAGGAAGACGACGATGTAGGGAACGCCGACCTGACGGGCGAGCAGGATGTGCTCGCGGGTCTGAGCCATGGGGCCGTCGGTAGCGGCGATGACCAGGATAGCGCCGTCCATCTGAGCAGCACCGGAGATCATGTTCTTGACGTAGTCAGCGTGGCCCGGGCAGTCAACGTGAGCGTAGTGACGGGCAGCGGTCTCGTACTCGACGTGGGAGACGGAAATCGTAATGCCGCGCTCGCGCTCCTCGGGAGCCTTGTCGATGTTCTCGAACGCAGTGAAGTCAGCCTTGCAGCCCTCGGTCTCGGAGAGAACCTTGGTGATGGCGGCGGTCAGCGTGGTCTTGCCGTGGTCGACGTGACCAATGGTGCCGATGTTAACATGCGGCTTAGTGCGCTCAAACTTCTCTTTGGCCATAAAGCCCTCCTCTAAACAGGTCGTCCCCGGACGGGACTTTGCCTTTATACCATAGTGGCCTCTCAACATACTATTGAGAAGCCACCGTGTTACCTATGGTAGCGGTGACTGGATTCGAACCAGTGACGCCACGGGTATGAACCGTGTGCTCTAACCAACTGAGCTACACCGCCGGATGGAGCCTGCAACCAGACTTGAACTGGTGACCTCTTCGTTACCAACGAAGTGCTCTACCGACTGAGCTATACAGGCACTTGACGGGTGGGAGCTATAGGATTCGAACCTATGTAGGCAGAGCCAACGGGTTTACAGCCCGTCCCCATTAACCACTCGGGCAAACTCCCAATCGTTCAAGTATCCGCAGGTCCTTTGGTCTTTTGGACCGCCACCCCCGCGAACGAAGAAGATAATACGATGCCACCTTGGGGGCTGTCAACGAAAACCTCTAGATACACGGCTCCGGGCGTATCCATATAGCCGTGACCTGCGGTTTTGTTGAGTTTGATTATGTGGAGTGATGAATTTGGCAATGCTGGCGTCATTTCCTAAGGGCACACTTTGGCGTGATGGAGTATGTCTGCAGTCTCGACCCTCGATAACGGATCCCTTGCGCTTATTACATAGGTCGTGATCGGCCTTCACCGGCACAATCGAGCGTGGATTTTCTCCCGTTTGACATCGAGCGTGGATAATCTCCCACTTTTGGCGTGTTTCTGAGGCCAAAGTGGCAGATTATCCATGCTCATTCTCTAGGCGGGAGAACTATAGAGCCGAACTACTCGGGCCAGGCCAAAGTAGACCCATAGAGCGGCTCCCCCTTGGTGCAGGGGTAGCGACTCAAGTAACACGACGATAGCAAGTCGAAGAAATAAGTCATGGCATATTTCGAATAAACGCCGAGTCGGTCAATTCCGTTTCCCGCATTACCAAGGCGATATACACGGTCAAAAGACCTCGATTTGTCATCGTTGCTAAACGCAGTAATTAGAATCTTCCTGCCCGAACGGCAATCAAGATACTCACGTGCCTGTGACGCAAATAGCCCGGAGACCGATACGAGAATTATCAATGACTGCGAAACGTCTCCCATGTTTTTCAATTCCGCGACGTTAGCCCCAGCAACTATGCGAACTATCTTGCCCGCATAAAACATTTCCTGCTGAAATCGTACGAGATTGGCGCTCACATTATTGGTGCACCAGATTTCAACGTTTTTATGGCCATCAATTTCGTCGGCAAGGTGCTTAATAGCGATATCGGACACGCCGCTTTCAACCTCAGCGAACATCTCGATCATGCGAACGTCGAGCTCTGCCCTGTACTCCTCGTAGCCAAATTCCTCCTCTCGATGGCTTAAGTCGCTTGGAAAGACTGATTGAGTAAATGATTCTTTCAAATCGCTAAGAGACTGGTAGCCCAATCGATTGCAGAAACGACGAACAGCGGAACGGGACACGAATGCATCGCGGGTTATTGCGGCAACATTGATTTCGCTCGAACGCCTAATGTGAGCGATGAGATATCGAGCGATGGCGGCATCGTTTGACCCAAACTCGCTGTTGATGATGGAGCTAATGCGATTGAGCACATCGAAGTCATTGATATTCACGTGATCCCTCTTTCCGCTCTCCTCGAAATCATAGTTCATTTATTGAATCAAACAGCTTTGGTCGTTCTCCTATGATTCAAATCAGTTGACGTCATCTTAATCGTAATTCCGCCACACGTATCCACCGTGTTGAATGATGGAAAGGGGATTCATGGGCAACGTGAACAACATGCCGTTTCTCTGGGGTTCCGCCACGGCGTCTTATCAGTGCGAGGGTGCCTGGAACGAAGACGGCAAAGGCCTTGGCGAGTGGGATTTCTTTAGCCACACAAGCAATAAGAACATCAACCATGTTGACGGTGATGTATCTTGCGACTTCTACCATCGCTATGAAGAAGATATCCGCATGATGAAAGAAGGCGGACAAAACACCTATCGCTTCTCTCTTTCATGGAGTCGAATCATCCCCACGGGTATCGGCGAAGTGAATGAAGAGGGTATCGATTTTTATAATCGGGTCATTGATTGCTGCCTCGAAAATGGCATAGAGCCCAACGTTACGCTGTTCCATTACGATCTGCCATTCACGCTTGCTTGCAAAGGCGGATGGCTGAACAATGACATGGCAGAGTGGTTCTGCAAATACGCCAAGATTTGCTTTGAGCGCTTTGGAGACCGCGTCAAAATCTGGGCTACCGTTAACGAGCCGCATTTCTACAGCTACTGCGTAAACATGTTGGGCAACTATCCCCCCAATCGATCGCTCGACGTTCAGTCGTACATGCAGTTTCAGTACAACCTGATGCGCGCAAGCGCACTCGCAGTCCGAACATATCGTCAAATGGGCTACGACGGCATCATCGGCGCCGTCCACGATGGCGGCGTTGTCGAACTCGACCCGGCAACCGAGCACCCTGATGACGTATTTCGATACGCAGACTTTTTCGCCAATCGCATGATTCTGGCACCAGCGCTTCAGGGTCAACTGCCGCCAGAAATGGACGAAATCCTTGAAAAACTTGGCGTCTCGCTCTATCGATCCCCAAATGACGTAGAAGAATTCAGAGACGGTAAAGTCGATTTTATTGGACTCAACGTGTATTGCCGAGAGTATGTAACCGACTGGCACGGTGGAGAGCTTGCCGTTTCGGCGAACAATAAGGGCGGTTCGAGCAAAAAGGTCGAAGGAAAATGCATTGCGCCCTTGTTTGAAAGCGCCCGCGACAGCAATGTTCCCCGCAATAAATGGGGCCGCGAAATACTCCCAGGTTGCATGTATTCAACCATCATGGATGTCCACGAGCGCTATGACGCGCCCCGCATCTTTATTACGGAAAACGGACATGGCGCCTATGAGCAACCAGACGCAGACGGAATGATCCACGATGATGACCGCATCGAGCTTCTGGGCCAGTTCATCGAGCACATGATGAGGGCTAAGCGCGACGGCGCGCGCGTTGAGGGCTACTACCTCTGGTCGACGATGGATCTGTATAGCTGGATCAACGGCTACGAAAAACGATACGGACTTGTCCATATCGACTTCGAGAACAATCTGGAGCGCACCCCCAAAAAGAGCTGGTATTGGTACCGAGACCTTATCTCGAAGTATCAGGAGCAGGAAGGTTAGGAGAAAGAGATGAAATATCAGGCAATGTCCGAAACAGTCCTAAAGGCTGTTGGCGGCAAAGAGAACATTACATCGGTAACTCATTGTGCGACGCGCCTTCGCATCGACGCACGAGACACCTCGATCATCGATCTCCAGCTCGCCAAATCGGCCGATCAGGCGCTCGGGGCAGTAGTCAGCGGTGGCCAGCTTCAGGTGATCATCGGCCCCAACGTCACCGAGGCTTACAACGACTTCCTCGACTTCGCGGGAATCGAAGTCGGCGGTGGCACGGTTGCCGACGATGCCCAAACCGCCAAAGACCTTGCAGAAGGCATTAAAAGCGGTAACACCGCCATGGGCTTGATTGAGAAATTCGGGAACGTCTCTGCACAGGTATTCATGCCCATCGTCCCGGCGCTCATCGTTGGCGGACTCATTCTTTCGATCAAGAATCTCCTGGTCAATTATTGCGGATTGAGCACCGATAGCGGAACCGCCCAGGTCCTGTTGGCGATCTTTAGCGCTTCGTTTAGCTTCTTACCCGTTTATCTTGGTTATCAGCTCGCGGCCGTCATGAAGATGCAGCCCATCATGGGCGCATTGCTGGGCGCGATCATGATCAGCTCGTCCATTAGCGGTGCCGAGGGTCTCGACTTTCTTGGTATTCCCATCCCGACGAACGACTATTCGAGTACGGTAGTGCCCATCGTACTGGGCGTTGTATTCATGTACTTTGTCGACCGCGGCCTTCAGAAGATTATTCCCGACGTTACCAAACTGTTCTTGAAGCCGCTGCTCACCATGATCATCGTCGTGCCCGTCGAGCTTATTATCCTTGGCCCCGCCGGCAGCATGATGGGCTACGCGCTGAGCGATGCCGTCACGTGGCTTATGGACAACGTGGCATTTATCGCTACTCCGATCCTGGCAGCCCTTAACCCCTATTTCGTCATGCTCGGTCTCGATAAGGCTTACATCGCAATCGAAGTTACGAGCCTGGCGCAGCTCGGTTGGGCACCCATTATCTTTGGATTCATCTCGAACCTCTGCATTGGCGGCACGAGCCTCGCCCTGGCAACTGCCATGAAGGGAAACAAAGAGAAGAGGGGTATGGTCACCACGGTTGCCGTCACCGCACTCTGTGGCGTAACCGAGCCCGCGTTCTACGGTTGCCTCATCGAGCGTCCCCGCCTGCTTGTCGGCACGGCAATCGGCGCGCTCTGCGCTGGACTCCCTGCAGGCATCTTTGTTCTGAAAGAGTATGTTGCGGGAGCATGCCCCGGCCTTCTTTCGGCACTCATCTTTATCGCTCCCGATGGGTCCATGGGTAACTTCGTGCTGGCATGCGTTGTCGCCATCATCGCCATCGTCGTCTCCTTCATCGCTGCACGCGTGATCATCAAGAAGAACCCCAGCTATATTGAGTAGATGCCCGCTGTTTGCATTGGGGACATCCTCGGCAGACCATTAGCAAGAACCCAAGAAGTTCCTTAGGAGCTCGATTAATCCATTCGGATTCCTGAGGCACAAACGGCCCCGATTCCACAATGAAATCGGGGCCGTTGTTTCTAAAGCCGTCGATAGACAATCGGTGTTTACCTTAGCTCCCTATCCAAGTTAATTATCCACGCTCGTTCTCCGGTCGGGAGATTTTCTTCGCTCGCGTATCCAGAAATCCACGCTCGAGCAGGACATCCAGATCCGCGCCCGCCCTTGTCTCGATCTGCAACAGCAAGAGGCCTATTCCGCTTCTACATGTTACAGATCAAGATATTCCTAAAACACCCTAAGTTTCATCTCAATCTGTAACAGTTAGATGCCGAATATCGGTCTTGGTGTTACAGATTTAGACAAACTGGAGGACGAGACAAACCAAAAACGGGATGGGCGCTAACCCGATGGCGCACCACCTAAATAGAAACGGGCTCTGTCCCATATAGAGACAGAGCCCGAAACTCTCATGGAGCCAGTGACAGGAATCGAACCCGCAACCCACTGATTACAAATCAGTTGCGCTACCGTTGCGCCACACTGGCACACTTGGCGCTTTCGCGCGAAGCCTGTTTAGGATAAAGGAATTGAGGACGGGGCGCAACAGGCCCTTCGACCGACCACATCTCAAAAACCGTTCGTCAGAACGAACAGTTTTATCTGTTCGTCAAAACATAAACCTATTCGTTTTGACAGCTGCAAACCCGCAACCCACTGATTACAAATCAGCGGGTAGACCAATCTAGGAAACGGCTCTCTGCCGCAACTCCCCTACCGTCCGCGCAGGGCCTTGAGCTTGGCCAGGGCATCGGGGCTCAGGCGACTGCCCAGGGTCATCTTGATCTGCGGGGCTTCCTCGGCCTCGTGAACGTCGTTGTCGATCTGTTTGATCTCGTCCACCAGCATACGGCTCGAGATGCGCGTGACGCCCTTGCCCATGACGACGGCCTGTATTGTGCCGTCACTCGATACCACGGAGCACGCGCGGCCTTCCTCACGCGCCTCGATGCAGAGCTTCTGCACCACGGTATCGGCAGAGACGCCCGTCGGCGAGAACTCGATGCGCACGCCGCGGGCCGGTAGGTTGGGGCGCTCGTTGGAGATGTTGCCCGCGCCGTCGAACACGATCACGGCCTCGTAACGGCCCTGGGCAAACGCCGCGACATCGTTGATAAGCGCAGTACGAGCCATATCGTGGACGTCGCTGGAATATGGATCGTCGGAATGGTCGTAGACGAGCTTTTCGTAGCGCGGCGTGCAGTGAATCACGTTGTAGCCGTCGACCACCAGCAGCTCGGGCTTATTGGAGTGCACCGTCGAGACCGGGTCGGCGATGGCCTGCGCAAACGCATTGCCGCCCACGCCATAGGTCGCGGCCGAAACAATCGGCTTGGCCGAGCCCTCGCCAAAGCGCTTGGCCTTGGACTTGGCGCGGTTCTTCTTGGACATGCGCTACTCCTCCCCCATGAGCTCGCCGGCATTGCGGCGCAGCCACTCAAAGCACAGCGCGGTGGTCGCCTGGGCCACGTTGAGACTCTCGGTCATGCCGCGCTGGGGAAGCTTGGTCAAAAAGTCGCATTTCTCGAGCACCAGGCGCGAGATGCCGTCGCCCTCGGAGCCCATGACGAGCGCAACGCGGCCCTCGAAGGGAGCATCCCAGCAGCTGCCCTCGGCGTGCTCGGAAGCACCGCCCACCCAAAAGCCGGCGGCCTTGAGGTCGTCAAGCGCTCGGGCGATATTAGGAACCTGCGCGATGGGCAGGTGCATGACGGCACCAGCGGAGGTTTTGTAGCTGCCCACGGTCACACCGGCGGCGCGCTTGTTGGCAATGATGACGCCCGCTGCGCCCACGACCTCGGCAGAGCGCACGATCGCACCAAAATTGCCATCGTCGGTCACATGGTCGAGCACGACGACGAGCGCCGGTCCTTCACCCGCGCGATCGAGAATATCGGCGACATCGGCATAGGGGAAATTGCCCACCTCGAGCGCAATGCCCTGGTGAGCGCCATGGCTCGACAGCGCATCGAGCTGCGTGCGCGGCACATACTTAATGCGGACGTCCGCGGCGTTGAGGTCGTCGACCAGGCGCGACAAGGCGGCATCGCGCTCCCCGCCCTCGGCGATGAGCGCGCACTTGACGGGAAAGCCGGTACGCAGTGCCTCGGCGGCAGCACGACGACCTTCGATAAACTCGCCCTTGGGAACCTGAACGTTGTCGCGGTTGCGATCTCGCTGCGAACGCGCAGCCTGGGCTTGGGAGCGCTCGCGCTGGCCCTTGGGAGTGGCAGCGCGGTCGTTGCGGCGAATCGGACGCGAGCCAGAAGCAGCCTGCTTGCCTCCACGCGGTGCACGTTTGCGATTGTCGGCCATAAAACGGCCTCCTTAAATAGATAACGAACAAGAATCGACCGTCCGAGCCACGGCACCTTGCCTTTCAATCGTTGGGCATGACCACCAGGTCTATGCCCTCCTCTTTCAAGGCAATCTGCCGCACCTCGAACGGTCGACAAATACTAGAGACTCTTAATACGAGTACCCGCGGCCGTATCTTCAATCGTCAGGCCCAGGTCCTTGAGCTGGTCGCGGATGGCGTCGGCCAGATCCCAGTTCTTGGCGGCACGGGCCTCGGCACGGGCCTCGAGAATCTTGGCAGCGGCCTCGTCCACGTCGTCACCCGTGTAGGCGACCAGGCCGGCGGCAACGCCCAGCAGGCCCAGCGGCAACTCGACCTTGGGCTCGGGGAGCTCGACGCCAAACGTATCGAGCAGCTCGACCAGCGTATCGGCAGCAGCAAGCGCAGCGGCCTTGTCGGCAGCGTCGCCCGCCTGCTCCAGGTACTGGTTGCACTCGGTCACAAAGCCAAAGACAGCACCCATGGCACCGGCAGTGTTAAAGTCGTCGTCCATGCACTCCTTAAAGGCGGCACGGGCCTCGGCGGCCTTAGCGGCAAACGCCTCGGATGCTGCCTCATCGGCATCGGCCGTCGCATGGTTCGCGGCCCAGCGCAGGTTCTCGACCGTACCGGCAATGCGTGTGAGCGAGTTCTCGGCACCATCCAGACGCTCCCAGGAGAAGTCAAGCGGCGAGCGATAACTCGTCTGCAGCATCAGCAGGCGCAGGGCCGCGGCAGAGTGCTGTTCGAGCACCTCGGCCAGCGTAAAGAAGTTTCCGAGCGACTTGGACATCTTCTCGCCGTCGACCAGCAGCATGCCCGTGTGCATCCAGGTGTTGGAGAAGCCCTGGTGCCAGGCGCAGGTGGCCTGAGCGCACTCGTTCTCGTGATGCGGGAAGGCAAGGTCGGAGCCGCCGCCGTGGATGTCGATCGGAGTGCCCAGGTAGCGATGCACCATGGCGGCGCACTCGGTGTGCCAACCGGGACGGCCTTCGCCCCAGGGGCTCGGCCAGCTGGGTTCGCCGGGCTTAGCGGCCTTCCACAGGGCAAAGTCGAGCGGATCGTTCTTGTCCTCGTTCTCCTCGATGCGCGCGCCAACCATAAGGTCGTCGATGTTGCGGCCCGAGACCTGACCATAGTTGGGATCGCTGCGCACGGCAAAGTACACATCGCCGTTATCGGCTGCGTAAGCGTGGCCCTGCTCGATAAGCGTCTTGATCATGGCGATCATGGGGCCGATCTCCTTGGTGGCGCGGGGGCGCACATCGGGATCGAGCACGTTGGCGGCGCGCATGACGCCGATAAACTTGTCGGAGAACTCCGTCGCGACCTCGGCGGCCGTTCGGCCCTGCTCGTTGGCGCGCTTGATGATCTTGTCATCGACATCGGTGAGGTTCTGGGCGAACGTGACCTCGTAGCCGCTCGCGATGAGCCAGCGACGAATCACGTCAAAGCTGATGAACGTGCGGGCATTGCCGATGTGGATGTTGTCGTAGACCGTGGGGCCGCACACGTACATGCGGACCTTGCCGGACTCGATGGGCTGGAACTCTTCCTTTTTATGGGTAGCGCTGTTGTAGATACGCATTCGTTACTCCTTAACGGTTTTCTGTAGCAGGCAGACGGCCCAGGCACCGATTCCCTCGCCCTGGCCTTCCCAACCGAGCTTTTCGGTCGTAGTGGCGGCGACGCCCACGTTTTCGACGTCAACGCCCAGGGCATGGGCAAGGTTGGCGCGCATGGCATCGCGGTGCGGAGTGATCTTGGGTTGCTGACAGGCAATGGTGCAATCGGCATCGACAAACTCAAAGCCCAGCTCGCGCGCATAGTCCATCACGCGAGCGAGCAGCACCATCGAATCGGCACCCTCGTAGGCGGGATCGGTGTCGGGAAATAGTCTGCCGATGTCTCCCCCGCGGCAGGCGCCCAGAATGGCGTCGGCCAAGGCATGCGCGAGCACATCGGCATCCGAGTGGCCCAGCAGGCCGCGCTCGTAGGGAATGTCGACCCCGCCGATGATACATCGACGCCCCTCCACCAAACGGTGGACGTCGTAGCCGTGGCCAATGCGCAGGTTACTGAACATGGGGAAGGTCCTCTCCCTCGGCCATGCGGCCAAGCAGAATCGCGGTTACGGGACGCAGGTCCTCGGGCACCGTCACCTTAAGGTTATCGCGCGGGCTCTGGACACAGCGGACGCGGGCGCCCATGCGCTCGACCAGCGAAGAATCGTCGGTCCCGATAAAGCCCTCGGTGATAGCTGCGGTGTGGGCGCGCTTCATGGCGTCGACGCTAAAGATCTGCGGCGTCTGCGCGGCCCAGTAGAGCTCGCGCGGCGGCGTCTCGACGATATTGTCGCCGTCGACGATCTTGAGCGTGTCGATCGCGGGCTGGCCGCACACGACGCCGTCGAGCGAGCGGTCGCCCACAAGCACGTCGATCGCATGATCGATGGCCTCGGTCGTGATGAGCGGACGGGCGCCGTCGTGGATGGCGACATATTCGAAACCCGCCGGTACCGCATGCACGCCGGCACGGGTGGAGTCCTGGCGGGTATCGCCGGCATCGGCAAAACTGATGGGCGTGTCATAGTCAAACGGGTCGATGGCCAGGCGGCGCATCTCGGCACGGCGCTCGGCAGGGCACACCACCACGATGTGGCCGACCTTGTCGCTACGATCGAACGCGCGGATGGACCAGCTCATAAGCGGACGACCCGCTACATTGACGAGCTGCTTGCCACCGGGGTTACCAAAGCGCTGGCCGCTGCCACCGGCAACGACCACGGCGCATACGGGCGCCATTATGCGTTCCCCTGTTTGGTGCCCTTCATGCGGTACAGGGAGTCCGCAAGAATGGCAGGGTTGTTAACGCCAAAGTCGCCCAGGCGCTCCGGATCCTCGCTGATGTCGTCCATGAGCTCCTGCAGCGATCCATACTCGTCGACGATTTTCTCGGCCACGCCGTCGCGCACGACGGACACGCGCGAAAGCGTGCGCAGGCCCAGCGGTGTCATGACGGAGTCCTCGTCCAGGTCGTCGTAACCCAGAACCGCCGCCACATGCTGCGGGTCGGACAAGTCCTTGGGCGTCATACGGCTCAGGTTGGCGCGGATCTTTTCGGCATTGGCCTCGGAAGAATCGCTCGCGTAGTCGCGAATCATCAGGTCGTACTCGGTATCCATGCTGGAGCCGGCGAGCTGCTCGAGCTGCATCTGCACGAGCTTGCCCTGGTTGCCCAACTTGACAATGCAATCCTTAAGCTCAGTCTTTGCCTGCTGCATGATCTCGAAGCTCGAGAAAATCCCGGTAATGTCGGCGAGCGTAACGTAGTCGTCGAGCTCGAGGGCTGTCAGACGCAGCAGGGAGCGGTCGAGCGACTGACGGGTGGTCTGGAGCGTGGCGACGAGCTGGTTGACCGAGCTCATGATGGTGGTGACAGGCTGGATCTCGTAGCTCTTACCGTGGACGTACACGTTGACGACGGCACGACGAGCCGAAACCGAGATCACGATGGCGTCGGTGAGCACCGACATGCGAGCGGCAGTACGGTGACGCATGCCCGTTTCACTCGTGGCGAGCGAGGGATCGGGATTGAGGTGGAAGTTGGCGCGCAGGATCTGGGTGAGGTCGCCATCGATGACGATGGCACCGTCCATCTTGGAAAGCTCGAACAGGCGGTTCGAGGTAAACGAAATGTTGAGCGGGAAGCCGTCGTTACCGGCAGCGAGTACGTTTTCGGTGTCGCCGACGCAGATAAGGGCACCCAGGTGACCAGCAATGATCATGTCGAGGGCGGTGCGGATCGGCTGGCCGGGGGCAGTCAGGCGAATAGCCTGTTCCATACGCTTTTGCAGCTCGTTCTTATCCAAGGCATCGCTCCCATCGTATACGCTCCATAAACGCTAAATAGTTTCTCACGGTTTGTCCCCGCAGCGCTTGCGAAATCCGATGCTTACAGAATGAGCGAACACCGCTGGGGTAGTCAAAAGAGCCCCAACCCAAATGAGCTGCTTATGTGGTAGCATCGGGGTTCACATGAATGAGGGAGTAGTCGCGTGACCGGGTTCGCCTCCGGTGGCGCGGTAAGTCAACACACTGGCCGATGCGGCCTGGCTTGCCTTAATGAACGAGACTCGTGGCTGTGCGCGCAACGCGTACGCCACGGGTCTTTTTTGTTACTCCCCCAAGAGGTACACGCGGGCCCGCCCGCAGAGAGGGAGCCAGACTATGGGACTCGCAGAGCTCGTGCTGCTCGCCGTTGGCCTTTCGATGGATGCCTTTGCCGTATCCATCTGCAAGGGCCTTGGCATGAAGAAGATCAACCTTAAAGTCGCCGTGGTGCTCGGCCTGTTCTTTGGCGGCTTTCAGGCCGGCATGCCCGTAATCGGATGGGCGCTTGGCAGTCAATTCATGGGCATCATCGGACCCATCGACCATTGGATTGCCTTTATCCTTTTGGCCTTTATCGGCGGCAAAATGCTGTGGGAAGCCTTTACCGAGGACGAGAATGAAGGCGACGGCAAGGATGCCGAAAAGATTGACCTGGGCGAGTACCTGATCCTCGCCATCGCCACCTCAATCGACGCCCTAGCCGTAGGCATCTCATTTGCGGCGCTCTCGGTTGACATCGTTCCCGCTGTATCGCTTATCGGCGTCACAACGTTTATCTTCTCCGTCGCCGGCGTAGCGATCGGCCACACCTTTGGCGCGCGCTACGAAAAACCTGCCACCATCGTGGGCGGCATCGTGCTCATCCTCATCGGACTTAAGATCTTGCTTGAGCATCTGGGGATTTTGGCGCTGTAACGCCAAACACAATCGCTCAAAACTCAACGCCAGTACAAGGCCTCATGCAAAGTTTTGCATGAGGCCTTTTCGTGCAGACTTTTGCATGTCATACTGATATGCAAAAGTCTGCACGTTAGGAGATCGCCGTGAATACCCTTCCCATCACCACACCGCGCCAAGCTGGCATCTACGTGCGCCAGGCACGCGAGGCTCAGGGTCTCACCCGTGCCGCCCTCGCCAAAACGGCCAGTGTTTCGGAGCGCCTGCTCGCATCGCTCGAGCTAGGAGACGCCACCGGCATTCGACTCGACAAGTTGCTGTCCGTCTTTAACGCACTCGGCATAGGTCTCTTTGCGCAAAGCGATAACGACTCCATCGCATCGCCCTCCGAACATCCGACGACGAAAGCGGACCTCCCTATCGCGAACTCGAATGCCCTGCCAAAGCCAAGCGTAGGCAGACGACCCGCTCGACAGGGAACGCCATCTTCCTATGGTGCCTTGCTGGCCCAAATCGCAGCCGAGCAAGGCCTTTCCGGCACTTCAGGCCTCTCCTTTGGCTGTAAGGTTGTGAAATAAATGGCAGAGATGGAGCTTGCAACCCTCATTTGTGGCGAAATCGCAGGCACTCTCCGGCAAGACGAGCATGGACTCTGCAGCTTTGTATACGCCCCAACCTATCGCGGAGCACCGCTATCGCTAACAATGCCGCTTTCCAATCGCACGTATGGCCATAACATCGTCCGCCCGTTCCTATTTGGCCTTTTGCCCGACAGTCAAGAGCAGCGTCGCGCTATTGCCGCCGAGTATGACGTTGCATCCAACAACCCCGTCGCCCTCTTGTGCCATATCGGTCTTGACTGCGCAGGGGCCGTTCAGTTTTGTCGAACCGATCAATTAGGCGCCGCCCGCGGCAGGGTCTCGGCATACCGCCCGCTTACCAATTCTCAAATCGCTCACAAGCTCAAAGCAATTCGCGATGACGAAAGAGAGACATGGATGGGCTCCAACGAAAGCTGGTCCCTGGGCGGCAACCAAGGCAAATTTGCACTAGCTTGGCATGATGGCCAATGGTGCGAATGTCTAGGGTCATCCCCCACTACCCATATCTTCAAAAATGGTGTCGTTGGGTTCAAACATCAGGCCTTAAACGAATTCGTCTGCATGAAAACGGCTCGGCGTGTTGGCATTCCAACTGCCAACGTCTCCTATTGCACATTTGAAGACGAAGCCGCGCTCGTCGTTGAACGGTACGACAGAATGGTCAATAGCAGCGGAAATATCGAAAGGCTGCATCAGGAGGACTTTTGCCAGGCGCTCGGTGTATTGCCAAGCCAGAAATACACCGCCGACGGAGGACCAACCACACGAGACATCCAAGAACGACTGATTAACACAGTCCCCCACCACATGAATCTTGTGCTTTTTACCTATATGTTGTTCTATAACGCCATTATCGGAGCGCCTGACGCACACGCTAAAAACTACTCGCTCATCCTAGGTAAAGGCACAAACGCAGCGCTCGCACCCATGTACGATGTCGCATCGGGCTTGGCGTACGAGCGTATGCGCCGCCGGGCGCGCCTTGCCATGAGCGTTGGCGGCGAAAATCGTGTGGGGCGCATCGGTCCAGGTGCTATCCGCCGATACCACGGTATGGGCGACCCCGCGTTGGAGACGGCGCTCACCGATGCCGGGCTATCCGAGAAGTTTTGCTTTGCGACCATGATGGACCTCGCCTACGAGGTGCCCATCTGTATGGAGGAGGTCATGGACGAATACGCCGATCTGCCCGGCATGGCGGAGCTGCAAGATCACTTGCTCGGCCCTGTCCGCGAAAACTGCCAGCGCACCCTCGACCTCATCAAGGCGGATATGGGCTAGGCGCCAATCAATCCACATTTCTTAAAAGAAGAGGGGGGCACCCGTCGCAAAAGTTCGGATGCCCCCTCTCGTAATGTCATTTGCAATCCGCTAGCACGTGGCTCGAACTGCTGCTAGCGCGACCCTTACGCGGCAAGGCGCTTGAGGACGTCGATGAGCAGCTCGTAGAAGCGCTCGGCAGAAGCGAGCTCCATGCTCTCGTCCGGGGTGTGGACATCGGAGAGCGTCGGGCCCACGGCGATGGCGTCCAGGCCGTGCAGGGCCTCAGCAAACAGGCCGCACTCAAGGCCAGCGTGAATGGACTCGATGCGCAGCTCGGAGCCAAAGAGCTCGCGATAGCTCTCGACAAAAACGTCGCGGACCGGCGAATGCTCGGCATAGCTCCAGCCGGGATACTCGAACTCGAACTTGGCGTCGAAGCCCAAGACATCGGCCAGCGTCTGCAGGCGGTCCTTGAACTCGTTCTGCAGCGAGGTGATCGAGGAGCGCGGGGACAGCATGATCTTGACCTGGTCGTCGGAAGTGGCGACCACGCCGATGTTGGAGGAAACCTCGACGGAGCCGTCGGTGGCGACGTTGCGGCGAATCACGCCGTTAGGGGCAAGACGCAGGGCGCGGATGAGGGCAAGCGCGGACTTCTGATCCATGGCCTCGACCTCGGCGTCGTCGGCAATCTCGACGGTGCAGGTAAAGCCGGGGTCGAAGACCTCGAGCTCGGCAGTGACGTCGGCGATGATGCCCTTTGCGATCTGGGCCGCGGCCTCGGCGGCAGCGTGGTCAGCGTAGACCAGAACAGCCTTGCACTCGCGGTTGATGGCGTTGTCCTTGGTGCCGCCGTTAAAGCTGACGATGGCGGGCTCGCCGGCGACCATCAGGCGATCGATGATACGGGCCATGATGAGGTTGCCGTTGCCGCGCTCCAGGTTGATGTCGGAGCCGGAGTGACCGCCCAGCAGGCCGGAGATGTCGAGCGTGAGGGTGCTACCGGTCTTGTGCTTGCGCACGATGGGGCAGGTGTAGGTAACGACGACGCCGCCGGCGCAGCTGACGGTGGCCACGCCCTCTTCCTCGGAGTCGAGGTTGATCATGGTGCGGGCGCTAATCTGGGACTTGTCGAGCGTCTCGGCGCCGACCAGGCCAGTCTCCTCGTCGGTGGTGAATACGCACTCGAGGGCGGGGTGAACGATCGAATCGTCATCGAGAACAGTGAGCATCAGAGCGACGGCGATACCGTTGTCGGCGCCCAGGGTGGTGCCGTTAGCGGTGAGGACGCCGTCCTTGACGACCAGGTCGATACCGTCGGTCGTAAAGTCGTGCTCAACGGAGCCCAACTTGTCGCACACCATATCGATGTGGCCCTGCAGCATCACGGTCGGGGCATTCTCGGCGCCGGCAGAAGCGGGCTTGCGAATGATGACGTTGTAGACCTCGTCCTGGTACACATCGAGGCCGCGCTCCTTGGCAAACGCAACCAGGAAATCGCTGATGCCCTTCTCGTTGCCAGACCCACGGGGGATCGCGCTGACCTCCTCAAAGAAATGGAACAGCTGGGCGGGCTCGTAGCCGGTGATCTTGTAATCCATGGTGCCTCCTTGGCGCAACTGGTTAGACAGTAAGACATGCGACTTGTATATTCCCAGACTTTGCGTGCATAAACCAGTCGAAAACGCCGAGCGCCCTTGCATCATCGGCTAACGGTGGGGAGACGCCACTTTATTAAGATAAAGCAGGTTAGACGGGCCGCGCCGAAGGGACGTTGGACCCTTCAACCAACCTCAACGCTTGATCAACGTTTATGCATACGCCATTGACATGTTTAATGAGATCTACTTTGAACGAAGGGGGCTTTCCAACAGAAAAAGGGCGCTCCTTTGGAACGCCCTCGTGGACACAAGGTTTTGTTACGCCCTACAGCGCGCCGGAACCGGCTTGCATCATGCCGCCGGGGCCCGAGGTCACGCCGCCGCTCACGGGCGCGGCGCTGCCAGTGTGCGGTGCCGCCGGGGTGGTATCGCCACCGAGCGTACCTGCCGGACGCGGTGCCGGAATCTCGCCCGTGCCGTGGCTAAAGACAAACTTGCCATCGGCCACGTCGCACAGGACGGTATCGCCCTCGCCCCACTCGCCGGCCAGAAGTTCCTCGGACAGCGGGTCCTCGATGAGCTTTTGAATAGCACGGCGCAGCGGACGCGCACCGTTGGTGAGGTCGGTGCCCTCGGCCACGATCTTGTCATAGGCCGCATCGGTGAGCTTGATGTTCATGCCGTTGGCAATCAGACGCTGGCGCAGGTCGTCCACCAGCAGGTGCGCGATCTTGGTGAGATTCTCGCCCGAGAGCTTCTGGAACACAACAATGTCGTCGATACGGTTGAGCAGCTCGGGGCGGAACAGGCGCTTGAGCTCGCCCATCGCGCGACCACGGATCTCACTCGACGTGAGACCCTGCTCGCCGGTGGTGCCAAAGCCCACGCTCGCATCCTGCGCAATCTCGCGGGCGCCCACATTGGACGTCATGATGATCACGGTGTTGCGGAAGTCGACCGTCTTGCCCTGGCTATCGGTCAGGCGGCCCTCCTCCAGCACCTGCAGCAAGATGTTGAAGATATCGGGGTGCGCCTTCTCGATCTCGTCGAACAGCACGACCGAGTACGGGTGGCGACGAACGGCCTTGGTGAGCTGGCCGCCCTCGTCGTGACCGACGTAGCCCGGAGGGCTACCGATGAGCTTGGAGACCTCGAACTCGCTACCGAACTCGGACATGTCGAAGCTGATGAGCGCGTCTTTGCTGCCAAAGAGATACTCGGCGAGCGTCTTGGCGAGCTCGGTCTTGCCCGTGCCGGTGGGACCCAGGAAGATAAAGCTGCCGCCGGGACGACGCGGGTCCTTGAGCGGCGAGCGGCTGCGGCGCACGGCCTTGGCGACGGCCTCGACGGCCTCGTCCTGGCCGATAATGCGGGTCTTGAGCACGCTTTCGGTCTGCAGCAGGCGACGGCTCTCGCTCTCGGTAAGCGAGGACACCGGCACGCCCGAAGTCACGGACACGATATCGGCAATCTGACTCACATCGATGGTGAGCGGGCTGGCGTCAAGCTCGGCCGTCCAGGCAGCCTTGGCCTCGGCGAGTTCAATCTCGGCAGCCTTCTGCTGCTCGGTGATCTCGGCGGCCTTGTTCATGTCGTCGCTCTCGGTGGCCTCCTGCGCGGCGGCCTTGAGCTCCTCTATGCGATGCTCGGCCTCGCGCACCGGCTCGGGCGCGCGATTCGCGGCGATGCGAGCGCGGGCACCGGCCTCGTCAATGAGGTCGATGGCCTTATCGGGCAGGAAGCGATCCTGGATGTAGCGGTTGGAAAGGTTCGCGGCGGCCTCGATAGCACCCTGCGTATAGCGCACATGGTGGTGCTCCTCGTAGCGCGGCTTGAGCGCGGTCAGGATCTTGACCGTGTCCTCGACGCTCGGCTCCTCGACATCGATGGTCTGGAAGCGACGCTCGAAGGCCGGGTCCTTGGTGAGGTACTTGCGGAATTCCTCGGCCGTGGTGGCGCCGATAATCTGGAAGGCACCGCGCGCGAGCACGGGCTTGAGCATAGAGCTCGCGTCGATGGAGCCCTCAGCAGAACCGGCACCGATGATGGTGTGCATCTCGTCGATAAACAGGATGACGTCGTCGGCTTCGGTGGCCTCCTGGATCACGTTCTTGAGGCGCTCCTCAAACTCGCCGCGATACTTGGCACCCGCCACGAGGCCCGGCAGGTCGAGCGTCCAGATATTCTGGTTCATGAGGTTCTCGGGCACGTTGCCGGCTGCAATCTGCTGAGCCAGGCCCTCGACGATGGCCGTCTTGCCCACGCCGGGGTCGCCCAGAATGAGCGGGTTGTTCTTGGTGCGGCGCGAAAGAATTTCCATCATACGCTGGACTTCCTTTTCGCGACCAATTACAGGGTCGAGCTCGCCGTCGCGCGCCTTCTGCGTGAGGTTGGTCGCGAACTGCTTAAGCGTATCGGTGCCACTCCCCTTTTGCTGAGAGGCATCCGAGCCGCTAAAGAACGGCAGGCCCGCACCGGGACGCCCGGCACCGGCGCCGGCGAGCGGACGCTTCTTGTCCTGGTCCTTGGCAGTGAGTTTCTCGATAGCCTTTTTGATAGAGGCGGACGACACACCCAGGCGCATGAGGATGTCCATGGCCATGCCGTTGCCCTCTTCGACGATGCCGATCAGCAAGTGCTCGGTCGACACGTAGGTCTGGTTATTCTCACGCGCCACGCGGAATGAACGCTCCATAACGCTAATGACGAGCGGCGTAAAGGCGAGCTTAGCCGCCTCGGTCTCCTCACTGGGCTCGGGAACCGTGGTCTGGACCTCCTTGAGGGTGTCCATGATGTCGTCGTAGGAGATATCAAGCGAGCGCAGTGCCTCGGCGGCAATGCCCTCGTCCTCCTTGGCAAGCGCGAGCAGCAGGTGCTCGGTGCCCACCTTATTTGAATGAAGATCGAGCGCCTCCTGTTTGGCCATCGACATGACCTTGCGCGCTCGATCGGTAAATCTATCTAACATGCTCGTTTCCTTACATGAGTTCATCGAAATCAAAACGCCCGCCCGTCGGCGGCGCTTTTGTCTCTTTACCCACAGGTTGTCTATGTTAACAGCTGGAGGAATATCTATAAACCCGGCTCACATGAATGCAGGTTATGACCGCATCGCGGGACTCACCGCGCGATGCGCGACAGGCGCCCCGCAAGAGAAACCCTAGGCGTCTTTCACCACGTCGGGACTCGTCGCACGCGATGCGCGATAGGCATCGGCCTCCTTGGAGACGCGTTCGAGCAGCTCGGATGTATCGACGCCCTCGACTTGCGCGACCGTTTCCACCGTCTGCATGGCGACCGCCCTCAGGTACGCGCACGCGCTGTCCCCCAGCTGCTCGAGGTCTATCTCCTCGCCGCCCTCCCGGGCAAAGCCGACCGCCATCACAAAGTCCATGATGCCCGAGACCAGAAAGCCCACCGCAAAGCTCGAATCCGCCTTGAGCTCTTCTCCGTCGGGGTGGACGATCTCTCTCACGCGGTCGATGATGATCGTATGGATGCCCTGCACGACCTGCTCGGCGGCACCCGCCCTCATGGTGATGACGATGCGCCGCAGCAGGCAGCGGACGTCGCGCCGGTCGAACGCCGAAAGGTCGCCCTCGCTCGAAAAATGCCAGAGGGCATCGGTGATGAGCTCGTTATCCTGCAGCAGTTGGGCTATGGCGATGGCGACGAGTTCATCGAAATCGTGAAAATAGTAGTAAAACGTTCCGCGATTGCACCGGGCGGCGCGGGTCACCTCGCCAACCGACAGCTCGAAGATGCTGTTGTTCTCGATGAGCTCCCAAAACGCCTCGATGATACGGGTGCGTGCATCGGGCGCATCGGCGTCCTTACGCGGTCTCGCCATGCGCCTCACCGCACCCCTGCGCCTTGGCGTTCATGATGAGCATCTGAAGACGGTTCTCCACGTTGGCGAAGCTCACGTCGGGATCGTAGTCGAGCGGCAGGAACTGCGCCGTGGGATACTGCTCCTTGAGCGCATGGATGAGCCCGCGCCCCACGACATGGTTGGGCAGACACCCGAACGGCTGCAGGATCACGAAGTTGCGGCAGCCGCGCTTGGCGTGCTCGAGGATCTCCGCCGGAATCAGCACGCCCTCGCCCGCATCGAACGTATGGTGCAGGATCTTATCGCTCGCGCGCACGAGCTCGGGCATGCGCGTCGGCGGCTCGTAGAGCGGGCTCGCCGCGCCCAGGCGGTCGCAACGGTCGTGCGCGAGCTCGAACAGGTTGTCCGCCGTGGCGTACCAGGCCTTTTCGGGCAGCGACAGGTCGACGTGGAACTCGCGCGACTGCGCATGCTTGTAGAAATAGGTCTTGCGGATCACGTCGGTCATGCGCGCCTCGATGACCTCGAGCCCGTTGTCCTCGAGGTAGCGCTCGATCTCGTGGTTGGCGCCGAGATGGAAATTGAGCAGGTACTCGCCCACGATGAGAACGGTCGGATGCGGGTTCGAGCGGTCGTACGGAACGGCGTCCATGATCGCAAGCGCGCGTTTGAAGCCCGTCGCCTGGCCTCTCAGCCCGGAGCGCTCCATGCCCTCGATAACCTCATCGAGCGCGCGGTCGAACGCAGCGTCCGCCGCGCCCTTCTCGAGCTCGTAGGGACGGATGCGCCTAAGCATGGCCTCGAGGGTATCGATCATGGGAAGACCGTAGGCGATCTGGATGCTCGGGCCAAGGCCGAGCTTGAAGCCCGGATGCGCATTGTGGGCATCGACGTCGTCGTTGGTGAGCACCGGGACATAGTCGTATCCCGCGTCGTCGAGCGCGCGGCGCAGCAGGGGCATGTAGTGCGTCAGGCGGCAGTCGCCGATATACTTGCCAGTCACCACGGCGACGTCGTGCGGGTCGTACTTACCGCTCTCGAGTGCCGCGAGCGCCTCGCCGATCACGATTTGCGCGGGGAAGCAGATGTCGTTGTGCACATAGCGTTTGCCCAGGCGGATGGCATCCTCGCGCCCGATATCAAGGGCCTCGGCGCGCACGCCCTGATTGCGCATCGCCGCGGTCATGAGCCTGCAGAACGCATGGGAGGTGTTGGGGACCAGCGCGATCTTGTCGTGCCGGTCGCGCTTGGTGTACTTGACCTTATACGGGTCGTCGAGCGGATGGACCGCGTGCACCCGGGCGCCCTCGGCACGCTCCTCCGCGCGACGACGGTTGACCGACTCGATAAACGAACGCACGCGAATGCCCATGGGACCGGCGACGTCGCTCTCATCGAGCTTGATCATCATCGGAACCTTGGAGCCCATCTCGCCCATCATGCGCGCGATCTCATCGGTGAGATACGCATCGTGGCCGCAGCCGAAGCTGCCCATCTGCACGAGCTCGAGCTCGGGCGTCGATGCGACGATGACCGCGCACGACAGCATGCGCGCATGGTAGTTGTTCACGATGTCGATGCGGCTGTTGGAAAGATCGACGTTGCAGACCCCCGGCACCGCATCGGGCGTCAGGACGGGGATGCCGCGCTCAGAGAAGAGCTTGGGCAGCCCGTGGTTGACCAGCGGGTCGTTGTGGTACGGGCGCGAAGCGATCACCACCGCGTAGCCGCCGTCCTCGCGCACGTTCTCGAGCACCTGCCTGCCGCGCAGCTGCAGCTGGTTCTCAAACGTCTGCTGCGCGCGGTCCGCCTGCTCGGTCGCCTTGGCAACCAGGTCGGCATCGATATCGAAGGTCTCCTTGCACCACGCCTTGAGCTGGCGGTTTCGGTCGCCCTCGTCGTACCAGTGGAACAGCGGCGTATCGAACGGAACGCCGAAACGCTCCTCCGGGTTATCGGAATTGCGCATCACGTAGGGGTATCCCTTTACGACGGCGCACATCCACTCGCTGGTAGAGGCGGTGTTTTCGGTGGGCACCGTCGTGATGATGGGCATGAAGATACGGTCGACGCCGGCGTCGACGAGATTGCGGATGTGCCCGTGGACGAGCTTGGCCGGGAAGCACACGGTGTCGGATGTGACGTGCGCCAGACCGCGCTCGTACATCGCCTTGGTGCTGCGTCCCGAGACGCGCACCTTAAAGCCGAGCGTGCTGAAGAACGTCGACCAGAACGGCATGGTGTCCCAGAACTCGAGCACACGGGGAATGCCGATCGTGACATCGCGCCCCCCGCAGACGGGAACCGTGGGGCACGACTCGAACAGCAGCTTCTCGCGGTCGACAAAGAGATTGGGGGCAGCCGCGGTCCGGTCGCGCCCCGTGCCGGGTGCCTGTGCCTCGCAAGCACCCTGCGGACGCAGCTCCTCCGCCGCGGGAACCTCGCGCACGAGCTCATCCCATGAGATGGCGCCGCCGCGCGGGCAGCGATTGCCCGTGACGTAAAGCGAGCCGTCGCCAAATGCCACGACCGCGCGCTGGCAGCGGTTGTTGCACCGACGGCAGGTAACGCCGCCGAACTCGCGATGCTCGAAGCGCTCCACGGCATCGAGCCCGATAAACGACGTGCCGGCGTCGCCCTTGCGGCATTCCTCGCGCGCGAGCAGGGCGATACCGATAGCGCCCATCAGCCCCGGGTGGGGCGCACGCGTGACGGGTTTGCCCAGATACTGCTCGAATGCGCGCAGCACCGCGTCGTTTCGGAACGTGCCGCCCTGAACGACGACTTTGTCGCCCAGACGGTTGAGATTTGAAACGCGAATGACCTTGGTGAACACGTTCTCGATAATCGAACGGCAGAGACCGGCCATGATGTCGCCCGGACCCTTACCGCGCCGCTGCTCGGAAACGACGCTGCTGTTCATGAACACCGTGCAGCGGCTGCCGAGAACGGCGGGGGCTTTGGACGAAAATGCCTCGGTCGCGATATCCTCAACGGCTATTCCGAGGTTTTTGGCAAAACCCTCGAGGAACGAGCCGCAGCCCGCAGAGCACGCCTCGTTGACGACGATATCGGTCAGCACGCCGTGGTTGAGCCAGATGGCCTTCATATCCTGTCCGCCGATGTCGAGCACGAAGGTCGCATCGGGAACGCATGCGCACGCGGCGCGGGCGTGCGCGACCGTCTCGACCGTATGGTAGTCGGCGTGGAACGCGCGCGCGAAAAGCTCCTCGCCGTATCCCGTGGTGCCCACGGCATCGATCGCAAGCGTGACTCCCGCTGTCTCCCAGCGGTTCTTCAAGCTGACAAGACCCTGTTGGGCGACGTCGAGCGGTCTGCCGTTATTAGACGCGTAGAACGAATCGACAAGCTCACCCGCCTCATCGACCAGGGCGAACTTGGTCGTCGTGCTCCCCGAATCGATACCGAGCGCCACACGCACCGTCTCTCCGGGCGCATACGTATCCGGACCCTTTGCCGGCGTCTCTTTGCCATGGCGTGCCGTAAAATCCGCCTGCTCGGCAGGTGTGGCAAAAAAGGGCTGGGCAAGACGTCCCTCCCCGCTTGCGGGCGCGACCGTCTCGAGCTTATCCAGCCGGACAAAAGCGTCGGGAAGGTCGATCGGTTGGGACGATGCGAACATGTCGGTCAGCGACAGGGCGGCACCGCGCGCGACCATGATCTGCGGATCGCGCGGGACGATAACCTGATCGTCCGATAGATTCAGTTGCTCCCGGAACACGCGGACCAGCGTGGGGTTGTAGGCGAGCGTACCGCCCTCGAAGATTACCGGCGGCTCGATGTCGATACCCTGGGCCAGACCGCCGATCGTTTGGCGGGCGACCGCGTGAAGCGCCGAAAGCGCCAGGTCGGTGGTAGGAATGCCCTCGTTGAGCAGCGGCTGGATATCGGTCTTTGCGTACACGCCGCAGCGGCCCGAGACCTCGTGGACGGTCGTTCCCCGGCTTGCGAGCTGCTCGAACTCGCCCGATTCGGTGCCGACCCCCATGAGCTTTGCCATCTCGTCGATAAATGCACCGGTACCGCCTGCGCACGAACCGTTCATGCGCATGTCGGCAACCTCGATGTCTCCCTTATCGTTGGTGCGGAAGAAGATCATCTTGGCGTCTTGGCCGCCCAGCTCGATGGCGCAGCGCGTCTGCGGATAGAACCTGCTGATCGCGAGCGCGTTGGCGACCACCTCCTGAACGTACGAGGCGCCCAGCGCGGTCGCGATATCGCGCGCACCCGAGCCGGTCACCGCAACGCGCAGCGACTCATGGGGAAAGCGCTCGGCGAGCTCGCCGAGCATGGCGCGCACGCTCGCTGTCTGACACGCCCCGTGGCGGCGATATCCCCACCACGCCTCGGTCATATCCTCGTGCATCGCGTAAACTTTGGTCGTCGTCGACCCTACGTCCAGTCCTACTAGCAACGCCATAATGCTCCGTCTCTCGCATTTTTCCTGCTAGAGATATACCACTCTACGTAATACAACAGACTGTTGTATTTAAACTCCGTATAAAAAGCGGCTGCCGAAACGCTTCAGCAGCCGCCGAATGCACCAACAGATTCTTCTGCGCGCTAGCACGTCGGGCAACGGAGCAGCACGGGCCCTCCGGTCATGCGCACCGCTCACGCCCGCGATGTCGCCGAGAGAGCTATCCACGCTTAGGGCTCCAACCAAGCAAGTCGCCCGCGCTCAGCAGATCCCTAAGCGAGCTACTCGCACTCAGGAGCCATAGCCTGCTCCAAGAGCTCGGCATGCTCCTCCTCGAAAACCGTCCCCACAGGGAAGGCGCGACGGAAGACGAAGTGGGAAATCGGACCGGCTACCAAAAGGTTCCACGGCAGCGCCATCACAAAATTATGCGGGATGTTGATCATCCAGATCGCAGGCACGGAATACAGGTTCGCAAGGATGCCGCCGGGCATGTGCGTCAGACCCTCGCAGGCACCGTACAGCGACATGATGATGACCATGGGAACGACCATGCAGGAGCTGACGGCGAGCGTCATGGCAAGTGGCGAGCTCTTGCCCGGCGTGACCAAGTACTTAAAGGCGAAACCCTTGGCGAGCGGGCTGGCGACGAACCAGTCGCAGCACATGGCAAAAATGTAGGCAACGGGGAAGCCGAGCCACGCAGCGGCAACGACCTCGCCGTTGATGGCCCCGTGCTGCAGGGCAACGTTGTAGATGCTCATCCAGAGCACCATGCAAAAGCACATGATAAAGGTGAACAGCAGGCTCTCTCGTTTGTTGATAGGCATAAAGGGCAGATTCCTCTCTGTGTTGTACCGCGGCGCCACGCAACAAAAACGGGCGGGCAAGATGGAGCTGTTGGAACTTCATCTCGCCCGCCCGTGGTACGCGCGTCTGCGACTACTTATGTGGTGGAACCAGCCTAGCACGAAACGCATGCGCTTCGTAAGCGTTGAGTTTATGAAGATGCAGGGCACCGATAATCCCCCGACCCCATAAGTTGCGGTGGAATACGGACTGTTTTGACCCTTTAAGCAGCAATTCAGTCCCTATTTCACCGCAACTCTTTTGGTGCAAAGTAACCTGTCCCCCTTGTACCAATTAGCTGGTGTGGCGCCAGCGAGGGTCGGTGAGAGTTCTCGCCACACCCAGCCCAACGGGCAGAAACGCTACGATGAGCACTGCGCGCACAAACCAGCCGAGCATATTGACTGTGTCGAAGGTGCACATGTAATACATAGAGCGATAGAGATACAGACCGGGCACCATAATGACAATCGAAGGCACCGTGAGGGCGATGCGCGGGTAGGTGAGCTTGACTTCAGCCAAGCTTGCGAGCAGCCCCGATACCAGCGCGCCGATAAACGCTGCTGCCTCGGGAGGCATTCCCGTGCTGAGGCCCAGGAAGGGAATCATCGTCGGCGCATCGACAAGGGTCAGACGCAGGGTATTGGACACGGCACCGATCAACCCAGCTGCCGCGGCCATCTTTACCGGGCTGTTGAACATCACCGAGAAGCCGAATACGCCAACGAAGCTCATCACCACGCGCAGGAGCGTAAGGGCAAGCGGCGAAAGGCCCAGTGGGGCAAAGTCGTCCGGCGCTAGGCCAACACACTCGGCAACCATCCAACCTACGAGGGTCGCCATCACAATAATCGATACGGCATATGAAAGGCGCTCGATACCGCTTCGCATGTCGAGCTTAGCGATGTCGAGGCCTGCCGTAATGAGCGGAAAGCCGGGAATCACAAAGAGCATGGCGCCGATATAGCCTTCTTGGTGCGACATTGCCCCCGGTATGACCTGGCCAAGGCCGAGCAATGCCAGCAGATACGAAACGCAAGCGAGCGCAACGCCGGTCGTCAGCGCGCTGAACTGACCAAGGCCCTGCTTGAGAATATGGGAGCGAGCAAAATTGCCGACACCAGCGCCTACGAACGCGCAGGCCATCTCGATAGGGCCGCCGCCGAGCAAAAAGACGAAGGCGCCACAAGCACAGGCCGCCGCAAGGCCCTGTTGCCAGGGAGCGTAATCGGGCTTTGAGCTCTCAACGGTCTTGAGCATCTCGTGGTATTCGTGCACGGTAAACCGGCGCCCGTAAATCTCGATTTCCTTTAAGAAGCTCTCCATCATCCAGATGCGATGGGTATTGACTCCCGTTGTGGGCAGGCTGACAACCTCGTTAAAGCAGTGGCCATCTTCGATGCAGGTGCACTCAAACGACAGGAGACTCAGGTCGACGTGAATCGTGACGCCGAGCACGTCAGCAACACGATTCATGGTATCGCGCACGCGCCAGGCACCCGTTCCGCTCGCGAGCATAAGCATACCGGTGCGGCAGATGATGGATGATTTATCGGTGAGCGGCGCATCGACGGCAAGTTCATCGCCTGCCGTCACGATCTGGTGCCAGTCAGTTTTCATATGGAGCGCGCCGGCACGGACACCGTGGTGCATGGGGGCTCTCGAAAGCAGCGAGTCAAGGCGCGAAGACTGTGGGGGCTCCGCCGATTCGCCCTCGTCCTCGTCGGGCTCTTCATCGATCAGATCAAAGGAATCAAGCGGCGCTGGCTCGCGACGGTCGATCAGCTCCTCGTCCTCATCATCAAAGTAATTGAACTGATCGAGCATGTCCTCTTCGATAGCACGCTCGCTCGCATCGTCCATCCCGGTGCTCCCTTCCTATCGACTAACCCCCATCCTAGACAGCGACGGCTAAAGGAAACATAAAAGAGACGGCTGTCATGCGAGCCATGTGTGCAATAGCCGTTGGGTAGTCGTTTGAGAACGCCCCCAATGACTATTGACGGCCAAGGCAACGCCGATGCTATGGCACCGACAGCGAAAACCCGCCAGAGCGAGCAAGGTGCCTTGAAACAAGGCGGCATTGATCTTTTGATCATGCCGCCGAAGTTGAAAGGCAGATTGCCGCTCTGGCGGGCTTGCAGCGTCAACTGGTTACGCGGGTTGGTAAACCCGCGTAACCCCCTAGTACATCTTTGCGCCGGCGGGGATGGAAGCGTCGAGCTGGATCAGGTTGAGGCGCTCCTCGCCCTCCTCCTCGTGGATGGCGCTGATCAGCATACCGCAGCTGGGAATACCCATCATCTTGCGCGGAGGCAGGTTGGTGATGGCGAGCAAGGTCTTGCCGACCAGGTCCTCGGGCTCGTAATAAGCGTGAATACCGGAGAGGATGGTGCGGTCGGTACCGGTACCGTCGTCGAGCGTAAAGTTCAGCAGCTTCTTGGACTTCTTGACGGCCTCGCATGCCTTGACCTTCACAGCGCGGAAATCGCTCTTGGAGAAGGTATCGAAGTCGACGAACTCCTCGAACAGCGGCTCAACGGCGATCTTGGAGTAATCGAGCGTGGGCTTAAGCGACTTAACGAACGGGCTTGCGGCGTTGCCGGCCTCGGCAGCCTTGGCAGCGGCGGCACCGGACTGGAAACCCTTCTCGGGCTTCATGTGCGGGAACAGCAGGACGTCGCGAATGGAAGCCTGGTTGGTGAGCAGCATGACCACGCGATCGATACCGATGCCGATGCCGCCCGCGGGAGGCATACCGTACTCGAGGGCGCGTACGTAGTCCTCGTCGTACTCCATAGCCTCGTCGTCGCCGCCGGCCTTCTCGGCCATCTGGGCGGCAAAGCGCTCGGCCTGGTCGACCGGGTCGTTGAGCTCGGAGAATGCGTTGGCGTACTCGTGGCCGGCGATGACCAGCTCAAAGCGGTGCGTCAGGCGCGGATCGTCCTCAAAACGCTTGGCAAGCGGGCTGACCTCGATGGGGTAATCGCATACGAAGGTCGGGTTGACGATGGTGTCCTCGCCCAGCTCATCGTAAATCTCGGCGATGATCTTGCCAGCAGTCCACTCGGGCTTAATCTCCAGACCCTTCTCGCGTGCGGCGGCGGCAAGCTCCTCGACCGGCGTGTCGATGGTGACCTGCTTGCCGAGCACGTTCGAGACGATGTCGGTCATGGGACGGCTTGCCCACTCACCGGAAAGATCGATGGTCTGACCCTGGTACTCAATGACCTCGGGGTTGCCGATGGCCTTGTTGGCAGCCTTGATGACACCCTGGGCGAGCGCCTTCATGCCCTCGAGGTCGGAGAAGGCACGGTAGGCCTCCATCGTGGTGAACTCGGGGTTGTGGGTGAGGTCCATACCCTCGTTGCGGAAGATGCGGCCGATCTCGAAGACGCGCTCAAAGCCACCGACGATGCAGCGCTTGAGGTGCAGCTCGGTAGCAATGCGCAGGTAGCACTCCTGATCGAGCGCGTTGAAGTGCGTGATGAACGGCTTGGCCGTAGCGCCGCCCTGAATGGTCTGCAGGATGGGGGTCTCGACCTCCATGTAGCCGTCAGATTCCATGAAGCGGCGGAAGGTGGAGAGAATCTGCGAGCGCTTGCGGAAGGTCTCGCGAACATCGTCGTTGGCAATCAGGTCGACATAGCGCTGACGATAGCGGGTCTCCTTGTCGGAGAGGCCGTGGAACTTCTCGGGCAGCGGGCGAACGGCCTTGGAGAGCAGCGTCGCGCTCTTGGGGGCAACGGAGAGCTGGCCGCGCTTGGTGCGAACAACCACGCCGGTCACGCCCAGGATATCGCCAAGGTCGAGAGCCTTGAGCGTATTCCAAGCTGCCTCGTCCATGTCGTTGATGCGGCAGAACAGCTGAATCTCGGCGGTAGCGTCGCGCACGACGATAAACATGATCTTGCCCTGACCGCGCTTGGCGACCACGCGGCCGCCGATCTTCACGACGTCCTCAGTATCCTCGCCATCGGCAAGATCGGCATATTTGGCCTCAATGTCGACGACATAGTCCTCGATCTCGGAGTGCTCGGGATAGGGGTTCTGGCCCGCCTCGAACAGGGCGGCGCGCTTTGCCAGACGCGTGGCGCGCTCGTCGTTGAGCGTCGAGGCCTGATCGGCGACGTTCTGGTTCTCTGCCATAAGTTAGCTCCTCAAACTAAAACGCTCCCCAGGATTCGGTCCCAGGGAGCGAAAACATACCTTTACGCGGGACCGTGGTCTAGCGTGCGATCTTTGCGATGGTGTAGACGCGGGTCTTGCCCGAAGGCGTAACGACCTCGACGGAGTCGCCCTCGCCGTGACCGATAATGGCGTGGCCGACCGGAGACTCGTTGGAGATCTTGTGCTCGAGCGAGTTGGTCTCGGTGGTACCGACGAGCGTGACTTCCATGACCTCACCGTTGGGATCGATCAGAGAAACGGTGGAACCGATGGAGACGGTCAGATCGCCCGTGGTGGCAGCAACCTGAGCGTTGGCGAGGATGGCCTGAATCTCGGCAATGCGAGCAGCATTCTGGGCCTGCTTGTCCTTGGCGGCATCGTACTCGGAGTTCTCCGAAAGGTCGCCGAACGCGCGGGCTTCCTTGATGTCCTCGACGATCTCCTTGGCGTAATCGCCCTCACGCCAAGCAAGCTCCTCGACGAGCTTCTGGCGGCCCTCAGCGGTCAGTACGATCTGGCTTGCGTCCATACGGATATCTCCCCAACTATGATGTAACGATCAACTGTCAACAAAACGAAAAAGACCGGCTAGCCTGCGGGCAAGCCGGTCAGGTGCTCACCCCAAAGGGATGGGACTACTCTGCGTCCGCGTCGCTGTCCTCTGCCTGCTTTTTCTTGGCAGCAGCGAGCTTGGCCTCGAGCTCTGCGATCTCCTTGTCCTCCTTGGACTCCTCGACCACAACGTCCTCGGCCTGCTTGGTTTCGCCCTTATCGTCGCCCTCCATACCCTCGCGGATATTCTTGACGGTAGAGCCGAGAGACTTGCCGAGCTTCGGCAGGTTCTTAGGCCCGAAGATGATCAAGACAACGACGAGAATAATGATGAGCTCAGGAGCCCTCAGTCCAAACATGTAGACCTCCACAATACAGCGAGACAAGCTCGAATGAGTATACCGCGGGTGCCGCGGTATCACAACAATAGCTAAAAAAAGGGACCGCAAGAAGCGGTCCCTTCTCATGCTCTGGTCGGGTTGACTGGATTTGAACCAGCGACCCCTGCGTCCCGAACGCAGTGCTCTACCAAACTGAGCCACAACCCGTTAGCTCGACTATAGTAACAAAGATTTTCGTCGCGTGCTAGAGAAATTTTTATTTCTTTGGCGCGTCGATTTGAACCGTGTTGGGAATAAGCTCAGTCGCGCAGGCCCACCAGCCATTTTGCTGGGCAGCTCCCGCAAGATGGGCTGCTGCAGCGACGGTATCGCAAATGGCAAACGAGCAAGCACCCGAACCGCACACGTCCACGGCAACGGTTCCCTCCTGTGCGCGCAGCCAGTCGAGAACTGCCTGGATCCGCGGCTCCATCTGCGCGGATATGACGCCCAGATTGTTATGAACGAGCGCATATGCCGCCTCGGCATCGCCGGCGCGTAAGACAGAAGCAATCGCATCGGGTTTTTCCGCGGGCACCGGGCTCTCATCAAATCGTCGATACGCTTCAACCGTTGAAACGCTCGTCTCGTGCGGTTTGACCAATACGACAGGTGTCGCCGGAAGCACAGGATACTCAGTGGCCAGCACATCTCCCCCGCCGACGTAGAATGCGGGACTCGTGTGCAAAAAGAACGGCACGTCGGCGCCGATACCGCGAGCGATGTCATCGAGCGCGGGGTCGGCGCGGTCGATACCCCACAGCTCGGCCAAGGCAACGATGACCGCAGCGGCATCCGTCGAGGGGCCTCCCAGGCCGGCGCACAGCGGGATACGCTTTTCGATCGTCACGCACACGTTGGCATCGCGACCGTAACGCTCGGCCATAGCGATTGCCGCCCGATAGGCCGTATTTTTTTGCATGGGAAAATCGGATGCCGGAACCGTCTGGACGGTCAACGCCTGCGCCGGCGTGACCGTCACGGTATCGGCTAGACCGACGGCTGCCATCAGGGAATCGACCCTGTGATAGCCGCGGGCGTCGCGCTCGGTATGAACCCCCAGATAGAGGTTAATCTTTGCCGGCGCGGTAAGGATGAGGGACCGATCGGTCACCGTTAGTGCTCCTCGAGCTGGTTGCCGAGCGGGGTAAAGATATGTTCGCCGCTCTCGGGGTCGAACAGTTCGACCTGGCCGGTAAGGACATCGATGTACTGGTAGGACTGACGCGATTTGCGGCCGCGACGCTCGTCAACCTCAACGATAAAGACAGCGGGGTGGACGCTCTTGATGGTGCCCATGCGCTCGATGACGCGGGTACGGCCCATGTTGGCCTTAACCTTGACGCGATCGCCCACCATATCGGTCAGCTTCTCGTGGATGTCGTCGACGTGATTGACTTCCATCTCTTCCATGAATAGGGCCTCCAGAGGGTGCAATTCAAAAAGGGGATAATACCCCTAAGATAGACAAAACTCTAATACTATAGCACCCTGTTGCAGCCATACGCAAGCAGCTAAAAAAGCCCGGTCCCAAATTGACTGCTTACAGGTTGTCCGTATCGAGAACGATGGTAAACGGGCCGTCGTTGACGAGGCTGACCTTCATGTCGGCGCCGAAGATGCCGTGCGCCACATGCTCGACGTCCTCGCGCACCAGCGTCAGGAAGTACTCATAGAGCTCGTTGGCCACATCGGGCGCGCCGGCATCCGTAAAGGACGGACGGCGACCATGACGGCAATCGGCAAACAGCGTGAACTGCGACACCACGAGCACCTCACCGTCGACATCGGCAAGCGCCAGATTGGTCTTGCCGTTCTCATCCTCGTTGATGCGCAGGCCGCGGAGCTTGCCCCACAGCTTATCAGCCTCGGAGCGCGTATCGCCGTGGCCCACGCCAAGCAACACCAGGTAGCCGCGTCCAATGCAGCCCACGCACTCGCCGTCGACCGTCACGCCGGCGTTGAGCACGCGCTGCACCACCGCACGCACGGCCTACTCCTCGCCCGTCAGCTTGGAAGACAAGTGCTCGAGCGCATGGAAGCGATGACTAATGGCGTTCTTCTCGTCCGTCGTAAGCTCGGCCATAGTCTTGCCCGGCGTGTCGACCGGCAGGAACAGCGGATCATAGCCAAAGCCGTAATCGCCGCGGCCCTCGTGCGCAATGACGCCCTCACAGGCGCCCTCGCCATAAGTGACCAGGCCGTCCGTGTCGATAAGCGCGACGACGCTCATAAAACGCGCGGTGCGGTCCTCGTCGGCCACGCCCTCCAGATTCACGAGGAGCTTGGCGTTGTTGGCGGCATCGTCGCCGTGCACGCCCGCATAGCGTGCGCTGTACACGCCCGGCTCACCGTCCAGGGCATCAACGACCAGGCCCGAATCGTCGGCGATGGCCATAAGCCCCGTCTCCTCTACCGCGGCCTGCGCCTTGATGATGGCGTTCTCCAAAAACGTCGTGCCGTTTTCCTCGGGGTCCTCAAAATCACCCAGCTGGCCCAACGCCACAAAGCGAACCTCGGGCATGACCTTGCCCAAAATGGCCTCGATCTCGGTGAGCTTATGGGCATTGCCCGTTGCCACGACGATGGTCGCCGCCGGGTCGAGGGTGTCGATATCGATCTTCTCTAGTGCCATGACTGGCCTCCTTGTCTCTATAGCAATGCCGCCCAAGGGAAACTGGCCTCGAGCCCTCTCCCCTCCCTGGCGACAGAAACCTTATACTTCGACGTTTTCCCAGATAAAACCTACCAAAATTAACATCCCTTTTTGGCAGGTTAGGCGAGGGCTTGGCGCTGAAGCTCGATGAGCTCGGCGATGCCCTTGTCGCCCAGGTCGAGCAGGGCGTTGAGACGCTTGCGGTCGAAGGGCGCCTGCTCGCCGGTGCCTTGGAGCTCAATCATCTCGCCGGTGTCGGTAGCGACGAGATTCATGTCGACCTCGGCGTGGCTGTCCTCGGAATAATCGAGGTCGAGCATGGTGTTGCCGTCGACAACGCCCATAGAGATGGCGGCAACCTGACCCGTGAGCGGAATGCGCTCGATCTTGCCGGCCTCGACCCACATAGCAAGGGCGTCGTGCAGCGCCACCCAGGCACCGGTAATGCTCGCCGTACGCGTGCCGCCATCCGCCTGGATCACATCGCAGTCGACGGTAACGGTGTACTCGCCGAGCGCCTTCATGTTGACGACGGTACGCAGGCTGCGGCCGATGAGGCGCTCGATCTCCATGGAGCGGCCCTTACGCTTGGCGTACTCGCGCTTGCAACGCTTACCGGTCGATGCCGGCAGCATGGCATACTCTGCGGTTACCCAACCGGCCTTGGCACCCTTGCGCCAGCCCGGCACGCCCTCCTCGATGGTGGCGGCACAAAGCACGCGCGTGTCGCCGAACTCAGCCAGGCACGAGCCGTGGGCATGTTTCATAACACCACGGGTGAGCTTGACGGGGCGCAGCTCATTGGCGGCACGGCCGTTGGCACGGTTGACCTGCATGTACTCCATAGAAATATCCTTTCGGCAGAAGAAGAGGGCAAGTCTTTGGACGGTAACCCTACATCTATTTCAGTTCGTCGATATCGACATGTTCGATGCTTTTGAGCGGCTGGCCAAAGATAAAGCTACCCGCCACCGCAAACTCGGCAATGTTGTCAGACGTAGTGGCAAAGCGATGCTGCGGCTCGGCTGCGTCGCCCGCCAGCTGCTCGCGGCGCGTGAGGATATCGGTCAGCTCGCGCGTGGTCTCCTCGGCGGAACTCACGACGCGCACCCCAGGCCCCAGCGCATGGCGGATAGGTCCCACCAACAGCGGAAAATGCGTACAGCCGAGCACCACGGTATCGATACCGTGGTCGCGCAGCGGCTCAACCGTGGCACCCACCAGTGCACGCACGGCAGGCGTATCGAAGATGTCCTCGTTCTCAAGCCACTGCTCCTGCAGATGCGCGCCCGAGGCGAGCTCGTGCTCAACGACCTCGACAAAGCTCGAGGCAGGGCAGCCGTATACGTCGACGCCGGCATCCAGGTCCTGAATGGCACGCGTGTAAGCGCCTGAGCGAATGGTGAGGTTGGTAGCGAGCACGCCCACCCGGCGCGTGCGGGTGCTGTTGATTGCCGCGCGTGCGCCCGGTGCGATCACACCGATGACGGGGACGTCGAGCACCTGCTGGGCCAAACGCAAGGCCGCTGCAGTCGCCGTGTTGCAGGCGATGACCATGATCTTGACGTCGTGCTTCGACAGCCAGCGGCCTGCCTGCAGCGCAAACGATCGCACCTCGTCCTCGGTGCGGGTGCCATACGGGCAGCGTTTGGTGTCGCCGAAGTAGTAGACGGACTCATGCGGCAGCGCCGTCGCGATGGCGCGTGCAACCGTCAGACCGCCCAGACCCGAGTCGAATACGCCAATGGGGCGCGTGTCCCCGGCCAGATTCTCGATATCGGACATTACCTCACCAGATTCTCTCTCGAAAAGATATGGCTCAGAACGATAGGACCGCGCTACGAACGAGCCGCGACCAGCAGCTCGGCCGTTGCCACCCAGCCGTCGACAATCTTGCCGCGCGTGACGTAGGCGTTATCGCAAGCGTCCAGGAACTCGGGCGCGCCGGCACTGGTCAGGCCGTTCTCGACCAAACAGAACGTACCAACGTGGTCGGCCATGTAGAAATCGGACTCGGAATCACCGAGCGCCAGCGTCTCCTCGCGCTCGATACCCAGGTGCTCGCAGAAACGTGCGATGGCAACGCCCTTGTTGAGGCCGGCGGGATTGATGTTAAACGCGCGGCCATCCTCGACGCGATCGAGCTCGAGCGTCGTCGGCTTGGACAGATGCGTCAGGTGACCGTTACAGGCCCACACCAAGCCGCAGCCGGCCTCGTCGAGGATGGCCTGCGCCTCGTCATCGGGGATGTCGCCGCGCATGCCGACGGTGACCTCGCGGTACTTGTAGCCGGTCGACATGTCGTTGTGATACTCGATCTTGTGCGGCCAGCGGGCGAGGATCTTCTCGCACACGCCGGTCTGCTCGATCACCTGGTGCGGCGTGAGACCGCAAGAGGGGTCGTAGGGCATGTCGCCGGTCAGATACTCCCAATCGTTGGCTTTGAGGTCGTACATGACCAGGCCGCCCATCTCACCAATGTAGGAGTTGAGGCCGAGCACGCGCGCATCCTCGTGGATCATGGTGCGGTTGCGGCCCGAGGTGGGAATCACCTGAATACCAGCGCGAGCGAGCGCCACGACGGCCTCGACGAGTTTGGTCGAGGGGTTGCCGTCGTTGTCGCGCAGCACGCACGAGCCGGGTGCGAGCATCGTGGCATCCAGGTCGGTAAAGACGTACTTAACCTTGGCCAAGCGCTCGCGCATCTCGCCCGAAAGCTCGGCAACGGTCGGCAGGGTGTTGTGGGACATGGTTACTCCGTTTACGTAGAAGGGTTTGGACTTGGACGGCATGCTTTGCTTGAGGGAACACGCTTATGGCGACAGCGCACTCAGGGCGCCGCCGCCATCATGATTCATTAGTCAAACTGGGTAACATCGATCAGGCGATTGGCCAACGAAAGGTCGCTCTCGATGGGCACGAACTCGTCGCCCACGTGCATGAGCTCCTCGTCACCCTTTGCCAGCAGCAAGACAATGGTGGGAGCATCGGGGTTGACGTACTCCTCGCGCGCCGCCTTGAACGCCGCATGCACAGCGGCTTCGCGGTCGAGGATGATCTTGTTCGGCGTATCGTCGGGAACATGCTCGGCAAGCTCGCGACAGACCTTCATCGGGTCCTCGTGAGCCGGGTCCTCGTTGGCAAAGATCATCAGGTCGGAATATGGTGCGGCCTCGCGCGGAAGCTGCTCGCGGCGCTCCTGCGCCTTGCCGCCGGCAGCGCCAAACACTGCAATGACTGGACTAGCGGGAAACGCGCGCTTGACCGACGAGAAAAGCGAACGGAACGAAAGCTGGTTGTGCGCATAGTCAACGACGCAGATCACGCGGCCGTCCTTCGACTCCACGACCTCCATACGGCCCGGTACACGCAGTTTGGAGAGGCCCTTCTTGATAGCCTCGATACCGATGCCGATCTCGCGCGCAGCGGCGATAGCGACCAGCGCGTTTTCCACGTTAAAGTCGCCCGCGATGCCCAGCAGGACCTTCTCCCCCGCCTCGGACTCGTCGGCACACAGGCCATGCAGGTTAAACTCGATGTTAAAGCCGACCATGCGCACATCGCTCGCCCACAGGCTTGCCTCGGGATGCTCGACGCCAACGGTCACCAAGCGCTCGGCCGTCGACGCTGCCTCCAACACACGGTCAACCTCTTCGGTGCCCAGATTCACCACGGCGGTCTTCGCCTGGTCAAAGATCCTGAGTTTGCTCTCAAAATAATCCTCAAACGTGGGGTGTTCGATCGGCGAGATGTGGTCACGCCCGATGTTGAGGAAGCACGCCACGTCAAACGGCAGATTCTCGACGCGTTGGTACTTGAGCGCCTGGCTCGAGACCTCCATGACCATGGACTGGCGACCGGACTCACGGCAGTTGGCGATATGGCGCCAGACCTCGGGGGCCTCGGGCGTAGTATTGGTGCTCTCGTAGCACTCGATGCCATCGTCGGTACTCACCGAGCCGATCATGCCGCAGGACTCGCCCGCCGCTTTGATAATCGACTGGAGCATAAAAGCGGCCGTGGTCTTTCCCTTGGTACCGGTGATGCCCACGATCTTGACGTCGTGGTCGGGACGGTCGTAGACCTCCGGCGGCAACAGGGCCATGGCCGTGCGGACGCTGTCCACGACCAGCATCGCCGCGCCGTTCTCCTTCGCCAGCGGCTCCAGAGACTCGACCAGCGACTCCTCGCACACAAATGCGACGGCGCCCGCATCGAGCGCCATACTCAAAAACGCGGGCTTAAAGGCAGCGCCTTTGCAAAAGAACACGTCACCTGCCGAGACCGCGCGCGAATCAAACGAGCAGCCGGTCACGGCACGCTCGTCAACCTGCTCTGATGCGCGCAGCTCGCCGCACACATCGAGAAGCTTGGCAAGCGTATCGACCGTGGTCACGGTCGCGGAATCCGAATGGTGCATCTTTCGCCTTTCTCAGCCATTTGGCAGGGACGGTTTTTATAGTAACTGAAACGCACCCACGCAAAAACGGCTCCCGGAGGAGCCGTTACGCGCAGGCGTTCGTAAGCCGAGGCTAGGCAGCCTGAACAGCGGGCTGGTCCTCGTCGATAAAGAAGCGCTTGTACCACACCAGGAACACGAGCGGCGTATAGATCTTGCGCTGGAAATCGCCCTTGCCCGCAAAGTGCAGATCGAGCAGGTGCATGAGCTCGTCGGTATCGAAGAACTCGCTTGCCCACGGCGCGGTGAAGTACTCCTTGACATAGTCGTACCACTTTTGCTCGCGCAGCCAGTAGACAATCGGCACCGGGAAACCCACCTTGGGACGGGTGGCCCACTCATCGGGCAGCGACTTGTTGGCAGCGTGGCGGAGTACCTGTTTGTTGCCGTTCTCGTTGATGCGGTAGCGGTCGGGAATATGCTCGGCGAACTCCATGACTTTGCGGTCCAGGAAGGGCACGCGCAGCTCCAGCGAGTGCGCCATGCACATCTTGTCGGCCTTGAGCAGAATGTCGCCCGGGAGCCACATGTTCATGTCCAGGTACTGCTTCTTGACCAGCTCGGGCTGACCCTTCACGCGCGCATAGATGGGAGCGGCAAGCTCGAAGGCGCCATCGCCGGTGTTGTACTCGGGCTTGAGCACGTCGTCGACCTCGCGCTCCGGCCATACCAGAGCCTGTCCCAGGAACGACTTCTCAGGGATCTCGGCACCCTTGACCAGGAAGTTATGTCCCTTGAAGTACGGCATATGCAACGCCAGGTTACCGAGCGCGCGACGGATGGGCAGCGGCACCATCTTTTTGTACTTGCGGACCGGGACCGTGTCCTCGTAGTAGGCGTAGCCGCCAAAGAGCTCGTCGGCGCCTTCGCCCGAAAGCACGACGGTGACGTCCTTGCGGGCCATCTCGGCCAAGAACCACAGCGGCACGGAAGACAGGTTGGACTGCGGCTCGTCCATGTGATACTGGATGTCCTCGAGCGCACCGAAGAACTCGTCGGCGGTAATCATCTTGCGAACGTTCTCGACGCCGAGCTTATCGGAAAGCTCCTTGGCATAGTTGGTCTCGTTATAGTTCTTGTAGTCAAAGCCCACCGAGAAGGTCTTGTCGGGCATGAGGCAAGCGGCAATATAGCTGGAGTCGACGCCACCGGAGAGGAACGACGCGACCTTGACGTCGGCGATGCGATGGGCCTCGACGCTCTCGTGCACGACCTCGTCCAGCTCATCGACATACTCTTCGAACGGCTTCTCGACGGCAGAGTAATCGCAATCCCAGTAGCGCTCGATGTTCATCTTGCCGGTCGGGATATCGACGGTAAAGTAGTGCGCCGGCGGCAGCTTGTAGACACCCTCGAAGAAGGTCTCCTCGGTTGCCGAATACTGCAGCGTCATGTACGGACGCAGGGCCTTTTTGTTGACCGCCTTGTGGAAGTGCGGGTAGTCCAGGAAGCTCTTGATCTCGGAACCAAAGAGCACGCCCGGAGCGCCGTCGCCCGCATCGGCCATGGGATAGTAGTAGAGCGGCTTGATGCCAAAGATATCGCGGGCGCCAAAAAGCTTGTTCTTCTTCTTGTCCCAGATGACGAAAGCGTACATACCGCGCAGGCGATCGAGGACGGCCTCGCCCCACTCCTCGTAGCCGTGCAGGAGGCTCTCGGTGTCGGCGCCGCAGTGGAACTTGTAGCCCTTGGCCTCGAGCTCGGAACGGAGTTCTTGGAAGTTGTAGATCTCGCCGTTGAAGACGATAACGACGCTGCCGTCCTCATTGGCCATGGGCTGAGCGCCGGCCTCGGTCAGGTCGAGGATCGACAGGCGGCGGAAGCCCAGGGCAACGCGGCCGTCGATAAACTGACCGCCCATGTCGGGACCGCGATGGACAATGCGGTCCATCATCTTGGTGAGCACCTCGGATTGGTTATCCGTCCCACCGACAAAACCGACAAAACCGCACATATACTATCCCCTCTGCTGTTGCTGGGCATCAAATCGAATCAGTAGCTTTTGAGTATACCCGAGGGCGTAAAGAGGGGCGGAATGTTCAGGCAATCTCAACTGAATCAGCTCCGCTGTGACACGCGCCGGTTACCTTTAATGGATATGAGATGAATGAGGCGATTGTTTTGCTATACTCTCTCCGCACGGGCGATTGGCGCAACGGTTAGCGCAGGTGCTTTACACGCACAAGGCTGGGGGTTCGAATCCCTCATCGCCCACCACTGATTTGGAAACGGTCCTCGAAAGGGGACCGTTTTTGTTTGCGCCCGGTGCATGGGATTCGAACCCGACAGGGTGCGAAGCTGAGGAAACGCGAAGCGTTTTCCAGCGCAGCACGCGAGGGCCGCAGGCCCGA
>CAUHHV010000017.1 GCA_959606065.1 uncultured Collinsella sp.
CGAGCCGCCGCGAACCTCGTGGCCAACGCCGCCGAGCACGCGCGCTCGCGCGTGGCGGTCTCCTGCGACGTCGCGGGCGGACACCTCGTCATCGAGGTGGCCGACGACGGACCGGGCTTCTCTCCCGCCGCCCTCGAACGCGGCTGCGAGCGCCTCTTCACAGACGACTCGTCCCGCTCCTCGCGCGACGGAGGCCGCCACTACGGGCTCGGCCTCCATGTCGCCTCCGAGGCCGCGAGCGCTCACGGGGGCTCCGTCTCGCTCGCCAACAGCTCCTCGGGCGGCGCGGTGGTCACCATCGCGGTCCCCCTGTGCGGGATCTGACGACTTCCTCGATGTCTACCTCGACTGCGATATGTCGCTCGCCGAGTCCGCGACGAGATGGTGTTGCGTCTGCCCCGCTTGGTGCTTCTAGCTCAAATTTGATCTGATGTAAGGCTCGTGCAATCCTGCATGGGCCGTTCTTTTGGCAATTGCTCGACCGATTCGTGGCTTGAAACACAAATTATCGAGTTAAGGAGACATGGGGTCACACAGCGGCTCTCAGAGCGCCCGCCGCACTCCCCCGCCATTACCCTGCGGCGTCCTCTTATAGAGCCCATCCTGCTTGGCGTTTCGTTGCAACAGCCCACTTGTCCACCGATCAAGTGAACTACTGGAATAAATACAGTGACACGCTTGTCCGTTATAGTCGCTATATCTGTGTAAATCGCCGCGATAAATACGGCCCGTACTCGACTGCATACCAGCTACGCGTATGTAGATTCATATCGCGTTAATAAATCGGCTCAAGCGTGTACAAAACGCGCAAGTAGCCGCAAAAAGCGAGTATCGCGCAGGTAGATTTTTGACACCCTGTTGCTTACTTAAAATTAAGCAATTGCTTAAAACAAAAAAGGTCAGGCACTAGGTGCCTGACCTGCAAACTTCTGGTCGGGACGACTGGATTCGAACCAGCGACCCCTTGACCCCCAGTCAAGTGCGCTACCAAGCTGCGCCACGTCCCGAAGCTTTTGTTTGTTGCTCTGCTCTCGCTCGCAACAGGGAGTATATTAACCCGAAACTTTAGACTTGTGCAAGAACTTTTTTACAAATTTTGAAGCAAGTCCAAAATTGTATCTGCGAGCTGGGGTTTTGTTAGAACGGGAAGTTCTTGCGTACCCGTTGTGCTCACAATCCAGACCTTGTTGGTATCGGTTCCAAAGCCCGAATCGGCGCGTGAGACATCGTTGGCGATAATGGCATCGCAGCCTTTGCGTGCCAATTTGCGCTCGGCGTACTTGACGACGTTATCGGTCTCGGCAGCAAATCCGATTACGAGGCGATCGCCCTTTTGGCGTGAGAGTTCGGCCAAGATGTCAACGGTCTCGACGAGCTCGATTCGATCCAGGCGCTCGTTGGCCTTTTTGAGCTTATGGTCCGCCGGGGCCGCGGGGGTGTAGTCGGCGACGGCCGCAGCGCAAATGGCAGCGTCGGCCGTCTGGAAGGCGTTTAACGCCGCCTGCAGCATTTCAGCGGCGGTCTGTACGTGCACGCACTCCACACCGCGGGGAACGTCGAGCGATGTCGGTCCCAGCACGAGCGTGACAGCGGCACCGCGACGTGCGGCCTCCCCCGCCAGGGCGATACCCATCTTGCCCGAAGAACGGTTGCCAATGAATCGCACCGGGTCGATCGGCTCGTGCGTGGGGCCGGCGGTGATGACGATGCGCTTGCCCGTCAGGTCTTGCGGCACGGGGTTGAGCACCTCACAGACAGCCTCGACGACGTCCTCGGGCTCGCTCATGCGTCCCGTGTCCACGTCGCCGCAGGCAAGGTAACCGCTACCCGGACCCACAACATTGACACCGCGCTCGCGCAGCGTGGCCATGTTGGCCTGCGTGGCCGGTGCCTTCCACATGCCATTGTTCATGGCCGGTGCGATCACGATGGGGCGCGGCGTGGCAAGCAGCGTGGTGGAGATGAGGTCGTCGGCGATGCCGTTGGCCATCTTAGCGATGATGTTGGCCGTCGCGGGCGCCACGACCACCACGTCGGGCTCCTGCGCCAGCGAGATATGGTGGATGGGGTCGGAGGGGTCGTCGAATAGGCCCACGGCAACGGGCTCATTGGTGAGTGCGCGGAAGGTGAGCGGCCCCACGAACTCCGTGGCGTGCTCGCTCATAACGACCTTGACGTGGGCGCCGCGCTTTTGCAGCAGGCGCACGATATTGCACGACTTATAGGCGGCGATCCCGCCGGTAATTCCCAGCAGGATCGTTTTTCCCTCAAGTTGCATTGAATTGTTGGGTGCCGCCGCCATCGTTAGGCTTCCTTGCTGAGGAGCACGAGCAGGCGGTGGCAGTACGGGCAGTGCGTAATCTCACTACCGTCGTGGTTGAGGTCGCTCATGGATGACGCCTGCAGCGCGGTGTGGCAGACCGTGGGGATGTTGCCCTTGATGGTCTCGACGGCCAGGCCGCGGAACTGCTTGAGCAGACGCTCGTAATCGGTGAGCACGTCGGTCGGTAGCGTGGCGGCAAGCGCGGTGCGCTCCTTGGTGGAGGCATCAATCTGAGCCTGCAGATCGGCAGCCTTGGCGCGGGCAGCCTTGGTATCGGCCTTCACGCCCTCCTCGAACTTGGCGATGATGGCCTGCGCGCGAGCCTCGCGGTCAAGCGCTTCCTTATGAGCGACGACGACGTCCTTGCGGGTGTGCTCGATCTTGTCCAGGCGCTTGGCCAGGGTGGCGAGCTCATTTTCCAGATCCTGGACCTCGCGGTAGTCAGAGCCGTCGACGTGGCGCTTCTTGGCGGCCTCGATGGCGTTGTTGGTCTGGATCTCGGTGGTGTTGAGATCGTCCAGCTCAATGTCCAGGTCCTTGCGCTGAGCATAGAGTTTGGTCATCTCGGACTTAAGCTTTACATAGGTTTTGCGCTTTGAGGCGAGCTCCTTGAGCTCCGGCATATTGGCAAGTTCGCTCTTGTTGCGGGCGAGCTCCAAATCGATCTGTTGCAGCTTGAGTAGCGTAGCGCCGGCGCTCATAAGTTCTCTCCTTTTGTCACAGTCCACCATTGGCAAGGGTTCAGTATTTTAATCGCATGACGGGGGTCGGCCCCGGCGTCAACTGCAGAGTTCATCAATATATCAACGAACGGCTCCTCGGAGCGGTCGTGGCCGAGCAAGATCACCGGCAGCCCGCGCAAGGCAAGGTCTTGCGCCACGTGGTAGCCCGCCTCGCCCGTCACGACAACATCTGCGCCCGCGGCGATGGCGAGCTCTCCGAAGTCGCCCAGGGAGCCGCCCAAAATGGCGACGGTGCGGCACGGGCGATCAGCTTTGCCCCACACACGCGGGTCGCTGCCAAAGGCCGTGGCAGCACGGGTGGCAAGATCGCGCAGCGTGCACGGGTCGTTGAGCGTTGCAAGTGCGCCCAGGCCGGTGGACTCGGGGTCGTCCACGTGCTCCAGTGAGCTCACGGGTGCGGCACCCAGCAGCTTGCTCAGGCAGACACGGGCTTCGTGCGAGCGGTCCAGGTTGGTGTGGAGCGAGATAATGCTCACCCCGCAGCGGGCGGCCTCGTAGAGGGCCGCACTGCACTGGGGTCGTGTGGCATCCGCCGGACAAAAGGCCTCGGGTGCCTTGATGTATATGGGATGATGCGTCAACAACACGTTGGCACCGGCCTCCTGGGCGCGGTGCACGTTGGCTTCGGTCGCGTCGAGCGCGCAGGCCACGCCGGTAATCTCGGCGACAGGGTCGCCCACGGATAAGCCTACGTGGTCCCAGGGTTCGGCGTCCATCTTAGGAAAGCGTGCCACCAAGGCACGCTCGAGATCGGCAACAATCATGCGGCACCCACGATCGACAGAAGCGCCTGGGCAAAGTCCTCCAGGTCAGCCGGGTTCACGCGGTCATCGAACGAGAGGCGAAGGGCGCCGAGAGCCTGCTCGCGACCGATGCCCATCGCGCTCAAAACGTGGCTGGGATCCATGCTGCCGCTCGAGCACGCCGAGCCGGCCGAAACCTCAAAGCCGGCGGCATCGAGCTTGACGATGAGCTCCTCGGAGTCCATGCCATCAACGTAGATCGACACCATGCCCGGCAGGCGATCGGCCTGTGCGTAGTCGCCCATGGTGGCATGAATACGCGGATGAGCCGTAAGCGTGGCGTAGAGCTTGTCGGAAAGGGCTTGCAGCTTCGCGCGCTCCTGAGTCACATGGGGCGTCAGAGACGAGGCGGCAGCGGCAAAGGCGAGCTGCGTTCGCAGGTCTTGCGTGCCGGCACGACGACCGGCCTCCTGTCCGCCGCCAAAGATGCGCGGGCGCAGCGGCGTGCGGCTCTTAAGGTAGAGTGCGCCAGATGCCACGGGACCGCCAATCTTGTGGGCTGCGACGGACATGGCGTCGACGCCCAGCTCGGTGACATCGAGTGGAATATGCAAGTAGCCCTGGATGGCATCGGTGTGGAACAGGGCGCCAACGGTATGCGTGGCCGCGGCAAGCTCGCGGATGGGCTGCACCACGCCGGTCTCGTTGTTGGCAACCATGATGCTCACGAGCGCCACGTCGTCGCCTAGCAGCTCGACAAGCGTGGCAGGCTCAATGTAGCCCATGCGGCAGGGCTGCACCAGGTCGACGGTAAAGCCGGCGGCACGCAGCAACGGCAGGTTGTCCAGAATCGAATCGTGCTCGATGGCCGAAACAATTACACGATCGCGCTTGCGATCGCGCTGACGAGCGCCCTCGGCAAGACCGAGCAGCGCCAGCTGGTTGGCTTCGGTGCCGCCGTTGGTCAGTACAATCTCGGACGGGCGGACGCGCGCGCCAAAGCTGCGGGCGATCTCGCGACGTGCAACCTCCAGACGCGCGGCAGCCTTGCGGCCGAGCGAATGCAGCGAGTTGGGGTTGACGCCGGCAAGCTCGCTGTCGTCGTACTCGCGCTGCGCAAGGAGCGCCTCGGCGCGCATGGGCGTCGAGGCGGCATAGTCAAGATTCACGGGTATGCGGTTTTGACCTGCGGTCATAAGGGTTTATGCCTCCTGTGCGGCCTCGTTGCCCAGCTTCTGCAGCAGCGCAACCTCGGCAGCGGGATCTTCGGACTTAAATACGGCAGAACCGGCCACGAGCACGTTGGCGCCGGCCTTGACGACCTCGACAATGTTCTTGGAAGAAATGCCACCGTCGACCTCGATGAGGGGCGAAACGCCGTGACGCTCGCACATGGCCCTGAGCTCGTGGAGCTTAGCGATGGTGCCCGGGATAAAGCTCTGACCGCCAAAGCCCGGGTTCACGCTCATGAGCAGCACCATATCGACGACGTCGATGATGCTCTCGAGCACGCACACGGGGGTGGCGGGGTTGAGCACCACGCCGGCCTTAACGCCGCGCTGCTGCAGATGGGTGAGCGTGCGGTGCAGGTGCGTGGAGGCCTCGTAGTGTACGGTGATCATATCGGCGCCGGCGTCTGCGTACCAATCGACCGTCTCGTCGGGGTTCGACACCATGAGGTGCGCGTCGACCGGTGCATCGGTGGAGCGCTTGACGGCCTTAAGGATGTCAACGCCAAAGGTGAGGTTGCCGGTAAAGTGACCGTCCATAACGTCGAAGTGCACGTAGTCGGCACCGGCGATCTTGTCGAGTTCGCCCTTGAGGTTGGCCATGTCGGCCGAAAGGACAGACGGAGCGATTTTGATGGAACCCATGGTAGAAGCCTTTCTGCGCTAGTCGGTGAGTCCGTAGAACTCTTGAGAAGGGACGCGATCGGTAAGAATCTCGAGCGCCCTATCCAAAGTAACACCGTTGTAGAGCGTTTGCTCCACGGCAAAGGTGAGCGGAATGTCTACACCCAGTGAACGGGCAAGCTCACTGACGCTGCGGGCCGCGACGGCGCCCTCGACCACCATATGCGTACGTGCCTGGTACTCGTCGAGCGAGACGCCGTGGGCAAACTCGTAGCCAAAGGTGCGGTTGCGCGAATGCTCGGAGGTGCAGGTGGCAATGAGGTCACCCATGCCGGCAAGACCCATGCAGGTCATGGCTTGACCGCCGCGGGCGTGCACCAGACGGCTGATCTCGGCCAGGCCGCGCGTCATGATAAGGGCAAGCGTGTTGTCGCCCGCACCAGAACCGGCGGAAATGCCGCACACGATGGCGATGACGTTTTTCATGGCGCCGCAAACCTCGACGCCGGTCATGTCCTGCGACAGGTAGATGCGGAAGGCCGTGGATAGGAGCAGGTCCTTAAAGGTCTCCCCTACCTGCGGATCTTTGCTGGCGATGACGGCGGCAGAGAGCCCACCGCGGCAAATCTCCTCGGCATGGTTGGGGCCCGAGAGGGCCGCCACACGCCGCTCGTTGCCGATCTCGCTGGCAATGACCTCGCTCATGAGCAGGCCAGACTCGGGCTCAATGCCCTTGGTGAGGCAGAGCACCGGGGTGTCGGTGGCGATACAAGGTGCCGCCTGATGGCATACGCTGCGCAGGTGCGTGGAGGGCACGGCAAAGATGATGGCCTCGACGCCGTCGAGCGCCTGGGCCAGATCCGTCGTGGCGACGACGTTTTCCGGTAGCACGTAATCCACCAGATACCGGGGGTTGCGATGCTCGCCGTTAATGCCGGCGGCCGTCTGCTCGCTATGGGCCCACATGGTCACGCGCTCGGCTCGCGCGGCGGCAAGGCCGGCGACGGCGGTTCCCCAGGAGCCGGAGCCAATCAGCGCAACATTCATGACTCTCCCCTACTTATCGTCGGGCTCGGTGACGCGCTTGGTAAACGAGAGCTTGGACTCCTTACCCGTCATGAGCTTTTTGATGTTCGCGCGATGGGCCCACACCACGGTGATGCCGATCATCGCCATGCAAAACTTAAGTCCCAGGCTGCCGTACGGAAAGACCGCGCAGACGGCGATGGGAAGACCGATGGCCGCGGCAAGCGAGCCTACCGACACAAACTTTGTGATGGCGACGGCCACGATAAACATGCCCAGCAGCGACAGGCCAATAGGCCAGTACCAAGCGAGGATGACGCCCAGACCAACCGCGATACCCTTGCCGCCATGGAAGTTGAGGTAGGGCGAGAAGATATGGCCCCACACGGCCGCCAGGCAGATGACGCCGAGCATCCAGTCGCCGGGAGCGCCGGGGGCCATAATGCTCACGGGGAAGCCATAGCCCATGTCGGCGATAAGCGGACGGGCGATAAGGACACAGATGGCGCCCTTAAGGCAGTCGAGCAACAGCGTGAGCGCGGCCACCTTAGGGCCGGCCACGCGCAGGGCGTTGGTGGTGCCGATGTTGCCGGAGCCCGCCTTGCGAATGTCGGTGTGGTTGAACACGCGGCCCAAGATCAGGCCAAACGGAATCGCTCCGATAAAGAACGAGACCACGGCGCAGATGGCGGTCAGCAGAATCGGATTATGCATCCTTTTGCTCCTTCTTCCTAAAGAAGAGTCGAATGGGCGTGCCGGCAAAATCGAAGGTCGAGCGCATGCGGTTCTCCACGTAGCGCTGGTAGGTGTCGTTGACCAGGTCGCTGTGGTTGACGAAGAACGTAAACGTCGGCGGGTTGACGCCCGTTTGGGTCACGTAGTGCATGCGCAGGCGACGCTTGCCGTCTACCACGGTGTGGCCAAACTCGCGCAGGTCGGTGAGGAACGTATTGAGGCGCGAGGTGCTGATCTTTTGCGAGCGCGTCTTTTCGGCGGCGTCGACCATCGCCCAGATCTTCTCGACGCTGCGGCCAGTGAGGGCAGAGATGCGCAGGTACTGGGCCCAGGGAGCCATGACGCCCAGACGGCGGTCGATGGTCTCCATGCAGGCCTCGCGCTTGCGGTCGTCGTCGAGCAGGTCCCACTTGTTGAGCAGCACGACGATGGCGCAGCCGCGCTCGATGGCCAAGCCCATGACCTTCTGGTCCTGCTCGGTAACGCCCACGGAGGCGTCGACGACGAGCAGCGCCACGTCGGCGCGATCGATGGCGCGCAGGCCGCGGACCATGGAGTAGTACTCGATATTCTCGTACACGGTGCTCTTCTTGCGAATACCAGCGGTGTCAACCATGCGGTAGTGCTTGCCGTTGCGCTCGACGACCGTGTCGATGGCGTCGCGCGTGGTGCCGGCGATGTTCGAGACGATGGAGCGGTCGGCGCCCAGGATGCGGTTGAACAGCGACGACTTGCCGGCATTGGGGCGGCCGATGATGGCGACGTTCAGGGCGTCGGGGAACTCATCGGCGACCTCGTCCTCTTCCTCCGGAAGCAGGGCCACGATATCGTCGAGTAGGTCGCCCGTGCCGTGGCCGTGCAGGGCCGAAAGCGGCGTAGGCTCACCGACGCCGAGCGAATAGAACTCCCAGATGCTGTCGTTTTCGCGATCGGGGTTGTCGAGCTTGTTCACCAGTAGAAAGACCGGCTTGTCGCAGCGCTTGAGCATGCGGGCGACCGACTCGTCCTCCTCGGTGACGCCGGTGCGGCCGTCGACCACAAACAGGATGACGGCGGCTTCCTCGGCGGCGGCGAGGGCCTGGTCGCGGATGGACGTGGCGAAGACGTCATCGCTCTTGAGCGGTTCGATGCCGCCCGTGTCGACGATGGTGAACTCGCGGCCGTTCCAATCGGCCGTGTGGTACGAGCGGTCGCGCGTGACGCCGCGGGACTCGTGGACGATGGCGTCCGAGGTCTGGGCCAGGCGGTTAACGAGCGTGGACTTGCCCACGTTGGGGCGTCCGACGACGGCGACGATAGGTTTCATCTGCTCTCCTTTAATGGGTAGGGTCAGTGGAAGTGTTAGAGTCTGCGGGCATAATGCCAAGGATGCGCTCCAGGGTATCGAGCAGCTCATGCGGCATGGTCGATACCACATGAACCTCGGCGCCGCGACTGGCAAGGCTTGCGAGTAAATCGTCACGATGATACTCGTCAAGCGTCATGCCGTCAGCGTTGAACATGAGCTTAGGCACAAAGAGCATAACCCCCGACAGGTCTTGGGGCAGCTGCTCCAGAATGTCACACGCGACGATGAGGCCGGTCACGTCCACGTTGCCGCCGAAGTAGCGGTTCTTGATGGCCGTAACAGTGCCGCCGAGACCATGCGGCGACTCCACAAAGCGCGCCACGGTGTCGCGCGCGCTGGCGCCGGAGAGGCACAGCAGGTGCTGGCTGCGGGCGGCGATGGCCTCGCGGACGCGGGCCAGTCGCTCGGCATCGGTAGCCAGCACGTCGTCGGTCTCGTCCAGATACGAGCGGATCATGCCGATGCCGTCGTAGTACTGCGGGTAACCGTCGTAAAAGTCTGCCTCGGGAGGATCGATGCCGGCGTCCAGATAGAACTCGTCGCTCATCTGGAAGGTGTGGCGGCCAAAGCGCTCATAGGCGCGGTCCTGGTAGGGACGGATCATGGCAATGGTCTCGCGCGCTAGCTCGGGCTTGTCGCTGTAGGACCAGCTAAAACGGTTCTGATGCTTGGTAAAACCGAGCGGCACAATGCCCAGGCTTGTGATTTGCTCGTGCTCCTCGCAAAAGCGCAGGGTCTTTTCCAGCTCCTCGCCGTCGTTCAAGCCGGGGCACAACACGATCTGCGCGTGAATCTCGATGCCGGCGGCCATGATGGCCTCGAGCACGTCCATGCCGCGCTGGGCGTTGCGGCCCATCATGCGGCGGCGGACATCGGGGCTCACGGCATGGACCGACACGTTCATGGGGCTCATGTTGCGTTCGATGACGTTTTGAACATCTTTGTCAGAGAGGTTCGTGAGCGTGACAAAGTTGCCCTGTAAAAAGCTCAGGCGATAGTCGTCGTCGCGAATGTAGAGCGTGGAGCGGCCGCCCTTGGGCAGCATCGTCATAAAGCAGAACACGCAGGCGTTCACGCAGGTGCGCATGCCATCGAAGATGGGGCCGTCGAACTCAAGGCCCCAGTCCTCTCCCGGGAAGCGGTCGAGCTCCACGGGGGTGACGCTGTTGTCGCGCGGGTCGAAAACCTCCAGCTCGACGGTGTCGTCATCGGCCTCCCAGAGCCACACGATCATGTCGGTGAGTGCCTCACCGTTGACCGTGAGCACGCGCATTCCCGGCTCGATACCCACATCCCATGCGGGCGATTCGGGACGCACGTTCTTAACGAGCGCGCCCTCACCCGGCTCGGGGTCGCGGCTGCGCCCGTAATCGGCCACCTCGGCGGCGTATGCGGGTACGGTCTGGTCCATGATTAGCGGCAAAGCTCCTTGATGCGCGCAACGGCGCGTTCGATGTGCTCTTGCGGGGTGGAGGCTCCGGCGGTGATGCCGATGTGGTGAGCGTTGGTAAACCACACGGCCTGGAGCTCGGAGGCTTCCTCGATATGATACGTGCGCTCGCAGGCCTCCGCGCAAATCTGTGCCAGGCGGCGGGTGTTGCCCGAGTTCTTGCCGCCCACCACGACCATGCAGTCGCAGCGGTTGGCAAGTGTGGCTGCTGCCTGTTGACGCTCACTCGTGGCTGCGCAGATGGTGTTGATCACGCGCAGCTCCTGCACGCGTGGGGTGATGGCAGCAACGACCTCGGCGAGGTTTTGGGCGGTCTGGGTGGTCTGCACGACGAGGCCTACCTTGCCCTTGAGCGACAAAGCGTTGGCGTCGGCGGCACAGCTCACGACCTGCGCATCATTGCCGGCGTGGCCCAGAATGCCCTCGACCTCGGGGTGACCTGGCTCGCCCACGACGATTACGCGGTAGCCTTCGCGCACCAGACGCTCAGCCGCCACATGGACCTTCTTCACGTAGGGGCAGGTGGCGTCGACCACGTCGAGACCACGCTCGCGTGCGGCATCGATCACCTGCGGCACCACGCCGTGCGCGCGGATGATCACGGTTCCGGTTGCGGCATTATCCAGGTTCTCGGCCAGGCCAACGCCTGCCTCGGCAAGCTCGCGCACCACGATGGGGTTATGGATGAGCGGCCCTAGGGTGTGGACCTGTGCGCTCTCCCCTGCCTGCGGCGCGGCAGCCAGCGCCATATCGAGCGCGCGCTGCACGCCGTAGCAGGTGCCGGCGTGGGCGGCGATCTCGATGGTAGACGCGGTTGCCTGGTCGGACGCAGTCGCGGCGGTGTTCGTCACGTTCTCACCCATGGCTAGAACCTGCCCGGATGCTCGGCGCACAGTTCGTCGCGCATGGCGTATACGCGGCTCATGGCCTCGGACTCAAACCAAGCCAAGCGCTCCTTGCGCTTGAGCTCGGCTGGTGCATCGGAAAGCGAGACGGCCTTGCCGGCACGAATCCAGCACTTCTTGGGACGCATGAGCCTTTTGCCCGCGGGCGTGATGTCGGACCAGCCGCAGATGGCGAGCGGGTTGACGGGCGCCTTGCCCATCTGAGCGATGAGCGCAAAGCCGCCGTGGACCTCGGGCTTGAGCTCGCGCGAGCGGATGCGCGTGCCCTCGGGGAAGATCAGGACGTCCTCGCCGCGCTGCAGCGCATGCTGGGCGGCGCGCAGGCACTTCATATCGGCAGTGCCGCGTTCCACGGGGATGCCGCCAACGCGGCTAAAAGCCCAGCGCACAATCTTGCTCTTGGCGAACTCGGACTTAAAGATGGGGCGAATGCGGCGGCCGCCAAAGAATAGCGCCGTCTCCACGGCCAAGAGCTCAGCCATCGAGGTGTGGTTGCAGATGACCACGCTGCCGCGGCCTTCCTGGCGCTCAAACAGCAGGTCAGCGTCCTCGACCTTCCAACGCCACATGAGCTTGGAGAATGCCCAAAGGATGGCCATGACTACGACGACGGTGCCGCGGATGAGCGCTGGGAACTCTGCGTAGGGGGCGTTGTAATAGTCCTCGGGCGTCTGCTTAAACAGGCGCATGGGCTACCTCCTTTGGTTGATGAGGCCCTCGATAATGCGGACGACCTCGTCGATGGTATGGGCGGTGGAGTCGACGTGCACGGCGTCCTCGGCGGGCACGAGCGGGGCGACCTCGCGGCTGCTGTCGAGCTTGTCGCGCTGTTTAAGGGCGTCGAGGGTCTCGTCGACCTCAGCCTCGAGCTGCTCGGACGTGAGCGGCTGGGCATCGTTTTGGTGGCGCTGAAGCACGCGGCGGCGGGCGCGCTCGCGCGGGTCGGCTGTCAGGAAGATCTTGACCTGCGCGTTGGGGAACACGACGGTGCCGATGTCGCGACCCTCGGCCACGATATCGCGGTCCTCGGCGGCGCGGCGCTGGTGGATGAGCATGGCGGCGCGCACGCCCGGATAGGCCGATACCTTGGACACGTTGGCGTCGACCTGCGGGGTGCGGATGGCGGCCGAAGCGTCCTGGCCGTCAATGGTCAGGCGCGTGTCCTCGCCGGTACCGTTGGTAAAGCGAATCTCGATTTGCTCGGCGAGGGCGTCGATAGCCGCCTCGTCGTCCAGATCGATGCCGCGGTCGAGCGCGGCGAAGGTGACGGCGCGATACATGGCGCCCGTGTCGAGCTTATTAAAGCCCAGCTGGCGGGCGATCTCCTTGGCGATGGTGGACTTGCCGGAACCGGCGGGGCCGTCGATGGCGACGATCATGCAATGCTTCCTTTCGATGGTTGACGTGCTGGTATGGTTCGCGGGTGCTGGGGCGCGGCGGGTTGCCTAGCCTGTGTAGCGCTCGCGGTAGGTGTTGCGCTTGGGTGCGGAGCCGTGGCTGCCGTGGTGACGCGTGCGGGTCGCGGCGTTGGTCGCCGCCGCGCCGGCGCGCTTGCCGACGGCCTGCTTGGGCGGGATGCCGCCGGCCTTGAGGATCTGCGCCTCGCGATCGGTGAGTTCGCGCCACGAGCCCTTGGCCACGTCCTTGAGCTCAAGGCCGGCAAAGTTGCAGCGGTGCAGGCGGATTACCGGATGGTGAATCTTGCTCAACATGCGCTTAACCTGATTCTTGCGACCCTCGCGGATAATGACCTCCACGGCGGTGGTGCCGGGCCTGACGCCCTGTGGCGCCACGGCCTCGGCCTCGCGTGCGGTGATGACGCGGCAGATTGCCGGCTGGCACAGGCCGTCGTCGAGCTCGATGCCGCTGCGGAGTGGTTCCAAGTCGCGGTCGGACAGCCGTCCGTCCACGAGCGCCTGGTAGGTCTTGTAGACGTGCTTGCTGGGGTGCAGCAGATCCTGCGACAGGTCGCCGTCGGTGGTAAAGAGCAAAAGGCCCGTGGTGTCGCGGTCCAGGCGGCCCACTGGAAACAGGCCCGGAAAGCGGTCGCGCGGGACCAGGTCGGCCACGCAAGGGCGCTCCTGCGGGTCGCTCATGGTGGTGAGGTAGCCGGTCGGCTTGTAGAGCATCAAGTACACGGCGCCCTGGTTGAGCTTGACGGGCATGCCGTCGACCTCGATGTGATCGTGGTCGACATCGACCTTGGTGCCCAGCTCGGTCGCGACCTCGCCGTTGACGGTCACGCGGCCGGCGGTCATTAGGTCCTCCGAGCCACGGCGGCTCGCCACGCCCGCGCGCGCCAAAAAGCGCTGCAGGCGCATGGTGTGCGGATAGACGGGCTGGGCGTCGGTGGCGGGTACTGCGTTACCCATGGCGCGCGTCTCCCCTACTTCGTTAGTCCTCGTCATGCAAATCCTCCGAGGTCTCGTCGACGACCAGGGTTTCCAAGTCCTCGACTGCCTCAACATCTTCAACATCGGTATCGAGCAGTTCGCGCTCTTCGTCCAGGTCATCGGCCTGCTCCTCGAGCGTGGACTGAATGCTGCGGCCGCTCAGGCGCTCGCGGATAAACTGACGCGATTGCTCGTCGGGGGCAAACTGCTCCAGGTCGGGCAGGTCGCGGGTGGAGCGCAGACCGAACTTTTCCAAGAAGGCGTTGGTCGTGCCGTAAATGATGGCCTGACCGCGCTGGGGATCGCGGCCGAGCTCGCGCACCAGGCCCTTGTCCACGAGCGACGCGATGACGCCGTCGGAGTTGACGCCGCGGATGCCCTTGACCACCTCGCGCGTCACAGGCTGGTGGTATGCGATGACGGCCAGGGTTTCGAGCGCCGCCTGCGACAGCTTTTGCGTGTCCCAGCTCAGCACGTAGGCCTCGACCACGTCGTGGTAGGCGGGATGCGTAAACAGGCGCCAGCCGCCGGCGACCTCGCGCAGCTGAAAGCCGCGGTTGGCCTCCTCGTACTCAACCTTGAGCTCGGCGAGCAGTGATGCGCACTCGCCCGGGGCGATATCCAGCGCACCTGCCAGCGCGGGTGCGCTCACGGGATCGTTCGACACCAGCAGCAGCGCCTCAAGGGCTCCTTTGAGGCTGTTTGCCTCCAGCGTGGAAAGGGTTGACATGGTTGCGGCTCCTATTCGGTGAGCTCGGGGCCCTCGCCGGGCACGTATGCCTCGGCGCCCTCGACGCGGTTGATGCAGATGGTTCCGAAGATCTTGTCCTGGCTCAGCGTGAGCGAGCCGCGCTTGGCAAGCTCAAGCATGGCCAGGAAGGTGACGACGAGCTGCTCGGTGGTGGCGTCGCCGTCCAACAGCTCGCGGAAGGTGCAAGTTTGGTGCGCCATGGTAAAGCGGTCGACCGAGGCTACGGTCAGATCGAGCGGCACGCGATGCGGCGCCACGTGCTCGGCCTCCAGCAGGAAGGTCTGGCGCTTGCCGTCCAGGTCGGCACAGATGACGGCGAGGCCGCGCAGGGTGATGCCGGCCAGGTAGTCGGGCATAAGGCCCAAAAACTCGGGGTCGGGGCCGGCCACACGCGGGTGCATGCGGCTTTCGGCCTGCATGCGGGCACCGAGGGCCGCAGCCGCACCCTTAAACTGCTTGTAGGCAATCAGACGCTGAATCAGGACCTCGCGCAGGGCGTCGCCGTCGAGCGCGCTGAGTTCCTCGAGGTCTTCGTCGAACTCGCCATCGTCGTCATCAATTTTACGCGGGGCCTCCTGCGGGACCAGAGAGGCGGCCTTGATGTCCAGAAGGGTTGCCGCGACCAGCAGAAAGTCGCTCGCCACGTCCAGGTCCAGCGCCTCGATGCGCTCAGCCTCGGCAAGGTACTGCTCGGCCACCTCGCTGATGGAGATGGCGCCGATATCAACTTTTTGGCGGGTAACCAGCTGCAGCAGCAGGTCGAACGGTCCGCTGTAGACCTGCGTCGACACGCGATACGACATCTTCGACCTCCTTTGACGGCGCCTTCGCGGCGCGGTTTGGGTGCATGTTTCGACCGTTTTGCACGGTCGACCTGTAAGTTTACCTTAGATGCCGGCGATTGCGAAGTTGAGCAGCTGCTCAGCAAGCGGATACACGGTAACGTCGAAATAGCGGCCGATCACGTCGATGCCGGTCCACATGGGCAACAGGTACAGAACCAGGATGAGGATGGGCATAGCGTATTGCTGCAGACGGTAATAGTTGTTGAGCGCCTTGCCTTTGAGGAACGGCACGATGATCGACGAGCCGTCGAGCGGCGGGATCGGGATGAGGTTAAAGAACGCAAGCGACAGGTTGACCACGATAAAGGTGGCGCCGAAGTTCATGATCTGGGACGCCAGGGCAAAGGACATGCTGGCATAGAGGTTGCCATAGGCTGCGTGCATGAGGGCGGCAGCGAGACACGCGAGCGCGATGTTTGATGCGGGGCCGGCTGCGCTCACCAGGACCTCGTCACGCTTGGGGTGCTTGAGGTTGTTGAGGTACACGGGCACGGGTTTGGCGAAGGCGAACACCGGGCCGCCGGCGGCAAGCATGAGCAGCGGCAGGATGATGGTGCCAAACGGGTCGATATGGTTAAGCGGGTTGAGCGACACGCGGCCGCGCGAACGGGCCGTCTTATCGCCGAGTGCCCAGGCCGCGGCGGCGTGCGCGCTCTCGTGGATCACGATTCCCACGATGACGGCGACGGCGCTGGCGAGCAGGTTCATGATGTAGCTGCTGGACATGGCGCTCCCCTAGCGAACGCGGCGCGAGGCGCGCGTGAGCAGGTAGTCGATCACAAACAGGATGACGGCCACGATGGCGTAATCCAGGCGGAACACGCCGCCAAAGGGCGATGTGATGACGCCGTAGCCGGCGATGGCGCTCGGCAGCGCGCGCGAAAGCTCAACGACAAAGCCCACGATCTGCAGCTTGGCGGTGAGGCCGCTAACGCACAGCAGCACGGTCATCGCGCTCATAAAGATGCCGCAGATGCGGCACGCGATGGCGATGATGCTCATCGCCACGGCAGCGGCCTTACGAGAGTTCACGCGCGGTCTCCTCTTCGATCTGGGTGGAAAGCTCCAGCCATTCGTCCTCGAGCTTGGGCAGCTCTTGCTTAAGGCCGTTATATTCCCCCAGCGCGGCGTTGAACTTGTCTTGATCGGCATAAAGCTCTTCGCTTGCCATCAATTCCATAAGCTCGTCATAGCGGGCGCGCTTTTTGTCGAGCTCCGCCTCGATCTTCTTGAGCTGGTTACGCACGCCCTTGAGCTTTTTGTTGAGCGCAGCGCGGGCTTGGGCCTCGGCGCGCTTTTGCTCCTTGGTCTTTTTGCCCTCGGCAGGCTTGGGGGCGGCGACGGGGGTGTCGGCCTGGGCGGCGCTGGCCTTGGTGGACTTGGTGGACTTGGTCGTGGCCGGCGCGCTCTCCGTGGACGCCTCGGCGGCGGCGCGGGCTGCGAGGTCCTCGCGCTTGTAGAGGTAGTAGTCGTAGTCGCCGTCGTAGACCGTGACTTGGCCGTCGCGGATGTCGATGACGCGGTTGGCCACGGCGCGCACCAGGTGCTCGTCGTGGCTGATCAGCACGATAGTGCCGGGGAAATTTTGCAGGGCGTTCTCGAGCATGTCCACCGAGTCGATGTCTAGGTGGTTGGTGGGCTCGTCCAGGCATAGGAGCGCCTCGGGCGCCACGAGCATCTTGGCCAGGGCCAGACGCGCTTTTTCGCCGCCGGAGAGGACGCGAACCTGCTTCTCGATGGAATCGTTGTCGCTAAACAGGAAGGCGCCCAGTAGGCTGCGCTGCTGCGGCACGGTCCACTTGGGCGTGACGGTGTCGATCTCTTGCAGGACGGTGTTGGACTCGGTCATGCCCTCGAGCGCGTGCTGGGCGTAATAGGCCACGCCCACGTTGGTGCCCAGGTCGCGGGTGCCGGTGGTGGGCGGCTCCAGTCCGGCGATGATCTTCATGAGCGTGGACTTGCCGGCGCCGTTGGGGCCGACGAGCGCCACGTGCTCGCCGCGGTAGAGCTTGAGGTCGATATCGCTGTAGATGTGTTTGTTGCCGTAGGACTTGGAGACGCCCTCCAGGCCCACGACCATATCGCCGGAGCGCGGTGGGTCAGGGAACTTAAAGTCGATGTGCTTGTGGCCCTCGGGCAGGATGACGAGCTCCTTTTTGATCTGCTCGATCTTGCGGATGCGCTCCTGAGCCTGGGCAGCCTTGGTGGGCTTGTAGCGGAACTTGTCAACGAAGACCTGCATATGGGCGATGTCGCGCTCCTGGGCGGCGCGCTTGGCGCGCATCTGCTCCAGGTTGTCCTCGCGCTGCTTGAGGTAGCTACTGTAGTTGCCGGTGTAGGTGGTCACGCGGCGGTTTTCGAGAGCGGCGACATGGTCGACGCAGGCGTCCATGAAGGCGCGGTCGTGGCTGACGATGAGAACGGCGCCGTCGTAGTTGGCGATAAAGCCGCGCAGCCACTGGACGCTCTCGAGGTCCAGGTGGTTGGTGGGCTCGTCCAGCAGCAGCAGGTCGGGGTGGCGCAGGAAGAGCTTTGCCAGCGCAATACGCATCTGCCAGCCGCCGGAGAACTCGGAGCACGGGCGTTCAAAGTCGGTGACCTTGAAGCCCAGGCCGGACAGGATTTTGCGGGCGTTGCTCTCGAGCTCGTAGCCGCCCAGGTGCTCAAAGCGGTCCTGGACCTGGCCGTACTCGTTAAGGAGCGCGTCGACGTCCTTGCCCTGCTCGGAGAGCTCGGCGATCTGGGCCTGCAGTTCGTTGGCGCGCTCGCCCATGCGGCGGATTTCCTTGGCGGCGGCCATGACCTCGGCAAGGATGGTGGTGTCCTTTTGCTCCAGATTAGTTTCCTGCTCTAGGTAGCCCACCTGGCAGTCCTTGGCGTACTGGACCTGGCCGGAGTCGGGACTGTCGATGCCCATGATGATCTTGAGCATGGTGGTTTTGCCGGCGCCGTTGGGGCCTACGAGCGCGAAGCGCTCGCCGGGGTTGATCTGGAAGGACGCGCCGCTAAAGAGGACGCGTGCGCCGAAGCTTTTTTCGATCTTGTCGACCAGGAGGATCATGCTGCCGCCTTTGACCTTGTGTGCCTATATGAAAAAAGGCCCCAACTTGCGTTGGAGCCTCATTCAATGCTCGGGTGGAGACGAGGGGGATCGAACCCCTGACCTCTTGACTGCCAGTCAAGCGCTCTCCCAGCTGAGCTACGCCCCCGTGCGAAGAAGTACTATACGGGAACTCGGACGGCGATGCAAGGACATTTTTGGAAAAACTTTCCGGGGGCGCGGGCGCCGGAGTCCCGCGGGGTCGCGACGGCGGTGGCCGGCGCCCGCGGGGCCGATGCGGGCGGGCGGGCGGCGCCGCCGCCCGCCTATCAGGCTCCACTCCGGTCGCCCCCGGGATCCCCGCCACGAAACCGGCCCATCTACTACGTTTGGGCGACATCCCCCGACCATGGCGTCTCGGGCAGAAATAAAACCGCAGGTAGACGGCCTGCGGTTTTCGCGAAATACGGGGTATGGTCGAGGGGTCGGGGTTAAACGTAGTAGATGGGCCGGTTTCGTGGCGGCGGCATCGCAGGCAGCCGACCGAGGGCGCCCGGAAATGAGCAAGCAGGCTATTTGCAAATGAAAACTAATGCCATGAAAAAGAAAACAGGCCAGACATATTGCCTGACCTGTTGAAAAACCTGGTGGGCCCTCCGGGATTCGAACCCAGAACCCAGGGATTATGAGTCCCCTGCGCTAACCGTTGCGCCAAGAGCCCTTATAAAGTGGCGCTTGCAGTTGGGGTGGCAGAACAGCCTCCAACGCTTTGAACCACGATGTGAAATACTACCATGCGCGCGGCACCCGTTCAACGCACGATCTTGTCGACCAGGAGGATCATGCTGCCGCCTTTGACCTTGTGTGCCTATATGAAAAAAGGCCCCAACTTGCGTTGGAGCCTCATTCAATGCTCGGGTGGAGACGAGGGGGATCGAACCCCTGACCTCTTGACTGCCAGTCAAGCGCTCTCCCAGCTGAGCTACGCCCCCGTGCGAAGAAGTACTATACGGGAACTCGGACGGCGATGCAAGGACATTTTTGGAAAAACTTTCCGGGGGCGCGGGCGCCGGAGTCCCGCGGGGTCGCGACGGCGGTGGCCGGCGCCCGCGGGGCCGATGCGGGCGGGCGGGCGGCGCCGCCGCCCGCCTATCAGGCTCCACTCCGGTCGCCCCCGGGATCCCCGCCACGAAACCGGCCCATCTACTACGTTTGGGCGACATCCCCCGACCATGGCGTCTCGGGCAGAAATAAAACCGCAGGTAGACGGCCTGCGGTTTTCGCGAAATACGGGGTATGGTGGAGGGGCCGGGGTTAAACGTAGTAGATGGGCCGGTTTCGTGGCGGGGGAATCGCAGGCGGCTGACCGAGGGCGCCCGGAAGTGAGCAAGGCATCCGTCTAACGACCGATTTCCAGCCAGTTGCACAGTACGTTGCCTCGTAGCTCCATTTCCGTCGTCTTTTGCACCTTAGTTTTACACCTATAGCGCAATTCCAAGCGCGAGCAAAGACTTCGCACGATCGCATCAAGCTGCTCGGCATCGTTAAGCATGTCGTGCGTAACCAGGAAGACGTCGTACCCCATACTTTGCAGCGCCGTCATGCGTTTGGCATCGTGGTCGAGCACGGCGCCTGATCCGTGGATAACCTCTCCCTGAATCTCCACGATGCCTGCTTTCATTATGGTTGGATTCACGATCACGATATCCCCGTAGCAGACTTTTTGCCCTGCAATGCTCTGCGCCGATGCGGTAAGCGGCGTAAGGTCGTTAACATAAACGTTTCGAAAGCCGGCACCGCCGCGAGAGCGAGGAAGCGATAGTAATAAAATTCCTGCAACTTCAAGCGGAGAAGCTGCTATACCTGTCACCAGCTGCGCGGCGTTGTAAAACTTCGTACCCCACTTTCGTCTTTTCATCTTACTGGCGTACTCATGAAGCTCGTGTAATTCGATGAGCGGCTTCATCATCCAGAGCGAAGTGCCCTTTAGCCTTGTGACCTCCTTCGTCTTCTTTTGTCCGTTGGGCCCCTTCGTATTTACCTGTTCTTTGGCATTTATGCGCGCATAAACGCGTTTCCATTGTGGTTCGTCTTGGCTTTCATCGAGGTCAAAGAGGGATTCGGTGGTTGCATTCTCGGCAGCCTCATTGGCTTTGTCTAGTTCCGCTTCTACTGTTACCGTGGGCTCAAAGACTGAGAACCATCCGCAGAATTCGTACATGGCAAGGACAAGATCGGTTGGAGACAGAAAGCGCGCCATGGTGAATAGCGTCGCAAGTGGATTGGTAACCCTAAAGCTCATCGCGGTTTCCAGTGTGCTGTCCACCCCCGAAGCATCATCACAGCGGATCGATGTCCGTAATCGCGAATGGTAGTTAACGCCACCGGGCACTGTTGTGGTAATAATCGGGGTCTTGAGGACGTCGACTACAAAGGGCGATTGAGATAGGGCTCGCCAGCCGTCTTCTGGGCTTGGCAGTCTCGGGTAGAGGTCGCGCACCTGCGGTGGGCAGCGCCAGTAGCGGAAAGCGGTGTTTGCGCAGACGATTTCGTCCATATGGGCCTCCCCTAGCTTTGGCTGCGTGCCGTTATGTTTGCAGGTAGACCGATTATCAATGGCGGCATCATGCGGGTAAGTACCGGAAGCTGACCAAATGCTTACCAAATGCTTGACGAGTTCTGCCGAAAAACCGTCGTGTGATAGAAATCCGCTGGAAGGCGCTCTGAGCGTGTGGTCTCTGTCTCCACATTTGCGCTCGTATCATATGGGTAATTCAATGAAAATACGCATGCGTTATATACAAAACGTGCAATGACGTCAGCAAAAAAGTTGTGATAAAAATTACGTCTTAGACGACTACGTTTTATTTTTGGTGTCACCCTTGGTGTCAAAAAGAAAAAGGCCAGAGGCTTAACACCTCTGACCTGCGCTTTTGATGGTGGGCGATACAAGATTCGAACTTGTGACCCCATCCGTGTGAAGGATATGCTCTACCCCTGAGCCAATCGCCCGTCGCCTTTCGGCAAAAGAGATACTAACATAGCCGTACGTGGTTTACCAAGAACTTTTTGCCCCCGATTTTAAATTCGTGGGTGCTAGCCAAGCCAAAGCAACCAAAGCAATCGACAAAACTGCAGCTAAACCACCATTTACCGCTTAATCCACGAAGTCTCAGGGCGGCAGATGAGTCGCGCGTTGTTGTAGGCCATGTCGAGCGTGAGGCAGGTGCGCGCGGCGTAGAAACCGTCCTCGCGCTGGATGGTCAGCGCCAGCTCGGGCTTGTCGCCGGTCAGGCACAGCGGCAAGAGCAGCTGGATCCGGCCGCCGTAGAACTGCGGCACGGCGAGCGTGTAGTTGGCGGCGGCGCGGCGGGCGGCTTCGACGACGGCGCCCTCAAAGGCGCGACGCAGCAGCAACGAGTTACCCTCCCCCATCAGACTGGCGGGAATACGCGTCAGGTTCTCCTCATCGCCCAGAATGTGGTCGATGTTGGAGCGGATAGGCAGGCGGTAGTCAAAGACTAGCTCGGAGGGGTCCTCGGCAAAGCGCACGCGGCACGGCAGGTACTCAAACGAGACCAGCATGGGGTCGCTCTCCTTAAAGAAGCCCTTCAAAAACCAGCGCTGGCGCGCGTCGGGCTTGGTGTTGGGCTCAAACAGACCGTAGATGGTCTCGTAGCGGCGCGTGTACAGGCCGGTGTTGAATAGGCAGCGGTCGTCGTCGAACACCAGCGGCAGGTTGGACGGCGCGGTCTGGTCCACGTCGCGCTCGGTCAGGAACACCGCGCGGCTAAACGAAAACGACAGGTAGTTTCTGAGGATGCGGTTCCCGGGACCCCAGTCCTCGGGATCGGCGAGGTCGACCAGGCGGTCGTAGCAGGGCTCGGGGCAAAACGCGAAGTCGTACACATTACTGCACAGGGTGCTAGGGAGTTCCATGTGGTGTCCAATAAATTCATTAACCGGCGTGCGGATGCTTAGATTCTATACGAGCGACAGATCGCCCGTGCCCGCAACGAATCCGCAGCGCAGCTCTTCGGCTAGCCCGCTGGTCGTACGGTTTCCGGATACGAGGTCCTGGATCCAGGCGTAGTACTGGTTGTCTTTTGGTTCGGGGCTGTCAGACAGCACGACCGGAGTGCCTGCGAACCTTAAGACGGACAACGCGAAGACAAGGCTGGTTCGTTTGTTACCGTCTTCAAAGATGTGGTCCTTGACCATGTGCTCGGCCACGTAGGTGACCTGGTCAAAGATGTCTGCGAAGCGATCGGCCGGCGATTGACCGAATATCGTACAGAATGCACCCGCAAGCACGGACTCGACGCGTCTAAGCTCAAGCGCGGCCCGGTCGCCTGTGGCGTCGGTTGTATAGCAGCGCCCGACCGTCATCAGCGTGCTGTGCAGGCGCATCACGGCCGCGGCCATATCTTCGAGCGAACCGGCATCATCGAGCACGAGCGGCGCGAACGGATGCGCTCCCCGCTTCGTGTCCGCCATCATGAGTTCTCCAAGAGCCTGAGCGCGTTGGGCATGTTCGAAATGGTCAGCCGAATAGCTTCGTCGATTGACGTGGTACCGCCGAGCAAAATCGGTGATGCTGAATTTGCCACGTGTGCAGTTGAATGATCTTCTTGAGCAACGCAATCAGCGCCGTCATCTTGTTGAACATAGCTCCAAGGCATGTCTGACTCCTCTATAGCTTTACAGACGAAATAGCCTGCGAGTCGTACTCCAGAGCAATCGGTTGCCAGACGAGGTCTTCGATGGTGCAGTTTAGGGTGTCTGCAAGCGCCAATGCCGAGGAAACCGAGGCACGGCGTAGGTCGAGCTGGTTCTGCTCGTAGAGTTGTATGGCGCGAAGCTTAACCCCCGATTGGGCGGCGAGCTGTTTTTGCGTTAGTCCGGCAGCCTTTCGTGCCGCCTTGAGGCCCTTTTTGTCTGCCTGGGCGTTGTTCCATTTTTCGATGACAATCTGGGCGAATTTATCTTCGGAGGCCTCGTGGAGCGGATGGTACGAGCCGATGATCCAATCGAGCGGAGCGACTTCGAGTAGCTTATTAAAGCCCAAGCTGCTCATCCATTGCGTATAGGCCAAAACCCAGCCCGCCCAATACTGAGGCGAACGGTCGAACGGATAGGTCTCCCTGCATTCGACGGGAGTCAGTCCCGCATGGGCAATAATATCGCGCGCGAGCTCGTCGCCCGCCATGCCGCAGACGACGCGAGGCATACCGCGCTCAAACTGTTTCATCTCAAGAGCGTTCGACAGGATCGCCGTCAACTCGGCTGGAGTCAGCCCTTGGTCACAGAGGGCAAAATCGACCGCCTCGCCCAGCGTTCTCATGGCATCCTCGAGATATATCTCACTGTAGGCGTGGGTCATCGCCCGTCATCCCCTCTCGAATGATATCGACGATACGAATTCCCTCAAATGGATTTTCGCCAAGTAGCTCCCGGTAGTGCGCTCTTGCCGTTTCATCTCGTTCCTTGGCCAATGGACCATACAGAGCTTGCTGCGTACGTTCAAATCCAGCAAAACGAACGCTCTTAAACGCACGCTCGCTTTTGAGCACAATCTGCTCCCCCAGGTTACCGAGCCTCATAGATCGTCCAAGCTGATCGACGGTGATCGTATTGTTTACAAAAGCTCTGGCATAGCTAAAGTACGAGTCGTCCGCACGCCACCCCCTTATTACGTCGCAAGTGCTCGTCCGAGGTAGAAAGTGATCATGGAGATATTCGCACGCCCCCGCGGCAATGGCGGTATCTTTGCGAAAAGAACGATGCTCAACGAGCAACGCTATCCAATGCAGGACGCAATATTGCGGCGATAGCAAGTCGAGAACTTTGAGATCGGCTATATCGAGTTCATAGCGATTCGCAAAGCCATCGGCATCGCGCGAGCATGCCCATTCCCTTGCAAGGTCGAGGCTCTCTGTGCAATAGAATCCCTGTCCATAGTCGTTATGGATTTTCCCCAGGCCAAGCTGGGGAGTCTCAATGATTTTCTGAGAACCATGCCACAGTTCCACGCGAGTCTCCTAACAGGTATCGCTCTAGCGATAGTATAACTTACTATCGCTAGAGCGATACCTGTATTCAAATAGCAAGAGGGTGTCTGGAACCGAGTTTGAGTTCAATACTGGCTTCTAAGGCTCGCCGAGTCCGGAAGTATGCGACAAAATTCAGACTTGCTGATCACGCCGGAGCACACTAACGCCTCGTCCTGCTTACAGAGCTTCATAGACACGCACCTCATCTTGCTCGATGCTTTTGCGGAATGCCGGGCGCATGTGCTCTGGTGGGTTGGTGACGATATCAACCTTTCGCCCAAGTTCCCTCTCGAGCTCATGGGAGAGTTCGTAAAGCGTGCCGAACGTCATGGTGTTGCCGCAGATTAGGCGCAAGTCAATATCGCTATCGGGCGTTTGTTCGCCTCGGGCAAACGAGCCAAATAAATATGCTTCGCTGATGTCGTATTGAGCCAGCACGCGGGAGGCGACGGTGGATATGTCGAAAGGCGAAATCATGGGATATTTTCCGTTCAACAGTAGAACGTCAGGGGGCCAGCGCCGAAACCGCCGATTCGGCTTTTTGCCGTTCTGCTAGTTCGAAGATAAACGGAGCGTTTGATCTAACGAACTCGGTCAAAAATCCAGGTCGTCACTAGAAAAACCTTCGACATTGAACCAATTAACCGCAGGCAAGAAGCATTCCGCATGGCCAAAGCCAAAGTCAACCGGGCGCTCGACGGCTATGCGAACGGTCCCGTCATCTCGTGTCTCTGAGTAGGCAAGCTGAGTGCCGTCATCTAGCTGAACATAGCTCCAAAGCATTGCTACCTCGTTTACAACTTTTTGAGTTAAAAGCCTGCCCCCCAACGCGGGATGAATCGCACTAGTTACCCGACCCAAATACGTCATCTACAAGATCAGGTAAGTCTGTCCATACTTGATAGGCGACAACGTTGTCCGGATTCATTTCTCTTGCACGACGTTTATTATCCGTATTGTGCTTTGCGGCATTGGTCAAAGCCTGGCCCTTGTTGCCGTCAATCATTTCGAGATTTACCGACTTGAACTTTGACGCGGAAGACCTGTTGGGGTCAGTAGATTTTAGAACGCCAAGGTCGCGCGCTCTTTTCTCGCATTGTGGCGTCGATGCAAAAGTTTCCGGGCATGGTGAGACATGATCGATAAGCCATACTTCAAAGCATGGATTGGAGATTGCGAGCCTAACTCCTTTTGTCCTTGCTTCTCGTTCTGCTGCGGCTAGGTTTCTGAACTCATCTGAATCGACTACGATCCATGCGGAACTCAATGCTTCGATTTCGCCTGCTTTAACGGCCTTTTTATCTGAATCGAGCTCTCGCGAAAGCTACTTGGCCACCTTCAAAGGGTCTCCGTCAATATGCCGATACAGCACGCTTCCGCGAACGTCCATTTCAGTAATAAGGAAGTTAAAATATTCGGTTTCGGTCACCTTTCCATTGGACACAATTAGGTGGCGCTTTCGCTTGGCTCTTGTCTGCTTTTTGCGGCCGCGAGCAAGCCCTCTCCTTTCTGCCTTAGCCATTTATGTCAGCGCCTTCCTTCATGAGTTGGGCCACAAGTTGATGAAAACTTGGGTTGGGCAGCGGCACATAGACACCGTTTAAGTAATTGCGCCCCAGATTCTCATTTGCACGAGGCGAATACTCCATCGCAGCAATTAATTGCGAAGCACCTTCAGAGTCCTTTTCCACAAACCAGACCTGGTCACGTTCAAGCACCTCTTCCATAGGGCTGGTTCGCGTCATCAAGGTGACATCATGGGTCGAGAAGATTAGCTGCGCGCCCTTTGGATTTGTGTCGGGATCGGCGAACAGTGAGACGAAGTCGCGCAGGAGCGTAGGATGAAGGCTCGAATCAAGCTCGTCAATTACTGTTGTGGCCCCACTGCTTAAAGAACGTAAGGCTACCGAGAAAAACGCCAGCGCAGCTTTTGTGCCCTCCGATTCATGGGCGGAGCCCAGCCAAAAGCCATCTCCCGAGCCTTTATGGTGGAAGAACAGGTCATAAGCGAACGACAATTTAAAGTCTTCTGTAATTTTATTACGTGCCTCTTCCGGAATCTCATCGAGTCCAATGAGTGAGTCTTTTAAACCCATGACGCCTTCCGATTGACGGACATCTATGCCGTCAATTCCGATATCAGCATATTTAATGAGCTGAGATAGCATCTGAGCTCGAGCGTCATCGTTGATAAACAGCTTTTTTATGGTGGCGAGTTCTGCTAGATAATGCGTTGCATCATAGAGATTGATGTCATTCGCAAGAGCTGCGAATGCGGGTTGAATTACATCACTTCCAGCCGCCGCGGCGGCAGATAAGAACAATGAATTATTGCGCGTGATATCCCAAAGTTGTTTTTTGGCGCCTGTAAAGGTGCTACCAAATTTAATTGACTGTTCCCCGTTTATCGAAGAGCGGTCATAAAGAAGGGACGGCTGTTTTGATCGATACACAGTGAGATTCTCATATGTAACCTCATTTTTGTTTACACCAAATGAAAACTCATACTTCAAATTGCTGGCGATAAAATCTATCGAGAATTCTGTGTCATTTGATCGCGATTCCGAGTCAAGTAAAAAAGGGACGATGGGTATTTGAGAATTCGCATCGCCTGTCGCATAACCCGTACGAACAAAGTAAGAGACAAAGTAAAGAGCATTTAGGAAATTTGATTTGCCTGACGCGTTTGCGCCGTAAACCGCAGCCACTCGCACGGGCCCAAGTTCCTTTTTGCTCGAAATCGGTTCAAACGAGAACTGCTGAGTATCTCGAAAGCTCTGAAAGTTCTTAAATGAAAAATTGAGGATCATCTTTAGAATCCTTCTCAAATATATCGATTATTCACAGACATCCTTAAATAACAAGAACAATTATATAGTTTTAAAACCGATATTTGTTAGCTTTGAACAAATATCGGTTTTAAATTGAGATTTTAGGCAATGGACCTTATTAGTACGTATGACATAATGCCTGAAGCATAATTCTCTACGCTGATATTAAGAGCAATCTTCAGTGACGGTGTCTCTTAATCTCACTCACTATGCCGGCGCATCTCTTCTCAATGCTGTCGGGAAAGAGCGAAGCTTCGGTAATGCCAAGTTTACTCAACTCGTTCAGTATTGATGCTTTTCTATTAGATGGCACTATGCAACGACCGGCTATCACGGGACTGTCTTTGGGCAGTGGACTTATTAAGTCATCAAACGACAAAGAAGAATCCTTACCACGAATGTCATTTGGGAAAAGAATATATTGGCCGGACTGAGCGGCTTGTCTATCAAGATATCTAGTTCCGTAGACAAATAATGTATCTTCGCAGCACTTCTTAAACCATTTTGCCTGATCAGTTGGCTCAGGGTAAACTGAAAGCACTAGATCACGTTGATAGTCAAAGTATGGTCTTGATATTGCAAGTGAGGCAAAACGAGACAGAAGCTTTGAGTTCATAAATAGATGCCACGAGTCCGCGATTGCCTGACAGATGGGATATTCCTGCTTATCCCCTCCCGGTCGCCTAAAGATGAATACTTCGCCCTCGTCAGTCAGATTGCCACAGGCGAAATAGAGGGCAGCAAGCGCGTTTGAAGTGACATCTAATAGTCTGGTGGGAACTCCGTAGTGTTGGAGACAGGCTAAAAGATCAATCGGAAGCAATTCTCGTTTAAAAACATTTGGTAATATGCGGCAAGCAGTTTCAATGAAATCAGCCTCGTGCTCAAGGCTGCCTGATATAGGGGAAATGGTGTCCGATCCCGGTTCACGCCGATAGCTGTCTCTTCCGATTGACGGAACAAGATCAAACTTAGTGGATCCTTGTCCTCGGAAAACAAATGTAGATTCATATGTCCTGGCGTCGCCATTTATTGTTGGTGAAAGTCCGTTGATGTATTCGATATACGAGGCTACATCTTCAACCTCAACTCTAGTTTCATTAGACATATATCAATCCTTTAGCGGAACAAGAAACTTTACAAACAGTAGTATGTGGATTGAAATAATCTTATCGCTCTGGCAGATGGAGTGTAATGCTCAACATCGGTATCAGATCGAGAGGCAGTCGAGCTGAACAAAATAGTGCCGTCGCAGCGATAGCTGATACGGCACTATTTTCTAGGAAATTGATTTAGTAGAAGGCTAAATACTTCTGCAATAGCTGCTTAACCACTCCCCTGGTCTCGCTTAAACGGGGCACTAGCAGCGATATGCGGCAGTCAGGAGCACAGTCCCCAATAGGAAAAGCGCCACAGAGGCGACGATCCAGTTGGTGTCGTCGGTCTTGGGGAGTGCCACTGTTGTCGCGGTGGCAGCCTTGGGCTTGGTCATCTTAGCGACCGTGGTCTTGGTTGCTGTCGTTGTTGTCTTGGCTGGCGTGGCCGCGGGTTTCAGCGAGGGATTTGCCGTGGGCCCTGTGGTGGGCTCTCCTGCAGCTGGGTTAGCATCGGCGGGAGACTTGTCCGTGCCATCGCCCGGCACCTCGTCCCTGTCGGTCTCCCCCGCCGGAGGCGTGGCCACATCGGGCTCAACCACCACACGCGGTGCCGCCGCACCGGAGGCGTCCACCACGCCGCTAGCACCAAAAGCCCCACCAGCAGGCGTCACAAACCGCGCAGACACAAGTGACCCGCCCGTGCACGCAAGGCCGCCGTCGGCACCGGTCGCATCGAGCCACGAGGCGTCGACGGAAAGCCGACAGCCGGCCGCACCGTCGCCAAGGCCCGCATCCTGCAGACACACGCCGTAGGCGCGCACGCCCGCTCCGGACCCGGCGCCCGCGGCAAAGACGCGCCCGCCGCCGCGCACGGCCATGTCGCCGGCGATCACGCCGGCTACCGCCTCGTCTGCAATATCGGCCCCGTCTGCCCGGGCATCGACGGTGCAGCCGTCCACCACGAGCGCCTGCGAGACGTGTATCCCGCACTGCGAGCCCGTCGCCGTCAGGGTCCCGGTGCCGCGAAGCGTCAGGTTGCCCCACACCTCCATGCCGCACAGCGTGATGTCCGCATCGGTCGCATGCGACTCCGTCACGGAGTTTTGCCCGCCAAGCGTCAGCACCAGGTCGCCGTCGGCGCCGATGGCCTCGCCCGCGTAGCCGTTGAGCTCCAGATGGTCGGCATCGGTCCAGGCCCAGCCGGGGCCCGACACGCCCGGCTCGTAGTACGTCGCGCCCGCAATGATGAGGCTCTCCGCACCCGCGGCATAGGAAGGCCCGCCCAGCAAAACGCATAGGCAGGCCATGGCAACAATCGCAATGTAATGACGGCTGATGTAGGACTCGGCAGCAAACATACCCGCCCCGATCTTCGCAGGAGCCAATAGAATGTGCACCAGAAAATGCCCTGGTAGCAGCAGTTATTAGTTTAGTGAAATCAAGCCGCAAGCAAAGAAAATGCCCGTGAACAGTACCATTAATTAGGTGTAAATCGTTTTGCCAGTCGGTGAAAGGAAGAATCGCCTCGAGTCGATTGGCGTTCATAAATTCCTAAGTCTGTAACAAAGGACCCTTACAGGTTGAAATCGTAAGAATAGCCTACTTTGACAATTGCTTAAAATCCTGAGCTGATGATTCCGCAGCCTCAACCATTGTTAACCAATCGTCTACTTTTGGAGGACGAACGGTCCATAAAGTATCTCGGCCCTTCAGCACATCTTCATTTGGTGGAACCATTGCACATATAGCTTTGTTTCCGTACTGATCATCTGGGCTTAAGACTAGCTTACGTTCAGAATCTTTTATTTGGTCTGCTGAGCATTCTGAAGAACCAATTACTAGAGTAGTCTGTGCAAAACCGCAGAATGCCTCTTTGCTTCCAAGCTTAACAGCTATAGGCTTAATCCAGCGCGCTAAAGAGGGGTATTCAAAGTTTGGGACTTCATCCCCTTCTAGATTAAACCCATGTGATTCCCAACTATATACAATCGTTTCGCCATCGAGCAGTCTTGCTGCATCTTTAATATTTGCGACTTCTCCTTTAGTGATTTTAAAATAATCAGGGAAAGGCATTTCGCTGTCCGCAGCCCTGTTAATAGTTTCTAACGCAACCGCAAGACTGTATATGGCATTTACTTCGGCAACCACATCATCCCTGAGGCCGAGATAAAAATAGAGAGCACTCGTGCCATCGATTCGAAGCTCCACTTTTTCATCTTCGGCTTCGCTTAAGAATCGATAAGTTCTTACTACATCTCGAGAACGCTTATTGAGTAATTTGCTAAATGAAAACTCATAGTTAATCGTTCCGCCGGACTGGCTGCCGATCCATTTAAAGCTCAATCGAAAGGTTTCCGTCGCGTCATGGGCAGAAAAGAAAGCTCCCTTCGTTCCATGAGTGGCCTTATCAACTATTAGATGTAGTTCACCACAGCCTTCCCAGAACAACGAAGCCGACCTTATGCAAGTTGATGTGGGCAGATCAAGGGTCTTAATGATTCCCTTTCGAATACCATCGCAGGAACGTCCAACGGGCAATTGGTAGGCCTGATCAATCACTTCCGCCGGCAACGAAGTGAAGGGCATGCCATACTCGATAAAATTTTTGGCCTGTTCCTTCTCATCGTCAGTCCCTGCAGTGATTTTCAGTGAAAACCTTAATGGATGCAGCATTGAAGCAATTGGCGTCTTTTCAATTACGTCGATTGCGATTCGACCTGCTCGCGGGGTTACTAGAATTTGGGACATAACAACGCCAGGGGCACATGCGCAAAAATCATCGCGTTTGTCGTATTCTGAGAGCACGTGAACTGAATATGCATAGTAAGGGTCCAGTTTATCAAGATTGGAACAAAGATCGCGCAGCCTATTCTCGAGAATGACTGGATCGCTGCAGTCTGGAAGATTGGCCATGGAGAGCAGTTTCGCAGCATACTCAGAGATCTCTTCTTTTCCATTAGAAAAGTAGTAATCAATTACTTCTGGATATTTGGACGCCCAGCCATCAACTCTTGAAAGGCCATCCCAGATGAATTTTGTACCGGAAGGTTCAACCAGTTCCTTAGCCCATCTTAGATTCTCGTTTGTGGGATCTAATGGCATCACAAGATGCCAACTATTTATTTTTACATGCAAAACGGCTGTAGTTGCCGATAATTCCTGCCACGAATTCTCAATCTGAGCCTTCTGACTGTTTTTTAGGTTTTCAGCAAATTTTTTAATTTGATATATATCGACCGTTTCAGCATCAAGGTAAACGATAAGGTCAATTCCTCCATCGCCCCTAGAAGGTCGAATTTTAATGGCGTTACGCTCTTCAAGAGAAATAAACGTCGCAAGAACAGACTCGACATCCTCACCTGAATATCGAGTCCAAGGGATACGTCCAGTCATGGCTGCACCTCAGCAGAAATTATTTATTTACGCTGAAATTCATTATAGTTACTCTAGCTTAATGAACTGTATCCCTTTCCTTGTATTGGCTTTCCTCTCATTGGGCGGTAACCGATCTTTTAAACGAATGTGGCATTAGCCCTTTAGATGGACCGCTCAATCAGCCAGGTCGATATTAAACCCATATGTGTCAGACTCGACGCTAGGCATCATCTTCTGCATTTCCGGTGCCCCAGCGCACTTCACGTCGAAGGTTCATTAGCCCAGGCTTTTGTAGGAACTCCGAAGGAATTGCCTCCATTGTTTTCCTCTTCGCATTATGGCGCCAGTCGGCAAGCGGAATATAGCAAACTTTTCGTGCTCGCGTAAGCCCGACATAATGCATATTCAGCGATTGTTGATATGCGTCATAGTCTTGTTTCTCGTAATTATAAGGAGGCATGAGGAACTTATAGCAATCAAGACAGAACACAACGTCGAACTCAAGTCCCTTCGCCTTATGGTATGTAAGCAGGTTCACCTCATCTTCGCGGGCAGGCCGAAAACCACCCCTAAGCTCATCGACATCAGAAAGGACCTCTCCGAGATCAAATCGCGCTTCCGGGTCGACATCGTTCTCAAGACACAGCTCTTCTAGGCTGCAAAAGGAATCATATAGCTCGATCCATGAATCATCTGGGGCATTCTTTAGAGCCCGCAGAAGGTCGTTAGCTGTAAACCTTGCGCGAGGCATTTGCTCTGCAGGAATATACCTGTCGAGAAAATCACCCACATAACCACTTGAGTACAGAAACGCCAGCAATTCCCTGAAGAATATGCGAGACCGGCTGAAGCTAACGTCCAGCTTCGTGGAAATAACAATCTTAGAAGGTATGCCGAGAAGTCCTGCGTACCGCTCGAGCATCATGTTGGATGTAGACAACAATGCGAACTCGTTGCGGCGCTCAACTTTGTATTGTTCGGTAATCACATCTAGATGCTCACAAATGGTGTCGGCTATGTTTCTTTCGTCGCCCGATACCTTAACCAGCACAACTCTCTTGTCTTGACAGGCGCGAGAAGGCGCTTGCGTACCTAGAAGCCTCAGTGAGTAATCAACGATGCTCCGATGACACCTGTGGTTTTCGGTAATCTCGAATGTCTTGAAGTGTGGATCCGCAATCAGCTCATTTAGGAAGACTGAAGACCGGCCGTCATATGCGAAGATAGCTTGATCCATATCCCCGAAGGCCACGCCTCGAATTCCGATGTTGACGAGTTCTCTGAACAGCATGTGCTGGGCAAGTCCACAGTCCTGATATTCATCGATGAACACCGCCTTATAGCGGGCGTGCAGGAAACTCCTCACGGCGGGGACGTGTTTCACCATGCAGTAAGCGACCTCGCTCAAAGCCGAGACCGGAAGCACTCCCAAGGAAAGTGCTTCGCGGATAAGATCCCAGCGGTCCTCGTTGGGGTTTACCCAATGGTCTTTGATCCTCGACGCGGGAAGCGACTGGTCATCATCGACTACATCAATTTCGACCATTCGACCAACGACATGGGGGACGAACTGCTGGATAATCATAGCAAGGCAAAAAGCATCGATCGTTCCGAAAAACGAATTGCCAGCACGCACCCCTAACCCAGAGCACCTGTCCCTAAGCTCAGTACTAGCCTTCCTGGTGTATGAAATGGCCACAACGCCCTGATAACTCAAAAGACGCTCAGATGCTTTGACTATCATCCTTGCCATCGTAAACGTTTTGCCGCTGCCCGGTCGTGCCGAAATGACGGCGGACTCTTCACAGGCGATAACCTTGGCCTGCTCCTCACTAGGCTTAATCATCGCCGTGACCCACAGAAGCCAGCAGTTGGAGTCTCCTCAACGGCTTGCAGAAGGTACTTTCCGCAAGACATCCCAGCTCGCTTGGATACTTAGAGATGAACGCATGCATTCCCTCTGCCTTTCGCACGGTCATCGCGGCGTAAAGCTCTTCTTGGTTATCCACTCCATAATGCTCTTCCAGAACTCCGCGGAGACCGCTTGCAATGAGATCGTACTCGAGGTCGCGATCTGAAAGATATATGCCCTCAAAATCAAGGGCATCGCGCAGCTCACTCACCGCGGATGCAACTTCAACAGGGACAGCCGGTCCGCCATCCCATGTCAATGAATTCTTGATTCTCAGCCATAGCGCCTCAACGTAGGAACGTCCGAGCGATTCAACGATGCCGTATGCGCGAGTAACGCCGGCAAGCCTGTATCTCTCCTTTTTTGGGACCTTGAATACGTCGTTATCGGTGCGTAATACCCAGGGAATCCCAAGCGCCTCGCAGCAAAGCACGTAAGGTTTGAAACCGATGCCATCCACAGAAAGAATTGACAAGTTTTCTCGGTCAAGGTCTATGCCGATTGCTGCTGCAAGGGCCCGGAAGAAGACGATTTCCGATGGTCCCTCCACCAAGAACACTCCGCGGCTGAAGAACACCTCCGCCACAATAGGGTTAAGACGATAGCCCAAGGCATCGATTTTCCTTCTGAGCTCGATGCCGGAGCATGTGGGTTTGCCCTCGCTGCCCATCTTCACGAGCGCGTCGGAAGTAAACCGCTCGACAATCTGAGGCGAATGGGTCGTCAGAAGAACCTGTCCGTCAATACAGCCGGAAAGGTACTTAGCCAATGCCCGCTGCTGCTGGGGATGAAGGTGCGCCTCAGGCTCTTCTATGGCGACGATGCTTACCTTCTCAACAGGCTTTTTAATATTTCTCTGAGAAAGCCAAGTGGAGAAGAACAGTTGGTTGCTTCGACCCTCGCCGCCAAAAGTCAAGGGAACATCATCGGACAGATAGGCGAGCTGAAGGTTGTCAAGAAGCTTGCCCGCGTCCGTGTTTCCAGCCACAAGACGGGCCTCGCGTCCCTCGTTCAAGGCTGACATCCTGGCCATCTCATCGTTCACAGTTTTAAGAGCATTGGTTATGTAATGGAGCCCGTTAATTCCGTCGTTCAGCGATTCGAGGCTGCTTTGAATCGCTTTGATCGAAACGTCGTCGTCATGAGCATCGTCGTCGTTTCTTGAATTGCGTGCGGCCTCGAGCAGGGCAGTCTGGCTGCGCTTTAGGAAGCGGGCGGCGTCGCGGGTGCTGTTAACATACTCGAGCACCAGATGCTTGATATAGAAGCGTGACTGTACGGGCTCGATGCCAAGTTTTTCATTTCCGACCAGAAACTTGTAGTCACCTTCTCGGTTGCAGGTATAACCAACAACAGTTCTGCCTTCGGCTAAATTGCCGCCGAATGCGCTGATCAGGCAATCCTCGTGGACGTCGCATAATGTCGCAGTTATCTCCACTCGATCAGGATTGGTTCTACAGTTGAAATCGGACGTAGTAAGCTCGAAATCCCTGGCGGAGAGGCTGGGATCGAAAAGAATCCTCAACGCATGCAAGAAGTTTGTCTTCCCCGAATCGTTAGGCCCGAAAATAAGAGTCTTTTCCCCAAGTTCAACAACAACGTCGTCGAAGTTACGGAAACCCTTGATATGAACTTTTTCGATTTTCATGATTGAACCACCGCCGCAATTATCCCTTTTAGTTTCAGGCAACTATTTATTCATTGCCGCCCACGCATCGCCGAAGTCTTTCACCCACAAGCGCCATGCATGCGTCATACTGAATTAAAAGTTCGTTCATTGCAGCATTCAGCTGTGATTCGCTATGCGACTCATGCGTCACTTGGTGCGTTTTCTCTCGGTATAAAGTCATGGCGTCGTTCAGGTCATTTCCAGGTAAACGTGCACTGAGTAGAAGGATATCCTCAAAATAATGTCGCTGAGCTTCAGAATCATTTTCGTCAATAATCCACTCGATATAATTTCTTCCGGTCGCGGCATACTCCAGCATTTGTGTATAGCATTTAAAGTTTGCGCGCATACTGTGCTGAATCGTCTCTTGAAGACGTGTAAGGTTCTCCCTTTCGTATTGTCGCCAATCGTCCTCAAGCGTTAACCTTCTTTTCTTGTCTTCAAGCTCGTTTTGGTGCCTGATAGTCATACGCGTAGCGAGCAGTGTTACGCCGCCGCCAATTAGGGTGCCTACTAGGGAGGGAAGCATGGATGCAACTGAATCAAGAATCGAGACAAGAATAGATTCATCCACAATCTTTGGCCCCCAATCAAATTAATAACCCGTTGTAAACCGGCTTGTTTTGTGATTTTACATCCCAAATAACCAACTATAGCCTTCGATACGAGCTCATTGCCGATTCCAGGTGCACCTACATCCCCTCCCCTCCCCAACTCTGTCCAAAAAGGTCGCAGTTGTTGACTGGCGTTACCGTAAAATTAACCCCACTTACATATACACGGAGTGTTGGCCTGGCGCCGCCTCCGGGCCTTGGCGCCTACCTTATCGAGAGGCACCGCTATGAAACGAGTCTTTTACCGCTCGCACTGCGCAGTTCTTTGCGTTTCCATGCTTGGCGCAGCAATACCTGTAAAGGTTATAGCGGAAGAAGGATGGCGGCAAGAAAACACCTCGGAGCAGTTTGATACTGGCGCAGCGGACAATTCGGGCGGCAGCATGACTGGCGGCATTGATACAAGCGAGATTGGCAATGAGTCCATTAAAAGTGATTCCTATCCCGAGAATCCAGTTTCACATCGGGCTGAACCTCAGGTTTCCCTAACTTCCGATATGTCGCCTGATACGGAACAAGCCACAAGGGCCAAAGCAAGTGAGTATCAGCACAGCGATAGCGCCACCTGCGGCAGTGTTACCCTCACCGTCGAATGGAACGATGCTGCACTTGGACAGCCAATGACCTTTTATGTGAGCGCAACAGGCGGTAGTGGCAGCTTTTCCGCATGGATGCGCCCTCGTACTCTAACCCCAACGAGTACGTCTACGAGTCGGTCGCCGACCCAAGCCGCGGAGAGTGGTCAAAGTACACCGACGCGTGCGTTAGCCACGACTTTACGTTCACAACGACGGCTACCGGATCATATAACTTCCGCTTTTACCTCATGGACAAAGCCTCGTGCGTTTACTATTTGCGCACCATCACTTATATCCAGGTTGCGGACGATGCGTATCCCAGCGCTGCGAGTATTGTTGATTGGGCGGTGTTGCAAGCCGAGCAAGAGAAAGATGGTACTGAATACGAAATGGCCCTCTACCTTCATGAATGAACTGCGCCCCAAAACTTGGACGGCTTAAATAAGAACTACGCCGCAAGGGGCTGGTTCCGGAACTCCTCCGGGGTCAGCCCCTTCAGTTTAACCTGCCTTCGCCTCGTGTTCCAATGGGCGACGTACGCGTCCAGGTCCGCCTTGAAGGACTCGAAGTCGGGCCATGTCCTTCCCCGGAAGAACTCGTCCTTCATGTGGCCGAAGACCTGCTCGGTGGCGCCGTTGTCGATGCAGTTGCCCTTTCTGGACATGCTCTGGACGATCACGGCGTCCCTCAGCCTCCCGCACCATGCGGCGTGCTGGTACTGCCAGCCCATGTCGCTGTGAAGCACCGGCGTCGCGCCCTCGGGCATCTTCGCCAGCAGCAGGCCGAGCAGCTCGGCCTGCTGCGCCATGTCCGGGCTGGTCGACGTCGACCACGCGACTATCTCCTTGCTGCCGAAGTCGTACACCGGCGCGAAGTAGGCCTTGCCCCAGGACTGCTTGAACTCGGTGATGTCGGTGCCCATCTTCTGCCAGGGCCCGTCGGCGGCGAAGTCGCACCCGATGACGTTCTCGAACGTCTCGCCCACGACGCCCCTTTACGAGTTGTACCAATGGTAGTCGGTCTCGCGGCGGATGCCGCAGCGGACCCCCATTTCCCGTATCATCTTGAGCACGGTCTTGTAGGCTATGCGCGCGCCCAGCTCGGCACGCAGGCACATGGCGACCTGGCGGTGGCCGCACCCGTTGGCCGTGCGCGAGAAGATCTCCGCCACCGCGCCCCGCAGCTCCGGGCGCGTCGGCCTCGGCGGGTGCGCTCGCGCGACTTGGGGCCGAACCCCCTCGGCCTGCCCTTGGGCCTGGGCCTGAGCGCCTCGGCGCCGCCCTCGCGGTATAGCGCGCACCACTTCTTGAGCGGCGACATCGACATTATGCCGAACGCCGCCATCGCCTCGGTCTTCGCCATGCCGCCGTCGACGACGGCGGAGGCGGCGGCGACCTTCTGCTTGTATGTGTACCTGCCCTGCTTTCCGTCCATGCGCAGCAGCACCTCGCTCCCGAACGCGCGTATATCTCCCTCCATCTTCTCACGGCTTCCGCGGGAAGCGAAAGGGCGATCGCGGCAGATTTATACCCGTGCCCGAGCTCGAGGAGCCCTATGGCCGCCTTCCTGGCCTCGACATCATGCTTCACTCTCAAGTCAACGCGCATAAAGAAAGCCTCCCATTTCTCGTGTCAAGAAATGGGAGGCAGTTCAGAATAACCGGGGCGTAACCAAGCTGCTAAACAAAACCGAGTACTTCGCATACCTTGCGCGGCAGCAGCTTAGCTCCCGCATCAACAATACAAGCGGAAGCCACAAGCGTAACTGCTAGATTAACGACAGTTGCTATCAGCAACGGAGTCGCAACAAATCCGAGTACCTTAGTCACCACGCTAAGCAGCAGCATATGGCACAGGTAGATTCCAAAGGAAAGGTCACCCAGTTTTACGAAGTAGCTGTTTGCAAGCAGCCGCCGAAGGCGCTGACCTATCAGGCCAATTAACATCACAACCACCACAGACGTGGCCATCGAGCTCAACTTAAGCTGTGTCGTGGCCATGTTGAAATCGCCCCACACCAGCCACGCATAGCCCGCTGCTTGTTGAAGTAATAAACAGGCGATAAGCAGCCAAGGCAGAAGAGAGCGCTTCCGAGTCGCGGCACGTTCAACCCTCCCCCAGTCAGGCCCCAGCACGTAGAACAACAGCCAAGCCGGAAAGAGAACTTGGACCTGCGGAAGGGCAAACCCAACGATTGCCGCGGCCTCACGCACCAATAAAAAGGCCGGAGTGACGCAGTAGACAAAAAAACGGTGCGACCGAAGAGCACGGTATAGCAGCGGTGTGAGCACCACGAGCTGCGCATACACGAGCAGGTAGTACATCTGCGCAGATGACGCCCCGAACAGAATGCCCTTGACGATTCCATCCGCAGTCAGCCGCTGCGTCACCACCAGATAGATGCCGGACCATACCAGATAAGGTATCAGCACCTTGTGCAGACGTTTGGCGAGCCCCCCCCTCAAAATTTTAGACTCGCTCGTAAGCAACCCAGAGAGGAAGAGAAAACCCGCAACCGCCCAGTTAAGAAACGGTCTCAGCACCACCGAAGCAGTGGACTGGGGAAGGCAGTGGATACAAACCACACACGCAATAGCAAGCCCTCGTATCGCCTGCAGATACCTATCTCGTGCCATTAGCAACCGCCCTTGCGAACGACCTTGAATACCTTGCGCTTGACCACTCCGAGTTTGCTTCGGAAGCGCTGCTTGAGAGACGGTTTAAAGTCGTACTTGGACATCAACCCCTCGATATCCATCCCTAAAGCAAGATCTTCCATAAACTCGTCGCGTTTCTCATACGGGACAACCGATTTGACCAAGCTGGGGTTGCCAGCGAGAACCTGTTCGATGGTCGCATCGCCGCACTCAACCAAATCAGCGACCGCCTCAAAGGCCGCAACGCCTTTCTTGGTGTTGCAGATCACAGCGGAAACGCCTTTAGAACAATCAACCTCGGGATGGATTCCCTGGAATCCCCAGAAGTCACCCAGGGTGATATCGGAGCCGCAGCCCCTCTTGCCCGGACACACGAAACACGAGGGCCTCAGCGAAGCATTGGCCAAAAACGCCTTCATGTACCAGTCCTGATTGAAAATGGTGGATTCACAAGTAGAAGATGGGTCTTTCTCCGCTATGTACGAGTACATAGCGGAGAAAGACAACCATCCGGTTGTTTTACTCCGCATATTAACGTCGCAGACGTTCGAGTCGCGGAGCGCATTTTTGTAGTCAATCCACTCCGACCATAGGCGCGGCGCCGGGACGCCGTGGCAGATAACGTCAACGGTGAGGAGAAGGGCGCTCTCCCCCGCCTTTCCCAGATAGCGCTTGAGGCCCGCGACCTGGCACGCGGTACCGGCGAAGAGCACGAGACGACCCGAGCGGATTGCATCGCGAACCCCCGCGTAGACCTCCCTGCCGACACGGCTCTGGACGTACTTGGAGCGCATGACACGATCGAGGGAGGCAGCGTCCTCGACCAGCACATGCTCGACGCGGCGGCAACCATTGGCCCAGGCGGCTCCGCAGACGACACCGCCGCCCGCGATCACGCCTTCTGCTAGGAGGCCAAAGATGCCGCCGCTGGAGGAAGCCTGCAACAGCTCACCGGACTTGCCCTTGGCCCAGCGAATCCAGAGGGCTTCGTCGCCCTTGCCCCCGCCAAGCGCGGGACACACCGACTCGCACGCATGGCACCCCACGCAGGCGCCTGTATCGATAACGGGACTTAGGAAGCCGAACTTATCCTCCTGCATGGAGATGCACGACTTGGGGCACCTTGCGGCGCATGCGCCACAGCCGCAACAGGCATCGCCGAGCTTGGATATCTTCATCTTGTCATAAGACACAGCGAACTCCTAACGAAGGAACGGCAGCCGAGCAGCAAGCATCTTCTTCTCGTCGGCATCGAGGACGAACGCCCACATGGCAGCCATGAACAGGACGGTGTAGACGGCACCCCAGCAGAGGAACAACGCCCATCCAGTGACGGGCATGAAGGCTGATCCCAGCAGGCATGCTGCGAGGACACAAGCGGAGACCAGCAGCACGGGAAGGTTGCGGCGCCAGTAGAAAACCATATCAAGCCCAATCCTCTTCTGGTAATACCAGTTCATAAAGAGGCCGTTGCCCAAAGATATGCTCAGAATGTAGGCAATGGCCGGAGCCCAGAAGCCCAGAACAGGTGACATAGCCCCAGTGAACATAACGTTGATGCCCGCCATACAGAGATAAACAACGGATCGAGCCTTGTGCTTGTTCTTGGCGCGCTGAATCTCGATACCCGTGTTCTGACACAGGGGGATGCCCAGCGGCAGCGCCATGGCGCAGATGAGCCAGTACGCGTCCATGAAACCCTCACCCGCCCACTTTGCGATGAAAAAACGGCCGAGGAGGACGAATCCGCAGTACACCCAGCAGAATAGAAACATCTGGTAGCGCCCCACGCGAGTCATAAGAAGGGTGAGTTCGCTGTTGTCATCGCTTTCAGCCACGATGCGGTTAATCTTCGGCACGAAGACGTTAGACATTACGGTAGATAGCGAGACAAAGATGCTGCGCACCTGAAGCGAAATCGCGAACACAGAGACGGTAATAGCACTTGTAAGCGCACCGAGGATCATATTAGGAACGCTTTGATTAACTAACTCACAAATCTGATTACCAAAAATCCATGCGCTAAAAGCAGCAATTGCCCTAAAGAGAGTTCCATCAAAGTGGGAGACATCAAACCTCATACCGAGCTTACCAATAGCAAAGCGGCAATTTAGAGCCAGCAACGTTAGGGTAACCGCAAGTTGCGCGACCGCAACGCCTACAGCACCCAGTCCCAAATTAAGCAGAACGAACGCAACGCCGGGGGTCGCAAGTGAAGTAAACATCTGCCGCGACTGCTGGAACTTGAACTGCTCATGAGCAAGAATATATGCATCGAAGACCGTGGAGAACAAAGTGGCCGTAACGTTCACCGTCATGATGATCATGAGTTCGCCAGCAAGCCCCACCTGATTTGATGTGAAGCTACCAGAAAAGAACGCTCCTACATTTGCCGAAAAGAGAAGACCAAGCGAAAGCGCCACAGTGCAGACCACGATATATAGAACGAGGTACATACCATTGAGTCTACGAATGGCGGATTCATCGCCTTTTGCCTTTTCCTGCGTATAAAAACGAATGTAAGCCTCAGAGAATCCGAAAGTGAGCAGGGTGAGAGAAAATACGAATGAATTCGAAGTTTGATAGACGCCATAGTCAGCCTGGCCCACAAAAGCAAGGAGCATAGGCGTGTATATCAAGTTAACCAGGTTTTTTACAATAATATTCAGATACCCGAGAACGGCCCCCGCCTTGCGCTGACTAACCACAAGCGCCCTCCCGCCAATTGGGAAGCTGCTCATCAAGACAGCCTTCGAGGTAGTTCATAAACTTATCTCGTTCGCGATTGATAGCCTCAGGCACCCCATCGTAGTTGCCCGCGAGAGAAAGATCGTAACTCGGTGAACCGTAGATCTTCTCCTCGATACCGAGCATCTGAGACAGCTGCTCAAGGCGGCTAAACATACTCGCTCCACCCTCGCGATGCACGATGGTAAGCGGCGTCTGGAGAATTGAGCTGAAGACGGCGGCATGAAACGAATCCGTAACCACGTGCGACGCGTGGTCAATAAGCGAGATGAACTCGGCCGGTCCGGCGTCTGGCTCACCAGGCTTCTGGCGGTCAGATAGCGAGACAACGGGAATACGTCCGTCATTAGTGGCTTTTTTCAAAATTTTAGTCGCTTCAAAACCTGCGCCGCCCAACAGATACGTGAAGACGTAAGGTTCCCTGGGTGTGAGAGAATTATTAGCAACAGCTCGCCATTCCTCAGCAGGCAGAACGAGCGTAGGGTCACAAACGACCACCGCGTCTCTGCCAGAACATTTATTGATAAGCTCGGCGCCGCGTTTCTCTCTTACGGAGAGACTATGAAACCCGTAAACGCCCTTGGAGATTCGGCGTGCCTGTTTGGGCTCGAGTGTATCAAGGCCGATGCTTGGAGCAAGGGCAATGCGCTGCTCGGGTCGAGCAAAGGTGAGGAAAAACCAATCCTCCATATAGGCAAAATAGAGCGGGTTCCAAGTCTGATCAGAACCAACAGAAAAGCAGGAAAAGCGAGAGGCGAGATCGGCAGTGTCTTTAACGGTTTCAATGACGATGTTATCGTTAAACCGAACAAAAGCCAACCGACGAGCAAAAGACATCCCCTCTTCAGGATCTTCGACTTTACGACCTAGAAATTTTTTAATGAAAGCTTTAGAATCGCGGATGAAGTTCGGACGTTCTTCAATCTCAAGCAGCGAGCAATTGAAACCAAGCTTACGGTAGATGGCGGTCGATGCATAAGCTTGGAGTCGATTGCCATAGTTAAAGAGACCGGAAAGAGTCACTACTCCAATGGAATGCTTCATGAATTTTGCCTCCATAATTAGTTAGTTAGACTATGTGCCAACATTTAATTACCTGAAGTCATCTCTTGATGACATTATGTACAGGTGTTAACTATTTTAAATTGCCTTGATTATCAACTTTATTCGAACACCTCCCACATTCATCCGCATATGTGCGGATGAATGTGGGAACCCGATAACTAACTTTGGGAGTGAGCCATCAGCTCAATGTGTTCGGCTGAGATCGGGAATCAACCAGATTGAAAAATCACTCAAGCGCATCAAGTAGTTTGCAAACGCAAGCAGCCAAGAAATAGTAATCTCTTTCAAGCAGTTTGATTCGCAGACGAATATCGACCCTAGTCCCTTCAAGGCAAGGCCGAGAAAGGCAAGCCTCAAACCAGGGAAGAGAAGACAATCTTTCCATTTCTTTAGCCAAACAGCGAATGGTTCGCCCCGCAGCAAGCCTTCTCATGTCGTGAGAGATAACCAACAGACTGTTTCGGTTGAGCGTTTTCAACAAGTCTTGTCGCTTTTCCATGCTATCCAGAAAAACCGAAACAACGTTTTCTACAAGCGCTTGTTGCTTACAATATTCAAAAGAAAAAAAGCCATGTGTCGTCGAAATACAGTTGGGCCGATAATAATATAAAGCTTTGTCATAAAGATAAAACTTCTCAGCAGACCCAAGGACGCCAACCATCTCAAGCCTGTCTTCGCACATGCGTAAACCTTTAGAAAACTGACAGTCGCCAATGCCGAGACATTGACGACGTATAGCCTTTGAAGCAAGATTGTTTAGCTGATAACCTGACGAAAAAGCCGCAATGACTTTTTCTTTCGAAACGGGGCCTACACCATTTGCATCTAAGCATGAGTAATCAACTAGAAAATGTTCTTCATTCTTTTGATCCGTCATATTAAACAATAAAACGTCACAGGAACTTTGACAAATCGCTTTATGAATTTCATAAAGCGACGCTTTGCTATTGAGCTCGTCATCAGAATCAAGACATATGACATACCTGCCTTGTGCCTGCGCGAATGCGCGCCTTCTCGCCAAAAAAGGACCTGAATTTTCATCCATCCTTATAAGCGTAAACCGTCCTGCAAGCGCGGGCTCACTCACCACAAAGCGTTTTACGACATCCAGAGTCAAATCCGTAGAGCAATCATCACAAACAATTAACTCCCAATCCTCAAACGTCTGCGACACGACACTTGCTAAGCAGTCCAAAACGAAACCGCACGCATTGAAGGTTGGGATGCATATTGAAAAAAAGGGTCAGAGCTCATAATCCTCCCATAACTTAAAAGCTAACTAATCCATCGAAAAAAGAACAAAGAATTCAACGAAATGTTTTGGTATCGACATAATTCGCTCGCATCTAGAAGATTTGATTTGCGAAAACATAAGGGACCACTTCATTATTCAAACAGACAAAATAATAGTCATAAGAAAACGCGACGCAGACAATAACGATGGCAATGACATTGGCCCAACGTTCCGCCTTTCCGTAGATACAGCTCACAATTTTTGGAAGAAGCAGGATTGAAAAATAGATGAAGAACAATCCAAACCTATAGAGCCAAAGAGAGATTATGGAAAGCGCAAAAGCAAGCACGCCAAACAATACGAGAAGGGCAAGTTGCATCAGCTCAATCGAGTCAGATTCTTCCCCACCACAAGACATAAACATTGAGGCGGCAAACCCAAGCGTCACATAAATGGCAATAAATTCAATAATGGTTCTCAGGCTTGACCCTTCTGTCAGCTTTGAACCAGAGAGATAATCTGAATAAAACCCAAAAGAAGCTAGAAGGTTCATCATAGGCTGAGCAAGCAAAAGCAAGACAACCATAGCTATCCCCAAAAAGCATAATTTTATTCCAAGAGAAAAACTCCTACCATTTGCCAATTCGCAGATCGGATAAATTAAAAAGGCAAACACCGAAGAACTATGAAATGAACACGCAATGATACCCATTAAGAAAAACCAAAATATCGTTTTTTTTCGAGACATTAGAGCCCAGCCAAGCAAAAGAAACCCCATTGCCATCATCTGTCGCATGGCATTAAAGGTCATCGGGTAGAACACAAGCGCAAAAACAACCATAGCAATCGGCATGTTCTCTTTGCAAGAAATGCAGACAGAAAGAATGACCGGAATAACTGTTATCAATTCAATTGTAAAAAAATACCAAAATGGCGTTGAGCCGATTTGCGATGCGAGCCACATTATGGCCTTGGCTAAAGGCGCCCACGGTGCAAATTGGCTAAAGAAGAAAAAATGATTAAATGAGCTAGTTCTAGCAACATAATAAGCCTCGATACCATAACCTCCGGTATCGGTACCTACGGTATAGCCGCGAGCACCTGAAAAAAAGGAGAAAATAAACGCGACTCCCATAAGAAGCATCAGGCGGGGCATACCCTTGCCTCGATTTAAATTTACGGCGATCATCGACAAAATCGAAGTTACAGCGGCGATAAAATAATATGTGATCAATGTGTCAAATGCCCCCGCTCGTTTTCTTTTTCTGCTTAGCACTCTTCGCAACAACTATAAGCTGACCTAGCTTACGCGCGCCCTTTTTCCAACAGCCACTCCTGAATAGATAGAAAAGCGCGCACAAAAGGGATCTCGTGTTTCCGGCTGAAATATAGAAATCCAAGCAGCGTTTGTCTTCGGGGCTGATTTCATCCCCGAAAATCTCTCGAAAAGCCACAGCCTGTTCAATGGTTGACCTAAAACGCTCGAGCATAAAGGTCGTATCTTTAGCCCTTTTAATCGGAGCGTATTCGCCGGCGCCCAGCTCATTATTGTCGTGTTGTCGATAAAGTGATAGTGCAGAATCAACGTAACCGATTGCCCCGAAAGCGGACACAACAAGAATCATCCACCAATCATGCATCTCAATTGATGAGCAGTCATCAATAATCAGATTGGCGTCGATTGCTGCTCTATTAAGCAATATGGAACAGCCAGCCGCGACGTTCTGAGCAAGCAGATATTTAAAAGCAACTCTGCGCGTATCATAATTACAGGCGTCCTCAAAAGAAGCGTGGATTATGTTGAGATTGCTGTCGACAACTTTCATGTCACAAAACACTAGTAAAGGAACGCCCCCGGCATGTCTAATTTCCAAGCAGCTCATAGCTTCCAGGCAATCCTTAATTTTATCCGGTAACCAAACATCATCCTGGTCGCAAAACATGCAATAAGGAGCGTCCGAGCAGGTCATGAGTGAGAAAAAATTCTCCTTAGCCCCCCCGTGCTTAACACCCTCGGAAACTATTCGAATGCGCCCATCCTCAGCCGCATAACGGCGCACAACATCAAGAGTGCCGTCGGTCGAGCAGTCGTCTGAGACTAACAGGCGCCAGTTCTTGTAAGACTGTCGCTGGATGGATTCAATCTGTTCCGCAATGAAGCGCTCACCATTGTAGGTGGCCATAAGTATGTCGATAAGGGGTTCAGTCAAATTAAACCTCCGAGGTTTGCTCAATAAACTCCTGAAGATACTCCCCCAGCTCTTCCTCCCAGTCGGGCATGTGGAATCCAGCAGCCTCAAGCTTGGACAGGTCGAGCGCGGAGTGGACCGGGCGCGGGGCGATGGGGCCGGCGGCGTTCGCGTAGTAGTCCGCGGTGCTCACGGGCACGACCCTGTCGCCGTTGCCGTTGGCGGCCTCGAAGACGGCGCGGGCGATGTCGGCCCAGGACTTCACGGCGCCGGAGCCCGTGCAGTCGTAGGTGCCGTAGGGGGCGTGCGTCCCCAGCACGTGGAAGATGGCCTCGGCCATGTCGCGTGTGAAGGTCAGGCGGCCCAGCTGGTCGTCCACGACGGTGACCCGCTCGAGCCCGTCCTCGGGGTCGGCGACGCGGTCGGACAGGCCCCTCATGGTCTTGACGAAGTTGTGCCCCTCGCCGATGACCCAGGAGCTGCGCATGATGTAGTGGCGGGGGCACCCGGCCACGGCGATGTCGCCGGCGGCCTTGGTCTGGCCGTAGACGGACA
>CAUHHV010000018.1 GCA_959606065.1 uncultured Collinsella sp.
ACCCCGCCAGCATGTCGCACGCCGCGTGGTACATGGCCGTCACGGTGGCGGCTTCGCGCCCGCGGAACACCTGCGACACGATCCTGCCCACGCGGCGCCTGAGCTGCCAGGAGCCGGCCTCGCGCATGCAGTCGCGCATGAGGTGGACGGCGCAGCGCTGCCACGCGGCGCCCTGGAAGACCTCGCCGAGCGCCCGGACGAGCCCCGGGTGGGCGTCCGAGACGACGAGCCGCACGCCCGCTGCCCCGCGCGAGCGGATAGCCCGTGTTAGCGTCAATCTATTTTTCACCAGTTTCGCCAAACAGGCGCGCCGTTCGCGCAAAGGCGGTTTCACCGGTTGCGCTAACGTATTTTCACCGATTCCGGTCACGGCTTGACGGGGCCGTCCCTCGGCAGGTCCTTCAGCCTGTAGGACCTGCCGGTTATCTTGACCAGGTGGCAGTGGTGGCACACCCTGTCCGCGATCGCGCTCGCCGCCACGTCTATCTAAAGCCAAGCGATTGCCATCCGATGACACAAATGTCTATTGTCCCGATTGAGCTATAGAACATCAGCGCCCTCAACAACACAATCTTCGCATAATGAGAAGGCAACCGAGGGACTTAAAAGGGGGAACGATATTAATTAATGCTAAGCAAACCGCACTCATAAAACTGAAATAACGATTTTCCGACATTTCACTCTTTCTGTCGAATTAAAGCGTTGTCGTTCATCTATCAGATTCTTGGGCGGATTGCCTTCATTAAACGGACGCTAGGACCACGTTCTCATAATAAGATTTCCACCTGATCTCGAACGGTTAAGCCAATTAAGCGAAAGTAGTTACATAAACCAAATAATCAATACGTAACGACTTTTGTTCCATAAGGAATATTATCGTAAATCCATTTTGCGTTCTGGATCTCAAGACGTACGCATCCGGCAGAGGATGGGACCCCCATTGTAGGATCCATCACGCGATTGCTATTAACATAGTAGGGTGAGGAATGGAATAGGTAATCACCATAGAACTGCGTGTAGTAATAGCAAGTATATCCATGCCCAAAGGAGTATCCCTTACCGTAGACTTGATACTCCCCTATCACCGTAGGCGTGCTAGCTTTTCCCGTCGAACATACATATCGACGGTTTAAGGACCAGTTATTCCATGATCCAGTGTAAATACTCGTAACGCAACGTGACGTATCGACAAGTATTAGCCAATTTGTATTGCTTGAATAACTTTGAGCCTTAGCATCCATATAGTCTGACACCCACGCGCCGTTGGCCATGAAGTAATTCCAGGATCCGTCCACAACGCGCCAGCCAGTAGCCATGGCGCCACTAGCGTCAAGCCAATACCAGGTACCCCCCAGGTTAAGCCACCCTGTTTGCATATAACCAGACGAATTCAAGTAATACCAAGATCCGTTAACGGCAACCCAGCCGGTTTTCATAACGTAGGTAGATGGGTCCAAATAGAACCAGGAGCCATCCTTGTAAAGCCAGCCAGATCGTGCATAGCCAGCGGTCTCATCAAAGAAGTACCATTTTCCGTTAACGTTCTTCCATCCAGCGCAGGGGGAGCTATCGGTTGGATCAGCATAGAACTTGCACCCTCCAAGCGTCACAAACCCGTGAGCTTCGGCTAATTCGCCATCACCATTTGTTGTAAATAGCTTTCCACTACGCAACGCTCCACACAATGAGCAATCAGAACCAGCAAAAGCCTTAGACGGCTCATCCTGGACCGAGTCCTGGACATCTACCCATTCACGACTAGCAACAGCGCCTGAAGCTTTTGCATAATAGCTTTTCCCATTTACAGAAAAATAACCTAGCAGCATTTTACCGTCGGCGGCAGGATCGAGATAATAGTATTGGCTATTGTCCTTCAGCCATCCCGTCTTTACAATGCCCGACGCATGAGAAGGCTCAGCGTAATACCAGTCTCCATCGCTCATAAACCAGCCGAGTGACAGCGCTCCCGTTGAAGAAAAATGATATTGATTGGATCCGATGACAAAAAAGCCGGTAGCCATTCTATTGTCATTTGCGACATCGAGCCAATACCAAACGCCATTCACCAAACGCCAGCCCGATGCAAGTGCGCCGGAACCGTCAGCGTAATACCAGTCCGTCCCATCAAACGCCCAACCAACAGCCATTGCGCCGGAATCCGATAAATAGTAACGAGATGAACCGACAGAAACGATTCCTCTAGACATAACACCATCATTGGCGGGATCAAGCCAATACCAGTTATTGCCAGTTTGAAGCCAGCCGGTTAAGACTTCACCATTGCTACCCCAATACCATAAACCGTTATCAAGGCACCATCCATTAATCAGTCCATAGGTTCCAAGAAGATAAGGGTGCCCATCAATAACACGTCGACCAGTAGCCATAGAACAGCAGTTAAGGAAGTCAAACCAGTACCATTGGCCTCCAATAAACTGCCAGCCACTTGCCAAAGCGCCTGATGGATCCGCGTAATACCACTTATTTTCCGTAAAAATCCAGCCGCAGCTCATTGCGCCGTCACGAGCGGGGTCCAAGTAGTACAACGAGTCGTCAATATTCTGCATTCCGGTCAAACGGCAGCCGTCTAGATAGTAATACCAAGATGAACCGTTCCATTGCCATCCAGATAGTTTTTCTGTCGTCGACGGGTCTTGGCTTTCGACAACCTGTAGACTCGAATCTTCCGTTGTTTTGCCGGCACAATCACTGGAGTCTTGAGAGCAACCGCCACCGACAAGTGCTCCCGGCCCTCCTGTCGAGTCGCGCTCTACGGCACCGTTATCCACCCCCCTCTTCCACGGCATAAGCAGTGCAAGAAAATGCGGGAACGGAAACTGAGAGCAAGGCGGAAAATAGCATCAAGCCAATTACTCGCCAGCAAATTCGATGATCAATCCGAGCATTCATTTCAGGCCCCCAACCGGTACCGACTGTCTTGCAGGGAATCTATTAAATAAACGGACGAGCTGCGCCGATTACATTTCCCCTTGCGCTAATAGGATGAATTCCGACACCTTGATGAGGCCAGGAATCAATCATCAAGCCGCCGCCAAGTGCAATTGCAATATGACCGCGGTAATAAATCACATCGCCGCGTTGAATCGAGCTCGTGCTCACGGGCATAAAGATAATGCTTCGATACCAATTCATGGAATTATAGGTTTGGCTTGGATCCCAGCGATGGTTATAAGGGTTGTAAACACCCATATCCATGCCAGTAGCATAAAGGCACTGCAAGACAAAACCAGAGCAATCAACAGCTCCACCGGGAGCGGTAGACCAAGGCTCAATATATTGCGTACCAATATACTCATAGGCGCGCTGGATAAAGGCGTTCACGCAATCTTCCCGCGTTGCTTCGACAGAAATGCGAGAAGGGGTCACATAGGTAAAGTATCCGGTGCAATAGCCAGGCAGCCGAACAGTCCAAGAACTGACCTGAGGATACTGGGATGGATTTTGCCAGCCAACTTTGTCGCACTGTCCATCGCTCCAGAAAACTCGACGAACGCCATCGATGGTCCTTGCGCCCGTTGCCATAGCGCCGCTGCCGTCTAACCAATACCACTTACCCGAATCTTTAAGCCAGCCAACATGCATGCTTCCATTGGACTCAAAGTAATACCATGTTCCATTCAGGCATTTCCAACCAGTTGCCATTTTTCCGTCAGCGTTTAGGTAATACCATGCACCGCCAGTAAAAACCCATCCGGTCTTCATCACGCCAGAATCGGCATCAAGCCAATACCAATCGCCGTCAATCTGCAGCCATCCAAGATGAATGGCACCCGTTCCGGGCTCAGCGTAAAACCTAAGATTTGCGACATTAACCCAGCCGGACGCAACCTGCCAACCATCAGCTCCAGCGGTTTTTAGGATAGTGCCGTTTTCGCGAATCACATCCTTGCAAAGATATCCATTATCATTAGCGTATCTTTGAACGCCGTCATTAACGGTAACCCAGCTTGAAACCACAAGCCTACCGCTCTGGTTTGCAAAACAATCGTTGCCGCCCACCTCAAATAAGCCCGTTTTCATGAGATGGCTAACAGGGTCCAGGTAATACCAGCTCGTGCCCTCTTTATACCAGCCAGAAATAAGTGCACCAGATTGGGAGGCGAAATACCAGCCGTCCTCGACCTGAGCCCAACCAACAGCCATAGCCCCGTTAGGCTTTAAATAATAAGCTGCATTGCCAAGGTCTAAATACCCAACGGACATCTTACCATCGGAGGCTGGGTCGAGATAATACCAAGCGCCGTTAACGAGTTTCCAGCCAGTAGCCGCAATACCGTTAGAGCAGTAATACCAATCTGCTCCGTCTTTGTACCATCCATTTGCGAGGCCATAGTCACCAAAAATGTAGGTTCTTCCATCAATCTTTTGACGACCCTTAAACATGATGAACGTCTGTGGGTCAAAATAATAGCGAGCTCCACCTATCGTTTGCCATGACGAAGCAAGGGCACCCGATAAATAAGCCCAGTACCAATTCCCGTCAACGAGAATCCAGCCGGTTTTCATAGCACCAGTGGCATCTAAATAGTATTTCCCGCTCCCGAGGTCGACAAAACCAACCTGCATTATATGGGTGGCAGGATCCAGGTAATACCATGTGCCGTCTTGATAAAACCAACCGGCAGCTAAATCGCCTCCAGCATTGGCATAAAACCAATTTCCATCTGAGTTACGTAGCCAGCAGTTCTGATATAGCGCGCCAAAAGGCGTTGCGGTATTGCCGTCATTCGCATAAAACGAAGCAGTCGATCCGCCAGCATCGGTCACATTGAAATAACCTGTCTGCATTGCACCATCATTGGCTGGATCAAGCCAATACCAATAGCCCCCGCTTTGCAGCCAGCCAGTTTGGTGTTTACCGTTTTTTCCGTAATACCAAACTCCAGACGACTCGTCTCGTTGCCAGCCATCTTTTATGACGGAAGAATTATCAGGTTGCAAATCATCGGAAACCACAGAAGAAAAATCCGCTTTTGACTCAATACTCTGAGCCTCAACGGAATCCTGTGCAAACGCGACATTCGCACTCAGGGGCAAGCAGCAAGCAGTGATTAATGACGCAGCAGCACAAACAAGCGTGGCCTTCTTTTCGAATCGATACATAAGCGACCCTCCCAGATGTCTCATTTATTTATTTTAATCCACATTCCAGGATTGATTTTCGTTACTGTCTGTTCAGTCTATGTAGATAAATATATTAAATTGAACATAACGTTCAATCATTCTATTCTTTCACTAAGCAATGAACATCTTAATTGGAGGCCTGCAGTGGAACTGACCAAGCGTAACTTTACTGTTCTGTACGAATACCTAAAGAACCCATATGCCAGCCAGCGAGAAGTTGCCGAGCGCACTGGCCTCTCACTTGGATCGGTAAACGCAGCAAATAAAGAGCTTACGAATGAGGGCCTTCTCGAATCGGACAGCCTAACCGACAGCGGTTACGAAGCACTTCACCCCTATAAGGTTGAAAACGCAGTGATATTGGCTGCGGGGCTTTCGAGCCGCTTTGCTCCCATTTCGTATGAAAAGCCCAAAGGCCTTTTAAATGTGCGTGGTGAGATCCTCATTGAGCGACAGATTAGGCAGCTGCAAGACGCGGGCATCAGCAATATCACCATCGTTGTTGGCTATAAAAAAGAGTATTTCTTCTATCTTGAAAGCAAGTTCGGCGTTTCGATTGTCGTCAACAACGAATATGCATCCAAAAATAACCACGCATCGCTTATGTGCGTAAAAGAGCGGCTTGGCAACACCTATATTTGCTCAAGCGATGATTACCTTCTAAACAATCCGTTTGAAGCATACGTTTGGAAAGCATTTTATTCTGCTCAATATGCTGAAGGCGCCACCAAAGAATGGTGCATTCAAACCGGAGCAATGGACAGAATCACCAATGTTACGATTGGCGGTTCCGATGCTTGGTATATGCTCGGACATGTCTACTTTGATAAAGCCTTCTCGCTTGCGTTTAAGCAGATTCTCGAAACGGAATATAACAAGCCCGAAACAACGGACAAGCTTTGGGAAGATTTATATATCGAGCACATCAAGGAGCTCGATATGGTGATCAAGAAGTATCCTGAGGGCGAGATCAACGAATTCGATTCTCTTGATGAGCTGCGTGCCTTTGATCCGCATTTTATCGAAAACGTTGACTCCGACATTTTCGATAACATCGAGCAAGTGCTCGGCTGTTCCAAATCAGAGATTCACGACGTTTATCCCCTTAAACAAGGCCTTACGAATCTATCGTGCCACTTTAGAACCAATGATGGAGAGTACGTTTACCGCCATCCGGGAGTCGGAACCGAACTGCTTATTAACAGAAATGGAGAAGTAGCCGCACTTAAAAAGGCCAAGGAACTCGGCCTTGACGATACGTTCATTCATGAGGACCCAAAGCGCGGTTGGAAAATTTCGAAGTTTGTACCCAACGCAAAGCAGCCTGATCCGCACGATGCTGCCCAAATGAATCGAATGATGCAGATGTGTCGTTCGCTTCACGAGAGCGGTGCAAATGTCGAAACCGAATTTGACTTCTACCTCGAAGCGAAGCGCTACGAATCACTTCTTCTGGAAAAAGGTCCCATCGACATTCCAGGCTACAGGGAAATGGCCGCCGAAATCGATGAATTGGAGCACTTTGTTCAGGCCGACAATGCGCCAAAATGCCTTTGTCACAATGACTTCTTTTACCTCAATTTCCTTATCGATGAAAACGACAAGTACTATCTCATTGACTGGGAATATGCTGGCATGAGCGATTACGCGAACGATTTTGGAACGTGCAGTGTCTGCTGTGAGCTTTCCGAAGATGAAGTCGACCGCGCGCTTGATGCATATTTTGGGCGCAAGGCAACAAACAACGAAATTGCGCATAACTATGCGCACATTGCCCTTGCAGGATGGTGCTGGTACCTCTGGTCTCTTCTGAAAGAAGCCGAAGGCGACTTCGTGGGCGAATGGCTCTATATCTACTTCAATTACGGTGCCAAATACCTCAAAAAGGCACTGGAGATCTATCGGAAAGGTGAGTAACGATGCAATTCGGCTTTTTTAGCGGTCTTCTTTGGGGCCTTGATACAGTAATTCTTGGAATCGGCTTGGCGCTTGCGCCCTATATTGGATCGGCGGAAGCGCTTGCATGCGCCTCCATTGCGGGATCCTTTCTCCATGATGCCTTCTGTGCAATTTGGCTCTTTGGCTACATGGGAGTCCGAGGCAGACTAAAAGACACGCTCGCTGCACTTAAAACTCGTTCGGGCAAGGTCGTCATCGCCGGCGCCCTACTCGGTGGACCTATCGGAATGACCGGCTACGTATTGGCAATTAATAACATCGGAGCTGCCTACACGGCAATCATCTCCGCCTTCTATCCCGCAGTCGGAGCATTCCTTTCCTTCGTACTGCTGAAGGAGAAAATGGGCAAAGGCCAGATTCTTTCCCTTCTCGTTGCTCTTTGCGGTGTAATGACGATGGGCTATCTATCGGCCGGATCGAGCGAGATTGCAAATGCCCCCCTCGGCTTACTCGGCGCGGTGCTTGCCGTTATTGGATGGGGATCCGAAGCGGTGCTGTGCGCATGGGGAATGAAAGATGATGCCGTTGATGACGAAACAGCTTTGCAAATCCGCGAAACTACAAGTGCGCTTGTTTATGGAGCGCTCGTACTCCCCCTCTTCGGAGCATGGCATTTCACGTTGGGCGCTATCCCAAGCATGCCCACATTGATTATTGCACTCGCCGGACTCGCAGGAACTGCATCCTATCTGTTCTATTACAAGGGCATTGCGGCAATCGGAGCAGCGCGTGCGATGGCTCTGAATATCTCCTATTCGGCATGGTCAGTGGTCTTTGGCCTGATCTTGCTTGGAACAATTCCCGACATGGCATCCGTAATCTGCTGCGTTGTAATTGTATGCGGAACAGTTTTGGCAGCCAGTAACTGGGACGAACTATTTGGACGTAAGAAGACGGCGTAGCTAGATTAACAAAGTAGCAAAAGGGGAGAGCTCGTCGAGCTCTCCCCTTTTAGCATCATGGCTATTCAATTACCACGGCCTGGCTATCCATCTGTTGCCACGTGCCGAAGAACACCTGGGCATTTCGCGTAACATTGCCGTTAATCGAATCCGAAAGAAAGACAATTCCCCGCTCGTCATCATAGCCTTTAAGGACTACGGCATGATTACCGCCCCACAGACCATAGGAATGCCCGTTATACCAACGAGCAGCATAACGGCCCCCTGGCCAACTTCCCCACTCGGTATTCCACATCTCAACAGGTTGACCACAGGTCAGCCTGTTCTTAATGGAAGAAATTGACGAGAAAGAGACGTCTTTTGCCTGCTTGCCACTTCCAGCAGCACGCAGAAAATTATTTCCAGCAATAGTAATCGCAGGGGCGACACATCCCATGAGACCCCCGCTGCTACGCCTCGGGTTGCCATCAAAAGCGGTAACAAAGTTGCCGTTGCTTCCCTTGGGCAAGTAATAATCCGCAATAATCGTCTTACCTAAACCGAAACCATAGTAGTTAAGCAAGTTTGTAAGGGCAACCGACTCACAGCCAGTAGGAAGTTCCGGATACTGCGAATAGCAAGGGACATCGACCCAAGCGCCAACCATTGCGCCGGATGAACTGAACTTGTAGTCAGTAGAGCCGATCCAATACCAACCGTTACTCAACATTACTCCCCCACGTGCGACATCAAGGTAATACCATGTGCCTCCAAGGGAAAGCCATCCCGTTTTCATCGCGCCAGAAGCGGAATCCAGCCAGTACCAGTTGCTGCCATCGTTAAGCCAGCCGGTCGCCATTCGACCATCCGGGTTAAAGTAATACCAAGACCCAGCAATTTGCTGCCACCCAGTCAGAATTACTCCACTAGCAGAACAATAATATCGAGCACCCTGACTCTCAATCCAACCAGTTCTGGCATTACCGTCATCGTCAATCAGCTGGATTCCCGAATCGGTCATGATGCCTTTAAGGTCAATTGCGCCGCTGGATGACGAATGATACATCCAAGACCCATCACCATTTGACCAGCAATTAGCCACCATCTTGCCGGTACTATTAAATATGTATTCACATGATCCGATAGTTTGAACGCCCGTGGTCATGGCATGCGTCGAGGGGTCGAGCCAGTACCATGCACCGCTTAGGCTGAGCCATCCGGAGGCGAGGGCACCGGAGCCCGTCGCGTAGTACCAGGTCCCGCCGTCGAGCACCCATCCGGTCGCCATGGCGCCGGAGGCGTTGAACCAGTACGCTGCGCCGTTACACACATGGAGGCCCGTCGCCATGGCGCCGCCCGCGTCGGGGTCGAGCCAGTACCAGGAACCGCCGGTGTAAAGCCAGCCGGTCGAGGCGATGCCGTTCGCAAACCAGTACCAGGAGCCGTCGACGAGGCCCCAGCCGTTAAGGGGGCCGCAGCTGCCGAAGTAGCGGCGGACGCCCCGCGCGTCCGTCTGGTAGCCCGTCAGCATGGCCCCCGTCCGGGCGTCGAAGCAGTAGGGCACGCCGCCGACGGATACGGGGCCGCGCGCCAGCGCGCCGGAGCCCGTCGCGTAGTACCAGGTACCGCCGTCGAGGAGCCATCCGGTAGCCATCGCACCGGACGCATTAAACCAGTACAGTGAGCCGTTGCACTCGTGAAAGCCCGTCACCATGGCGTGCGTCGAGGGGTCAAGCCAGTACCACGTACCGTTTAGGTTGAGCCAGCCGGAGGCGAGGGCGCCGGAGCCCGTCGCGTAGTACCAGGTGCCGCCGCCGAGCACCCACCCGGTCGCCATCGCGCCGGAGCCGTCAAACCAGTACGTGGAGCCATTGCACTCATGGAGCCCGATGGCCATGGCATGCGTCGAGGGGTCGAGCCAGTACCAGGCCCCATTGGTATAGAGCCAGCCAGAATGCAGCGAGACCGGATTAACTGAATCCACATAGAACCAGTTACCGTCAAACGAATTCCAACCCTGATTCCATTTAACGGATTCTTGAGCAGACCCATCATTGATTGAATCGGAAGAATTAAGAGTCGAGGAGACAGATCGCTGCTCAGAAACGGCGGGGATGGATGAGCTTATGGAGTCCGCATTCGCGATATCAACCACACCGGGCCCAGCGAGCAGTAGAGTCAAAAGAATAATTAGGGTTAATGTAATTCGCTTTTTCTTTGCCATGCGTAGCCCCCGGTAGTAACCAATTTTTACATAAACATAGTCTACAAATGGATAGCTAAGAGCAATATGTAATTAGAAAAAAGCAATTAAAGAAGAGTTGCTAGCCGAGCCAAGCACCATTATTAGCAAAAGAGTATTTCACCCCATCGATTTCTTGAACACCCGTAGTCATAGCGTGCGTCGAGGGGTCAAGCCAGTACCAGGCGCCGCCGAGATAGGCCCAGCCGGAGGCCAGCGCGCCGGAGCCCGTCGCGTAGTACCAGGTTCCGCTGTCAAGCAACCATCCGGTCGCCATCGCTCCGGAGGCGTTGAACCAGTACGCAGAGCCGTTGCATGCGTGCAGGCCCGTTGCCATGGCGCGCGTCAAGGGGTCGAGCCAGTACCACGTACCGTTTAGGTTGAGCCAGCCGGAGGCGAGGGCGCCGGAGCCAGTCGCGTAGTACCAGGTCCCGCCGTCGAGCACCCAGCCGGTCGCCATGGCGCCGGAGGCGTTGAACCAGTACGCTGCGCCGTTACACACATGGAGGCCCGTCGCCATGGCGCCGCCCGCGTCGGGGTCGAGCCAGTACCAGGAACCGCCGGTGTAAAGCCAGCCGGTCGAGGCGATGCCGTTCGCAAACCAGTACCAGGAGCCGTCGACGAGGCCCCAGCCGTTAAGGGGGCCGCAGCTGCCGAAGTAGCGGCGGACGCCCCGCGCGTCCGTCTGGTAGCCCGTCAGCATGGCCCCCGTCCGGGCGTCGAAGCAGTAGGGCACGCCGCCGACGGATACGGGGCCGCGCGCCAGCGCGCCGGAGCCCGTCGCGTAGTACCAGGTGCCGCCGTCGAGGACCCATCCGGTCGCCATGGCGCCGGACGAATTAAACCAGTACAGGGAGCCGTTGCACTCGTGGAGCCCGGTAGCCATGGCGCCGCCCGCGTCGGGCTCGAGCCAGTACCACGTGCCACTCTGAAACAACCATCCGGTATACGCCTTGCCGTTGGAGGCTGCATAATACCAGGTGCTGTCAATTAGTTGCCAATGATAAAGAGAGACATCAACATACGCGTAGTTCATATCAACGTTGCCGTTGATTCCAGGGATTTTTCCGTTGCTCTTATACTGCCAAAAACTGTAATTACCGGTATAGTCACATTGCGAGTTATATTGAGCAATCCAATGATCCCAAGAGCTACTCTTAAAAACAGAGTCAGTCAAAATGTTGTTAAACCAATTTAAATTTGCATAAATACCAGGCTCATATCCTGCGGCAGAAATCCTATTACAAAAAACCTGCGCCCTCGATGCAATTCCGGTTTGACGTCCATTTGCAATTATCGAGTTATCCTCAAGATCGTAATACACCGGCAATCTTGGATTATGCCCAGAAAGGCAATTGATCACCATTGATGCCTCATCGGCTGCCTGCTGATTATCAAAAGCATATGAATAGATATAGACGCCGTAGGGAATTCCGAGTCGCTCGCACTCAGAAATATTTCGATTAAATTGATAGTCAACTCGACCGCCCCAAGATGGAGCGCCAAATCCAACACGCAGAATAGCGAAATCGATACCAGAAGCCTTAACAGCATTCCAGTCAATACGTCCTTGATGCTCACTGACATCGATACCCTGCGCCGTAGCCCCATCGGGAAGAATGTCCATGGACAATAAGGCTATTCCATCTTCATCGGAAGAAGCATCCTCTGCGACCAATTGCCCATCCTCATAACGCCAGGAATTCTCAACTAGGGACCGCGCAGCTTCCGCGTTCGAGGGAAAAACAAACACAGAAATGGGCGCAAGGACAATCAGCACCAACAATGCCGAAAATAACTTAAGATGTTTGCTCATGTAAACCTCGTCATTCGTTCTTGTTTGCGTCTAGCTTACAGCATGGCTGTGAAAGATTCCCGAACATCCAACTGGACAAGGTGCCATCTAGGACGACAAATAACTGCACGCAATACCACAATGTAAACAAGAACTTCCCAGCAGGGTGAAACCAAGGACTCCTAGTCCCTACTCTTTGCCCAAAGAATGCCGACATCAGTTAGCTTTCAAACCAGATGTCAAAAAGGCAGGGAGCCCAGAGAGTCCCCTACAACTCGGAATTCTAACGAATCAATATTACTTTCGATGGACCCAAAGCAGTCAAACCAGAAATACGGTTTCCATAACCGTCACTATGCCAAAACAAGTTTTCGCTCGGCGAATTGCCCCAGAAAAAGCCAATGTGACTATCGTCCGCATATGGGTTGTAAGGATTGAAGAACACAATGTCCCCCTTACGAGCCAAACCGCTACGTAGCAACTCATCAATAGAGTTGAAATAAGTCACGTTTGCGCACGTATCGATAGCGTAGCCGTACCAACGATAAGCGTTAACGCAGCCGCCCCTTCCGGGACCACCACTCCAAGGGGAATGGCTCTGCTCGGCGGCAATTGGAGCTAAATTCCCGCCCGCTTTCATATATGCATGCGATACAAATCCGCCGCAGTTCATACCGGTATACCCGTCCCAACGAGGATCACCCTTTGGATACATGCATGTTTCTTGGCTAAGATGCGTATCATAGCGTGTTCCACGGTAATAGCCATCGTTCTCGTGGCTCATAAGCCAATTGACCAGGCTGGACCTATTAACCCCTAAAACAGAACCAGACGTATTCAACCATGCACCACTTGCATTGAAGTAATAGTCAACACCATCGATTTTCAGCCACCCGTTAGCAAACATGGCGCCCGAAGGCTGGAGCCAGTACCACGTACCGCCGTCATTAAGCCATCCAGTTTTCATCTTGAATGTGGAAGGGTCCATCCAATACCACGCACCGTTGACATATTGCCAACCAGACTTAAGGACACCATTGGAAGATGCGTAGTACCAAGTATTGCCACTTTCGCCAGAAGCGTCTTTCGACAAAATCCAACCAGACGCCACGTTAATGGCACCATTCGCATCCGCATAGAAAACCGAGTCTCCAATATGAATGATACCCGGCAACGAAGACGAGTCGACGCAGCCCGATGCCACAGGGGACCCGTCGGGTGCAATAGGCAATGGATCATTCAACGCACCAGAAGAATCCGCCCATGACATCCCGTCGCTCAAGTTGATCCAACACGAAGAAGCCATCGCGCCGGAGCCAAAAGAATAATAGCGCGTGTCGCCTACCGTATATTCACCAGTGCGCATTGCGCCGGATACGTCATCAAGGTAATACCAGGCGCTTCCGGACTTTATCCATCGTCCTCGTTGAATAGCTCCGCTTGATGCGGCGTAATACCAAGTACCATCAGCAAGTGCCCAGCCTGTTGCCATGGCACCTGAGCTCGTAAGGAAATAGGTGGACGAGCCCACTTGAACAAAGCCCGTAGACATAACATGGCTTCCTGGATCCAGGTAATACCAAGAATTCCCCAGAAGTAACCAGCCTCCATGCAGCAAACCGTTGGAGTCAGCGTAATACCAGTTGTTGTCAATAAGCGCCCACTGGGAGGAGAGCATGGCCCCTGAACTGTTAAAGATATAAGGGGTGCCATTACATTCTTTCAACCCGGTGGCCATAGAACCGTCTGCAGGATCAAGCCAGTACCAACGACCCCCATCCGAGAGCCAACCTTTTACCAGGGGGCCAGAGCCGGAGAAATAGTGCCAAACGAAAGCATCAAGATGCCATCCGATAAGCATCGCACCAGAAGAAGAGAATCCATACGTGGCTCCCCCGATCTGCAGCATCGAGTCGTGGACCATCTTGCCTTCATCATCCAGCCAATACCAGTTGCTGCCGTCTGAAAGCCAGCCTTTTACCATGGCGCCAGAACCGGAGAAATAACGCCAAGCAGAAGTGGAGCCCGTAGAATCTAGGTACCAGCCGACACGCATTGCGCCCGAAGAGGAGAAGGCATACGTCGCACCCCCGACTTGAACCAACCCATCCTGAGCCATTCGACCTTCGTCGTCGAACCAGTACCAGCTACCGTTTATATGTCTCCAAGAAGAAACAGCGATTGTTCCGTCAGACAAGCCCCAACGCCAAAAACCAGCCCCCTCTTCGGGCGATATCCACCCCTGATGCCAAATAATTTGATTTGAATCCTCAGAAGGGGTCTCATTATCCACCTGAGAGTTCTGCTCGACGGCAAAGGTCGATTCGCGATGAGCATCAACGCCTGACTCGACAGAAGCAATAGCAACGTTAGATGCGGGACCTTCGTCAGTGTTATTCAAATCAAGGGCGTATAACATCGAGGGCGAACCCAAAAGGAGCCCCAAAGAAACAAGGCCCGAAAAGACCAGCACCTCGAATGAGCATTTCTTCATAGCAGCACGGTATCCAATCACGCAGCGACCCCGTCACCTCAGGGCAACGGGGCCTCAATCAAAACTAGCTCAGTAATGTACTAGCCAATTTGCTGGCAGTTTTTGCACTCTCGTGAAGCGCCACGCCTCTGGGCCTCCTGGATAGAGATCTGCGAATAGCCCTTTGCGTCCTTGCCAACGGTACGGCACTTATGCGTATGGTAAACATGGCTACCGCTCTTGTACCAAACTAAACCGTAGCCCGGAATCCACTTGCCGTCCTCGCCGACATAGTAGGAGCCAACCCAGGCATTCGTAGCCATGGCACCGGAAGACTGGAGGTAGTAGTCGCCGACCCAGGCGTCGTGGGCCATAGCGCCGGAACCGCTAAAGTAGTACCAGGCGCCGCCGACCTGACGCCAGCCGGTGGCCATCGCGCCGGAATCGTCGAACCAGTACCAAACTCCACCAACGTTAGCCCAAGAGTTAGAGGCCATAGCGCCCGAACCTCCGAGCCAATACCACGTGCCGCCATTGCTTAGCCAGCCGGTTGCCATGGCGCCCGAACCGCTCGCATAGTACCAAGAGCCGCCTGCCAAGAACCACCCAGTGGCCATTGTACCGGAGTCGCCGAACCAGTACCAGGAGCCGCCGAGGCTGCGCCAGCTGTTAGCGACCATGGCGCCCGAGCCGTCGAGGTAGAACCACGTACCGCCGATGTTGAGCCAGCCAGTGACCATCGCACCGGAGGCATTAGTGTAGTACCAGGTACCCGAATCGTTGATCCAGCCAGTCAGCATGACCCCAGATTCGTTGAAATAGTACCAAGCCCCGCCGAGATTATGCCAACCGGTCAATAGCTCACCGTCGGAGGTCGCATAGGACCACTTTCCGTAGATGGAGTCGTAGAACCAGCCACTATGCTGCATGCGGCCATCGGCGTTGGCACCAGGGGTGTTCAGGAAGTAGTTCTTGCCGTCAATCTGAACTCGGCCGTATGCCATATCATGGCTTTCGGGGTAGAAGTAGTACTTGTCCCCACCGATAGACTGCCAGCCCGAAACTGCGGTCCCGTCAGCATCAAAATAGTACCAGACAGCTTCGTAATCCTTATGCCACTGGTTCGTGACCATGGCGCCAGTCTCGGGATCGAAATAGCGAAGGTTGCCGTCCTCGAACCGAACGAGTCCGGTCTGCATTAAACCATCTTTGTTGAAATAGTATGTACCTGCGGGACGTGATATAACTCCAGAAGGATCGGTCCGCGAGGCGCTCTTATCGATAGAATTTAAGCCTACTAGAAAATCTCTGTGAGCAGTCCCCCCGGCATTGCACTCGACGCTATACCGCGTAAGAGGGCCAGACATCTGTTCATTTTGAGTGCCGTTCCAACCGTCATATCCCCAGTAAGAAATCGGACGGTTATCACCAACGCACCATTCCGTGGGCTCGTCTACCGAGGCGCTACCCCCTCCAACACCGCCAATAAGTCCTGCTTTTGCGGTCAATGGAGCGCAAGTAAGGCAGGCAGTTGCAAATGCGGCCAAACCGAAAGCCTTTAGCCCGCGCCATCTCCTTCGAACGTCTTTCATAGAACATCCTTTCCACGAATCCGGCGGAATCTATATGTTATTTTTAAACTAGCAACTGGTGAATTCAAGCGTTTTCAAGTCAGAGACCGAAATATATATTTGACTAGCCCCATTAGCATTCGCATTCAAATGTAGACAGGGCACCGCTCTACCCGAGACAAGAAGGCCCACCCAGCAAAACGCGCGGGCAGGCCACAGCAACAAGCAAAACGCAACGACGACGATGGTTTAACTAGACAACAGACATGGCCGCTCCGATCTACACATCTCTCTTTCCCAGGATATTCGCGGCCATGCGTTTGCACGCCCGAAGGAACCCAGACCTCAAAACGTCGTAATCGAACATGAGCCTCCTGCACGCACGGGCGCTGGGCGCCTTGTTGGCAAGCGCTGCGCGGAATATGGCAGCAACAGAAGGAGCACATTGCGCAAGCGCAGCATCGCTCCCCACAGCGGAACCAGCGAGCACCGTAGATACAGCATCGAATACTTTGCCGCAGCCCGTACCCAGCAACCTGATTGCATCGTACAGCACCAAATCACATAGAAAGTATGCCAGGTCATCGGCATGCTGCGCGTCAAGGTCATCGCGATGCCAGTCAGCTAACACCGCGGAGTAAATCTTCACGTGCTCCAGCAGACGTGTTTCGTCATCGTAGCGCATGGTGTCCATGAGCGAGCCCTTGCGCGCCACACGGTAGTCATACAATTTATTCGAAATCAGCGTTGTTTTTCGCGAACGACCATATATCGCCATTTCGAAAACTTGATCTTCACCATAGCTGATAGATTCATCGAACTGAATAGCGTTATTCGCCAGAAAATCACGTCTGCAGGCAGTCCGCCACACAAAGGGACGCGAATTCTCTTTAAACAATAATTCGAAACTATATCCATGAAAAGAAACGTCCCGTGGACTCAAAACCTGGTTAAGCCACGGATACCCCGCCTCCAGCGGATACGGATTCGCGCCAAAGGTCAAAACGTCGCAGTCCTCGCGCTCAAAGGCATCGACGATCACGCGGCATGCATCGGGCGTGAACCGATCATCGGAATCCAAAAACGCGACGATAGGCGCCGTGGACGCAGCAATGCCTGCATTACGGGCGCTCGACAGGCCGCCGTTCTCCTTATCGACCAGGGTAAAGCGCGCGTCCTTTTCGCAATAGGCAGCCGCAATATCGCGCGAACCATCCGGCGAGCCATCGTTGACCAGCACGCCCTCCCAATCGGGCATGTCCTGCGCAAGCAGGGAGTCCAGGCACCAGGCCAGGCACTCCTCCACCTTATAGATGGGAACGACAACGGAAATCTTGGGGGTAGTCATAGCCAAGTGCTCCTACTGTGCGGCCGGCACGTCATCGGGATGCGGATTATCGCCGTAGGTGCGCTGATACGTCAGCACGCGCCAGACCAGCGGCAGGCCGCCAATCTTAAAGTAGTGCTTAAACGTATTGAGCTTGCCGGGCTTCTTAAAGTCAAAGCGCGAATCGATATAAGCACGGGGCGACTTGACCATCAGGCGCAAGTCGGTCTCGCCGCGCGGATCGAACAGCGACAGATCAAAGCGACCGGCATCCCAATCGGCCTTGAGCTCGGGCGAAGCCTTCTCCCAAAACTGCTCGCGCAGCTCATCGACCAGACGCTCGTCATTCCAGCGATACGTATCGACCTTCATGCGCATTAAAATGCCCTGGAGCTGAACCTTGAGCTCGGGACGTTCATCCAAAAAGCGCTGCATCTCGGCGTATTCGTCGCACACGCAAAATACCTTGTTGGGTGAATTAACTGAGCTCTTCTCGTTGTCTTGGCGATAGCACAAAATGGGGTCCGCGATAAACGCTGCACGCTCGGCGCATGCCCAAACCTTAAAGTTAAAGCCTGCGTCCTGATACGAGGCGCCCGGCGTGGGAAGGAACCGAATCTGATTGTCGTTGAGGAACTCGCGCCGATAGATGGCCGACCAAATGGAAGGTTTGCGGTAGAAGATGCCCGGGCGATCGACGGGGCGATACGCGGCGCCCGTCATATACTCGCCGATGATCCCAAACAGCTCACGGCGCTCGCTGGGCGTGGACCAATACAGATAAAAGTCGCCCTTTACCACATCGGCATGCTCAGCATCGGCCTTGGCGACCAGCTTTTGGAGCGAATCCTCAAACATAAAGTCGTCGGACTCAAGAATGCCCACGTACTCACCGCGCGCCATCTCCAGACCGCGGTTCATCGAGTCGCCGTAGCCGCTGTTGGCTTTGTCGATCATCTTTACACGGGGGTCGCGCTCCATGTACTCGCGGATGATATCCGGCGAGCTATCGGTGGAACCGTCATTGATACAGATGATCTCGATGTCCTTGAGCGTCTGCGCCACGGCGGAATCGAGGCACTCGCGCAGATAGCGCTCGACATTGCAAATGGGGACAAGCAGCGAAACTTTAGGGGTATCAGAGTTCTGCAAGAGAACCTCCTGTTGAATAGCGTGTAACAGGGTTATTTTAGCAGCCGGGTTGCGGCGGGCGGCAGCGCTTGGAATTAGATAAAGCGCTCCAGACAGGCTTTGAGACCGCGAGTCGAAAGATAGAACAGCGTGGCGTCTGCCATCGAAACGCCCGAGGTCGCCGCAACGAGCTTGTGGGCAACACGGCGAACGGCGCCCTTAGCAGGCATATCCGCCCACGCCGTTCCCAAAAACGTCGTGAGATCCATGTTGACGCGAGCCGCCACGCGATGGAAACCATCGGCATCCAAGCGCGCCAGGTCGAACACAATTAGGTCTAAAAACCAAGTTATCAGCTCGCCGGGGCACAGGTCCAAAAGACCGTAGGCCGCCCAGTCCTCCAAGACCTCCTCGAGCATCCTCATGTGGGCGTCAAGCTTTTTGGCGCGAGCATCGGCACTGTTGAACTCGTGCGTCGCCGATTCACTCTCCATCACGTAGTGGTAGAACTTGTCCGGCATGACGACGGTCTTGCGGGCAAGCGCATAAGCCGCAAATTGGAAGACGACGTCCTCGCCCAAAGCCAAACCGGGGGCGAAGCGAATGCCTTCGCGATTGAGCAGCTCGCGCGAAAAAGCCGCACGGCAGGCATAGGGCTGCGCATTCGAATGGAACAGCAGTTGGGGATCACGGGCGCCGAAGGTACCGGCTTTGGGGCTCATGAGTTGCTGGACGCGTTTGGGGGCAGCATCGACGGGTTCACAGACACCGCCAAAAACGGCAGCCTCGGCATCTGCAGACTCCATGGCATGCAGCACACGCTCGACCGTCTGGGCATCGATGTAATCGTCGGCGTCCACAAAAAAGACGGTCTCGCCCACGGCGGCATCGATACCGGCATTTCGAGCACACGAGACGCCCGCGTTTTCCTGGTCAATCACCAGTACGTGATCGTCGGCCTGCGCGATCTGGCGCAACACGTTCAACGAATCATCAGTCGAACCGTCGTTGACGCAGACAACCTGAATCGAGCGCTCGGACTGGGCCAACAGCGAATCGAGACATCGCTGAATGGAGTGCGCAGAGTTGTAAACGGGGACGACAATGGTAGCTTTAGGACACGAGGCCTCTCCCATGCCGACCTACCCCCTCAGCGATTCGATGAGGAAGGCAGCAACCACGCCTGGGCCTCCAACCGAGGCGTAATACTTAGCACGCCCCAAGGCACCATCCGTCGCAAAACTCGGGTGCTCGTCAACCCAGCCCTCAGGATCTTTGAGGATGGCAGCGAGATTTGCGCGCTTCCACGGCTTGAGGTCGTCAAGCGAAAAGTCCCCGGCGTCCAAGGCCGCCTGAAATTCCTTGGCCATCTGCACCAGGAACTCCTTATAGAACTTAGGCGCCAGGCGCACGTAGTTCCACATGTACGAATCGTACTTAATGAGCTGATTGAACTTGAGCATGCGCGCGACATCGACGCTTGCGTGGTCGCGGGCATAATCCTCTCGAATCCAACGCTCAATCTCGGCATACTCGGTATTGACGCAAAAGACCTTAGCCGAAGAATTGACCGAGGAATTCTCGTTGTCCTGGCGATACGACAACACGGCATCATGCAGGTAAACAGCCTTATCGGCGCACGCGATCACCTTAAAGGCGAATGACGTGTCCTGAAAGGATGCCCCCGGAGTCGGCAGGAACTTAATGCCGTTGCGCTCAAGAAAATCACGACGGTACACGGCCGACCAAATCGACGGCTTTTGCTTAAAGAACTGCGTCGTATCGCTCGGGTGTACCGACTTGCCGCAGTCCTTGGCTTTAAACATCTCGTGCAGCGAACGGCGCTCCTCGGGCTTAGACCAGTAGAAATCAAAGTTCGCCTTCGCAAAGTCGGAATTATTGCTTTCGGCGGTCGAGACAAGCTTTTCAAGTGCGTCGGGCGCCATAAAGTCATCGGACTCCAAGATGCCAACGTACTTGCCACGTGCCATGTCCAGTCCGTGGTTCATCGAGTCGCCGTAGCCGCTGTTGGCCTTGTCGATCATCTTGACGCGCCCATCGCGCTCCATATACTCGCGGATAATCGCCGGCGAGTTGTCGGTCGACCCGTCGTTAATGCAGATGATCTCAATATCCTTGAGCGTCTGCGCCAGGGCGGAATCGAGGCACTCGCGCAGGTAGCGCTGAACATTGTAAATGGGAATAAGCAGCGACAGAACAGGGCTGTCAGAGGCGTTAGTAGACAAATGTGCTCCTTAGGAAATACCTGTCGTTTCATGGTATCAAAGGGTCAGCGCGCCAGCGGGCGTTTATATAATCTATGGAGCCTCTTGCGGGCAAAGCAGCCCCACGTCATGCGGCGGGCCCATGGCAGGTTCCTGCGTTTTATTCAAAGCTTGCCGCTAAGGTGCGCCGAGCCTTTACAATAGGACAGTCCCAAGGACGTATTCGATAGCTTCCGTGCAGCGCTCGCCCGCCGCGCGTGAAAGGATATATTGCCCCATGCCTTCAACCCTTCCCGCCCCCATCGACAAGCTCGCCATCGTCGTCGTTACGTACAAGCGCCAGGAACTCCTGGCCAACTTGTTCGACTCCATGACCGAGCTCACGGCCGCGCCTTGGCGCATCGTGATTGTCGATAACGAGAATTCGCGCGAGACCGAGGCCATGTGCGCCGCATTCAACGAGCGCCTGGCCAACCTGTGGGGCATCGACACCGAGCAGCCCGACGCGCAGGGCGGCACCGACCGTGTCATCTACGCCCCGCAGCTCGAAAACGGCGGCGGTGCGGGCGGCTTCTCCGCCGGCACCAAATGCGCCTACGACCTGGGCGCCCAGTGGTTCTGGGTCATGGACGACGACGTGCTCGTCATCCCCGAAGGCATCGAGCGCTTGGCCAAGTGGACCGACCGCTACGACGTCATCCAGGGTTCGCGCCTGGACTTTGACGGCGGCGCCTTCTTTTGGCAGTACCAGCTCATCCTTTCGCTCGGCATTCCCAACCCCGTCGCCAAGTGGGATCTGGGTCCCGAGGGCTACCGCACCATGAACCAACTGTGCTTTGAGGGCGGCATGTTCTCGCGCCGCGTGGTCGACAAGATTGGCCTGCCCGACGCGCGCTTCTTTATCTACGGCGACGATGCCTGCTACGGCTACGTGGCCAGCCAGCACTTCCCCGCCGCCGTGGTTGCCGACGTGGTGCTCAAGCGCGCCCGCGCCGTCTCCAACTGGGATATCGCCGGCAAGCGCCAGCTCAACTCCACGAGCGACACCAACCGCTACTACATCATGCGCAACCGCGGTTATCTGGCACGCTACATGCAGATCTACGGCGACTACCACCCCGTGCTGTTCCGTCTGGGCAATGCCGCGACCTTCTGCAAGGAGTTCATTCGTCTGGCAGCAGTCGACAAATGCTTTAAGACCGGCATTCCGGCGCTGCGCCGTGGCATGAAGGACGCCCGCAAGATCGTTAAGGATCCCAACTGGAAACCCATGCCGCCCATGAAGGACGCAGAACAGTAAAGGGCTTTCGCCCGCCGCTACAGTCGTTGACACACCACGGACACACGCTGACCGTCAAAGCCAAAGCCCCAACGCATGCGCCCGACGGCGGGGCGCGGCACGCGGATATCATCGATGCCGTCGCGCTCTATGTCGAGCAGCGCCTGAACCGCTAACAATTCCAGGCCCAGGGCATCGACGCCAGGGTCGTACAACATGTTGATCGTAATGAGCGGTCGCTCATCGAGCATGCCGAGCGTGTCGGCCACGTCAAACACCCGACCGGTGGGAATCACCTGGATATCCCAGCGATCCGAGACGCCACTTCGCTTGGAGCTGGGATTGCAATAGCCGGGCAGTCCAAAGCAGAGCCCCTGAAGCGCCAGATGATAGGCTGTCGGCATATCTGATTGGCCCACATCGATGCCCAGATCGCCGATAGCACAGCTCAAAGCTTGCTTTACAGTGTCCTCGTCTCCTCGACACAGCCCGTCATGGAACGAGTCGATAACTCCAACGTCCTCAACGGCGCACTCAAACCATTCCAGAATTACAAGACGGAGCGCCTGACGCACTTCGTTGCTAGGCAGACGCAGGGAACGAAGGCACGCGCCGTCCTCCGAATGCCCCGTCATGTCCGTCGTAAGAAATCCAGACAGATACAGCGCTGTCCAGATATCTTCGGGCTTGGCAGCATCGGCCTCCTCGGCATGCACATGCACTGGCGCCTCAATAAACCCATGCGGCTCAAGCAAATCGAACAATGCGGACAGGCGCATGAGATTCCAGTCGCCGACGCATGCGCTCAGACGGTCGGCGTAACCATACAGATCTGCCCGAACGGGCGCGACGCAACCGCGATGTGCGTAGTCCACCACGCGCTCCGGGATCGAGCAATAAAAACCACCAAACAGATAGCCCTCAAGCCACTCACGCGCGTCATCCAGACAGCCGTTGCGACCGATGCGATCCAACAGCACCTGGACTTCGTCGTCCGAAAAACCGAACCATCGATCACACCAGCTCGACAGCGGTGTCGCCGACCGATAGGAAACCCCACGTTGGGACAACGCGAACTCGGCAGGACCGGGGCGCTCGCCCATAAGACACGTCAATCGCAACGAGTCGCCGGCGTCGGCAATGGTGTCGAACAACATTCGGCTGAGCGACTCTAGGGAATCCACGCTACCGTCGTCCTTAGCGCCCAAACGCTTTGGACATACTGCGTCGTAGTCGTCTATCAGAAGAACAACATGTTCATCGAAAGCTACCTGGAGCAGTTTAATAAGCACGCCAAGCGCCGCATCGATCTCCCTATCGCTGGCCACCCCACGCGCCACCCTCTCGATAAGACGAACCTCACGTCTTGACAGATCAGGCGCGGCAAGCAGCGGCAGCAATCGGGCGCACTCGTTCGCGACAGCGCTGCGAATAGCCGCCGCAGCATCGGCGTCGCGCCTCGCAGCGGCAACTGTAAAGTCGAGCATGATGACCGGATAACTCGCGTACTCATCACGATAGCGACCGCCGCCCGCCTGCCAAATCTGGGTACCAGCGAACAGGCTTCGATCCGGCAGCCGGTGATCAGGTCGTTCCAAATAGCACTTGAGCATCGATAAATTCATGCTCTTGCCAAAACCCTTGGGCCGACAGCAAAACGCAACAGGTGCTTCACTGTCCAATATATCGGCAATAAACATAGTCTTATCGACGAGTAAACACCGATTGATTGCATCGGAAAAGTCGTGTACATCAACCGGTAGAGCTGCGCTATCCGCATGATTGAGCAACCGTGCACCAAACGCATGAGTAAAACCACAATTCACCTGTTCAGACACCGTAAACTCTCCTTCTAACGCAGCACGATGCCCATTGTAGCGAGCGGGTAGAGCACAATAATATCGACATGCAAACGTTTCGGGCAACGGTAGCAACAGACCCCCGAGGGGGCATAACAAATCGTTGCACAACAAAAAAGGGGCCCGATGCCGCCGCACCGGACCCCGTCCCAAACTTTTATAGAAAACGATCTAGAAGATTACTCCTCCGAGCCGTCCTCCCCAGAAGCCTTCTTCTGCTGATCGAGCTTATGCTTACCACTTACGATAGACGTAGCGCCCAGTGTGGCCAAGCTTGCACTAGCAAGGCTCGCCATCACGATCAAGTCGCCCGTCTTGGGCATGTTGCCGCCCGAGGACTTGGTAGTTGTAGTCGTCGTGGTCGTGGTGGTCACCGTTTTGGAGTCATTTTGCTCTTGGACCCGGTTGTCAGCACCGCTCTTGTCGTCGTCTTCGGACTGTTTCTTTTCGCCCTCGGCCTTGCTCTTGTCCTTCTCCTCAGATTCAGACTTCTTATCCTCGTCCTTCTTCTGTTCGGACTTGTCGCTCTTCTCCTCAGAGCTAGAACCCTTATCGGATTCGGTCTTCTCGGAAGCCTTGTCCTTGGAGTCGCCCTTTGCGGCTTCGATCTTTTCCGTGGAAACCTGATCAGAGTTGCCCTTGTTCTGGGTCGAGCCGTTATTGACGCCAGCCATCAGCGAAGAGCCCAGCGTAGAACCAAGCTGCTCGGAGAAAGAAGGCTTCTTGTCCGGCGAAGCAACGGGAACGTCCGGCGCCTTATTCGAGTCATCCTTGGAAGCATCGGAACCAGGGGTTGCGTCAGAGCCGGAGCCGTTGTTAGAGCCGGTGCCAACGGACGAATCGCTCGAGCCGGTGGATGAGTTAGAGGTGCCAGCGCCGGTCGAACCAGAAGCGTCGCTGTCCGTATTGCCGGCAGAGCTTGAAGACGAATCGCCCGCAGCAGAGCCGTTTGAATCGGAGCCGTTCGAGGTAGAGCCGTTGTTGGTAGTGCCACCAGCAGAGCCATCACCGTCAGCATCGGTCGAGGGCGCATCCATCCTGTCATCGTTAGCATCGTCACGCGAGTCGTCATTCGAATCAGGCGCCGGCGTAGGCTCGGGCTGCACGGGCGTCGCAGCGGCAGCGGCCTCGTCCTCGGCGATATAAACCAAGCAGTCCTTCAGCTCGTTGCGGTAGCGGTTCTTCCAGCCCTCATGATACTGGGGCTGGCTCGAAAACTTGGTGGCAACGTTATCGACCACGCTATTGGAGAGCGCCGTCACAAACTCGCGGTCGGACATATCGTTGGAGAGATTCGCCCAACGGAAGAAGTCCCTGCAGCCACCGGTGCCGCACATGTTGGTAATGCTCCACACCATGCCCTTAACGCAATCGGCACGGCCCGAAATATCAATACCTAGGCCGCTCTTGAGCCACGCCTCGGTCACCGCATAGTACGAGTTGTACGCATACGCATCCTGCAGAGCCGAGAACTCAACAGGGTCGGTGTTATAAGCACCTTGGAAAGCCTCCTGCGCAATACGGCCCAACTCGGTGAGCTGGCCGTTCTCGTACATGGCATTGCTCGTGTTGGAAATCTCGCTGCCGCGATCAATCGCATCCTTGAGCATGCTGTATTTTTCGGGGTTGTAGTTGTAGGCCTGCTTCATAAACGGAATGAGCGACCATCGACGGTCGAACTGGTAATAACCCAGCGCGTTATAGCCGTCGCCATACGAAAAGCCCTGGTTATAGTTGCCATGGCTCTCGTACTTGGTAAAGTACTTCATCTCGGGAGTCACGTTAACAAACGAAACGCCCTGGACCGACCTCAGCACGCCCGAGAAGGACTGCTGGGTATAGAGCCCCTTATCGATATCGGTGGCACCCGAGGCAACGCCCGGCGTGGGCTCCTCGGCAGCGGCGGGTGCCGGCACGGAAACGGCGCCAAACGAAAGCGCCAGCGTCAGGCCCGCGACAATAGCAGAATGCTTGCGCTGCATAAGATCCTCCCTGCATTGGTGTAGTTAAAGTGCAGTTTGCAAAGATAAGAGTAAGTATTGCAGCTCGCCCGTTGTTGCACAACAACCCCTCGGTAAACGGCAACAACCCTCCGCGAAATCCGCGAAATCTAAAGGAATTAAACAAACTGGTCGTCGGGCACCAGAAGAAGATCGCCGTAGCGTCCCATCAGCCCGTCTCTCAACTGACAGAAAGCAGGGATATAGACGTTCAAGATTCGCTGAATCAAATCTTGAGCGAGCTTGTTGTCATAGATATGGACGTTCGTATTGCGGTCTCTGAGCATATCTAGCCATGCCGCCTCATCAATAAAGTCGTAGAATCGGTAGGCTTCCTTCAAGATGGCACGAGGAGACCCCGATGCAGCAAGCGTGGCGCCCTCATACTCGAGCAGACGTTTAAGGAGCTTCCAGCTCAGTTCAAACTGAAGGTTGAACTTATTAATCAATCCACTCTGAACAAAATCATTGCTAAGATCCTGATTGGGTGCATCCTCAAGATTCGCCAAGGCGCTGGCAAAGTTCTCATATTTTTTCATACAGAATCACACCATCCCTGGCAATTTCATCGAGCAACTGCTGCGATAAGGACTCATCCAGATTGACGACGTCTATATCTAAAAGAGTATCAAGACGCTCCTCTATCAGATATGAGAAACGGTCGAAATCCCGGCAACCTGCTACAGCAATATCAATATCGCTCTTAGGCAAGTTGTCACCGCGGGCACGAGAACCAAACAGCACAACCCTCTCGGCGTCACATTCCCGAGCAAAAATCTCAATTTGCTTGTACACCTTGTCGAGAGATACCATCTGCAGCCCTACAGCTTAATGTCGAAGTTGATCTCGGGGACGGCAGCAAGGTCGGCCAACGTCACGCCGTCGACGTACTTTTCGATCACGTCGTCCAGACCACGCCAGAACTTGACGGTCGAGCAAAGGTCGCTGCGGGTGCAGCTGTTGTCGATGCCATCGCACGCCACCGGGGCCGTGCTGCCCTCAACGGCACGCAGGATGTCGCCGGCACGCACCTCGGCCGGGTCCTTGGCCATCATGTAGCCGCCGCCCTTGCCGCGCACACTCTTAAGCAGGCCCGCCTTCATAAGCGGACGAACCAGCTGCTCCAAATACTTTTGCGAGATATGCTCGCGGTCGGCGACCTCGCGAAGGGCAATCTTGCCCTCGGCGTCACCAAGCGCCGCGATATAGATCATCAGTCGGAGGGCATAGCGGCCCTTGGAAGAAATGAGCATACCTACCCTCCCATCGCATCTGGGACAACATAACCAGGTTTGTTTGTCCCAAATCTTAAGTAAGTGGGACAAACACAACAGGTTATTTTGTCCCAGAATTTGAAAAGTCGAGTGGATTAGTCGGGTTTTCCCTTGACTAACGCCGAACCCATAGTAACTTTATTCCGAGAAGATTCCTAGGGTTTAGTACACCTATGAGTACACCATATACAGAGAGGGACAGCATGAGCGCAAATCCGCTGCTTTCCATCGAGGGTCTGACCGCCTCCGTGGACGAGAAGACCATCCTCCACAACGTCAACCTCAACGTCGCCGCCGGCGAGACCCACGTGCTGATGGGACCCAACGGCGCCGGCAAGTCTACCCTCGGCCACCTGGTCATGGGCGACCCCGTCTACACCGTGCAGGACGGCCGCATCGTCTTTGACGGCCAGGACATCACCGAGCTCAGCACCGACAAGCGTTCGCGCGCCGGCCTGTTCCTGAGCTTCCAGGCCCCGGTCGAAATCCCTGGCGTGCCGCTATCGAGCTTCCTGCGTGCCAGCATCGCCGGCCGCCCCGGCCTGGAGATGAAGGGCAAGGAGTTCCGCCGCCGCGTGAAGGAGCTCGCGGCCGAGCTCAACATGGATACCGCCTATCTCAACCGCGAGCTGGGCGTAGGCTTCTCGGGCGGCGAGAAGAAGAAGGTCGAGATGCTCCAGCTTCTGCTGCTGCAGCCCAAGCTCGCCATCCTCGACGAGACCGACTCGGGCCTGGACGTCGACGCGCTTTCCACCGTCAGCCACGGCATGGACGCCTACCGCAAGAGCTGCGACGGCTCCATGCTCATCATCACGCACAACACGCGCATCTTGGAGCACCTGGATGTCGACCGCGTCCACGTTATGGTCAAGGGTCACATCGTGCGCGAGGACGACGCCTCGCTCATCCCCTGGATCGACAAGAACGGCTTTGAGACCTTCGAGCGCGAGGCCGCCGAGCAGCGCGCCCAGGCCGAGGCCGCCGCTGCCGGGCAGCAGGCGTAAAGGGGCGACGCAATGACCAAGAACCGCACCGAGGTCGCGGACATCGACCGCAGCCTCTACGACTTCACCTATGGCGAGGAGGGATTCGAGCGCCTCGACGCCGGCATCACGCCCGACATCGTGCGCGAGATCAGCGCCAAGAAGGACGAACCGCAGTGGATGCTCGACCTGCGCCTCAAGTCCCTCGAGATCTTCAACCGCTTCCCCGATCCGACGTGGGGCCCCTCCATCGAGGGCCTGGACATGGACAACATCGTCACCTACGTCAAGCCCAACACCGACCAAAAGCACGACTGGGAGTCGGTGCCCGACGACATCAAGAACACCTTTGAGCGCTTGGGCATCCCCGACGCCGAGCGCAGCTACCTGGCAGGCGTCGGCGCGCAGTACGACTCCGAGCTGGTCTACCACAACATGCAGGACACGGCGTCCAAGATGGGCATCGTCTACTCCGGTATTGAAGAAGCCCTGCACGATCCACAGTGGGAACCGCTCATCCACGAGAAGTTTATGACGCTCATCCCGCCCACCGACCACAAGTTTGCGGCCTTGCACGGCGCCGTATGGTCGGGCGGCTCGTTTGTCTACGTGCCCAAGGGCACCAAGTTGGACTTCCCGCTGCAGAGCTACTTCCGCCTTAACGCCAAGGGCGCCGGCCAGTTTGAGCACACGCTCATCATCGTCGAGGACGACGCCGACCTGCACTTCATTGAGGGTTGCTCCGCGCCCAAGTACAACGTTGCCAACCTCCACGCCGGCGCCGTCGAGCTCTTTGTGGGCAAGCGTGCGCACCTGCGCTACTCGACCATCGAGAACTGGTCCAAAAACATGTACAACCTCAACACCAAGCGTGCGCGCGTGGACGAGGATGGCGATATCGAGTGGATCAGTGGCTCCTTCGGCAGCCACGTGGGCTACCTCTACCCCATGAGCGTGCTCAACGGCCGCCGCGCCCGGTCGAGCTTTACCGGCATCACCTTTGCCGGCGCCGGGCAGAACCTCGATACCGGCTGTAAGGTCGTGCTCAACGCGCCCGATACCTCGGCAACCGTCGAGACCAAAGGTATCTCCAAGAGCGGCGGCATTCAGACCTTCCGCAGCTCTATCGTGGCCACGCCCAAGGCAGAGGGTTCCAAGGCAACCGTGAGCTGCCAGTCGCTCATGCTCGACGACCAAAGCCGCTCCGACACCATCCCCGCCATGGACATCCGCGCCAAGAACGTCGACATCGGCCACGAGGCCACCATCGGCCGCATCGGCGACGACAAGGTGTTCTACCTGATGAGCCGCGGTATCTCGGAGGAAGAGGCCCGCACCATGATCGTCAACGGCTTTGCCAACCCGGTCTCCAAAGAGCTGCCGCTTGAGTATGCCGTCGAGATGAACAACCTGATCAAGCTCGAGATGGAAGGAGCGATCGGATAATGAAACAGGAAACCAACACCGCTGCAACCACGCTCGAGCAGGTTAATGCGATGCCGGCCGCCACTTGGGGTTGGCTCAAGATGAACCAGACCAAGCTCGAGCTTTCGGACGAGCTTGTCACCGCTCCCGCCGAGGCCGTTGAGGTCGAGGGCCTGGACGAGCAGTTTGCCGGCACGGCCGACGCCTTCGACGCCGCCATGGAAGCCATGGCCGAGCGCTTCCCCAAGCGCCGTACCGCTGCCCCCGGTGATGCCGCCGATCGTGCCCGCATCACGCCCGAAACCGAGCTCGACGTGCCCGCCACCTCCGCCTACCAGGCCGGCGCCATCAAGCTCGAGGAGGAACTCTCCCCTGCCGAGGCCTTCGAGACCGGCATGGGCGAGGCCGCCTACGCCTACCTGGCCGAGCACGCCGCCAAGCGTATCGTCATCGATGTGCCCGCGTACCAGCACGCCACGGCCACCGTGCGCGTAAGCGGCGTCGACGCTGCAGCTGCGATTGCCGCCATCGACGTCGTCGCCCGCCCGCAGGCAACGCTCGACCTGCAAATCGCCCTGGACTCCCCCGTTGCCGGCGAGGGCGTCGTGGGTTCCGTGCTGCGCGTGTGCGCCCACGAGAACGCCACCGTCAACGTGACCTGCACGCAGACGCTCGACGACAGCTGGATCGCGCTCGACGACACCGGCCTATTCCTGGACGAGGGCGCGCGCGTCAACGTGCAGCACATCGTCCTGGGTGCTGGCGCCAGCGCCACCGGCCTTGCTGGCGACCTGCTGGGCGACACCGCTAAGGTGACCATCGACACCGATTACCTGGGCGCCCGCGAGCAGGTGCGCGACTTTAACTACGAGCTGCGCCACCGCGGCCGCAAGACCGAGTGCGAGATCGACGCCAACGGCGTGCTGACTGGCACGTCCAAGAAGGTCTACCGCGGCACCATCGACCTCGTGCACGGCTGCAAGGGCGCCGTCGGCACCGAGCGCGAGACGGTACTCTTGGCCAACAAAGGCGTCGACAACAAGACCGTCCCCGTCATCCTGTGCGACGAGGACGACGTTGCCGGCAACCACGGCGCCACCATCGGCCACGTCCGCGACGAGCAGCTGTTCTACCTCGCCTGTCGCGGCCTTGACCAAAATGCCGCCGAGGACCTGTTCATCCGCGCCAAGCTGGAGGACGCCGCGCTTTCCGCCACCGATGAGCGCACCCGCGCCGCCGTCGTCCGTCTGGGCAACAACCTGATCGACAACTTTGAAGAGGAGCTCGCATGATCGATACCGAGCACGTTAAATGCGATACCTGCACCGCCCCCGAGCCCATGGAGCTCGACGCCAGCGACGAGGCCTCGCGCGGCTGGCCTACCGTCGACATCGAGACGAATCCCTACAAGGCGCAGTTCCCGCTGTTCCAGCAGCATCCCGAGATCGCCTTCCTCGATAGCGCCGCCACCGCGCAGCGCCCCGCCTGCGTGCTCGACGCCGAGCGCGACTTCTACCAGCGCATGAACGCCAACCCACTGCGCGGCCTGTACTCGCTGTCCGTCGAGGCCACCGATGCCATCACAAAGGTCCGCCAGCAGATTGCCGACCTCATCGGCGCCGCCCAGGCCAACGAAGTCGTCTTCACTCGCAACACCAGCGAGTCGCTCAACCTGGTCGCCAAGAGCTTTGCGCCCACGGTGCTGGAGCCCGGCGACGAGGTCGTCATCACCATCATGGAGCACCACTCCAACCTGATCCCGTGGCAGCAGGTCTGCCGCGAGACCGGCGCCAAGCTCGTCTACCTCTACCCCACCAAGACCGGCCAACTCACCACCGAGGAAGTGCTTGCCAAGGTTGGCCCCAAGACCAAGATCTTGGCCGTGGGTCAGGTCTCTAACGTGCTGGGCGTCGAGAACCCGGTCAAGAATCTCGGCAAGCTCGTGCACAAGTACGGCGGCTATCTGGTCGTCGACGGCGCGCAGTCGCTGCCGCACATGCCGGTCGATGTGGCCGACCTGGGCGCCGACTTCTTTGCCTTTAGCGCACACAAGGCTATGGGTCCCATGGGCATCGGCGTGCTGTGGGGCAAGATGGACCTGCTCAACGCCATGCCGCCCATGCTCACCGGTGGCGAAATGATCGATTCGGTCACCGAGCAGGACGCTGTCTGGGCGCCCGTCCCCGAGAAGTTCGAGGCCGGCACGCAGGACGCCGCCGGCATCTTCGCCACGGGCGCGGCGCTTGATTACCTGGTCAACACGGTGGGCTACGAAAACATACAGGCCCGTGAGAAGGCACTCGTCCACTACCTGATGGGCGAACTCATGCAGCTCGACTTTGTCCAGATCATCGGCTCCATCTATTGGGACAACCATCACGGCGTCGTCAGCTTTAACGTCAAGGGTATCCACCCGCACGATGTCGCGAGCATCATGGACATGGACGGCGTGTGCATCCGCGCCGGTCACCACTGCGCGCAGCCGCTGCTCACCTGGCTGGGCGTCGAGAACCTCGCCTGCTGCCGCGCCAGCGTGGCCTTCTACAACGACAAGGCCGATATCGACAAGTTCATCGCCGGCCTTCATCACGTTTGGAGCACGTTCAATGGGTAATCTGTACACCTCCACCACGTTTATGGAGCACAACTCGCACCCCGACTATAAGTACGAGATGGATGCCCCCACGCACGAGCACGACGGCATCAACCCCAGCTGCGGTGACGAACTCACCTTGCAGCTACGCGTCGAGAACGATGTAATCGAGGAGGCGTCCTTTACCGGCCACGGCTGCGCCATCAGTCAGGCCAGCGCCGACATCATGGCCGACCTCATCACCGGCGAGACGGTCGAGGAGGCGCGTCGTCTGGCAGAGCTTTTCCTCGCCATGATTCGTGGCGAGCAGCTCTCCGAGGAGGACCTGGAAGACCTGGACGAGGCCGCCCAGCTCCAGGACATCTCACACATGCCCGCCCGCGTCAAGTGCGCCGAGCTCGCCTGGCGCACCCTCGACGGCATGCTCACGGGACAAAATAATCAGTAATAGTTGTCTCAAATCTGAAGAATTCTGTTGGCCGAATCGCTTGACTTTCGCGATTCGGCCATTTTCTTTTCTGCCTTTATTTCGAGCCCTCGGCTTGCGCGTCCACCTGCGCACAAGCACGCACAATACGAGAAACGGTACTTTTGCCAATCCCGGTATAGCGCTCAATCTGGCGCACCGTGAAACCGGCATCGTGCAATCCAAAAATAACGGTATCGCGCTGCGCCGGCGGTGCGGCTTTAACCCCGCGAAGCGGAACCCCGAGTTCCTTAGCCATCTTGCCGGCAAAGGCGTGGCGTTCCCACTCCGTCTCTTTCATATCGCCCAGCGCTGGCTCGCCGCCGTCGGGCGTCGAAAGTGAATAGGCAATAAAGCCCTCGGCAGAACCAAAGAGCTCAAGCACGCAAGAAGGATCAGAAAATCCCCTCGCGACATCAGCCGCGTCACCGTCGTAAGCGCGCAAATGCTCCGCAAAGCTGCTCCAGGGATAACGCTCGATTAGGCCAACGCCCGCCTCCTGTGGATCGGCGTGTACGGAGCGAATAGCCTCCATCACCTGCCAGTCGGTATCGAGCGAGCGCCGGTCAAAACGGTTCTGGAACAGATGACCTGTGCGCCCCGTGCGTTTATTGAACCGCCGCGCGTACGTCAAAAGCAGCCGGTGCATCGCCGCGCTCATCGCGTCCTCGTAATCTGCCAGCACCAGATGCACGTGATTGCCCATAAGACACCAGACGATAACCGTGACGCCTGCCTCCCGGCAGCAGTCGCGCATCAACTCCAAAAACTCCCACCGGTCTTCATCGCCCTCAAAGATGAGCTGCTTGCCCACACCGCGGGCACAGACATGGTAAAAGCCGGTAACCGTTCTCCAAACGCGCTGCATGGCGCTCCCTTCGCCGGGATCTGATTGCCATCCAATACAGCACGATTGAAGCGTGCCATCAAAACATTCACGCAAAACAATACACTCGCGCGGCCAAAGGCAGTAAACGGGCGGCGGACGGCACCGTTGCAACAGGTCAGACCCCGCAACGCATACAAGAGCCGACCAAAAGCTTGCCAAAGACGAACCCCCTCTACGGAAGTTCGCGACCACAGAACATATAGTTAAACCGTTTCAATTAAAACTTCCGGACTTCTCGCTACGAAAACTGAGCCGTTCGCCGAATATTCCGTGCATTTCGCGGTATTATAGGGGCTGCATGTCATGTCCCTTTCGAAGGGTCGCCCGGCAATCGCCAGCCACGACCCCCAGACGGGACGCCAACACGATAGAGAGGAGAGGCATGCAGTACTCACAGGAAGTGGAGAACATGTGCCCCGTTGCCAAGGGTGCATACCACGGCCCCGCACCCATCCCCGAGGAGGGCAAGTGGGTCCAGGCTAAGGAGATTTCCGACATCTCCGGTCTTACGCACGGTGTGGGTTGGTGCGCACCTCAGCAGGGCGCCTGCAAGCTCACGCTGAACGTCAAGGACGGCATCATCGAGGAGGCCCTCGTTGAGACCATCGGCTGCTCGGGCATGACCCACTCTGCCGCCATGGCTTCCGAGATTCTTCCCGGTAAGACCATCCTCGAGGCCCTCAACACCGACCTCGTCTGCGACGCCATCAACGTTGCTATGCGCGAGATCTTCCTGCAGATCGTTTACGGCCGCAGCCAGACCGCGTTCTCCGAGGGCGGCCTGCCCGTGGGCGCCTCCCTCGACGACCTCGGCAAGGGCCTTCGCTCTCAGGTCGGCACCATGTTCGGCACCAAGGCCAAGGGCGCTCGTTACCTCGAGCTCGCTCAGGGCTACGTCACCCGCATGGCTCTCAACGACAAGAACGAGATCATCGCATTCGAGTTCCTGAACCTCGGCAAGTTCACCGACGCCGTCAAGGCCGGCAAGACCCCCGAGGAGGCCATCGCTGGCGCTATGGGCCACTATGGTCAGTGGGAGAACGCTGCCAAGTACATCGACCCGCGCACCGACGAGGAGACTCACTCCGTCGCCAGCGTGTTCCCGGTTCACGAGTAGAAAGGGAGGGAAATAACTATGACTGTTACGTTCGAAGGTTACGAGCGCCGCGCTGACAAGATCAACAAGTGCCTCGCCGACAACGGCATCGCCTCCCTCGAGGAAGCTCTGCAGATCTGCACCGACAAGGGCTTCAACCCGCGTGAGATCGTCAACAACACCCAGTCCATCGCCTTCCAGAACGCCGAGTGGGCCTACACCCTCGGTTGCGCTCTCGCTGTCAAGCGTGGCGCCAAGACCGCTTCTGAGGCTGCCGCCATCATCGGCGAGGGCATCCAGGCCTTCACCGTTCCCGGCTCCGTCGCCGAGGACCGCAAGGTCGGTCTGGGCCACGGCAACCTGGGCGCTATGCTGCTCTCCGACGACACCGAGTGCTTCGCCTTCCTGGCTGGCCACGAGTCCTTCGCTGCCGCTGAGGGCGCTATCGGCCTGGCTCTGAACGCCAACAAGGCTCGCAAGAAGCCGCTGCGCGTTATCCTCAACGGTCTGGGCAAGGACGCCGCTCAGATCATCGCCCGCATCAACGGCTTCACCTACGTGAAGACCCAGTTCGACTACTACACGGGCGAGCTCAAGGTCGTCGAGACCATCCCCTACTCCGATGGTCCCCGCGCTGCCGTTAACTGCTACGGCTCCGACGACGTCCGCGAGGGCGTTGCCATCATGTGGCACGAGAACGTCGACATCTCGATTACCGGTAACTCCACCAACCCCACGCGCTTCCAGCACCCCGTCGCTGGCACCTACAAGAAGGAGCGCCTCGAGGCTGGCAAGAAGTACTTCTCCGTCGCTTCTGGTGGCGGCACCGGCCGTACCCTGCACCCGGACAACATGGGCGCCGGCCCTGCCTCTTACGGCATGACCGACACCATGGGCCGTATGCACTCCGACGCCCAGTTCGCCGGTTCTTCTTCCGTGCCTGCACACGTGGACATGATGGGTCTCATCGGCATGGGCAACAACCCCATGGTCGGTGCCACCGTCGCCTGCGCTGTCGCCGTCGAGGAGGCCCTCAAGGCCTAATCGCGCCCGCGCGATGCTCATATAGTTGAGCTTTAGAGCCGCTACCTTTTAAGGTGGCGGCTCTTTTTGTTTGCACTGTCGCAGGGTAGCTAATGCCGATATATCAGTTGTGGCGAAATACGAGGTGTGATGAGATGGAGCGTCAGAGCGTCCATGACGCCCACCTGCCATATGTGCCCTTTACCGATTTGCCGAGTCTTTCCGGACCCATTGCCAATCGCCCATGCGACAATGCGCCGGACGAGAAAGGAATCCGATGGAATCGACTGATGTACTGGTAATTGGATCTGGCATTGCGGGCCTTTGCGCCGCCATCGAAGCGGCGCGCACGGGCGCAACCGTCGCTGTGGCAAGCGCCGGTAAGACTATGAGTGGATCGAGCTTCTTCCCCGGAACCTGGGGCCTGGGGCTTATCGGACCCGTTAACGAAGACGACGAACAAGACCTCATCGACACCATCCAGACCGTTGGTGGCGGCGTCGCCGACCCCGAGCTTGTCCAGACGTTTGTCCACGGCATTCCCCAGGCAATTGAATGGCTCGAGCAAGACCTGAGCGTTGAGCTCCAGCGTCCGCAAAGCGCTGAGAGCGCTCGGCAAAAGCAGTTTATCCCCTGCTTTGACCACAAGACGCGCATGTGGCGCGGCCTCACCCGCAAACCCCTTGAGGACGCTCTGACAGCCCGGATCGAGTCGCTCGGCATTCGCCTGCTCCCCCGCCATGAGCTTATCGACCTTGTTGAGGACACGAACGGCAGAATAACCGGAACCGTGCTCTACGACCTCACCGAAAATCGAATCGTGCCCTTTGCCGCCAAGGCCACGATCATCGCAGCCGGTGGCACAAGCGGCCTGTTCGAGCGCAGCCTTACGTCGGCTGATGTGCTCAGCTCCTCGCAGGCCATCGCGCTGGCGCACGGCGCAACACTTACTAATATAGAGTTCATGCAGATGATGCCCGGTTTCATCGAGCCCAAGCGCAACCTGGTCTTCAACGAGAAAACCTGGCGCTACGTACATGTAGACCAGCCGGTAGATATTGCCGACGACAAGCTGGACGACCTGCTTGAGCAACGCTCCGGATACGGTCCCTTCACTTCGCGCCTGGCTTCCAGCGCCATCGATCTCGTCATCGATCAGGCAGGTGTCGAAGGCCTGGCACTCCACTACGACTTTCCCCGCGAGGATGTCCCAGAGTTTGTGCAGACCTTTGCCACCTGGCTGCAAGACGAGCACGGCATCGCCCCGACTGACGAGATGCGCGTTGCGATGTATGCCCACGCCGCTAACGGCGGCATCAAGATCGATAAGACCGCGCAAACGGGCGTTGAGGGCCTCTACGCTTGCGGCGAGGCGACAGGCGGCATGCACGGCGCCGACCGCATTGGTGGCTTGTCAAGCGCCAACGGCATCGTGTTCGGGCGCATCGCAGGCGCATCGGCAGCCCAAGCAGCACAGAAAGAGCCCGAGACAGCCCTGAAGGCGGATATCGCCCTCCCCCAGTACGGCATAGCCGCAACAGATGCCGAACGCCTGACACACAGCCTAAGGCACACGATGAGCACCTATTGCATGATCAACAGGACCGAAACAGGCCTATCCGAGGCACTACACGAGCTTGAAAACATTCAAGATGATGCCACAGCTCTAAATAAGCCGCATGCCAACGACAGCGAAATCGCTGCGCTCGCCCGCATACAGTCGCAGATTCAACTAGCACAGGAAATGGTCAAAGCCATGCGCAACCGAACCGAAAGCCTGGGCTCGCACTATCGAGCGAATTAAACTGGACACCTATCTAAAGCAGAACACAACTAATCGATATCTATGGGCCCCGTGAGCTCGAAGTGGCACGGGGCCCATTCGTGTCCGCACGGCAGCGTATCCTTATTCCGAATACAGAGCGTGCAAAGCCTGCATAGACAATAGACCAGCGAGGAGGAGATATGGACAGTAGAGATATCGAGAAGTGGCGTGTCAAACTTGATAGCTACGCCAATGTGGAAGACGGCGTTGAGTATTGGCTCGCACGCGATTTAATGGAACCCATGGGATACACTCGATGGGAGAACTTCGCCGAAGTTGTTAAGAGGGCAAAAGTCTCGTGCGAAACAAATAAAACTCCAGTTGATTCCCATTTTCGTGACACCACGAAAATGGTAACTGCCGGTGTCGCCGCTCGTGCGGTTAAAGACTACAAGCTTACGCGCTATGCATGCTATTTAATCGCCCAGAACGGAGATTCAAACAAGCCAGAGATTGCACTCGCCCAAGCATACTTTGCCGTGCAGACGCGCCGCCAAGAGCTCATAGAGCAGCGCTTCGCAGAGATTCAGCGCTTACAGGCGCGCCACTCGCTATCCGATTCAGAGAAACAGCTCTCGGGTATTGCATTCAAACGCGGCGTGGACTCCAAAGGATTCGCGATCATCAAGTCGAAGGGCGATGAAGCGTTATTCGGCGGCAGAAGCACGGCGGAAATGAAGCAGCAGCTCGGCATACCCAAGAGCGCGGCATTGGCGGACAGGTTAGCCGATGTCCTCATCAAAGCAAAGGACCTTACGAACTCGATGACGGCCTTCAACGCCGAGGAACACGACCTGTACGGTCTGGACAAGATCAAGCAAGAGCACGTCGAGAACAACACAAGCGTGCGTGGCAGCCTCATCGACCGCGGAATTGTACCCGAGAACCTACCGCCTGCCGAAGATACAAAGAAGCTCGAACGTCGCGTGAAAGAAGACGAGAAAAAGCTCAAGGAGGGTACAGACGGATTCACCGACCCCCAGGGCAGGCTCGACTTGTAAAGCGTCTGTGCCCTTACGGGTTCGGCCTCATGCGAGGTTAATAAAAAAGACGGCCAACCGAAGTTGACCGTCTTAACAATCTTTGGTGGGCCGTCAGGGGGTCGAACCCTGGACCTTGGGATTAAGAGTCCCCTGCTCTACCAACTGAGCTAACGACCCAAAGCTAAAGTCCGTGGTGGCGGACTTTAGAGGAGATATCGTGTGGTGGGCCGTCAGGGGGTCGAACCCTGGACCTTGGGATTAAGAGTCCCCTGCTCTACCAACTGAGCTAACGACCCGATATCGACACGAAGCAAGAACTGGGGTGGGTAAAGGGACTCGAACCCTCGACCTACGGGACCACAACCCGTCGCTCTAGCCAACTGAGCTACACCCACCGTGTCCTGTGCGCTTCGCGCTCGACTATTATTGCAAGGAACGCCACGCGATGCAAGCCCCAATTTTCAAGAATTTTGAAAAGAGTTTTTCGAGCCCGTTTCGAGCAAATCCCACCGGTTCCATAGGAGTAAACTTGCTCCACCCAATGCTCGAAAGGATAGGCATGAAAGAACTCTCCAACCGCACGGCGGCGTTTACCGATTCGGTCATCCGCCGCATGACGCGCATCTCCAACAAGTATGGTGCCGTCAACCTGTCGCAGGGCTTCCCCGATTTCGATCCCCCGGCGCAGCTGCTCGATAGCCTCAGCACCATTGCCACCGACCCCAAGCCGCTTTACCACCAGTACTCCATCACCTGGGGCTCCCAGGCCATGCGCGAGGCGCTTGCCGCCAAGCAGGAGCACTTTATGGGCATGCCGATCAACCCCAACGAGAACATCGTGGTCACCTGCGGCTCCACCGAGGCCATGATGGCCGCCATGATGACGGTCACGAACCCCGGCGACAAGGTCGTCATCTTCTCGCCATTCTACGAGAACTACGGCGCCGACACGATCCTTTCGGGTGCGGAGCCTATCTACGTGCCGCTCAACCCGCCCACCTTTGACTTTGACCGTGAGGTCCTGGAGGCGGCCTTCCGCGACAACGATCCCAAGGCGATCGTTCTATGCAACCCGTCCAACCCCTGCGGCAAGGTCTTTACCCGCGAGGAGCTCACCCTTATCGCCGACCTGTGCAAAAAGTATGACGCCTACTGCATCACCGACGAGGTCTACGAGCACATCGTCTACGCGCCCCACGAGCACGTGTACATGGCCACGCTGCCCGGCATGTTTGAGCGCACCATCAGCTGCAGCTCGCTATCCAAGACCTACTCCATCACCGGCTGGCGCCTGGGCTACACCATCGCTCCTGCCGAAATCACCGAGCGCATCAAAAAGGTTCACGACTTCCTCACCGTGGGCGCCGCCGCTCCCCTGCAAGAGGCCGTCGTCACCGCCCTCAACTTCGACGACAGCTATTACCAGGAGGTCCTCGACCTCTACACCGCCAAGCGCGACCTATTCTGTCAGGGACTCGACAGCATCGGACTCACGCACAACGTGCCGCAGGGCGCCTACTACGTGATGATGGATATCTCGGAGTTTGGCTATAACAGCGACCTCGACTTCTGCGAGGATTTGGCCTCCAAGGTGGGCGTGGGCGCCGTGCCCGGCTCGAGCTTCTTCCGCGAGCCCGTCAACCATCTGATTCGTTTCCACTTTGCCAAACGAGACGAGACGCTTAACGCGGCACTGGAGAACCTCAAGTCTCTGCGTGATAAAATCGAACCGCGCGGGTAAGGACGGTCAGTAACTAAAGGCACTAAAGAAACCTCGTGAACCCGTTGGGCCACGAGGTTTCTTTTTATAGCGACCTCATTTATTTTTTTGAGCGCTATACTTTAGTCACGGAGCAACTCGTCCCAGAGAGGAATACTATGGCAGAGCAGCTTATCGGAGCGCTCGAGGCCGGTGGCACCAAGATGGTCTGCGCCACGGGCTATGCGGACGGTACGGTCCTAAAGCGCGAGCAGATCGCGACCACGACCCCGCAGGAGACCGTCGAGGCCGTCAACGCATGGTTTGCAGACAAGGGCATCTCCGCCCTGGGCATCGGCGCCTTTGGCCCCACCGCGGTCAACCCCGCCTCGCCCCAATACGGCAAGATCCTGGAGACGCCCAAGACCGCATGGCGCTACTTTGACCTGCTGGGCACCATCCAAAACGAGCTCAACGTCCCCTGCGGCTACGACACCGACGTCAACGTCGCCTGCCTCGGCGAGGTCACCTTTGGTTGCGCCCAGGGCCTCACTGACGTTGTCTACCTGACCATCGGCACCGGCGTGGGCGCCGGCGTGCTCTCGGGCGGTCAGCTCGTCCACGGCATGATGCACCCCGAGGCCGGTCACATCCTGGTCACACGCGACCCGCGTGACACCATCGGCGAGCACAGTGCCTGCCCCTTCCATGACAACTGCCTGGAGGGCCTCATCGCCGGTCCCGGCGTCAAAAAGCGCTGGGATGGCAAGAGCGCCGGAGACATGGCCGATGACCCGGAGGCCATGGATCTGCTCGCGGGCTATCTGGCACAGGCGCTCATGACCTACACGCTGTGCTACGCACCGCAAAAGATCATCATCGGCGGCGGCGTGGCCGACCACACCCCCATTGTGCCGCTCGCACGCAAAAAGTGCGCCGAGATGCTCAACGGCTATATCGTCACGCCCGAGGTCAACGACATCGATTCCTATATTGTCAACAACAGCCTCGAGGGCAAGCAGGGCATCATGGGCTGCCTGGCCCTGGGCGCACAGGCGCTTCAGTAGCAGACGCACCCACAGGGCGTGGCGCGCTCGGCAAATCCGACCTACGGAACGACGCCACCACGCCCCATATAAGCCCTCAAATAAAAAAGGCCGCCTAGGACCAAACAATACGTCCTAGGCGGCTTTTTTGGCGCACATCAGCCACCGTAAGAGATATCGGAGCACAACGCCCGTTGCCGCTCCACAGCAGTCGATCATCACATCGGTGATCATGCCAGCGCGTCCCGGCACAAAGAGCTGAATCGTCTCGTCGATCGAAGGAATCAGCAGCAGGAACACCGCCGTGGGCAGCAGCACGTCAAAGGTGCGCCGGCCCTCAAAATCAAAGGCATGCGTTGCCAGGATGCCGAGCACCATATACTCGGTAAAATGCGCGCACTTGCGAACAACAAAGTTGGTCACCCATTCATATGGAAGTCCCACGCCGTGCAGGAAACCGCGGATAGCTTCCATGACCGTTAGGCTCAGCGAGCCCGACCCCGAGCCGGGAACCAGCGAATTGCCCCAGATCAAGAGCGCCATCAGGCAGGTTACAACCGCCCATTTTCGATTGATCTTAACCATGCAGAAGTTATGCCTCCGCGCGGAGCGGCGCGAAGCTGGCGGTACCGCCCTCGATAACGCTCAGATAGGCACGGCCCGTACGCTTGGCAGTTGAGGACTGCAGGCGCTCGATCTCTTCCTCGAGGATCTGATTGACGCGCTCGTGACGACGGTTTTCCATAATGCCGGCGGCAATAGCCTCGGCCCGCTCGATGCTCTCGCGCGAGATACGGGCAGTATCCTCGGGGAACACAGCGCTGTGACGGCCGACATAGGCGGGGGCAGCAGGCTGAGGGGCAGCGACGGGAGCGGGGGCTGCAACAGGAGCAGGCTCGTCAATCTCATCCAGAATCGCGGTGGCGGCGGCCCACATGTCCTCGTGGCCCGAGTAATCGGCCATGGGAACATCAACCTCGAGCGAGGCGTCCGGAAGGTCGCCGGTGTCGATGCGATCTTGGGCATCAATCGATGCGGTGATGGCTGCAGGCTCATCGAGGTCATCGAGATCGATGTCCGTGGCACCGGAGATGATAGGCATGCTGGCGAGGTTTGCATTGTACGGCGCAGCCTCAGCCGCCTGCTGCTGGGCAGGAGCGCCCCAAAGCGAGCTCTCGGCGGCACGGCGGGCGGCAACGGCCTCCTCGTCCGCGGTCATGGCTTCATCAACGTACGAATTATCGGCAAAAGCGTTCGCGTCCGACGAGGTAGCGCTGTAGGCGTTATTGGATGCCGCGTTGGCAACGAGTGCCACGAAAGCCGCCGTGCTGCCCGCAGGGGCGGCCTGGGAACCAGACACGGCGCGTGCCGCGGCGGCGATGTCGTCGCGATTGAAGGAGCCGGTCTGCCCGCCGTTGGTGAGCTCGTCGATGGCGACTTGATAGACGTCGCGCGAGTGTGCAGGGTCGCAGCTCACCGGCGAATCGTCGTCGAGCATACTGTCGATCATGGACCAAGCCTCGGCCTCGTCCATAGCATCTGCAGCTCGAGCGATGGTAGGGACACCATCATCGGCATAACGGCGCTGGAACGCACCAGTCAGGCCGGAAAGGAATGCCGAGGTAGACTGCTCCGCCTGAGCCTGAGAAGCAGAAGCCGCAGCGTAAGGAGTCGCATCCTGCTGCTGAGCTGGAATCGAGGCGGTCTTGAACTCGCTTTGATGCTGATTGAGATTGGCGGCACCGCCCATGGCATCGGGCTGGAACAGACGCTCTTCACGCTGCGCACGATACTCGGAGATACCCAGCGAGGCGGCATAGATACCCACGCCCGCCACCGCGCCCACGGCGAAGGGAACCGCACCCGCCACGACTGTCTCGTTCACAGACGAAAACGGCAGCGTCGCGGCATACATAACCACGGGAGCGGCAAGGCCGATCCCGCACGAAAGTCCGGCAAGGACTGCTCGTTGTGTTGCATCAGAAGAAGCCATGAGCTCTCCCCATCTTCCAGCACCCAAATCGCATCATTCAGTTGGCTGCGCGAGAGAAGATGAAGCGGGGCTATGCCCCAAAGCAACGGTATATGGTTCGTTTCATCTGCGTTTTCCGTCGCGAAGCTTAAAAGCTATTATGCGAAACCGCCCCGTCGATTGCAAGCGACGATGTCGGATTGAAACGGGAAACCTGCTGCTCGTCGGTCTTATGGTTAAAAATAAGCGCGGAGCGGCGATATGGAAAAGGGCCAAGGCTCAAAGCCCCGACCCTCTATTGCATTGATGGCTATCGCTGCGTGTGGATGACAACCTAGAACGTCTGCTCGTAGTCGCTGTGCTTTTTGGCCGAACGCACCAGGAACTCCTGGTTGGTGTTGGTGCCCTTAAGACCCTTGATAAACGATGCGGCTGCGCGCTCGGTGTTGTTCATACCGGCAAGAATGCGTCGCAGACCAAAGACAAACGGACGCATCTGCTCGTCGACCAACAGGTCCTCATTACGCGTACCGGAGGCAACGGGGTCGATAGCCGGGAAGATGCGACGGTCGGCCAGGTCGCGGTCGAGCTTAAGCTCCATGTTGCCGGTGCCCTTGAACTCCTCAAAGATGACCTCGTCCATCTTGGAACCGGTGTCGATGAGAGCAGAGGCCAGGATGGTGAGCGAGCCACCGTTCTCGATATTACGGGCTGCACCCAGGAAGCGCTTGGGAGGATACAGTGCCGCCGAATCGACGCCGCCCGAAAGGATGCGGCCTGAGGCGGGCGCCGCCAAGTTGTAGGCGCGGGCAAGACGCGTGATGGAGTCGAGCACCACCACAACATCGCCGCCCAGCTCCACAATGCGCTTGGCGCGCTCGATGACAAGCTCTGCCACGCGAGTGTGGTTGTCGGCGGGCATATCGAAGGTCGACGCCACAACCTCGCCCTTGATGGAACGCTGCATATCGGTGACCTCTTCGGGGCGCTCGTCGACGAGCAGGCAGATGAGGTGCACCTCGGGGTTGTTAATCGAGATAGACTGGCAGATCTTCTTGAGGATCGTGGTCTTGCCGGCCTTGGGCGGGGACACGATCAGGCCACGCTGACCCTTGCCGATCGGCGACACGATGTCGATGGCGCGACCGGTAATGGAGTCCTTGCCGTGCTCCATGCGCAGCGGCTCATTGGGATAGACCGGGGTGAGGTCGCCGAACTTGGGACGGTTGCGAATCTGCTCGGGGTCCAGACCGTTGACGGTCGTGATTTTGGCGAGGCCGGCGCGCTTGTCGCCGCCGCGCGAAGGACGCAGCGAGCCCTCGATGACGTCGCCCGTGCGCAGGCGCGCGGAGCGGATGAGGTAGGCGGGCACGAAGGCGTCGTCGTTGGACTTCATGTAGCCATGGGCGTGGATGATGCCGGAGCTGTCCGGGCGAATCTGCAGAATGCCCTTGATATCGCGGAAGCCCTCGGCCTTCGCAGCGGTGACGTAGATCTCTTCGACGAGCTCGGCTTTCTTCTTGCCGGTCGTCTCGATCTCGAACTCCTTGGCCTTCTCGCGCAGTTCGGCGACCTTCATGGCAGCGAGCTCCTCACGCGAAAGCGTGGGCTCGGTGGGGGCGGCGTTACGCTCCTTGTTGCGCTGTTTGCGATCGCGCTGACGGTTGCGGCGATCGTTGTTGCGCTCGTCCTTGCGGTCGCTGCGGTCGTCATTGCGCTTGTGCTGGCGACGGTTGGGGCGAGCGCCGTCTTCGGCCTCGGCGGGCGCGGCGCCATCGGTTGCGGCGGCGTCGGCATTGGCCGCAGCGGCGTCATTGGCCTCGGCGCCGGAATCGACCGGCGCTTCGACATCAGCCTGCTGCTCGGACGCCTTGGCCTTAGCGGACTTCTTACGACCGCGTTTGGGCTTCTCGGACGCAGGCTGTTCGACGTCCTGGGGCTCGGCGGCACCAATCGATGCATCGGCGGTCGTCTCGGCGGAATCCTCGGACGCACCCTTCTTGGCAGCCTTGGCCTTGGACGTGCGCTTAGCAGCAGTACGACGGCTGCGACCGGGACGGACGTCGGCGGGCTCGGCATCGGCAGAAACGGCCTCGGAAGTCGTAGCATCCTGGACGGGTGCATCGGCAGCGGTTGCAGACTCGGCAGTCGCCGCAGCATCCCGAGCGGCGACGGCCGCGGCCGCGGCCTTCTCGGCCTCGACGAAGGCCTTGGGCTTGCGACCGCGACGGTGCGGGCGCAAAGCCGGATCGACAACGGGAACTTCGCTGCTCTCGACAGGCGCAGCGGGCTCAACAGGCGATGTGCCCTCCCCTGCCGCGGAACGGACCGAAGCCTCAGTGAGCTCGGGAGTTACCTGATCGGCCTTAGCAGCCGTGCGACGGCGCGTGCGCGGTACCGGCTTCTCGGTCGGCTGGTCGGCGACAGGGGTCTCGGTGGCGGCAGGCGTCTCGGGCACAGACGGAGCTGCAAGCTCGGTCAGAGCCGCGGCCTCGCGCTCGGCAGCACGACGGCGGGCGCGCACCACCTGAGCCTCGCTAATCTGCGCCAACGCACGTGCCTGCGCGACCTCATCGGAAATCGGCGCCGAGGAGTCAGCTGCAACGGTGCGCTTGGCGCGCGTCGTGCGCGTGGTACGGCGCTTGGGCTTGGTGACCTCCTCGCCGTCAGTGGCAGGCTTGACCGTGCGGCGCGTACGCTTGGGCTTTGCCGGAGCAGCCTCCTCACCAGTTGCAGGCACGGCCTTCTCAGCCGCTGAAGACGTAGGCGTCGAAGCAGCCTTAGGCGTCTCAGGAGCCGAGGCTTGCGCGGGCGCCGCGACCTGGTCCAACGCAACCGGTGCAGCGGGAGCGGCTTGCGTCGTCGTTATTTCGTTTTCTTGCTGTTGATCAGACACAGTGTTTGCTCAACTTTCTTTTCAAGCCCTGTGATCACATGCTCCCTGCATAAACCTTCAGGGCGGCTAAACAGTCTAGCTCCGTCAAATACCGACGGACATCATTGATCTGTATCGAGATATTTGCGTCATATACGCAGCGTTAGTGTAACACAACCGCAACCACCTGCAACTTAGTCATTGAGGACGTTCTTAAACGACTAGTCAAAAGGGACAATCTTTGGTTTAACACCCACAAATCTGACTGCCTCCGCCAAAACTGTGGCGGTTTACTACGATGAATCGCTCAACCGCGATCACTCCGAAACTTGTTGAACTAAAACCGCAGGTAGATGCCTTGCACTTTTTTGCGAAAAGCCGGCGTAGTTGGAATTTCTCATTTCATCGTAGTAAACCGGCATAGTTTCGTATTTCCAGCAGTTCCAAATTCGTCAATACGTCGGCGTTTGCAAAAAGCCCGACCTCCGTGTGAACTGCCTCCCATTTCTTGGACATGAGAAATGGGAGGCTTTCTTTATGCGC
>CAUHHV010000019.1 GCA_959606065.1 uncultured Collinsella sp.
GTTGTCGTTGCCGACGAGGCCGCCCTTTCGCTCTGCGAGTAGCGCGAATCCTGCACCTCGACATAGCCTTGCCTAAGGCCTCCGCTTTGCGGGGGCCTTTTTGCTATCCCTTTCTGTCCACTTGACCAAAATCTTGCCGCAAGCTTGACGAATGCCGGATGCCCAACAGCTTGATTCATTCCATATCAGATTCTATGCAAAAATGCCACTAAAAGGTCGTAGACGGTAGCGGGTGCTAGGCGAGTTGAATGACATAGCTGAACCTTGTTCATTTGCGTTACACTGCCGCTTAGATGGGACAAGCTGACAAGCTCATTTACCTGCTTAAAGACCGATTAGTCGGGGGATTAATAACAATCGGCCCTCGCTGTACAAAAACTTGCCGCTTGCGTACCAAAAGACAACCTAAAACACAAGGTCGCTCTATTCATAGCGCGGCTTGTATGGTCTTGCGGCTACAGTGTCCATACGGTCGAGTTGAGGAGCGGGCATGGTAAACGATTTGAGCGGTATAGACGACCTCGAGCTGATGCCGCTGGGCGGAGGCTATATGGTGCGACGCGAACGCTTGATGAATGAGCTTATCGCCAAGGGCCGAAAGGCCGGCATCGTGGTTCTTTATGCGCCCGACGGGTTTGGGAAGACCTCGGTGCTGCTGCAGTACACCCATGAGGTTAAATGCGACCCGACGCGAGGCCCCGTGCGGATTATCGAGGCCGATCGCGCCATTGGGCGCGAGGTGTTTATGCAGCTCGAGGTGGTTACCGAAGAACTCAAAGACAAACCGCACTCCCTTATCGCGATTGATAATGTGCCAAACCTCGATCAGCACGATACCGAAGACCTCATCGACAGGATTCGCGGCCTGCGCGCTATGGGGATAGGGGTCTTTATCTCCTGTCGTCCTTCAAATCGTCAGCTGATTCATGGGCTGGGCGATTCGGTTAAGATCAATGCGCAGATGCTCAAGGTGCATGCCTATGAGTATTCGGCGTGGGCATCGGCGTTTTCGATCAGCACATCGCTCGACTTTTATCAGCTCACGCAGGGCGTGCCCGAGCTCGTTTCGGCTATGCAGTCGGGACTATACGGGCAGGGAGACGTTGCCCAGATGCTCGAAAACGAGATCGTCAATATCTACGGCGCGGCACTTGTTGATCTGGCGTCGCTCGAGAACAACGCCCTGTTTAGCGTGGCATGCTTGATGGTCTTAATGGGTGAGGGCAATATTTCGGAGCTCGAGGCTTGCGGTGTTAGGCTTTCGGCGATTGACCAGTCCTATCTTGTCCGCGATTATCCCATTTTTGGCGTTGATCCGGCAGACCGGAGCTTTACCTGCTTGGGTACCGAGGACAACGCACGCCTACGATTGCGCAAGCTGGTCGCCGAAATTCGCCCCGAACTCGTTGTGCGGGCGGCGCGTATATTGATTAAAGCGGGGCGCTGCGATATCGCGATGGACCTCGCCGACGCGTTTTTGGACCGCAGTGCGGTGTTGGAGTTTGCCGGGCAGTATGGGGTCGATCTGGCCCTGACAGGGCATGGAGGGGATGTCTGCCGCGCGGCGCTGGGAAAGTCCGAGGCAGATGGCCAGGCATCGGAGCCGACGCCTGACGAGGCGCTCGGCATCTATCTGGCGGCGGTGAGCGTCTCCAATACAAAGCTCGCGCGGTATATGGCCTCAATTATCGAGCGTGCGGGCGAGCAAGCGATTTGCGAGCTCGATCCCGTGTCGTGGAAGGTGGCGCACGCGTTTACGGCCGCCTGTTATGGAGATAGCGGTCTGGGGCTTCCGGCAAGCCGTACAGCGTTGGAAAGTGAGGCGTCTTGTGCCGCACTCGACATGCTGTCCGCTCATGTCGAGATAAAGCATGGGCTGACCGAGCGGGCGAAGGGCGGTGAGATCCTCGCGGGGCTCAAAACGGATAAGGCCTACGATTGCGAGCTCGATATCGCGGGGACGTTTGTGCGGGCGGACCGCATGTTGACGGAGCTATTTGATGGATCGTATGCGGGGGTCGATGAGCGTGATGACGAGATGGCCCTGACGCTCGAGGCACTCGAAGCGCGTGGAATCCGAGCGCTCGCCATCTGGGTGCGCATGGTGTTATCGGCGCGGCGCCTGCTTGCCGGCATGCCGGTGACCGACGAGCAGGCATTCAATGAGCTCGACCGTTTTGCCGTGCGCGTGCGTGACAATCAAGTCCAGTTGTTTGGCTTGATACTGGAAGGCTGGCAGTCGCTGGCCGAGGGGCGTCCGGTCAATGCCAAATTCCGTGCGGTGCAGGTGCTCAGGCTTGCCGAGGAATCGATTGGATACATACGCGACAACGCACTGCTGCTAGAGCGCGCGGCGTACTTACGCAATACATCGATGGTATCGGTGCGCGAAGAGGCAGAGCTGCTCGATTTGAGTCGGACACAGGTCGGTGGTGCCGAGGCTTGGATGGTGGCGCTGCATTTGGCCTGTGCGGGCCGAGATAGCGACCTTGCAGCCTGGATGTCCATGAACCGCCCAGGGATTTTGGATCCGTCGTATCGGCTGTTTGCGCGTCTTGCGATGCATTGTCTGGGTGAGCCGGCTGCTAGAATTCGAAAGAAGCTCCCGGTGCGCGAGCTGTCGCGATATTCGCTGCGTGACGACTTTGAGGGCGAAGGCGAGCGTCTGTTCCAGGCCGGTGATGCCGAGGGTGTCGATGCGATTGGCCATATCGAGATCCGCATGTTTGGGGCGTTTCGCGCCGAGCGCGACGGGTTTCCCATCACGGATAAGATGTGGCGCCGCAAGAAAGCGGCGACGCTTGCCGAGCGGCTTGCGCTGGGTATGGATGCGCTGGTCGACCGCGAGACGCTGGCTATGGAGCTGTGGCCCCATGCCGAGTTCAATAGCGCTCGTAACAATCTGTACTCGACGATATCGCGCCTGCGTTCGGCCTTGGGGCCGACACCGGACGGCAAGTCGTGTGTGCTGATCCAAAACGAGTGCATTGGGCTTAACGGCGATTACGTCAAGACTGACGTGCGGTTGTTTGATCAGATAAGCCGCGAAGTTTTGGGAAATCGCACAGGTGCGCGCGGACCCCATCTGGTCGAGCTGTGCCTTAAGATCGAGCAACTCTACGCCGGCCCGTTGTATGTTCCCAATGGCTGTAATCCCACCTACTTTTTGCGTATGCGACGCATTATGGAATCGAAGTATATCGACTGCATGATTCGGGGCGCGAATGCCGCCCTAGAAGAAAACGACCTGCAGTCGGCGGTATGGCTGGTGGAGTCGGGGCTGCGGCAAGAGACGGCGCGCGAGGACATGGTGCGTTGCGCTATGCGCGTCTACGGTGCGGCGGGGCGACGACGCGATATCGTCGAGCTGTACAGTGGACATATGCATCACCTGAGGGAGCAGGTCAATGGCGTGCCCGAGCCCGAGACGCGGCGTCTGTACGAGCGCTTGGTGGAGGGCAGGCTCAACCGCGTGCTCGTCGAGCGATAAAAAATGAGCGTCCGAATTGCTCGGACGCTCGCAAGCTTAATGTATGTTGGCTCGCCGGATCGTTGGCTCTTAGACGAGCTTAATCTTCTCGATATCCTTGCGCGAGGACTCGCGATACAGCGAGAACTTGCGGCCGATAACCTGGACGACCTCGGCATGGCAGCGATCGGCGAGCTCTTCGGCGGCCTCGCGGGCGGAAAGGCTGGAGCCGTCCAGCACGGAGCACTTAACGAGCTCGTGCTTCTCCAGGTAGGCGACCGTCTGCTCGACGGTGCCCTCGTTGATATCGGACTTGCCGATGATGATGGCGGGGTTGAGGTGATGGGCCATGCTGCGAAGCTGCTTGACCTGGGCTCCTGTCAGTGCCATGGGTTCTCGCTTTCTATGTATGGGGCGCCCCGCGATGGGGCCTTAATCTACGTGAGCTGTCCCACGATAGCGCAGGAACGGCGCGGTGTGGGGCGTGTTTGCCCAGTTCAAAAAGAATGCGGATGCCGAGCGGGAGAACAGCGCGGGTTACAGGCGGACGTGTACGGCGGCCGAAAGCGGTCTATGGACGGCCCTAAGAGACCGGCTCCCATGCAATAAACGCCCAACGGACCTTGCGGACGTGGTCGAGCATGTAGCGTCCCTGCGGCACGCCCTTGGACCCCGGCTCGCCAGCATGGGGATTTTCAGTCATATGCTGAGCAACGTAGTCGCGCAGACGGTCGATCTTATCCTCGTTACCGCGCTCGAGCATGCGGGAGAAGTCCGCCACGCCCGCCTCAAGGCTATCGAAGGTATCGCGACGAGGCGATTCAAAGTACGTAACCTGCGGCAGGGCACCCATCTGAACGAGGATATTAAAGGCATACACAAAGCCATTACTGCAGGTAACCGAGGCACCGATGGCGTTCATCAGGTGCAGGTCATAGCGTGGGCTGGAGTTGGCGACCATCGTAACAGCACAACGCCGACGAGCCGTTCGATCAAGCTTGGCAAGCGCGCCTTTTAGGTTGGTCGTGGTGACAGAACGACTGGCAAAGGCAACATCTACCGCTTTCGTGACCGGTCCAACCAAATCCCAGTCATCATCCCAAGCAAGCTCAAGCGGTGTAATGCGATCCTCGAGTCCATAGTACTCAATGCCAGCATCAAGCGTGCCCAACATAGCAGGGGAAAAGTCAGCAGCAATCACAGGATGCCCAGCCTGAGCAAGCGGAATGGCAATCGACCCAGCCCCACACCCCATATCAAGCACCGATTCACCAGGCTTTAACGCCAACAGCTTCATAAAGTCCCGGGCATACGGAGCAGTCTCAAGCGGCCGAAAATGCCGAGCCCGCTTATCCCATTCAAAAGAATCATCAGCCCGATGCCGAGCGGCCTGCAGACGCATCCATTCGCCATTCCAATCCGCAGCAAGCAGCTCAGAACGAATCTCCCCATCAACCACGGGCCAACCTCCTCACACAACAAAAAAAGCGGCCCCTCCCAAAAGAAGAGCCGCAACAAGCATATATCAGAAAAAGAACCGTTCCAACGCCAAAACGCCGCACCAGCCAAGTGGTGCAGGAGCGAAGCAACTGCAACCGGGATAGAACCCAACTGAGGTCCCGTTGTGCGGGAGCCCCGGGGAGGACAAATATATAAGGTCGATCGCGAGTTCCGCACGAGCCGGAGAGCACTTAATGTGCTCTCCGTGCGAGTCAGGACTGTCCGAGCAGGCGACCTTATATATTTGCCCTCCCCGGGGCTCCTCGCCAGCACCCCTCAGCTAGTTCTTGAGCGAGTTCAGCGGTGCCGGGAAGCGTCCACCGCGATGGGCAAGCACGGTGCCGGCGTTGGGGTTCACCGGCATGATGGGTGCACGGCCGAACAGGCCGCCGTACTCGACGCAGTCGCCCACGCCCTTGCCGATGGCAGGGATCACGCGGACGGCCGTGGTCTTGTTGTTGATGACGCCGATGGCCATCTCGTCGGCGATGATGCCGGCGATGGTCTCGACCGGGGTGTCGCCGGGGATGGCGATCATGTCCAAGCCAACGGAGCACACGCAGGTCATGGCCTCGAGCTTCTCGAGCGAAAGCGCGCCGGCCTCGACGGCGGCGATCATGCCGGCGTCCTCGGACACGGGGATAAAGGCGCCCGAGAGTCCGCCCACGCTGGAGCTGGCCATGACGCCGCCCTTCTTGACGGCATCGTTGAGCATGGCGAGCGCGCAGGTCGTGCCGGGGCCACCGCAGGTGCCCACGCCGATAATCTCGAGGATGCGCGCAACGGAGTCGCCGATGGCAGGCGTAGGTGCCAGCGACAGGTCGACAATGCCCTTCTCGACACCCAGACGATGGGCGGCCTCGCGGCTCATGAGCTCGCCGGCACGGGTGATTTTAAAGGCAGTCTGCTTAATCTTCTCGGCGACTTCCATCATCGATGCGGAATCGGGCAGTTTCTCCAGGGCTGCGGCCATCACGCCGGGGCCCGAGACGCCTACGTTGATGACGGCGTCGGCCTCGCCGCCGCCGTGGACGGCGCCCGCCATAAACGGGGAGTCCTCGACCATGTTGGCAAAGCAGACAAACTTGGAAGCGCCGACGGAGTCCTGGTCGGCCGTGAGCTTAGCGGCGTCGATGATGGTCTGGGCGGCCATAAGCACGGCGTCCATGTTGATACCGGCGCGCAGGCTGGCGACGTTGACGCTGGAGCAGACGCGGCTCGTGGTGGCGAGCGCCTGGGGGATGGACTGGATAACGCGGCGGTCGGCATCGCCGATGCCCTTCTGGACGAGCGCGGAGAAGCCGCCCAGGTAATCGATGCCGAGCGTCTCGGCCGCGCGGTCGAGGGCATGCGCGATGGGGGTGAGGTCCTCATCCTTGCAACACGCGGCGATCTGCGCCACCGGGGTGACGGAAACGCGCTTGTTGACGATGGGGATACCGTACTCGCGCTCGAGGTTCTCGGCGGTCTCGACCAGATGCTCAGCCGTGTGCGTCACGTGGTCGTAGATCTTCGTGCACATGCGGTCGAGGTTCTCGTCACCGCAACCCATGAGCGAAACACCCATGGTGATGGTCCTGATGTCGAGGTTCTGCTCCTCAACCATGCCGCGGGTTTCCGCGATTTCTGCGGGCGTAATCGCCATCCTTGCGCTCCTATCTGCCAAAACGAGCATAGTCTTTTCTATTCTAACGTGCCGCACGTGCCAAGTGGCGCATGCGGCACGTTTTGGTGCTCGGTTGTTTCCGTTGTGTTACTGCCCAAAGACCTCTTCGGCGATGCGCGCGCTTTCGGCGGCATCCTTGGCGTAGTAGTCCGCGCCGATCTGCTTGGCGTATTCGGGGGTGAGCACGGCGCCGCCTACGATGATCTTGACGCCCGGCACCTCGGCATGGAGCAACTTGATGGTCTCCTCCATGGCGACGACGGTGGTGGTCATAAGCGCCGAGAGGCCGACGAGTTTGATATCGCGCTCCTTGACGGTCTTGAGCACCTCCTGTGGATCGACGTCGCGGCCTAGGTCAAAGACGGTGTAGCCGTAGTTGTCGAGCAGCATTTTGACGATATTCTTGCCGATATCGTGGATGTCGCCCTTGACGGTGGCCACGCAGATCTTGCCCTTGTCGGCAATCTCGCCGGCGGGCATCAGGCGCTTGATGGTGTCGAAGCCCACACGCGCGGCCTCGGCCGAGGCCATGAGCTGCGGCAAGAAGAACTTGCCCTGGTCAAAGAGGACGCCCACCTCGTCGAGGGCGGGGATAAAGTGATTGTTGATGAGGTCCATGGCGTCGTGGTCTGCCAGCAGACGCTCGGTCTCGGCAGCGATCTCTCCCTTGCGGCCCGAGACGACCATGTGGCGGATGGGGTCGTCGTTGCCGTCGGTGCTGGTGACACCAGCGGCGGGCACGGTGTCGGTCGATGCGGCCTGAGCTGCTGCCGGGTTGGCGGCGATCTTGTACGGATCGGTCCAGCCGGCATAGCGCTCGATGTATCCGGTCGAGCCCTCGTCCTCAACGCTCAGGACGCGATAGCTGTAGACGGTGTCCATAAAGCGCTTGGAGCCCGGGTTCATGATGGGGGCGTCCAGGCCCGCGCCGAAGGCGGCAGCCAAAAAGACCGAGCCCAGCAGCGGGCGGGCAGGCAGGCCAAAGCTGATGTTCGAAACGCCGAGCGCGCATTTGACGCCCAGGCGCTCCTTGCACAGGGACATGGCGCGCAGGATCTGCTCAGCCTGGCGCTGGTTGGTCGAGGCGGTCATGACCAGGCAGTCGATGAGGATGCGGTTCGGGCCGATGCCGTAGCGGGCGGCCTCGGCCACGATGCGCTCGGCGATGGCGAAGCGGGCCTCGGCGGTATCAGGGATGCCGCCTTCGTCGAGCGTAAGGCCGACAACGTTGGTGCCGTAGTGGGCGACCAGCGGAAAGATCTCATCCATGATCTGCTGCTTGCCGTTGACCGAGTTGATGATGGGCTTGCCGGCGTAGCGGCGCACGGCGGCCTCGACAGCGGCGGGATCGGTGGAGTCGATCTGCAGCGGCAACAGCGTGGAGCCTTGGAGCTGCTCGGTGGCCTGTTGGATAATCTTGACCTCGTCGATCTCGGGCAGGCCCACGTTGACGTCCAGGATGTCGGCGCCCTGCTCCTGCTGGCTGATGCCCTGGCTCACGACGTAGTCCAGGTCGCCGTCGCGCAGGGCTTGCTGCAGGCGCTTTTTGCCGGTGGGATTGATGCGCTCGCCGATGACGGCGATCTTGTGACCGTCACAGGGAAGGTCCACGACCGTCTGGGCGCTCGTGACCGACATGCTGGGCTTGCGGTGGTGCGGGCTGGGCGTGTGGTTATCGATAAGCGTGCGCAAGGCGGCCATGTGCGCCGGCGTGGTGCCGCAGCAGCCGCCCACGACGCTCACGCCGTCCTCAATCATGCCGGCGACGGCCTCGGCGTATTCGGGTGCCTGGATGTCAAAGACGGTATTGCCGTCATCGTCCACGCGGGGCAGTCCCGCATTGGCCTGCACCATAACGGGCTTGTCGGTGACGGTGAGCATGCGAGCGGCGAGTCCTCGGAGCTCGGCCGGGCCCTGGCTGCAGTTGATGCCCAAAACGTCGGCGCCGATGGCGTCGAGGGTGATGGCGGCGACCTCGGGGCTCGTGCCCAAGAAGGTGCGGCCGTCTTCCTCAAAGGTCATGGTGGCAAAGACGGGCAGGTCGGAGTTCTCGCGGCAGGCGAGGACCGCCGCCTTGATCTCGGCAAGGTCAGTCATGGTCTCGATAATAAAGAGGTCCACGCCCGCATCGACGCCGGCACGCACTTCCTCGGCAAAGAGGTCGTAGGCCTCGTCGAAGCTCAGGGTACCCAGGGGGCGCAGCAGCGCGCCGATGGGGCCGATATCGCCGGCGACGTAGTGGGCACCGGCTGCGCGGGCGCAGGCGACAGCGGCGGCAAAGACATCTGCCACGGTGGCGGTACCGTCGAGCTTGTGGGCGTTGGCGCCAAAGGTGTTGGCGGTGATCACGTCGCAGCCGGCCTCGACGTACTGTCGCTGAATGTCGGTAATGACCTGGGGCTCCTCAAAGTTGAGCAGCTCGGGCAGGGCTCCGGCCTTCATGCCGGCCGCCTGCAGCATGGTGCCCATGCCGCCGTCGAACAGCAGATGCCCCGTGCCCTCGATGGCCGCACGCAGGCGATCGTCCTTAATGCGCAGATCGTCGATCGTGCGCGTCTTGTACGTGGCACCGTTGCGACGTGCGGCATCAACGGGTGCCGCCAATGCAGTGCCGTCAGAATCATGAGTGATAAGCGGAGTAGACATCGATGGCTCCTAATGGCTGGAATAGCAGGTGGTGTGGGCGGCGTGGAAGCGGCAGTGCTCACGCATGCGGCAGATATTGCAGGTGGGGCGGCTCTGGGCGTCGTGGACCTCGCCGTCAAACAGACCGATCACCGCGGTCACGCTCTTGGTGGGCATGAGCAGGCTGGTGGGGGTAACGGTAAGCCCGATGAGCCGTGTGGCGTTGAGCGCAGCCACGATTGAGCGCTGGGCCGAGAGCGGGCAGTCGCCATAGCCGGGACTAAAGCGCCAGTTACCGGCGAGCCCGTGTGCAGCGGCCGCAGCCTTGACCTGCTGGTCCATCTGCTCGACGGCGGCTTCTACATAGGCAGAGCATGCGGCGTCGAGCACGGCTCCCTCCAGGGGCTGCTGGGCTCCCGTGGTACGCAGGCGGCGCTCGGCGTCCATGCCGAGGGTGCATGCCATGAGCGCGGCAAAGCGGGCGTCTTTGAGATGTCGATAGATGTCGCGACCGCGCAGCTCAACGTTGGTGCCAACCAGACGGATGCAAGGCTCTCCCTGCTCGTCCACGCCCGTGGCATCGACGGTAAACACGCGCCGCACGCCGCGGGGCTCAATGTCCAGCTCAAGGCGCTCGACCACAAGCTCAATACGTCGTGACAGCTCGGGCTCAATCTGCTGGCCGCCGTAACCCAGATACCGCAGCATCTCGGCACGGTCGACACGGGGATGGTGCGCAGCATCGACACGGTAAAGCGCCGGCGACGCAAGGTCGGCCGGCACTTCGACAGCGGTTGTATCGATGTGCGGTTTTTCCATTACCCCAGGCGCTCCATAATGGTCGCGGCGATCGCAGGACGATTCATAGTGTACAGGTGCAGACCGGCGGCACCGTGCTCCTTGAGGTCGCAAAGCTGACGGGCGGCATAATCTACACCGGCTGCCTGCAGGCTCTCGGGGTCGTTCTCGTACTTGGCGAGAATCTTGATGACGGGGGAGGGCAGTGACGCGCCGCACATAAAGACCATGCGGCTGATCTGCGACTTGCCCATAAACGGCATGATGCCCGCGGTAATGGGCACGGTGATGCCGGCCTTGTCGGCAAGCTCGCGAAAACGATAGAAGCACTCGTTATCAAAAAAGAGCTGCGTCACAAAGAAGCTCGCGCCGGCGTCCTGTTTTTGCTTGAGGTGTTCGACCGAGAGGTTGAGATCCTCGCAGGCAATGTGGCCCTCGGGGTAGGCTGCGGCACCCACGCAAAAGCCGGCGTCGACGAGCTCGGGGATGAGGTCGCGGGCGTAGGCGTAGTCGGAGGCGGGCTTGTCGTCCTCGGTCGCGCCGGCAGGGAGATCGCCACGCAGGGCCAGGATGTTTTCCACGCCGGCGGTGCGGTACTCATCGATCTTGGCGGCGATATCGGCGTGGGTACGGCCCACACAGGTGAGGTGCGCCACCGAGGGCGTATCGAATTCGCTCGTAATCATATGCGCGATGGGGGCGGTGGTGGCGCCGTTGCCCGAGCCGCCAGCCGAGCAGGTGACCGAGACAAAGCTCGGCGAAAGCTTGCACAGATTGCCTGCCACTTCGCGAGCCGTGTCGAGGGTAAGCTCGCCCTTGGGCGGGAACATCTCAAACGAAACGGGTGCAGTGCCCTGGGATGCTGCCTGCTTAAAAACCTCGTCGACGCGCATATCGTGCTCCTTTAGATATTTAGTGCGATGTATTGTAAGGATTCTACAGCACCACTGTGTCACGGTGGAGTTTTACTCGCTATTTAGGGATACCAATCAAAGATGCCTTGCTATCGGCATTCCCTATAACAACGCAGCTCATTGGGTGCGGGGTGATAAAGACTGGTATCTGATGCGAAATACCAGTCAATTTAGCCCCGTCCTAAATTGACTACCCTTAAACCATGCGGGGAGGTCTGCAATTTATACAGTTCATTGGCTGTTAAGGGTGGCAATACTGCCGCGATGCGGTAACCTCATTGATTGGTTTCGCGACAGCAACACAACGGTAATGTCGCGGAAACACGGCGAGCCTAAGCTATGACTCGTTCGTTAGTAATCAACACCGCTTCTCACGCGGTGCCGATACGAAGGGAGTTCCGTATGGCCGATCTTACTGACCGCTTCGGGACCATGGTGTTCTCTGAGGAAGTCATGAAGGACTACCTCCCCAAGGACATTTGGAAGCGCCTTGCCGCAACCCTCGAGGAGGGTGAGCCGCTCGACCTGGATGTGGCCAACGCCGTCGCTCACGCCATGAAGGTTTGGGCCATCTCCAAGGGTGCTACGCACTACGCGCACTGGTTCCAGCCGCTTTCGGGCATTACTTCCGAGAAGCACGATAGCTTCCTCGAGCCCAACCACGACGGCACCGCCATTACCAAGTTTACGGGCAAGAACCTCATCCAGGGCGAGCCGGACGCCTCCAGCTTCCCCAACGGCGGCCTGCGTGCCACCTTCGAGGCCCGTGGCTACACCGCTTGGGATCCCACCAGCCCCGCCTTTATCAAGGACGATGTCCTGTGCATCCCCACAGCTTTCTGCTCCTACACGGGCGAGGCCCTGGACAAGAAGACCCCGCTGCTGCGTTCCATGACCGCGCTCTCGCGTGAGTCCAAGCGCGTTTTGGCGCTGTTTGGTAAGACCCCCAAGAAGGTCGTTCCTTCCGTGGGCGATGAGCAGGAGTACTTCCTGATCAAGAAGGACGCTTACCGCAAGCGCAGGGACCTGGTCATCACCGGTCGCACCCTCTTTGGCGCTGCTCCCTGCAAGGGCCAGGAGCTCGAGGAGCACTACTTTGGCGCTATCCGCCCCACCGTCTCGTCCTATATGAAGGACCTGGACGATGAACTGTGGGCGCTTGGCATTCCTGCCAAGACCAAGCACAACGAGGTCGCTCCCTGCCAGCATGAGCTCGCCCCTGTCTACGGCGAGGTCAACGAGGCCATCGACCAGAACCTGGTCATGATGGAGAAGATGAAGCTTATCGCTTCCCGCCATGACCTGGTCTGCCTGCTGCACGAGAAGCCGTTCGAGGGCATCAATGGTTCGGGCAAGCACAACAACTGGTCGCTTGGCACCGAGTCCGAGAACCTGCTCGATCCGGGCGACACCCCGCTCGACAACCTGCAGTTCATCGTCTTCCTCACCGCGGTGATCGAGGCCGTCGATAACTATCAGGAGCTCCTGCGCGCTTCCGTCGCCTCGGCCGGCAACGATCATCGTCTGGGCGCCAACGAGGCTCCTCCGGCGATTATGTCCATCTTCCTGGGCGACCAGCTCACCGAGGTTGTCGAGAAGATCATCGATGGCAAAGCTTCCGTCCATGCCACGCGCGGCGTGCTCGACTTGGGCGCCGATACCCTGCCCAAACTGATGCAGGACAACACCGACCGCAACCGCACCTCCCCGTTCGCCTTCACCGGCAACAAGTTCGAGTTCCGTGCCTGCGGCTCCGAGCAGAACGTCTCCGACTCCAACCTGGTGCTCGATGCCGCCGTGGCCAAGTCGCTCAAGTCCTTCGCCGACGCACTCGAGGGTACGCCCGAGGATAAGTTCCAGGACGCCGCGCTCGAGTACTGCAAGAAGGTGCTGACCGATCACCAGCGCATCCTGTTCTCCGGCGACGGTTACTCCGACGAGTGGCCCATCGAGGCCGAGAAGCGCGGCCTTGCCAACAACAAGACCACGGCCGACGCTCTTCCCGCCTTTGTTTCCGATAAGGCTATCGCGCTCTTTGAGGAGACGGGCGTCCTGACCAAGGCCGAGGCTCAGTGCCGCTATGACTGCAAGCTCGAGAAGTACAACAAGCTCATGAACATCGAGGCTACCACGATGGTTCGCGAGGCGCGTCGTACCTATCGCCCGGTCATTACCGCCTATGCCACCAAGGTCGCTAAGGGCCTTGAGACTATTCGTGCCGCCGGTGCTGAGGCCGCCATGCAGTGCGAGCAGAACACGCTCAACAAGCTCTGCAACGGCATCACCGCCATCAACGACTCCATCAAGGCGCTCGACGCCGTGCATCAGAAGGCCGAGGCCCTCGATGGCCAGGAGCAGGCCAACGTGTACGCGCACGAGGTCGTTCCCGCTATGGATACGCTGCGTGCCGCCGTGGATGCCATGGAGGAGATCGTGGCTGCCGACTACTGGCCGGTCCCGACCTACGACGACATCCTGTTCTACGTGTAGAACGTAACTGACATATCGTCACGGTATTGAGCCGGGGTCCGCATCGCGCGGGCCCCGGCTTTCTTGTTGAACAAATTTATTAGGGAAGAGTCTGCTCCGTGCCGTTTGCTAGGGTAGGGGTGTGCGCGTTGCCGTGTCGTGAAAATGGAAGATGCTCGGAATATAACGCGCCTCGACATACTCAAATTGAGTTCCGGTTGAGTCGAATGTCTGGCTGGTTACGACCGCCAGATACGAAGAAGAATCGACGTCAAGCAACCGGCAGTCCTCAGTGTCGGGCTGGGCGAGTGTTATCGTTCGTTTGCTCACGGCAATGGTGAGCCCTAGCTCATCCTCGATGTAATGGAAGAGCGACAGGGTGGCATTCTGCTCGTTTAGGCCGGGGACGGAGGAAGTTAGGAAGTAGTGGCGGTCGACAGCGACCGGTTTATCGTCGAGCATGCGGACGAGCTTCAAATGCGTAAGGTCTTCTCCTTCGGGAAATCCCGTCAACTGAGCTAGATACTTATTGGTGCTTACGTGTTCGAAATAGACGATTTTTGACGTTGGAATTGCTCCGATCGCGTGTGCCGATTCGCTGAACGAAGAAAGGTCATTTACGGTGAATGCGCCCTCTTTGCTGGCGCCTGCAAGTGACGTCTCGATTACGAGGACTCCCTTGCCTTTAATGGACTGAACTAGACCTTCATTTGCGAGAAGTGAAATGGCCTTGCGCACCGTCATTCGAGAACAGGAGAACTCTTTGGACAGATTTTGTTCGGAAGGAAGGAGCGATCCCACGGGATGCTTACCTTCGACAATCCGCTCTCGAAGGCTGCGGTAAATTTCACTGTACAGGATCCTTGCCAAAATGCTCTCCTTATAGAGGTGGTGCGGAATGCGTCAAATCGGCGCGATAGTCTGTTTCTACCAATTATAGGAAGTGAAGACGCTTAAAGTTACCGCTTACCGCCATAAATCAACCGTTCACCCGTGTGCTTAACATGTCTAGACAGATTGCAAATCACTGAGGATATAATTCAAGTCGTCAAGTACATGTCTAGACAGGAGGATTTGCAATGGCAAAACAGAGCTATGCGGTTACTATCGCGGGAGGCGGAAGCACTTATACGCCGGGCGTTGTTCTGACACTTCTCGCGAAGCGTGATGTGTTCCCCATCAATAGGATTACGCTCTATGACAACGATGCCGAGCGTCAGGGGACAATTGCCAAGGCATGTGCCATCTACATCAGGGAGAATGCTCCAGAGGTAACCTTCAGCTATACGACCGACCCTGAGGAGGCCTTCACAGGCATCGACTTTGTACTTGCCCAGATTCGCGTTGGCAAGTACGCTATGCGCGATAAGGACGAGAAGATCCCCCTGCGCTATGGCGTTCTTGGCCAAGAGACCTGCGGTCCTGGTGGCATTGCTTATGGCTTGCGCTCCATTGGCGGCGTACTCGAGATCCTTGACTACATGGAGAAATACAGTCCCAACGCATGGATGCTCAACTACTCCAACCCCGCGGCGATCGTTGCTGAGGCGACACGCCGCCTTCGCCCGGATTCAAAGATCATCAACATTTGCGACATGCCAATAGCCCTGATGGATATCATGGCTCAGATGTGTGGTCTCAAGGACCACAACGACCTCGTCGTCGGCTACTACGGCCTCAACCACTTTGGCTGGTGGACAAAGATTCACGACCGTGCAGGCAATGACCTTATGCCCACTATCAAGGCCCAAATGGCTAAAAACGGTTATGCTGGCGAGGATTCTGGCCTTGAATTCGTCGATGCGTCTTGGGACCAGACGTTCCGTAAGGCTAAGGATGTTTACGCGCTCGATCCGAATACCATTCCGAACACCTACCTCAAGTACTATCTCTTCCCGGACTATGTGGTTGAGCACACCGACCCCAACCACACCCGCACCGACGAGGTCCGTGAGGGTCGCGAGAAACGCGTTTTCGGTACCGCTCGCCAGATTATCGAAAAGGGCACGTCTGAGGGCTTCGGCCTTAAGCCAGATACCCACGCTGAGTACATTGTCGATCTCGCTCGCGCTTTGGCAGAGAACACCCGTGAACGTTTCTCGCTGATTGTTCCCAACGACGGGGCTGTGTCCAATTTTGACCCAACGGCTATGGTCGAGATCCCCTGCATCGTCGGCAGCGACGGCTACGAGAAAATTTGCCAAGGTGAGATTCCGCAATTCCAGAAAGGACTTATGGAGGAACAGGTCTCGGTCGAAAAGCTTGCAGTGTCTGCTTGGGTCGACCATTCCTATCAGGAGCTTTGGCAGGCGCTGACGCTTTCGAAGACGGTCCCCTCTGCCTCCGTTGCAAAGAAGATCCTTGACGATCTCATTGAGGCGAATAAGGAGTTCTGGCCAGAGCTTCACTAGTATCGGAAATCAATTTAGCGAATGATGGCGGGCGGCCGACCTTGGACAGGTCGCATGGGAGGAAAACCATGAGCGAAAGCAAAGAGCTTGTAAATCGCAAGCTCGGCGAGGACGTAGTTGGCCTCGTCGGCGGTAAGGAAAACATCCTGAGCATCTCGCACTGCATGACGCGTCTACGTTTCAAGCTGCGAGACGATGCGAAGGCCGATACTAAGGCAATTGAATCTCATAAAGGCGTCATTCAAGTAATCAACGCGAATGGCCAGTATCAGGTTGTTGTCGGCATCAATGTGATTGAGGATGTTTACGATGCCGCGGTTGCCGCTTCTGGTGTCGAGGGGCTGGGCGAGGTTAATCTTGATGGTGAGCCCGTCAAGAAAGGAAACGTTGTTAGTGCCCTTATCGATACTATTTCGGGCGTAATCCAGCCGATTCTTGCGGTGCTGTGTGCCGCGGGCATGATCAAGGGTGTTTTGAGTATTCTCGTCGCCCTCGGATGGATCACGGCGACAGACGGCTTGTACCAGATTCTATATGCGGCTGGTGACGGCTTCTTCTACTTCCTGCCGATTATCCTTGGCTATACCGCGGCAAAGAAGTTTGGCTGTAGTGAGTTCGTTGGCATGACGCTCGGTATCGCACTTACGTATCCGGCGATGGTCAACATCACATCGGGCGATGTTTTGGGAACGGTGCTTGCCGGCACTCCCTTTGCCATGAACTACTACACGACTTTCCTCGGCATACCCGTCATCATGCCGTCTTCGGGTTATACGAGCTCTGTCATTCCGATTATCATCTCTGTTTGGTTCGCGGCAAAGCTGGAGAAGTGGTGCCGCAAGCATTTCTCTGAGTATGTAAAGTTCTTCTTTGTGCCTACGTGCGTGCTCGTTGTGATGGTCCCCGCTACCTATTTGATTATTGGCCCGATTGCCAACCTGATCACGAACCTCATGAGCCTGCTGTTTAACTCCCTCTACAGCTTGCCTGTCATCGGCGGCGCGCTCGGCGGCATCGTGCTTACTGCCATTTGGCAGCCTATGGTCATCTTCGGCTTCCACTGGAGTGTCATTGCCCTCATGCTGGTGAACATTGCCTCCCAGGGCTGGGATATTGTCATGGCGCCGTACATGGTTTGTTCATACGCTCAGTCCCTTGCCGTCCTCGCTATCCTTCTGAAGACTAAGGACCTAAAGCTCAAGCAGCTTGCATGGCCGGCGTTCATCTCGGGCTTCTTCTTCGGCATCACCGAACCCTGCATCTACGGCGTGACCCTTCCGCGCAAGAAGCCTTTTATCATGAGCTGCATCGCCTCTGTGCCCGGGGGCCTAATCATCGGCGCTCTTGGCACCAAGATGTTCGCCTTCACCGGCGGCGGCTTCTGCGCCTTCCCGGGCTTCATTGACCCGTCCGGTGCAATGGGCGCGAACTACCTGATTTACGTAATCATAGCCATCGTGGTTTCCAGCGTGATTTCGTTCCTGCTTACGTATGCGACGTACAAGGAGGACGTGCCGGCGGTAGAGGCTGCAAAGTAGCCAAAGAAGTGGAGCTGCGGGACAAGTATTTCCCCGCGCGCCAGCAATTAAACGAGGTCGTCCTTGGATAAGCGTCGAGGGCGACCTCGTCTTGTACTGATTTCGTTCGAGAGGCAGTGGTTGAGGGTGCCTAATATTATCTTTGACAATAAGATGGGCGAGGCGTGCCTTGCGGCGTGGAGGTCCGCAGGTGTGGAAGTCCGCTCAGTCGTGGTCCGACAAGATGGTGAAGTCGTCTTCGAGCATGCGGCTGCGCCGTTCTCCCTCGAACACGTTCACCCGCTCTATTCTGTGACTAAGTCCTTCACCTCGGTTGCTGTTGGGATGTTGGTGAATGAAGGACGGCTGTCGCTGGCCGATCGCTGGATTTCATACTTCCCGGAATATGAAGGCGAGATTGCGGATGAGCGCTTTCGCAATGTGACAGTTCGAAATTTGCTGACTATGACGATGGGGCAGGAGAGTGACCTTTCGTATATTGGCGCGGGAGACGACTGGGCACATGAGGTTCTTCATCGTGAGTTTGACTGGAAGCCGGGCGAGGTCTTTCACTACGATTCGCTGTGTTCACATTTATTGAGCATGCTCGTGCAACGCATAAGTGGAACGAAAGAATCCGATTATCTCGCCGAACGTTTGTTTACGCCGTTAGGCATTAGAAATTGGTGGTGGGAAGAGGATCAAGCCGGTCATACGACCGGAGGTTTTGGTCTTCACCTTTCGACACCGGATTTGGCTAAGTTTGGTCAATGTTTGCTAGATGGCGGCAAGTGGCGTGGGGAACGGATCATTCCCGCGGAATGGGTTGCCGAGGCGACGAAGATTCAGATGGAAACGAGCCCCTTTTATCCGTCTGAGGCGACTGAAGACAGCAATGGCTATGGATACCAGTTCTGGATGTGCCGGCGTGGCGGGTTCAGATGCTCTGGCCTTTTTGGGCAGCTGTGCTACATACGGCCCACAGATGGCCTTGTCATCGCCTGCTCGAGTTCCACGACAGGAAGTAAGGCGTTGCTTGATCCGCTGTATGAGGTATTGTTCAAAGAGTCTAGTGTTCGGGAAACGGTGGCTTCCGAACGTGACTTCGATAGCATTCCCGTGCCAGTTGGGTTGGCTTCTGGCGGACGTTTGAGCTCATTACGTCTCGAGGGCATTCATCATTGCATTTTCGGGGATTTTGAAGAGATCGATATTCGATTTCATGAGAATGAGCTGGATTTGTCTCTGTTGCGCGATGGTCGTGAGTACGGCGTGAGGGCCGGCTACAAGTCTTGGGTTTGTAAATCGGGCGATGGGCTCGGAGTCGGAGACCTCTTTCCTTTTGTAACTCATGAAGCTGAGAGAGACGATGCCCCCGCATGGGATGTTCGCAAGCTGTTTGCAGCGTATGCCTGGACTTCGCCAACAAGTTTACAAATCGAGACCAGGGAACTGGACTACACACGGCGCTGTTTTATCGATGTGCAGATCGGAGGCATTTATGCCGTGTGCAGGGTGCGAGTTGAGGGAATGTGCTGTTTTCCGGCACCCTCGGAACTCACAGCGATTTTGAAGTTGGGGTAATTTTTCAAGACGTGCGATTGATGAGAAAGCTTGCCAACATCACGGCAAATGGAGACGGAGCTGTCTCCAGGCAATGTTTTTCGATGCGGACGTCTCAGATATCGTATTGCTAGGGACTAAGTCAATCACTTGTTAGGGTCGAAGCGTAAATGCGTTTCCTCGGCTCCGCACCCTGTTGGGCTCGAATCCCGGCGCATGGCAGCAAAAAGCCCGCTATCGTGAGGATAACGGGCTTCTCATTTTAAATGGTGCCCCCAGCGGGATTCGAACCCGCGATATCCACCTTGAAAGGGTGGCGTCCTTGGCCGCTAGACGATGGGGACAGCGGGAAAGAGTATAGCAGACTTTTTTGCCGGCGCGTATATCGTTGGCAAACTGGAAAACCACCACACAGGAGTAGGCTTTTATTCCGATTTTCAAATATCTCAATCTGTAACATCTGAGCGGGCAAATCGGCTCTATCTGTTACAGATCGAGATAGACGGCGGGCGTCGGCACCAACATCTCAATCTGTAACAGTACGACGACTTTTAACGGTCTAGATGTTACAAATCGAGACAAACTGCCGTGGCGGGTCAAAACCACCACAAAGGTGCCTGTCCCCTTTGTGGTGGTGGGGCGTTAGGGGAGGAGCTTCATGGCGGCGTCGTGAGCGGTGCGCTCGTAGGTGTCGTCGAGGGGCTTGAGCGGCAGCAGGGCGGCGGCCTGTGCGTCGCCACGGCGCTCAAGGGCGTGGGCGATGAGCCAGTCGGCGAGCTCGGGGTTCTTGGGCAGTGCCGGTCCGTGTAGATACGTGCCGATGACGCCCTTGTAGATCAGGCCCTCAAAGCCATCGTCGCCGTTGTTGCCGGTGCCCGCGACGACGGACGTTCCGAGCGGCGTGGCATCGACGTCCAAAAGCGTGCGGCCGCCGTGGTTCTCGAATCCGACAAAGGGCTCGGGCGCCAGGTCGGTCTTGACGGCGACGTTGCCGATCAGGCGGTCGGAGCCGCGCACAGTCTCGGCGGCAATGACCCCCAGACCCTCGATGCGATCCTCGCCCATATAGTACGAACGGCCGAGCAGCTGATAGCCGCCACAGATGGCAAGCAGCGAGCCGCCATCCTCAACATAGGCCGCGACCTTGTCTTTTTGGGCGAGCAGCTCGTGTGCCACGGCTAGCTGGTCGCGGTCGGAGCCGCCACCCATCATGACGATATCGGCATCGGCCAAATCAAGCGTCTCGCCCATACGGACCTCGTCCACGCGCACGGGAATGCCACGCCAGGCGCAGCGGCGCTCGAGGGCGATAACGTTGCCGCCGTCGGCATAGAGGTTGAGGGCATCGGGGTACAGGTAGACGATACGCAGGGGGCGCGAAAGCTCGACCGGCGCGATACCGACAGGAAGAGCGCTGCCGTCGGCACGGACTGCGGCGCGGGCGGCAACCGTGGCTGCATCGGCACCCTTCAGCCCGTCGAGTTCTTTGACCAGCGGCGGGAAGGCCGTGTAGTTGGCGACGGCGTAGAAGGTGTCATCGGCGGCCTCGTCTGCCACGGCGCCGATCGCCTGCGCGACGTCCGAGATAATCGCGGCATCGATGCCGGCGTACTTGAGGCGTACCTGCATGTCGTGCGCACGCGTGCCTCCGGCAAAGGCGACAAGATCCGGCGTGTCGGCGATGCGCTCGAAGTCGACATCGTAGATCCACGAGACATCGTGGCCGTCGGCATCGTTATCGTTTAGGAAGAAGGCGCAGAGCCTGCCGCCTGCCGTTTTAATGGACTGGATCTGGCGATCGAAGCCCACGGGATTCTTGGCCAGGTTGGCCTCGACGGTGCGGCCGGCAATATCCCAGCGGCCCATGCGTCCGCCGGCGGGCACGTAGGCATTAAGCGTGGGCTGCAGGTGCGCCGCGTCCACGCCCAGCTCGTGCGCCGCAAAGAAGGCGGCGGCGACGTTATAGACCATGTACAGGCCGTTGTAGCGCGTGGCGATGTGCACGGCGGGCGCGTTGGCCTCGGGTCCAAAGGCCAGGTCAAAGCCGTAGCCGTCGCAGCCGAGCTCAACGCCCGTCACGCGGCGGAGCAGCGCGGGGCGACCCCAGCCGCACGAAGGGCAATGATAGGCGCCCAGCTGTCCGTACTGCACATAGTCGTATTCCAGCGGGGCGTTGCACTGCGAGCAAAAACGCGAGTCGCTAATGCGGTCGGACTCGGTGCCCGTGGCGCCGTCGATGCCAAAGGCGATGCTCGTGTTGGGGACGCGCGCGGCGATCGAGGCGCACAGCGGATCGTCGGCGTTGTAGATGAGCGTCGTTGCCGGAGAGAGCTCCAACGCATGGGCGATGACGTCTTGGGTATGGTCGATCTCGCCGTAGCGGTCTAGCTGGTCGCGGAACAGGTTGAGCAGCACAAAGTACGTCGGTTTGAGCTTGGGCAGAACGCGTACGGTGTAGAGCTCGTCGCACTCAAAAACGCCCACGCGCTTGCCGCTGCTGGTGTGCTTAAGGCTGCCGCGGGCCTCGAGCAGAGCACCCACCACACCAGGCTCCATATTGTTGCCGGCACGGTTGCACACCACGGTAGCGCCGCTGGCAGCAACGGCGTCAGCGATGAGGTTGGAGGTGGTGGTCTTGCCATTAGTACCGGTAATCACCACGCTGCGGTCGACCAGGCTCGCGAGGTCGCTCAGCAGCTCGGGGTCGATCTTCATGGCGATGCGGCCGGGAAGCACGCCACCCTGGCGTTTGAGGACAGAGCGCAGTCCCCAGCGGGCGATATCGCTCGAGGTGCAGGCGAGAGATGAGCGGAGGTTCATGAAGCCGTTCCTAACATAGATGACATGGTCGGGGCGATCGCGTCGCTAAAAGCCGTAGCGGCGCGCAAATTCCTGGGCGAGCTGCGATACATCTTCGCAGGCGTTGGCCCAGGGGGCAAAGTCGGGGGTGTCCGAGATAATGCCGTCGGCCTCCCAAACTGCCTGGTGCGAAAGGTCCCAGGGGTCGCGCGGCTCGGGCCGGCAGGGAAGATACGGCGTCTGGTACATGGGATTCAGCAAGAAGAACGCGCCGCCCTCGCAGCGGTTAGCGAACTCACGCAGCGCACGCACCGCCGGGCGCATCTTGTTCGTTTTGAACAGCAAGATCGTGCGGGCGAGCAGGTACCAAGGAGAGTTCTCGAGTGCATCGGCTCCCATCTGCTCCTCGAGCTGATGCGCCAGGGCAAAAAAGCCGTCCTGGTCTTCCAAGCGGGCGAGGGCAAGCAATACGGTGCCGGCGGCCCGGGTGGGATAGCCCTCCGCCTTAAGGACACGGCGAGCATAGTTGGCGGCGGCGCGGTAACGAGCGCTCGCCATGCACAGCTGCGAGATGGCCTCGAGTGTGTGAAGCCACCCGATAAGGGCCGGCTCGCTCACGGTAAGGTCCGCTGCGGTGACACCGTCGGCCAAAACATTATTGGCCCAATAGTGCGGGGCCTCCATATCAAACCCGGGCACGCTCTGTTGCAGGTAGTCGGCCGTGGTCGCCTCGAGCTTCATCAGGTCGCCCAGGCAGGCGTCAACGGGCGTGTCCGCCAAAATGATGGCGAGCAGCTGCGCGTCGACGGCCAGCGCATCGATGCGGACGATCTTGAGCAGCTCATCACGCATATCGTCGAACAGGCGGTTGCGCGTCTGCTCAAACTCCTCGTCGCTGCCCATGTCCTCGATGCGATGGAGCTCGTCGAGCAGGTGGCGATGAACACCGGCATAGGACAGCAGCGCCCGGGCATGCTCGGACTGCGCATACTTTTGGGGATTCGCACTCATGTCGTTATGGACAAGCTCGCGTGCTGCATCGGTGAGCTCGGGGTGCGACGCCAGATAGGTGCGCTCCAAGTAGGCGGGGATGTAGACGCTCGGATCCATTAGAGGTCCCCTCCCTTAAATGGAAGCCCCTGCTCGGCCGCGCGCAGGATGCGCTCGTCGATCTGGGAACGCACGATGTCGTTGGTGGCGACCCAGGCGGCAAAGCTGGCGTTGTCGGGAGCGCCCAGGCCCTCCTGCAGTACCGGCGTCGCCTCGGACAGTGCAAGGACGAGCTCGTCGGTGGAGCCTGCACCCACGTTGACGCGGGCATAGACGCCATCGGGAAACTCGGTTTGGAAGTAGAGCGCCTCGGCCGCGTGCGGACACGATCGCGCAAGGATACGCAGGTAGTGCTCGGCGCCCTCGTAGTCCAGCTCGCGCCAGGCTGCGCTCATCAGCGCGATGAGCGTCCACGGGTCCAAGTCGCGCTCCGCATCCTTGGGACGGCGGCGCAGCGGGGTATTCGCGAGGTACGGCACGGAGTGAGCGGAGCGAAAGCGCTTGAGCTCCTCGGCGGGGTATTCGAGCTTTGCCATGGCGAGCATCGCGGTGTGGCGGACACCGGCGGGGTCGTTGGGCGCAAAGTCCAAGCTGCGATTTGCGGCTTCGAGCGACATGCGATAGCGTCCGCTAATGAGGGCGCGCGATGCCAAGGCGGCAAGCCAGCGCAGGTAGGGGCGGCGCATAAGATCGCCTGCGGCCTCGCGCTCGTAGGGGTCCTGCGCCGAGGCGATCTTGAGCGCCAGGTCATGCTCGACTTCATCGCGCTTGGATACCAAGTACTGTACGTATTCCTCGTTGGATTCGGCGGTGAGCGCCGTCAGCATGCGCTGGGCATCCCAGTTAGCCGGATCGAGCGCGGCGGCCTCGCGGAGCATGTTCTCGGCTGCGGTCTCTTCCTGCTCTGCCTGGGCGTCGTCGGGGATAAAGGGGGTGCGGTAGTCGACAGCCTCGACCACCTTGGCAATCAGATGCCCGGCGCGGTCGCGGTCGTGCACGATGAGCGGCGCGGGGTCGCGGGTGAATTGTTCCATCAGACGCTCTACGGCGGCACCGTCGGTGAGCGGGATATTGTCGCGGCGCAAGGCCTCAAGAACGAGGCGATGGCAATCCTCCTGTATGGGGTCGAATGCCATGGAGCCTCCTTTGCTGCGGTTAGGGTTCAAATATCTCTATATAAGGTTCTAGTTTACCCGCATGTGGCACACCGGAGGTGCCGCACTTGGACATGCACCTTTGCACCACGAAGACGGATGTCGCACAAATGTCGGCATCCTGGACGACCGAGTGGTATCACGGTGCCGCAAACGGTCGATTTTTGGCGGCGAACGGGGCGCATTTTGGAGGGGCACAGTCCTGCCCGGGATATGTGGTCAACCTTGATAAAACGTTTGCCCAGCTTGGGAGTATGAATGCCCCACAAGGGTCTTCAGGGATAGAAAAAACGTTTCATCATTGTCGGCTTTAGGTGAATAACTGACCAACCAGAACGGTAGAATAGTGTTTGTCTGAGCGTTGAGACGTTTAGACATCGCGCATTGTCATCGCCGGCAACGCGCAAAACGGTCCTAACGGAGCCAATCGGGTGCTCCGTTATATACGCAAGTCTAAGAGGGGCTTGTTTAGGAGGCACAGTATGGGACGTTTTACCAATCCTCGCGATCTGTACTTTGGTGAGGGCGCTCGCCACGAGGTGAAGAACCTCAAGGGCAAGAAGGCCATCATCGTTTCTGGCGGCAGCTCTATGCGCCGCGGCGGGTTCCTGCAGGACGTCGAGAACGACCTTAAGGAAGGCGGCTTCGAGGTCAAGCTGTTCGAGGGCGTCGAGTCCGACCCGTCCATCGAGACGGTCATGAAGGGCGCCGAGGCCATGCGCGAGTTCGAGCCCGACTGGATTATCGCCATCGGCGGCGGCTCGCCCATCGATGCCGCTAAGGCCATGTGGGTCTTCTACGAGTATCCCGAGGAGTCCTTCGATAACATCATCCAGCCGTTCAGCTTCCCCGAGCTGCGTCAGAAGGCTCATTTCTGCGCCATCTCCTCTACCTCCGGCACCGCTACCGAGGTCACCGCGTTCTCCGTCATTACCGACTACGCCAAGGGCATCAAGTACCCGCTGGCCGACTTCAACATCACCCCTGATGTCGCCATCGTCGACCCCGAGCTCACCTACACCATGCCCGCCAAGCTGTGCGCCCACACCGGCATGGACGCTCTGACCCACTGCATGGAGGCCTACGTTTCCACCTGCGCCTCTATGTTCACCGACGCCAACGCCCTGCACGGCATCCGCGAGATCGTCGAGTGGCTGCCCAAGTCCTATGCTGGCGACCATGAGGCCCGTCAGCACATGCACGAGGCTCAGTGCATCGCCGGTATCGCCTTCTCCTCGGGCCTGCTCGGCATCGTTCACTCCATGGCTCACAAGACCGGTGCAGCCTTCGAGAACGGCCACATCATCCACGGTGCCGCTAACGCCATGTACCTGGGCAAGGTCATCCAGTGGAACTCCAAGGACCCGCGCGCTGCCGAGCGTTACGCTTACGTGGCCAAGGAGATCCTGCACCTTCCCGGCGAGACCAACGAGGAGCTCATCGCTGCGCTCGTCCAGAAGATTCGCGACCTCAACGACCAGCTCAACATTCCGCAGTCCATCAAGGATTACGCGAATGGTGGCGTGAAGGTCGACGCCGAGAACCCGCAGATGGTTTCCGAGGAGGAGTTCCTCGCGAAGCTCCCCGAGATCGCCGCGAACGCCGAGCAGGACGCCTGCACGCCCGAGAACCCGCGTGAGACCAAGGCTGCCGACTTCGAGAAGATCCTCAAGGCCTGCTACTACGACACCGACATCGATTTCTAATCGACTCTTGTTATCGTAACGAGGGGCTCCGCACGCATCCGTACGGAGCCCCTTTCTTTTTTAATTATTAGAGAATGGGATAGTTATGGCTGCAATTTTCAATAGCCCCAGCAAGTACATCCAGGGCCCGGACGAGCTCGCCAAGCTCGGCTCCTATGTCGAGCCGCTCGGCGCTAAGGCCCTCGTCATCGTGACGCCTTCGGGCAAGAAGCGCGTCGGTGCCAAGATCGAGGGCGGTTTTGCCGAGGCTAAGGCCGAGCTGCTGTTTGAGGACTTTAACGGCGAGTGCTCCAAGGGCGAGGTCGATCGCCTGGTTGCGCTCGCTCGCGACAACGGCTGCGACATCATCGTCGGCGTCGGTGGCGGCAAGATCCTCGACACCGCGAAGGCCGTCGCCTACTACCTGGAGTCCCCGGTCATCATTTGCCCCACCATCGCTTCGACCGATGCCCCGTGCTCGGCGCTCTCCGTGCTCTATACCGATGACGGCCAGTTCGATAAGTACCTGTTCCTTAAGGCGAACCCCAATATCGTTCTTATGGATACGACGGTTATCGCGGCGAGCCCGGTACGCCTGACGGTGGCAGGTATGGGCGATGCGCTCGCAACCTACTTTGAGGCCCAGGCGACGCACGATGCCGACGGTGGCACCTGCGCTGGTGGCAAAGGCGGCATGGCCGGTCTGGCGCTTGCCAAGCTCTGCTACGAGACGCTTATGGCCGATGGCGTCAAGGCCAAGGTCGCGCTGGAGAAGGGTGCGCTCACGCCTGCCGTCGAGCATATCATCGAGGCCAATACGCTGCTTTCGGGCATTGGCTTTGAGAGCTCGGGCCTTGCTGCTGCTCATGCCATCCACAATGGCCTGACGATGCTGCCCGAGTGCCACGGCATGTATCACGGCGAGAAGGTCGCCTTTGGCACCATCGTTCAGCTGGTACTCGAGGATGCTCCGACTGAGAAACTCGAGGAAGTCTTGGGCTTCTGCATTGAGCTGGGCCTGCCGGTCACGATGAAGGAACTTGGCGTTGCCGAGCTTACGCGCGAGCAGGCCATGATTGTTGCCGAGGCCGCCTGCGCGCCCGATGACACCATGTGCAACATGCCGTTTGAGGTGACGCCCGAGATGGTCGCAAACGCCATCCTGGGTGCCGACGCGCTGGGTCACTACTACCTTATGGATGAGTAAATCAAGCTAAGGAAGGGGCAAAGCCAGCAGACGGCTTTGCCCCTTTTTGCTATGGTGCAAACCAACCTGACCCCATCGCACCAAGTTGGTGCAAAGGGGTCAGGTTACTTTGCACCAATCGTTGTTTGATGAAGGGCGGATTCTCGTATGGCGCTTCCTATGGTTTACGGCGGTCCCGGTCGGTATGTTCAGGGGCCGGGCGAACTTTCGCGTCAGGGCAGGTATTTGTCATGGTTGGGCTGCGCTGCCTATGTCTTGTTTGACCAGGGCACCGAGGATCGGCTGTGCAGGCAGATTGTCGATGGATTTCTGGACGACGATCTAAGCGAGCCGTTCTTTAAAATTTACAACGGTCCGTGTACGGAAGAGGCTGTTGCCGAAATGGCTAAGGAAGCCCAGGCTGAGTATTGCGACATGGTGGTGGGTATTGGCGGTGGCAAGATGCTCGATATCGCCAAGGCAGTAGCGTTTTATGCCGAGTTGCCGTTGTGCGTATGTCCCACGGCGGCCTCAATGGATGGTCCGTGCAGCGCGATTTCGGTGCTGTATCACGAGGATGGGTCGTTCGACCGCTACCTGATGCTCGAGAAGAATCCAGATCTGGTCGTGGTCGATACCAACGTGGTCGCAGCGGCCCCACTGCGTATGACGGTCGCTGGTATGGGCGATGCGCTGGCAACGTACTTCGAGGCGCGTTCGTGCGCCGCGGCGCACGGCGCCAACGAGCACGGTGGCGCGCCGGGGCACTTGGCTCTGGTTGCGGCTCGTGCCTGCTACGACACACTTATGGAGTGCGGTGTCGCTGCCAAGCGCGATCTCAAAAAGGGGCGTACGTCGCCAGCGGTTGAACGCCTGATCGAGTGCAATATTTTGCTCTCGGGTGTCGGCTTTGAGAGTGGCGGCTTGGCGTTGGCGCATGCCATCGCCAACGGGCTGACGATTCTGCCCGAGTGCAAGGCCATGCATGGTGAGGCCGTGGCATTTGGTCTGGTGGTGCAGCTGCGCCTGGAGCGTGCACCCGAGCTTGATCAGGTGCTCGAGTTTTGCCAGCGCGTCGGTCTGCCGACGACGCTTGAGGAGCTGGGGCTTGATGAGATTACCGATGCCGATTTGCTGAGCGTTGCTGACGCAACTTTTAAGAACGAGCGCAACATGGCCAACGAACAGACAAAGGTGACCAGGCAAAAGCTCGTGCAGCTCATGTGCGAGGCATAGTTTGGCGCTTGATTGGCCTTGTGCAATCGAGGCGGCGATAGGCCATGGGCTATTTGCCGCAAAGATGCTCCGCGTGTAATTTGCCCGAGGCGTGGGCCGATAGCGTATCATTATCTCTTGCTTGTTTGCACTGCTCAGGGAGGGGCCGCGCATGGCGCAGGAACACGATCTGTTTGATGACATTATCGAGATCAGCAAGGGTTTCGACTTTCTTAAAAACCCGCTTGGCGGTGTGACCGATGCGCTCGATCCGTCGGCGCCGCAGTGGAATCCTGCTGACTACAAGGAGCGTCCGCGCGGCAACACCATTCCGTGCTTGACCTGCAAAAACGAAAAGAGTGGCTGCACCGCGTGCATGGACGTGTGCCCGGTCAACGCCATCGAGGTCGAGGAAGATGCCATCGAGATCCTCGATTCCTGTCGCAAGTGTGGCCTGTGCGCCGCTGCCTGTCCGACTGAGGCGATCATCTCGCCGCGCCTGGCGCCCAAAAACCTGTATGACGACATTGTCTCGGCGGCTACAAGTCACGAGACCGCCTACGTTACCTGCACGCGCGCCCTTAAGCGCATGCCGCGCGAGAACGAGGTCGTCGTTGCCTGCGTGGGCGATATTACAGCCGAGACCTGGTTCTCGGTGCTGGCCGACTATCCCAACGTGAGTGTGTATCTGCCGCTGGGCGTGTGCGATAAATGCCGCAACACCGGTGGCGAGGACATGCTGGGCGAGGCGATTGCGAAGGCCGAGGAATGGGCTGGTACGGGTATGGGCCTGGAGGTCGACCCCAAGAGCCTCAAATGCCATAAGCGCCGCGAGTACGAGCGCAAGGAATACATGGAAAAGATCGCCCGTACCACGGGCCTGACCGTGACCAAACTCAATCCGGCGACGGCGGCACTGGCTTCGGTGACGCAGAAGCTCAAAGCCCATCGCCATCAGATCACCCAGCTGGAGCGCACGCTCAACACCATGTGCGGCACCACGACGACCAAGCGTCGCCGTTCGCTCACCCATGGGCGCCAGCTGGTGCTCTCGACGCTGCAAAACCACCCCGAGCTTGCCCAGAACATGCAGGTGAGCACGCCGGAGTGCGATTTTGACAAGTGCACGTCGTGCGGCGAGTGCGTTAACGCGTGTCCCACGTCCGCCTGCGATTTGGTGGGAAGCGGTCGCTTTGCACTGGAGTCCACGTATTGTTTGGGTTGCGGAGCCTGCGTCAAGGTTTGTCCCGAACATGCGCTCAAGCTGGTCGAACACGATGCGTCCAATCTGGTCGTCGCCGATCCCGAGGCCGAGGAAAAGGCCGCCCAGAAGGCGAAGGCTCACGAGGAGGCCGAGAAGGTCAAGGCCGAGGCAAAGGCCAAGCTCGATAAGATGCTCGATCAGGTGGAAAAGCTCGCAGACTAGTCAGCGACCCCTATCTCTGCTTCATTTGCGCCGCCGTGGCGTCCGGGTTCGCCTGGATGCTGCGGCGGCGCTATACTTATGCAGTTTGAAGTACCTGTATCAAAAGGAGCTGTCGTGTCCCTTTCCATCGGTATCGTGGGCCTGCCCAACGTGGGCAAGTCGACGCTGTTCACCGCGCTTACCAAAAAGACCGGCCTTGCCGCCAACTACCCGTTCGCCACGATCGACCCCAACGTGGGTATCGTCGATGTGCCCGATAGCCGCCTGCAAAAGCTCGCCGACATCGTCAACCCGGGTCGCATTGTGCCGGCTACGGTCGAGTTCGTCGACATCGCAGGTCTGGTGAAGGGCGCTAACGAGGGCGAGGGTCTGGGCAACCAGTTCTTGGCAAACATCCGCGAGACCGACGCCATCTGCGAGGTCGTGCGCTACTTTAAGGACCCCAACGTCATGCGTGAGGTGGGCCGCACCGGCGAGTTCGTCGATCCCGCCGGCGATGCCGACACCATCATGACCGAGCTCATCCTGGCCGACATGGGCACGCTCGAGAAGCAGCTGCCCAAGCTCGAGAAGGAGGCCAAGCGCGACAAGGAGCTCATGCCCAAGTTTGAGGTCGCCAAGCGTCTGCTTGCCTGGCTCAACGAGGGCAAGCGCGCCGCATCCATGGAGATGACTGACGAGGAGCGCGCCGCCGCCAAGGGCCTGTTCCTGCTCACCATGAAGCCCATCCTGTATGTGGCCAACGTGGACGAGGATATGCTCAACGAGGACCTGGCGCCCATCGATGGCGTCAAGCCGCTGCCGATCTGCGCCAAGATTGAGGCCGAGCTTTCCGAGCTCGATCCCGAGGACGCTGCCGACTACCTGGAGAGCCTGGGCCTGGAGCAGCCCGGCCTGGACGTGCTCGCGCAGGCCGCCTACAAGCTGCTTGGCCTGCAGTCGTTCTTTACGGCTGGTGAGATGGAGGTTAAGGCCTGGACGGTTCGTCAGGGCGCAACCGCTCCGCAGGCCGCCGGCGTCATCCACACCGACTTTGAGCGCGGCTTTATTAAGGCCGAGGTCATTGGCTACGACGATTACATCGAGCTCGGTGGCGAGCAGGGCGCCAAGGCCGCCGGCAAGCTGCGTATCGAGGGCAAAGAGTATGTCATGGCCGATGGCGACGTCGTGCACTTCCGCTTTAACGTGTAAGGACGACGCATATGTTTAAATATGGCAAAAAAGCTGGCTACATGGGTATTGCGTTGCTCGTACTTGCGGTGATTCCGCTGGTGGTTGCAGCGTGTGTTATCCCCAACATTGGTCCCGAGGTGGCAACGAAGTTTAACGCGGCCGGTGAGGTGACGCGCTGGGGCAAGAGCTACGAGCTGCTGGCACTGCCGGTGCTCAACCTGCTGCTGAGCGTGGCGACGTACTTTACGGCAGGACGTCAGGCTAAAAACAATGATGACTCCGCCGCCATGGCGCGCATCGTGTGCGAGCGCTACCTGCGAAACGGCTGCATCACGGGTGTGTTCCTCAACGTAATCAACGTCTACTTTATGTACTCGGCTATTACCGGAACAGGCTTTGGCTTTGGTTTCTAGCCTGTCCTTTTAGGCAACGAGCCTGCACGCATATTCAATGGCTGCTGCGAGGCCGCCGCTCGATCGTGGTTTAAAGACCATATCGGCGGCGGCCTCGTTTTCGTATCCGGAGCCGCGGAGGGCGAGTGCGATACCGGCTTCTAAAAGGAGCGGCAGGCCGCGTTGGCTGGTTGCGATTACGGCAGCCTGATTGAGCGAGCAGCTGTGCGCTTGGCATTGGATGGCAAGTTCGCCTTGCGCCGGGCAAGGGACCAGAACGGCGGCGACGCGACTTGATAGTAATGCAAATGCTGTGCGCTCATCGGGCGAAAGGCATTCGGCTTCAACGACGACGAGCTTGGGCGGTGCGCTGTTTGTGCGAAGCGTGGCTCGGTACATGCGGACCGAAGAACCCGACATAGAAAACTCCTGTGTATTCGGCAAAACGTAAACTATAGTTTACGTTTTTGTTCAGCTCCATTTCAAACTCGGCTGCATGGACGAACGTGCGAAACAGATTCTTGGCAGGCGGGTCGAAGAGACACGCAGGGACCTTGGTATCTCCAAGGTTGATTTTTGTGTGGCGACAGGAATCAGCCGACCCTACCTCGACCGAATCGAAGATGGGACGGCAAATTTCACGCTCAAGGTTCTATTTAAGATCGCGCCCGCACTCGGCATGACGGTGTCAGAGCTTCTCGAGGGGATCGAATAGGGGATACCCGTCGACAACTGAATTACGCCATCGGGATGCGGTCGTGGTTGACTTGGCTGTAGAACAGGCGCTGAATCTCGGCCGCATCACGTGACTGGCCGAGTGCCCACATGGTTTTGGCCACGAGCGTCTCGGTGGTCATGTCGTCGCCGCGCAAAATGCCCGGATGATCGGCGTAGGCACGGCCGACCTCATAAACACCCAGGTCAAGGCCCTCTTCGGGGACCTGCGTGGTCATAACGACAGTGCGACCCGAATCGACCCAGCGGAAAATTGCCTCTTGGAACGACTCGCCCGACTCACCAAACTCGGGGATACCGCCAATGCCAAAGGTCTCCAGAATCACAGCGTCGTAGCTATCGGCAAGAGCGTCCAGGATACCCGGGTTCACGCCGGGTGTCAGCTTAAGGACAAATACGCGCGGGTCGATGCTGTCGTAGAAGCGAACCGGGTTCTCGTCCTGGTGAGTGCCGTGGAGTCCGTTGCGAACGATGCGGTCGTTGCGGATATAGGCAATGGGCGGATAGTTGACGCTAATGAACGCGTTAAAGCTCATGGTGCGCTGCTTGCGGGCGCGCGTGCCGGCAATGGCTACGCCGCCAAAGACAATCGAGACGTCGTGCGAATGCTCGTCGAGCGCATAGAGCAGGCTCTGGTACAGGTTGAGCTTGGCGTCGGTAAAGGGATTGCCCATGGGCTTTTGCGAGCCGGTGAGTACGATGGGCTTGGGGCTGTCCTGAATCAGATAGGAAAGCGCCGCCGCGGTGTAGCTCATGGTGTCGGTGCCGTGCAGAATCACGAAGCCGTCGTGGTCGGCATAACCCTCGACGATGACGTCGCGGATACGCATCCAGTCGCTCGGACGCATATTGGTGCTGTCGATGTTCATGGGCTGCACGACGTCGAGCTCGCAGAGGCCCGAGATCTCGGGGACGCTCTGGGCGAGCTCCTCACCGGTCAGGGCGGGGGAGAGGCCGTTGCCGTCCTCGGTCGATGCGATGGTGCCGCCCGTGGCGATGAGAAGGATGCGCTTCATGCTGGTATTCCTATCGTATTTGCCGCCGCAGAGGCGGAGTCGTTCGGCAGTATTGTGGCACAGGGCGTCCAATGTTCAAACGTATTACATCATCTGTAACGTTTGGTAACACTTCAATTGCCGTCAAATAGGCCCCGGTCGTGCGTTTGCCGTGCGCTGATGGCTGCGAGGGACGAGAAACCCCATATAACGTGTACACTATGTAAGCTGTTTTCGTTTATTCGCGCGGGTGGGCACAGGCTCCCCGCCAACAAGAGGGGGAAACCATGGATCAAAAGGCTTCCGCAAAGGTCCTCGTACTCGACTTTGGTGCGCAGTACGGTCAGCTCATTGCCCGTCGCGTCCGCGACCTCAACGTGTATTCCGAGATTGTCCCCTGCGACATCTCGGCCGATGAGATTCGCGAAATGAACGCCTCTGCGCTCATCCTCTCTGGCGGCCCGGCTTCTGTGTATGCCGAGGACGCTCCGTCCATCGATCCCGCCATCTTTGACCTGGGCCTTCCCGTTCTGGGCTTTTGCTACGGCCATCAGATCACGGCCGTGACGCTCGGCGGCAAGGTCGGTCACTCCGAGGTGGGCGAATACGGCCGCGCCACCATCACGCGTACGGCCGGCGCCAAGCTCTTTAACTCCACGCCTATGGAGCAGACCGTGTGGATGAGCCACCGCGACGCCGTGTCCGAGGTGCCCGAGGGCTTTACCGTTACCGCCAGCACCGACGTGTGCCCGGTTGCCGCCATGGAGTGCGTCGAGCGCAAGATCTTCACCACGCAGTTCCACCCCGAGGTCAAGCACTCCGAGTACGGTCAGCAGCTGCTGAGCAACTTTCTGTTTGAGATCTGCGGCCTGGAGCCCAACTGGAGCATGGATAACCTGGTCGAGACCATGACAGCCGAGTTCCGCGAGAAGGTCGGCGACGACCGCGTGATTCTGGCCCTGTCCGGCGGCGTCGACTCCTCCGTCGTGGCTGCGCTGGGCGCTCGCGCCGTGGGCAAGCAGATGACCTGCGTGTTCATCAACCACGGCCTGCTGCGCAAGGGCGAGCCCGAGCAGGTGGAGGAGGTCTTCACCAAGCAGTTTGACGTCGACTTTATCCACGTCCACGCCGAGGACCGTTATGCCGAGCTTCTGGCCGGCGTGACCGAGCCCGAGGAGAAGCGCCGCATCATCGGTACGCAGTTCTGGAAAGAGTTCTTCGCCGTGGCGCAGCAGCTCGAGACCGATGGCAAGCCGGTCAAGTACTTGGCTCAGGGCACCATCTACCCCGACATCATTGAGTCCGGCGCTCGCAAGACGGGCGGCAAGACGGCTACCATCAAGAGCCATCACAATCTGATCCCGTTCCCCGAGGGCGTGCACTTCGACCTTATTGAGCCGCTCGACCACTTCTTTAAGGACGAGGTCCGCGCGCTTGGTCTGGCGCTCGGTCTGCCGGGTCATATCGTGTTCCGCCAGCCTTTCCCGGGCCCGGGTCTTGCCATCCGCATCATCGGTGCGGTCGACAAGGAGAAGCTCGAGATTCTCAAGAATGCCGACGCCATCGTGCGCGAGGAGCTCGACGCCTACAACCAGCGTCTGTTTGAGCAGACCGGCGAGCGCAACTCCGAGCACAGCTGCTGGCAGTATTTTGCGGTTCTGCCCGACATCAAGTCCGTGGGCGTTATGGGCGACGAGCGCACTTATCAGCGCCCGATCATCCTGCGTGCCGTCGAGTCCAGCGATGCCATGACCGCCGACTGGGCCAAGCTGCCCTACGACGTGCTGGCCCGCATCTCCGGCCGCATCGTGGCCGAGGTTCCCGGCGCCAACCGCGTGTGCTACGACATCACGTCCAAGCCGCCCGCGACGATTGAGTGGGAGTAGGACGACAGGGTTCTGACCTGCGATTTTGAGTGCCGCACTATGCCGCTGAGTTTCGTTTCGTACGAGAGTCATGACAAAGCCACCAGCGACGGAGATGAGTAAAAGCGATTAAAGAGCCTCCGTTCCCTGCGTTGGGACGGAGGCTCTTTCTTTGCCGTTTTACTCCCTTTCACCTGCGATTTCGCCATTTACTCCCCGTATTTCAAGATGACAAAGTACGGGTGGTATTCGGAAGAACGAGAGTAAGGATTTATCCCAAGTGAGTGGGCACGCGGTTCTCCATGCTATTTGGGACTAATAACCGCTAGAACATAAAGAGAGTGCTGGATGCGGGCCTTCAATTCGTCCCCGCGCTCTCTGGTCCTATCGTGCCGTCATCAAGCACCTTATTTACTCTGTGAAATATAATTCTGGATGCAAAAGGATATCCGCACGGAGGTTTCCAGCATGTCCAAGCTCAACATCGACCAGAAAACGATCAAGCTGCTCCTTACAGATAAGCATTCGGACTTCCTCATCCCAGATTACCAGCGACCTTACGCCTGGGGCGAAGACGAGTGTGCAACGCTATGGGACGATCTCTTCACCTTCGCGTTTCCCAACGACGACTGCGACGCCTTCGAAAGCACTAGTGATGAATACTTCCTCGGCCCCATTGTTACTTTCAAGAACGACGCAGGCCAGCTTGAAATAATCGATGGCCAGCAGAGACTTACAACCATCATGTTGCTGCTTAGGGCGTTTTACGACAAGTTCGCAAACATGAAGGACAAGCAATCAATTAAAGTGCGTGACTCGATTGCTGGCTGCGTCTGGAAGACCGATGAGTTCGACGACCCCGACATGAATGCACTGAAAATCGATTCAGAGGTGGCGAGCGATTCCGACAAAGATGAGTTTCTAGATATATTGCGCCACGGCTCCGTGGGCCCCATGGCCCACAGCGCCTATTCACGCAATTACGCCTTCTTCTCTAAAAGAATGGCCGAAATGGCAAGCGAGTGGCCAAGCTACATCGCCCTATTTGCCGCTCGCATTCTCAATAACGTAATCTTGCTTCCCATCGAAGCGGAATCCCAGGACACCGCGCTCAGAATCTTCTCGACTTTGAACGACCGTGGACTCCCGTTGGCAGACGCTGACATCTTTAAGAGCCAGTTCTACAAGCACTTCTCCATCGAGGGTCGCAAAGACGAGTTCGTTGCGCGTTGGAAAGTGCTTGAGGAAACAGCCAACCTCATTTTCAAACCAACCTCGGGCACGCCGCTCGACGAGCTTTTCACCCGCTATATGTATTATCGCCGTGCAAAGAAGGGCATCCGCGACACGACAACCAAAAGTCTACGCGACTTCTACAGCGACAGCTCGTACGAAATCCTACGCGAGGACGCGACGCTCGACGATTTGGAGTCTCTGCTCGATTTTTGGAAACGGGTTGATGCGCAGGAGGGCTTTTCCGAGCGTGTAGCACGCCGTCTATTCGTTCTCAATTATGCACCCAACGGCATGTGGGTTTATCTGTTGAGTACCTGGTTCCTGGCAAAGCGCAATACCAAAGGCGAGCTAGACGACAAAGAGCTCTACGATTTCCTTTGCTACATCACTGGATTCATCTACGCCTACTCACTTGAGCGTCCCGGCGTAAACGCCCTGCGCGGTCCCGTCTATCCCGCACTCATAGATATCGTAGAAGGTCGCAAGGTCGACTTTTCAGCCCATCTGTTCGACCGTGAAACAATTACGGGACGCTTCAGAAGCTATCAGTTCACCAACCAGCGTCGCTTCACACGATCGATGCTTGTTTGGTGGGCCTATTCAGATCCTAAGCAACCTCTCATGGACTTGGACACAACGCTCGAGATTGAACACATCTATGCAAGAAAGCGTAACGAGGTGCACCCGCTATCCAATCGCTCAAATCTTGAAGCACTAGGAAACAAGGCGATGTTGGAGAAGCGCGTAAATATTCGCGCCTCAGATTACCAACTGACGGATAAACGCAAGTATTATGAGGGCTATGTGAACGATAAGGGCGTTGAGGTGTCGGGGACCGCTGTTCGCGAACTCGTGGAAATTGCGCGATGCGGCGACTTCGCCGAGAGCGACATCGAAATGCGCACCGAGCGGATCATCACTACTTTTGTCGAGTGGCTTGGCAAGTTGGGCCTACTAAGGGAGTAAAACTTGATTCATCTTCGCTTATCGGTCTTGGACCCGGAAAAGCTCGTTGCTTTTGCTCAGTAGACGGACGTTGCCGTCTACTGCGGTTGCGTGCCAAACGTTGGTGTCAGCACCCCGGAAAAGGGGTGTGGCCACCGCCTAGAATCTTCAGTTACCACGCTGAGACGATAGGAGATGACCACATGGACACAATGTAGCGCACGAGGCGCCCTCGACGCCATTGCTTGCGTTTCGCCATCGCTGCTCGAAGCGTGCCACTTGGGACTCCTGGCCGGAGGAGAGATGGCCGTTCCCTATGAGATTACGGAACCACCTATATCCGCTTGCTGCGGGCTTGCTTGAGCCAGTTCCTCTTGAAAGAGCCGATACCACCGAAGAACTTGTTGTACGTCTCACCGTTCTCCTTGGCCTCGTACTTGACCAAGGCAAGTTCGATAGTGCAGAGGTAATCCGCCACTTGCTCGAGGCGGTAGTCGGTCATCGAGGTTTTACGGCGTCGGACGACCCCTTTTGAGAGGACCTTGCCCACCGAGCGGTCGAGCGCCTGCTTGACAATGTCCTGACCGTTGTCGTAATAGACCTTCACATCGTCGAAGGACTGGAAGAAGCCCAGGTGTTCAATCATGGCGGAGGAGATGTCGCGCCCCATGCGCTCCATTAGCCTTGCCGGGTCTTCGAACTGGCTGCGGCGGTAGACGAACGTGATATAGGAAATGGGAAGTTTGCGGACGAACGAGGAGAAGTAGGCGAGCATCACCTTGCGCTGCTCGATGTTAAGAAACTCATAATCCTTGTGCCCGTTCATGAGAGACTCGGAGTGAAACGGAATGTTAGGGAGATCGGCCCAGGCAAGTTTGGCCTCATAGCCCGTGACCGCCTCGGCGATGCTGTCTGCCTGGTCGTGAAAGACGAGCGTGAGCAGGTAGTAGCGAGCTTTGCCGCCGCGGTCGCCGCTCTCGTCGACGAAGATGCTGAGTTCCTTGGCCAATGGGGACTCCTAATGGAATGAATAAAAAAATAGCCGGGGGACTCCCCCGGCACTTGGAGGTAGCTTAATAAGCCACCAATAACCTTATAGCATGCTCTGACGGTGAGTGCAAGGGGGCGAGCCGGTACATTGCGTCGCGGCTGATGCGCAGCATCGCGCACGCCTCGTCGGCGCCGAATATCGCGTTGGTCGATGTGATGAGCCTCACCTGGCTCCTGCTAATGCTCTTGGTCATGGTCGTCCTCGAGCTCCTTTCGTCTCGAGGCTCCCTCGCGTGCCCGGCCGCGGGCGGCTCCCGGGGCGGTCGCCGCCGTCATTTCCTGCCGCTCCTCGACTCGATGTAGGCGTCCACTGACGCCCTCGACACCAGGAGCTTCCTTCCGAGCCTGTACGAGTCGATCTCTCCCGACCAGATGAGGTCGTACGCCTTGTTTCGGCTCGCCCTCATGTACTCCTGCATCTCGATCACCGTCATCCATTCGTCCCGATCTCGGCTTCCCTCGGGCGCGGCGCATTCGGCTGTGCGTGCCATGGTTCCTCCAATCTTCCCGTGCGGCACCGCGCGAGGACACCGCACGACACCGTGTGCCTTTTCGTCTGCACGACGATTGAACCGCCTGATGGCGATTGGTGAGCACGGCAGGAGCGGAGACGGGTCGAAGTGGGTCGAGCTGGTCGTGCCTTCACGAAACGGCCATGAGCCGCGTGCCTTAGCTCGCAGCTAAGTCCCTGAAAAGTAAAAGGCACCCATGCGGGCGCCTGCCTAGTAGCTGGAGTTGTTCGGTTGTGGTCGGAATGCTCGTCTTCCGCGGTGCTGTCGTCCGGGGTCCGGCATCTGTCGTTCGCCTCTTCTGTCGTGTTTGATGTTGCGTGTTCTGCGAGCGACCTTGTGCAGGTTCTTCAACCCGTTGCCCCAGGTGCACCCGGATAAATGGTACCCATCCGTTGGGACACGACCTGCTGTGGTTGTCATTTCGGACGAATGGGAGCAGACGAACGGCGCGAGGATGCGAGCCGAATTCGAGTTAGTCAATATTGGCTTTTGAATCGGACCGATTGGGATTGCCTCATTGCCGGCAGCTCTTCGAGTCCAATCGTGAAATAGCTGCATCCAGTGCGGCTTTGTAGCCCTCTGATGCTGCTTCGTAATCTTGGATATAGGATTCTAGGTCGGAGGCGACGGCATTCGGGAAGCTCTCGACCCACCGTTTCCCCTTAGGCTTCGCCAGCCTCACCGCGCCGTCCATCCCGAATAGCCACCTGTAAAAGGTCGGAGACGGCATCGCGCTGACGCAGGCGTAGCCGATGACGTTTCTTTCGTCGCTCTCGTCGATGTGACAGAATTTGAGGTCGTGGCCGAACCTTTCGTAAACGTACTTGGCATGAGTGCCGGATACTTCCAGGAACAGCTTTCTGGCGGTGCCCGAGCCGAACATGTCGACCCGCTGGCGCGTGTCCGCGACCACGCGCGTCCTCAGCGCCTCTACCTTATCCCGATCCGACACCGGTTTTCCGGTGACAACCGGGTCCGCGATATCGTCTAGTCGGTAGAAGTAGGGACTGGGGGAACCGCCTTCGTCGATATGCATGCTCTCGAGATAGTAGCGGCCGAAGCTGAACACGATCGCCACCGGGTCCTCCTCGTACGGCCCAATCTTTACGGTCGATCCGTTCATCAGGTGAACCTGCTTCTTGAAGGCGAGCCTTTCGTTCATGCGGATCGCTCGGGATGCGGCATGGAGGACGTTGAAAATCGCGTCGGTGTCCCTGCCGGCCTTGCGGTCGACGAACACGGTCTCCACGCTTTCGTCGACGTCATAGTCGGAGGAGAATGCGAGCACCTTCGAGGAGATCTTGTCCTTCCGCCCCTCGCCGATGAAGGAGCTCGTCCCCAGCACGTCCGAGATGAGGATCGCCTCCTCGGATGACAGGGGTTTGTTTACGGCCCTGAACCCGACGTTCTCGCCGTGGCCAGGTATCGCCATGCGGATTCCCATGGGCATGCTTTCGCTTATCTGGTGCAGGTCCTTGAGAATGGCGTTCTCCGACGTCGGCCTCTCGGAGCAGATGCCTATGACGCGCGCGATTTCCGATGCGGATATGCCCGTCCTCTCATCGGTGAAGCGGACGAGGAGGTCGAGGACGGACAGGATCCTGCTTCTCGATGTGCCGCTCGCCGCGAATCCGGCTTCCTTTAACTCGGAGATCTCCTCCTCGGTGAATGTCCTAGACATTGCAGGTCCTCCATAAACAGCTTTATTGCCTATGAAATTGTAGGCAATCCAAACCAGTCAGAGGAGACGAAATTCCGATGGCGGTTGAAAATAAGGGTCGAAGCAATGGAAGAGAGAGTAGGGAGCCAACTATGAACGACGCCGGACGGGCGGTGAACGCCCCGACGATTTCGTCAGCCGATGCCGTAGCGGAGGCGGCGTGCGATAACGGAAGGAGGATCCTCGGCTTTTCGCCGGAGCAGCTGATCGCCGCTTGCGGTCTGGCCTTGATGGGCATCGCTGTTTTAGTCGGGTCGAACTACAGCCTCTCTATCGCCAAAGGTGATTTCAGGCTTGATCTGCGCCCTGCGTGCTAGGCGATGCGCCCACGCGGAAGCAACAACCGCTGTTGTGGGACGCGGCGTCGTCGACGCGTGACGCGCCCCAAGGAATTAACTCTCGATTCGAATGATAGGAGACGATATGGAATGCAATGATTTCCCCGAAGTTGGCACCAGGTTGACGTACGGGGAGGCGATCCCCGTTTACGATCGCTTCGAGCGGTCGATGCTCGAGAAGGCGTACGGGGCCGGGCTCCTGCCCGCGGCGGGGCTGTACGACCTGCTCTGGCAGCTTGAGTCGCTCGCGCAGAAGTTCGGAATCGAGGGCAAGGGGGGCCTTCTCAAGGCTCAAGAAGGAGATTCGGTCGTTTTCGAGCGAGAGGACCGCTCTGGCGAACGGGGTGAACGGCGAGAGGTTCTACCTTTTGCAGAACCAATCGGCGCTCAAGCAGCATGATGAGACTCATCTTTTCAAGGTCGGAATCGACGGAAACAAGCTTGCTGATGACCTCGACGAAGCTCTCGAGCTGCTTTCGAAAGAGGCCTCAAAGAGCGACGAGTACGGCGATACGTATTCGCGCGACTGGATGGAGCGAGCTTCCGACAAGCAAGAAAAAGACCCTTTCTTGAAATGGGCCGGAATCGGGTTTTGCGCGATGATGGTCTGCCTCGGAATCTCGATGCTCGTCCATTCGGTCTTCCAGATCGGCTTCTGCTCCAAGTGGTTTCTCTGATGCGGAAGCTGGCAACTAGGACGACCGTCGTTCAGGTCATCAACTCATAGACGCGTCAACGTGGGGCTTCTCGTTTCGTCGATAGATGACGGAGATGTTTGACCTGCGAATTTGCCACCAGCGTGCAAGCCACGGCGCTGCCTCACCTGCGGTTACGGACTGGTGGCTTGCGCCCGGGAAGGCATGAACCCTACGGACATTCCTCGCGCTCCCGCCCTTAAAACCGGCCACGATGGTCTTTAGGGCGGGAGCGCGAGGTCCACGCCCTGGGTTCGAAGTCACTCTGCGCTCGTGTCCCCAAGGTAATTTCCGTCTCTGTAGATGACCTTTTGAGGCCCCATGAGCTTCAGCCCCTCACCGCAGATAATCAGCATCCCTTGTTCAACCAATGAGGGAAGACGGTCAGTTGGGTACGAGATATCGTAACGCTTATGCGATCCGATTCTCTTGAAGTACACACCCGAGAACGATTGGGCTTTTCCATATCGGTCGGGATCGGATTCTTCGTCGTCGGGGCAAGCAAACAAGGCGGCCTCGGGGGAATCGTCGCCATCGAGATAAAAAACGGGAAACTCAAGAGGATTGCCTTTAGGAACGGCCGCCGATGCCACGTAGTTGCAGAGCTTCCACTCCTCGCTTTTCTGCACGCAATCGCTTTCGATGCCGAGGAGGCTTCGCATTTCAGTATCGATGCTGTAAGAACCTAGGACTAAGTAGAAAGCCAAGAGGACTGACGACCGGGCGCTTTCCATCTCGGTCCAATCGTAGAGATTGTCTTTGTGAGCAATGCCGTTCCTCATCGTTCGAGCGCTTTGGAGTGCGCGAATTATCGACTCGTACGTATCCTCGCTTATCGCCGTATCGAGAAGGTCTTCATTGCGGCTGTACAGCTGCTGCTTCTCGCAAACATAGTCGCCGAAGAACCTTGTGAGCCTACCGAGGTCTAAGACATATTCGAAACCATCCGTGAAAAGCTCATCGTTGATTTCGATTTCTCCGTCCTTGACTTCTATGTGTCGCGATTTGTCGGGAACGCCATCTCTTTTCGCAGGCAGGTAGTAAGGGTTTTCTCCGAGCTTTTTGCCGTAGTAAATACGCCTACTCTTCGATTTCGAAGTCTTATGTATGGCGTAAAGAAATCTGTACAGGAATTGTTCGAGCGATTTGAAGTACTCCAACGCGATGGGGGCGAAATCTATGCATCCTGCATGCGTTAAAGAATCCCTTAGCCATTCTGCGGTCTGGAAGCTTACTGCGAAATCCGTGTCACCGGTCAACGCCGAGTATCTGCCGTCTACGACAAAGCTCTTGTCTATGGCCATTCTCTGTTCGGACCCCAATTCCACGTCTGGTTTGTAGCCGATCAGACGGTCTCGGATGTCTCTCCTGAAATGGCCCATGCGCAAATGGTTAAGCGATTTGGTTATGCTCAAGCCATAGTAGGAACGCGCTTTCTGCCTAAGCTCAACCACAGCCTCCTCGAATTTGTCGAACTCCTCTTGTGGAAAGAACAGGCGGAAGAACTCTTTAACCGAGATGTAGGGCGTAGCGTCCTTCACCGACTCGTAATTGAGAACCTCCCTCTTCGCTCCGTCCATAACCAAAGAGACGTAGGTGATTTTCGATACCCCAAAGTTTTCCCTCAGCGAATCCTCAAGCTCTTTCGGGAGACTCTGGTCTAATCCAGGTTCCTTGGATACAAAAACGCTCGGGGAGCCATCGACATCCACCTTGATTATGCGGACCACCCTCTTGCTCGCTTTGAGGACGGTCGGCCCGGCTAGGCCGTCTTTTGGGAGATATTGGTAAGCATCGCTTCTGCGAACGCGGGCACGTAGTGTTATGTATCCATATTCTGTAAGAAGCATGGAAATCGACTCGCAAATCAGTCGATACATGCACTCATTGGCTCTGTCCATGATGAAGGTATAGTTAAGCCGTTCGGACCCTGAGACATTGCATAGATTTTCAGGTATTAAAGAGGTTCCTCCCCTCGACTCGGAATAGCCGCTTTCATCCCTCCAGCCATCTCGAATTTTCTTCAACTCGCTTAAGCCTTCTCCAAGAAGGAATTCTTTGTAGATCGGTTCGCTATTCATCCAATACCTCGTTTTCTCTGCGTGTTTACAGCCTTGCACGAGCGAATCGCTCCCATAGGCGTATCGCGGACCGCATATGAAAAAGGAGGCTACGGAGGCGGGCCAAAAGTGCTGGCTCGGGCCATGCCGCCGTCACCTATATTTTCAGGCTCCATTGCCTGCGTTGGATGGCATTATCTCACCGCGTTGCCTCGGGAGCCATCCCGTGCGGCGGACAAAGGCAAACCCAGGGGCAGTTAGTGGAGAAGCCGCTATTAGGCCCCTAATCGCGAAAGCGGTTCAACTCATGAGTAAGCCACCTGAGACTACTCACTTTTCCCACGAATGGCGAAGGGTCGCGACCTGGGGTTTTGCAAATGGCGCGCAAACCACCCGCGCTGATTCACTTACTATGGCCGGGAGGTCAGCAAAAACAGTTCTTTGTCAGAAAGGATTTACGAGGTCTGCGCCGAGAGAGACAGTCTAAAGGGAAAGGTCAGGGACTACGAGCGGGTCAGGCGGGCCATTGGCACGGAACAGGCGGACAGAATATTAGAGGCCGCTTACCAGCAGGAACAGGCTGAAAAGGAACGGAAACGGGCCGCAAGGCAAAAAACAAGGGTAGGCGCACGGTAATCACCAAAACCGGAGGGTGTTCCAGTGAATGCCCTCCTGATTTATTGGTTGATTTCCGATCTCAGCCGAACACATTGAGCTGACGGCACGCTCCCGCAGTTAACCGAACGCCCCCGCGGC
>CAUHHV010000020.1 GCA_959606065.1 uncultured Collinsella sp.
GACGGCACCGAGCCGTCGGATGACTTGAAGAAGGGGGAGGCCTCGCGGCCTCCCCTTTTTTTGCGTTTCATAGAGAGCTGTAATACAAGAACTCGCCTTCTTTTAGCTTGTCTTACTGTTTGGCTGTATTTTGAGTCCTTCTTTTGTATTTGCGCGATAATAACTCCCATTGGCGTTAGGGAGGGCTTGATGTTTACCGTATTTGTCTTGGGCAATATTGCTTCGGGTAAGTCTACTGCCTGCCGCTATTTCGAATCTCGTGGCGCTATGCTTATCGATCTGGATGAGCTTGCAAAATCGCTGTATGTACCGGGCTCTGATATCGTCAATGCTCTCGCGGATGAATTCGGTTGGGACATTTTGGATGTGGAAGGCGGCATTCGCCGCAGCATCCTCGCTTCTCGAGCTTTCGCTTCTCCTGATTCGGTCGCACGGCTCAATGGCCTTGTGCATCCCGTTCTCATTGAACAGCTTTCGCTTAGGATTCTCGATCCGGTTTGTTGTACGGTTTCGTCTCCCCGTTACCCCTTTGCGGTGGTCGAGGTTTCTGCCCCGACTGGTTTTGAGGATGCATTTGGCTTGGCTGATGAAATTCTGGTCATCAGCGCCCCTTTGTCAGTTCGTCGCAAGCGTGCTATTCAGCGTGGCATGGAGCCATCTGATTTCGATGCCCGTTCTGCTTGCCAGCCCGATGAGTCTGAGCTGTGCAATCTCGCTACAACGGTGATTGATAATACCGCAGGTGATAATTCGCTCTTTGAGCAGCTTGACTCATGGCTTGCATGCCATGGGTTTATAGACACTGCGAATCAGGAGGATGCCGATGCCTAAGACACGTTTCTTTGCGTGGTATCGCCTTATACCGCTGGCTGCCGTTTTTGCCTTCGGCCTTATTTCGCTCGTCTACTCGTATGCTCCTGCCGCCTTCTTTAAGCCTTTGTATCCAATTGACTACGAGGCGTATGTAAAGCAATCGAGTATTTCGCATAATCTGGATCCGTATCTGGTGTGCGCTGTCATTAAGTCGGAATCGAATTGGGATCCCAAGGCTGAGTCGAATCAGGGTGCTCAGGGATTGATGCAGCTGATGCCCGAGACTGCCCAGGATATGATTGCCAAGGGTCTTGTCGATGGTAGCGAGTATTCCGCCGACAACCTTAACGATCCCGCTACGAACATCGAGTTTGGCTGTGCGTATCTTTCGTATCTTCTAACGTATTTTAACGGGTCGACTGACAGCGCCATTGCCGCCTATAACGCCGGCATGGGCAATGTCGACGGATGGGCGCAGCAGAGCACGTCGCTTCATAATGCAATCACCTTTCCCGAGACGCAGGCGTATCTGATTCGTGTCAATAATGCCTGGGTTCGCTACAAGACCCTCTATCCCGATCGGTTCGTATAGGACTATGCCTGCCGCCTGCGTATACTGCAGATATATGAGTTAGGAGTATCCATGGCGGAATTTGAAGTTGAGCGTGTTGGAGGAGAGCTCAAACGTTTTGGCGTTGAGGGCTCTGAGGTGCCGTTTGAGGTCGTGTCTCCATACGAGCCCGCTGGTTCCCAGCCTAAGGCCATTGAGTCGCTTGTGCAGGGTGTGAGGGACGGAGATCGCTATCAGGTTTTGCTGGGCGTGACTGGTTCGGGCAAGACCTTCACGATGGCTAAGACTATTGAGGCCCTGGGGAAGCCGACGCTGGTCATGGCTCCCAATAAAACGCTCGCCGCTCAGCTTGCGAGCGAGCTCAAAGAGTTCTTTCCCAACAACGCTGTGGTCTACTTTGTCTCGTACTACGACTACTATCAGCCCGAGGCGTATGTGCCGCAAAGCGATACATATATCGAGAAAGACTCCTCGATTAACGAAGAGGTCGAGATGCTGCGCCATCAGGCGACCGCGTCACTGCTCTCTCGACGCGATGTGATCGTTGTCGCATCGGTCTCGTGTATCTATGGCATTGGCTCTCCTGAGGACTATGCGGGTCTGGCTCCAAACGTCGACAAGAAGGTGCCGCTCGAGCGCGATGACTTTATCCATGCACTTATCGACATTCAATATGATCGCAATGACTATGACCTGGCGCGCGGCACGTTCCGCGTGCGCGGCGATGTTGTCGACGTGTATCCGCCTTATGCCGAGCATCCGTTGCGGTTTGAGTTCTTTGGCGACGAGGTCGAGCTGATTGCCGAGATCGATGAGGTCACCGGAGAGATGGTTCGTGAGTACGAGGCCATCCCCGTATGGCCGGCATCGCACTACGTGACCGAGAAGCCGAAGGTCAAGGCAGCTCTGAAATCGATCAGCGAAGAGTGCGAGAAGCGCGTGGCGGAGCTCAAGGCGACCGACAAGTTGCTCGAGGCGCAGCGTCTGCAGCAGCGCACCGATTATGATCTTGAGATGCTCGAGACGATGGGCTTTTGCAACGGCATCGAGAACTACTCGCGTCATCTGGACGGTCGCAAGCCGGGTGAGCCGCCGTTTACCCTGATCGATTACTTTCCCAAGGACATGCTCTGCATCATCGATGAGAGCCATGTGACGGTGCCGCAGATTCGCGGCATGCACGAAGGCGACCGCTCGCGTAAGGTGACGCTGGTGGAACACGGTTTTCGCCTGCCCTCGGCGCTCGATAACCGCCCACTTCGTTTCGATGAGTTTGAGGCGAGGATTCCCCAGTTCATCTATGTTTCGGCCACGCCGGGCGACTATGAGCTGCGGGTGAGCCAAAACGACGTTGAGCAGATTATTCGTCCGACCGGTCTGCTCGACCCCAAGATTGATGTGCGTCCGGTTCGTGGACAGATTGACGATCTTGAGGACGAGATTCGCGAGCGCGTGGTGCGCAAGGAGCGCGTACTGGTGACCACGCTCACCAAGCGCATGGCCGAGGACCTGACCGACCATCTGCTTGATGCCGGCATTAAGGTCAATTACATGCATTCTGATACGGCGACAATGGACCGTGTCGAGATCCTGCGAACGCTGCGCGAGGGCAAGATCGATGTTCTCGTTGGCATCAACCTGCTTCGCGAGGGCTTGGATCTTCCCGAGGTCTCACTGGTGGCAATTCTCGATGCCGATAAGGAAGGCTTCTTGCGCAACCGCCGTTCGCTGATTCAGACGATTGGCCGCGCGGCCCGTAACGCCGATGGCGAAGTCATCATGTATGCGGACGTTGTGACCGATTCGATGAAAGAGGCCATCGAGGAGACACAGCGCCGTCGCGAGATTCAGATGGCATATAACGAAGAGCATGGCATTGTGCCCAAGACGGTGCGCAAGGCCATCAACGACATCTCAAGTTTTATTGCCGAGGCCGAAAAAACCGTGGGTTCCAAGGGACGCTCGAAGGGCGACTCTCTTGGCCATGGCGCATTCTATACGCCCGATGAGTCGGGCGAGGGCGGCATACCGGAAACGGTGGCGCCCGAGCAGACACTTGCGGAGCAGTTGGAAGAACTGCCGCATGACGAGCTTGTGCGGATTGTCGAAACCATGGAAGAGGATATGCGCAACGCTTCTGCCGCCATGGACTTTGAGGAGGCGGCGCGCCTGCGCGATGCCGTCGTTCAGATTCGGGCGATGCTTGAGGGTGCGTCTGAGGACGAGACGATCGAGCGCTTACGTTCGCAGGCCCGCAAGGGTTCCACGTTCGCATCGGGCAGAAAGCGCCAGGGTGCACGGTTTAAGAAATAGCGAACAGGCCCCGAGTTCCCTGTGGAGCTCGGAGCCTATGTCTTTTGCGCGCTGGAATTCGTGCGTTAGAGGTCTGCGATCAGGGCTTCGGCACAACGGATGCCGTCGGTGGCCGCGCTCATGATGCCGCCGGCATATCCAGCTCCCTCACCACAAGGGTAGAGGCCCGGGGTCGACACGGCATGGCATGTTCGGTCTCGGGCGACGGTGACCGGTGAGCTCGAGCGGGTCTCCACGCCGGTAAGAACGGCGTCGGGGCGGTCGTAGCCGCGTAGCTTTTTCCCGAGTAGGGGAAGTCCCAGGCGGAGCGACTCGACGATATGCTGCGGCAGGGCTTCGTCAATTGCCGTCCAGGTCACACCGAGCGGATAGGTGGGCTTTACCTTTCCGGGCGCCTTGCTGGCACGTCCTGCGAGGAAATCTCCGACGAGCTGTGCCGGTGCGTTCCAGTTGGAACCGCCCAGGCGATAGGCGGCCGCCTCGCAGGCACGCTGGAGCTCGATGCCGGCGAGCGGGTCATCGTTGGGAAGGTCCTCGGGTGTGACGTTAACGAGCAGGGCGGCATTTGCGTTGCGTCCGTCGCGGGCATTGAGACTGGCGCCGTTGACGCACAGGTGGCCCTGCTCGGAAGAGGCGGCGACAACCTGCCCGCCGGGGCACATGCAAAACGAGAACACGCTGCGGCCGTTGGGAAGATGGGCAACAAGTTTGTAGGGGGCCGCCCCGAGCGCTGGATGTCCCGCCGAGGCTCCATATTGGGCTCGGTCGATGTCGCACTGCGGATGCTCGATGCGAACGCCCATGGCAAAGGTCTTTTGTGCGAGGGCCACGTTGTGGTCCTTAAGGAGCTTAAAAATATCGCGAGCAGAATGCCCGCAGGCGAGGATGAGGTGCTTTGTCTCAATTGGCTCGTAAGCGGCGTCTTGGGACGATTGGACATCAATACCGGTGATGGCGCCAGACGCGTCGATGCGAATGTCGACGAGCTTCGTTCGATAACGGACGACACCTCCGAGCTGCTCGATGCGCTGGGATATAGCGGTGACAACCGTGGGAAGGATGTCGGAGCCAATGTGCGGCTTGGCATCCCACAGAATATCGCGGGGCGCACCCGCCTCGACGAAGGTTTCGAGGATAAGGCGATGGGCGGGATTTTTGGTTCCCGTATTGAGCTTGCCGTCCGAGAAAGTCCCCGCGCCGCCCAGGCCAAACTGGATATTGCTCTCGGGGTCGAGGATGCGCTCCTTTAGAAAGAGGTCGATCGCCTGCGAGCGGCGAAATGCCGGGTCGCCGCGCTCGATGAGCAAGGGCTTAAGACCTGCTTCGGCGAGCGTAAGCGCAGCGAAAAGGCCGGCGCATCCGGCGCCGACAACGACAGGGCGTTCTTGAGGTGCGTCGGAGGCGGGGGAGGGGAATGAAGGCTCATCGTCTTCTATCGCGCGTACGCGCGAGCGGTCACGCTCGGCAACGCTGTCGACCGCTTCTCGCTCGAGGTGGGGACTAGTCAGCTCAACACGAAAGCTCAGGATAAAATGGACGTCTCGTTTTTTGCGAGCGTCGATTGACTTGCGGTGGAGCTCGATGGACTTGATCTCGGAGTCCTTGCAACGTAGGACGCGCTTGGCGACTCGCTTGCCAACAATGAGACAGGCATTTTCATCGCCGGCTTCATCGAGCGACGCGTTGACTTGGGTGATTTCAATCATCGAGGTCTCCTTAGAGGCAAGAAAGAGGCCGTCCGGTATCCCAGACGGCCCGAATGCGTTTTTGATTATAGACTGCGCGGCTACAGGCTGCTTGCAGCGCGAATGCCCGAGATCCAGGCCCACGCAAGGTTAAAGCCTCCGCAATCGGCGTCGATGTCGAGCGCTTCACCGCAGACGTAAAGCGGGGCGTCGACAACGCTGCGCGCGCGCAGGCTGGGTGTTGAGATGCTCTCGACAGATATGCCACCACGCGTGACCTGTGCTGAGCGCTCCTCGGCTGTTCCCTCGACGAGCAACTTAAAGTGTTTGAGGATCGAGACCAGGTGGATGACATCGTTGGAGCCTGGATGGCACTGCTCGAACGCTGTGCAGACGACGCGGGAGAGTTGCGGGGCGAGCATGCCGTCGAGCCAACGGGGATCACGGGGCGAAAAGCCGCCGAGCAGCTCAACACGCCGGTTGAGCATATCGAGCAACTCGTCTTTGGAGAGGTCGGGGAAAACGTCGAGCAGGATCGTATCGCCGTGCTGGATACGACGAGAGAGGTTGAAGACAGCGACGCCCGAGATACCGAAGGTTCGAAACAGCACTTCACCGTCTTCGTGCCAGAGCTCATTATGATTGCGGGCGAGCGTCAAGCGGGCGCGGACGCGCAGGCCATCCAACGTCTTGAGCGCTGCCCGATCGCCAACGACCGTTGCCGATACGGGGCAGAGGACGGGGCGTAGCGAAGTGAGGGGGAAGCGAAACATATCGGCGATACCGGTGGGGTTGCCGCCCGTGGCGATAATTACGGCATGTGCCTGCAGGGCCTCGTTCTTGCGAGGGACATCGGCGAGCGCCTTCCGAAGCGAGCGGAGCTCCGATTTTCGGTCGTCGTGCTTTTTTGCCTTGAGCGCCCGCGCTGGACGGTCTATTTGGAGTGCCCAGCCTTCGGAAACTTTGCGCGCCGAGGCAACGTTGGCCCCGCAGATTAAGGTGATACCTAGGCGGTCGCAAGCGTTGAGAAGTGCGTCGCGCACCGATTCGGCGCGAAGGGAGCGCGGGTACAGCCGGCCTTCCTCGGAGGTTGTCATGATGCCCAGCGAGGAGAAGAAACCCATAAGCTCTTGTTCGGGCTGGGGGACCATGACGGATTCGACGAATGCGGGGTGGTTATACCGCTGAGGATCAATCGATTCGTTGGAGAGGTTGCAACGGCCGTTACCGGTCGCAAGGAGCTTGAGGCCGCAGGCGACATCGCGCTCAACGATGCAGACGCTTTTGCCGGCGCGTGCGGCCGTAATGGCGGCGGCGAGGCCTGAAGCCCCGCCGCCGATTACCAAGACGTCATAGAGGGCGCTCGCGTTCACTTAGGCCTCGTCGGTCTCGTGCGGGGTAATAGCCTCGACGGCAGAGACTGCCTTGGGCAACATGCCATCGGGCAGCGCGGTCTCGACCTCGCCCTTATCGCAGGCCTCGGCGAGTGCCGGATTAATGGGAAGCTGGCCCAAGATGTCGAGGTTATAGCGCTCTGCGACCTCGGGGAGCTTGCTCTTGCCAAAGACCTCGATCTTCTTGCCGCAGTCGGGGCACTCAATATAGCTCATGTTCTCGACAATGCCCAGAATGGGGACGTTCATCTTCTCGGCCATGTTGACCGCCTTGGCGACGATCATCGAGACCAGATCCTGCGGGCTCGTGACGATGACGATGCCGTCGACCGGCAGCGACTGGAAGACGGTGAGCGCGACGTCGCCTGTTCCCGGAGGCATGTCGACCAGCAGGTAGTCGATGGGGCCCCACGAGGTCTCGCTCCAGAACTGCCTAATGGCGCCTGCGATGACCGGACCGCGCCAAAGGACGGGGTCGGTCTCGTTTTGGAGCAGCAGGTTGGAGCTCATGACCTTGACGCCGTGCTCGGAGATTTCGGGCAGCATAAGGTTGCCAAGGGCATGGACGTGGCGTCCACTCATACCGAACATCTTGGGGATAGAGGGACCGGTGATGTCGGCATCGAGGACGCCGACCTTGTGGCCGTGACGGGCAAGCTCGGTGGCGATGGCACCGGTGACAAATGACTTGCCGACACCGCCCTTGCCGGAAAGCACGGCGATGACGCGCTTGACCTCGGACAGCGTGTTCTCCTCAAATTGCGACGGCGACGTTTGTCCGCCGGCGGCCTGTGCGTGTTCGCAACCCATGTATGACTCCTTTGTATATGCTGGGGCCGGGGCCCCGCGATGTGACACGAGCGTCATTGTACCCTCGTTTGCGAGCGGGAGTCATTTGCGATGCGTTTGGGCCGAGCGTGCTTGCAATACGATGGGCCCAAGCGAATGGGCGGGCTTACTGAACTTTGCTGGCGAACTCGAGGTATTGCATGCGCTGCAGCTTGTCGATCGTCGAGGCGTAGGGGCTGTCTTCCGATTCCAAGTCGTAGCGCAGCCCGTCGGCACCGAGATAGCCGGCGACATTGATGGTGGGCACATCTGACCTTGTCGCAAGCAGGGCCTTTTGGTAATTGGTGAGCGGGGCGCCGATCTTATTAAGGGTAATGGCTGCAATCTCGTTTGCCCCGACGGTGTCGTAGACGTTGAGCTCGGTATTGCCGGCGATCTCATAGTTAGCCCAGACGAGATATGTCGACTGATAGATACGGAAAGCGTGGCTTGCCGTATCTTCCTGAGGGTACAGCTCGTCGTTGAGAGTCGTTGCGGCGCTCGGCTGATGGTCGCCAAAAAAGACAAGAACAACCGGTCTGCCGATGTTGCGGAGCTCGTTGATAAAGTACTCGAGGTCCCGGTCGGATGCGTTGATGCAGGTGAGATAGGTGTTGAGCGCGCTGTTGGCGCCTTCGCTGGCTCCCTCGACCCAATAGTTTGTCAGCTCTTCGGCGGGAACGGTGCCATAGTCGTAGCCGCCGTGATTTTGCATCGTGACGTCAAAGATGAACTGCGGCGCTTCGTCGGTTCTAAGCAGGTCGAGTATCTTGTCGTAGGTGGCGTAGTCGCATACGCCGGCATGGTAATAGGGCGCACCTTCGAAATCGCCGATTGAAAGAAAGTCTCCAAAGCCCAGCTGCTGATAGATTTTATCTCGATGGTAGTTGACGGGGTTTTGCGGGTGCATAGCGGTAGTGGTATACCCAAGCTCTTTAAGGTCCTTTGCCAGGCTGTTTACGCCATTCATCTGATACAGCTGATAGGGGATCTTGCCTAATCCGACAAAGGCCGTTGTCGCTCCGGTCAAAAATTCGAATTCGGAGTTCGCCGTTCCGCCACCGGCGACCGAAGCGAGCATGGTGCCGCGAACAAGTGTGTCGGGAAGCGAGTTGTAGAATGCGGGGCCGGAGTACCCGGCCGCCTGGAGCTGCTCAAAGCACGAAAGGTCGCTAAAACTCTCGTTCATGATGGCAACAATCGTCGGCTTGATTTCATTGAACTGGGCAACGGCCGCCGCGCGCTGTTCGCTCGAGCCATATGTGCTGTCGTAGACGGCGGCGAGCTCCTGCTCGATGCTCTGCGCCTCATCGGGCGTATAGTCTTCGGGCTTCTCAATGGGCAACTCGTTGACCATTTCGGTGAACGAAGTGATAAAACCCTGAGACGCATACGTGGTGATGGGCTGCCAACGGTCAAATCCAAAATCCAGCGCCTGCTCCAAGTCGATGTTGGAAAAGCCTGAGAGCCCCACAACGGTCACTAGCAGAAAAGCACAGAGGTTAGCGGCGATAGCGGGGAAGACATGGGTGGGCGTACGGAGCTTTCGCGGTCGGATGAGCGAAAGAAGCCCCAGGGAAATCTCCAGCAGGGCGAGAGAGGTTACGATTCCGGCGGTAAAGGCAAACTCGTATCCCTCGCTCACTTCCATTGCGGTGCCAAGGGCCAAGATATCGCTTGGCAGGATGGCTTCGCCTTTAAACGTTATGACGAAGTGCTCGGCAATGCCAAGGACGCAACAGACGACGGGCACGAGGACCATGACGCCTCCATGACGCTGTCCCAGCAAATAAAGGGAGAGCAGAACCGTCGCGAGCAACCCGACGGAAAACCCGAATGAGTTGGCGGGAATGCGATAGAACGTTTCGTTGCAGGCAATTTCGATTGAAACGAACGAGAGCGCTGAAACAGCGGCGATGACAAGGATGTCGCGGCAAATACAGGCAACCGTTCCCGTCGCAAGGTCGGTTTGGTCGATAAGTCCCGAAACCAAGGGCTCGACAAGAAGCATGACGGCGGCAGCACCGAGCGCCGAATAAGAAAGGACCCATAGGGAGCTGCCCTCATTTACGAGCGATTGATTCGTAATCCATGCAGCTACCACGCCGAGCGGGATGAGGAGCGTCGCGCACCAAAAGACGCGGGCAATGGGTGGCTTTTCGTTGCGTTTGATTGAAAAATACACGCGCACGACGACGGCGGCCACGATAAGGACGGCGATGAATATGGGCAGATTGGCCATGTCGCTCGAAGTGATTTCAAGGGGGATATCTTCGGTCATGGACGTTCCTCTGGTACAGCAAATTAAGTTCAGTATTAGATTACTGTAACCTTTCCACGGCATTTCGAGAAACAAAGCGCCCGATACGCAAAGCTAAAGGTCTGCGAATCTTGTATTACGAACATCTGTGCGCGTCGAGTGCGCTAAACTCATCGGCAGTATGATTCGATGCAATAGGAGGCAAGGAGCTTCCATGTCTGATTCCTCTATCGTTATTCGCGGCGCTCGTGAGCACAACCTCCGTGATATCGATGTTTCCATTCCGCGTGACCAACTCGTGGTCATTACCGGTCTTTCTGGCTCGGGCAAGAGTTCGCTGGCATTCGACACTATCTATGCCGAGGGCCAGCGTCGATACGTCGAGAGCCTTTCGAGTTATGCGCGCCAGTTCTTGGGCCAGATGGACAAACCCGACTTGGATTCAATCGACGGCCTTTCGCCGGCGGTGTCGATCGACCAAAAGACGACATCTAAAAACCCTCGCTCGACGGTTGGCACCGTAACCGAGATTTATGACTATCTGCGTCTGCTGTTCGCCCGTGTGGGCACCCCGCACTGTCCCGAATGCGGCCGCGTCATTGAGCGCCAGACGACCGACCAGGTCGCCGATAAGGTCCTGGCGGCGGGGGAGGGCCGCCGCGCGTTTGTGCTGGCACCGGTGGTGCGCGGGCGAAAAGGCGAGTACACCAAGCTGTTTGAGGACCTTCGCGCCGAGGGCTTTAGCCGCGTGCGTGTCGACGGCGAGGTTCGCTCGCTTGATGACCCTATCGATTTGGATAAGAAATTCAAGCACGATATCGAGGTCGTGGTCGACCGCATCGTGATTCGCGAGAACTCGCTGGGCCGTATTGCCGAGTCCGTTGAACAGGCGACTGCGCTGGCGCACGGCAATGTGAACGTATACTTGCTGCCCGACCGCGACGCTCCCGAGGGGACCGAAGGCGAGTTGCTGGAGTATTCGCTGGCGTTAGCGTGCCCGGAGCATGGACACTCCATCGATGACCTGCAGCCGCGTGATTTCTCGTTCAACGCGCCCTATGGCGCGTGCCCCGAGTGCGATGGCCTGGGCTTTAAGAAGACGGTCGATGCCGAGGCCCTAATCGAAGACCCCTCGAAGTCGATCGCCGACGGGGTCTTTGGCAGCCTGTTTGGCAACTCTAACTACTATCCGCAGATTTTCGCTGCGGTCTGCAAACACTTTAAGGTGAGCGTCGATACGCCGTGGGAGGATCTGCCTCCGCGGGTGTGTCGTGCGTTTTTAGACGGCATGGGCGACCAGAAGATTTCGGTCGACTATCAAAAGCTCGATGGGCGCCGCAGCCAGTGGGACACCAAGTTCTCGGGTGTGCGCAATATCCTGTACGAGCGCTATACCGAGACGACGAATGAGAACACCAAGGCGCGCTTGGAGAAGTACATCCGCGAGGAGCCGTGCTCGAGCTGCCACGGCGCTCGTTTGCGCCCCGAGATGCTCGCCGTCACCGTGGGCGGCAAGTCCATTTACGAGGTTTGTTGTCTGTCGTGCCGTGAGTCGCTCGAGTTTTTTGAGGGCCTGGAACTCACCGAGCGCCAACAGTTTATCGGCGGACGCATCGTCAAGGAAATCCTGGAGCGCCTGCGTTTTCTGGTCGATGTCGGACTCGACTATCTGACCCTCGATCGTGCCTCGGCGACGCTTTCCGGAGGCGAGGCCCAGCGTATTCGCCTGGCAACGCAGATCGGCGCCGGCCTCATGGGTGTCCTGTACATTTTGGACGAGCCATCGATTGGCCTCCATCAGCGCGATAACGAGCGCCTGATCAAGACGCTTGAGCGCCTACGCGATATCGGCAATACCGTCATCGTCGTCGAGCATGATGAGGATACGATTCGTGCTGCCGACTATGTGATCGACATGGGCCCCGGCGCGGGCGTGAACGGCGGACACGTAGTCGCGGCGGGAACGCCTGCCGATATCATGGCGTGTCCCGAGTCGATGACGGGCGCTTATCTGACCGGCAAACGAATGATCCGGGTTCCCGATGAGCGCCGCAAGCCCGGTCGCGGCTGCCTTAAGATCACGGGCGCCCGCGCCAACAACCTCAAAAACGTTACCGCCAAGATCGAGTTTGGTACGCTTACGGTCGTTACCGGCGTGTCGGGATCGGGTAAGAGCTCCCTGGTTACCGACACTATCGCACCTGCCCTTACGAATGCCATTCACCGTTCGACGCGCCCTGTGGGTCCGTATAAGAAAATCGAGGGCATCGAGTGTATCGATAAGGTTATCGATATCGACCAGTCGCCGATTGGCCGCACGCCGCGTTCCAACCCTGCTACGTACATTGGCCTGTGGGATGATCTTCGCGCGCTGTTTGCGAGTACGCCGGAGTCGAAGGCGCGCGGCTACTCGCCGGGACGTTTCTCCTTTAACGTGAGCGGCGGTCGCTGCGAAGCATGCAAGGGCGACGGACAAATTAAGATCGAGATGCACTTCCTTCCCGATATCTATGTCCCCTGTGAGGTCTGCGGCGGCAAACGCTATAACCGCGAGACGCTTGAGGTCACCTACCGTGGTAAGACCATCTCGGACGTGCTCGACATGAGCGTCACCGAGGCACTGGCCTTCTTTGGGAATATCCCGCAGATTAAGCGCAAGCTCCAGACGCTGTACGATGTAGGCTTGGGCTACGTGAGCCTGGGCCAGCCCGCTACGACGCTCTCGGGCGGCGAGGCGCAGCGTGTGAAGCTCGCCAAGGAGCTTCATCGACGCCAGACGGGCAAGACGTTCTATATTTTGGATGAGCCGACGACCGGCCTTCATTTTGAGGACGTCCGCCAGCTGCTCGATGTGCTGCAGCGCTTGGTCGATGCGGGCAACACGGTGCTGGTGATTGAACACAACCTTGATGTCATCAAGGTTGCCGACCGCCTGATCGATATGGGCCCCGAGGGCGGTAACGGCGGCGGAACCGTCGTGGTTTCGGGCACACCGGAGCAGGTTGCGGACTGTCCGCAGAGTTATACGGGCAAGTTTTTGGCGCCGTTGCTCAGGCGTGACCGGGAGCGTCAGGCTCAACTTGATGCTCAATAAATAGGCGATTCAGTTTATGGGCGCCATCGACTCCTTGTGATTCGATGGCGCTTGCTGTGTCGAAGTGACGTATGCAGCCGAATTGGACATATACTTAATCCTTGCGTCCGAATGCGAGGGAAAGGATATGCCATGGCAAAGGCTGTAAAGACGCCAAAAACCAATGCGATGCGCGAGCTGGAAAGCGCCGGCATTTCCTATGTTCTACATACGTACGAAGACGATGGTGATGAGTCGGCGGGCCTGGGGGTCGCGATTTCGGAGCAGCTTGGCGAGGAGCCCGGACAAGGATTTAAGACCTTGGTCTGCGTGACGCCGTCCAACGACCACGTCGTGTGCTGCATCCCTGTTGCCGACGAGCTCGATCTAAAGTCCGCCGCGCGTGCCGCGGGGGAGAAGTCCTTGGCCATGATGCATGTGAAGGATTTGCTTGCGGCGACTGGCTACGTTCGCGGCGGCTGCAGTCCGGTCGGTATGAAAAAACGCTACCGGACGCTCATTGATGAGACATGTGTCCTTTGGGATACCATTTTTATTTCGGGAGGCAAGCGTGGTTATCAGCTTGAGCTTGCACCCGATGATTTAATTGCATTTTGCGGGGCGACGGTCGCCCCGATTACGAGAGAGGACTGAGCGATGCCGCAGGAAGAATTGAAGTGCGGAGCTCATTTTGCAAAAGAATCTGCGCCTCAGACACCCTCATCCGAAGCTTCTTCGTCGCGAGACGACACTGACGACATGGGCTCGTCGGACTACTCCACGGTTGGTCGTTCCGCCGGGCTTATGACCATCCTGACCATCGTGTCTCGCGTCACCGGCTTTATCCGCACATGGGCAATGGCGGCCGCTATCGGCATGTCGCTGCTCTCGTCCTCCTATCAGGTCGCCAACAACCTGCCCAATATGCTCTACGAACTCGTGATGGGCGGCATGCTCGTGACGGCGTTTTTGCCCGTGTACATGGGCGTGAGGCGTGAGCAGGGTCGCGAGGCCTCGAACGAGTACGTGGGCAACCTGCTCGGTATTCTGCTATTGGTGCTGGGTGGCATTTCGTTGCTGGGGACCGTGTTCGCTCCGGGCTTTATTTGGACGCAATCGTTCCTTTCGGGTGACGGCGGCAGCATGGATACCGCTGCGTTCATGTTCCGTTTCTTCGCCATCCAGATTCTGTTTTATGGTTTGGGCTCGGTGTTCTCGGGCGTTCTCAACGCACACCGCGACTACTTCTGGTCGACGTTTGCCCCGGTCCTCAACAATGTGATCGTCATTGCGAGCTTTATGGGCTTTGCGCCCGTGTCCGCACAGTTTGGCGAACGTGCCGGCATCATCTTGATTGCGGCCGGTACGACCCTCGGTGTCTTTGTTCAGATGGCTTGTCAGATCCCCGCGCTTGGCAAGCACGGCGTGCATCCCCATATCCATATCGACTTTAAGGACCCCGCACTGCGCCAGACGATTGCGCTCGGTATCCCGACGCTGCTCGCCACGGTGTGCATGTTTGTCTCGACTTCTATCACCAACGCTGCTGCGCTGGTGGTCCAGCCCGAGACTGGTCCTTCCGTCATCGCCTATGCGCGCCTGTGGTACACGCTGCCCTACGCGCTGATTGCCGCCTCGCTTTCGACGGCGCTCTATACCGAGCTCTCTCACGACGCACAGGAGAAGGATTACGACAGCGTTCGCACGGGCATTTCGCGTGGCGTCGCCCAGATGCTGTTCTTCCTGGTTCCGTTCGCGCTGTACCTGATTGTCTTCGCGCGTCCGCTCAACATGATCTACTGCGCTGGCAAGTTCGATGAGTCCGGCGTGGCGCTGGTGTCCGAGTTCCTTGTCTACCTGGCGTTCTCGCTGCCGCTCTACGGCGTGGTCGTGCTGATGCAGAAGAGCTTCTCTGCCTTGCTCGACATGAAGCCCTATAGCCGCTATTGCCTGTATTCCGCCATCGGCCAGGCCGGCTCGGTTCTGCTGTTTGGCGTTGTACTGGGCTTCGGTATGCCGGCAATCGCGCTTTCGTATGTCGTCGACTACGTGATCTTGGTCGGTTGCTCGCTGTGGTGGCTGCGTCGTCGTCTGCGTGGTCTTCAGGTTAAATCTATCCTGCATGGCGGTTTCTTTGGCCTTTTGCTCGGTGGCCTGGGTGCTGCCGCAGGCGCCGGCGTCATGTGGGCGCTTGAGCACTTTGTCGGGGCACTTGGCGGCTCGATTCTGATTACTCTTGGCTACGTTTGCGTTGCGGGTGTCGTCTCGCTTGCTGTTACCTTTGGCCTTGCCGTCGTCCTTAAGATGCCCGAGGTCTCGGCGCTGATTCGTCGCAAGTAGGTGCGCGTGGCCGGTCACGACAACATTCCAACGCTTGCCGAGCAGGTTTCGCGCGTTCCCACGCAGCCCGGCTGCTACCTTTGGAAAGACGCCAAGGGCGATGTCATCTACGTGGGCAAGGCGAAAAACCTGCGCGCCCGTATGCGTCAGTACGTGACGCTGCAGGACGAGCGCCAGAAGATCCCGCTGATGATGCAGCTGGTGGCGAGCTTTGACTATATCGTGGTGGAGACCGAGCACGAGGCGTTGGTGCTCGAGCGCAATTTGATTGGTCAGTACCATCCGTACTTTAACGTCGACCTCAAGGATGACAAGAGCTACCCCTTTATCGCCATTACAAAGGGCGACCTGTATCCCGCTATCAAATACACGCGTGAGCGTCATAAGCCGGGAACGCGCTATTTTGGACCTTATACCGATAGCCGCGCGGCACGTGAGACGATAGATACGCTGCGCAAGGTTATCCCCATCTGCTCCGCATCCTGTGCGGAGTGGCGTCGTTGTCGCCGTATCGTCGAGTCCCACAAGGGCGAGGAAGACATCGTCAATATGATTTGCGCGCAAAACGGGCGCCCCTGCTTTGACTACCATGTCGGGCGCGGCCCGGGTGCGTGTGTCGGCGTGATTTCCCCGGCAGACTATGCCAAGAACGTCAAGCGTGTCGAGCGCTTTTTGTCGGGCCATCGCAAGGATGTCGTCGATGAGCTGACCTCCGAGATGACGGATGCCGCTGAGGCGCTCGACTTTGAGCGCGCGGCACGCGTCAAACGTCGTTTGGAGGTCATCAGGGGTCTGGACGATCGTCAGCAAGTCGTTTTTCCCTCCAGTGTCGATATAGATGTCATCGGTTTCTATCGCGAGGAGACCATCTCCGCCGCTTGCGTCTTCGTCGTTCGCGAGGGCCGAACAGTTCGCACCTGCGAGTTCATTCTCGACAAGGGTCTTGATGTTGACGAGGAAGAGCTCCAGTCGGGCTTTCTTAAGCGCTATTACGACGAGACGGCTGATATTCCAGCTGAGGTCAACCTTTCCGTCGAGCTTGAGGATGCGGAAGCGCTGGGGGAGTGGCTTGCGGGCAAGCGTGAGCGTTCCTGCCATCTCCATAGGCCGCAGCGTGGCGAAAAGCACCGTCTGCTCGATATGGCATCCAAAAATGCGCGCCATGCCCTCATGCGCTACATGATGCGAACGGGGTACGCTGACGACCGCACCAATCAAGCGCTCCTGGAGCTCGAAAGTGCGTTGGCGCTGCCATCGCCGCCGTTGCGTATCGAGTGCTTCGATATCTCTACACTGCATGGCACCTTTACGGTCGCCTCGATGGTGGTGTTTACCAACGGGCGCGCCGACAAGAGTCAGTATCGTCGTTTTAAAATTCAGGCCGAATTGGACGAGGCAAACGACTTCGTGTCGATGTCCGAGGTTTTGGGACGACGTTATGCTCCCGAGCGCATGGCCGACGAGCGCTTTGGCTCGCGCCCCGATTTGCTCGTTGTCGATGGCGGTAAGCCGCAATTGACCGCTGCGATCAAGCAACTTGAGGCTCTTGGGCTCGATATACCAGTTTGTGGCTTGGCAAAGGCCGATGAGGAGGTTTTCGTGCCTTGGGACGAGACTCCCGTCGTGCTGCCGACCGGGTCCGCGTCGCTCTATCTAATTAAACAGGTGCGCGATGAATCGCACCGTTTTGCCATCACGTTCCATCGCGAATTGCGCGATAAAGCCATGACGGTTTCGGTACTCGATGACGTTCCAGGCGTGGGACCCACCAGAAAACGTGCCCTTATGCGCCATTTTGGCTCGATGAAGCGTTTGCGCGCGGCGAGCGAGCAAGAGATCGCGGAAGTTCGAGGCATTCCTGCCGATGTCGCCAAAGCGGTTCACGAGGCGCTCGTTGCATGGAATGCCGAGCGCGCCGAGGCGGCGGCAAAGCAATCCGAAAACTAAACACGCCTCTAAACAACTGATATACATGATTGCGTGATTTTCAATCATTTATTTCACGGCGATTACCAGCCGATTTCGGGTTTAATTGACGCTAAAACGTTTGACTAGCCATGGTGAACAACCCTGCTATCCTGCGGGTTGACGAAGACTGATATCTCACCTCGTCGATACATACTGTCTGGCGAATCGTTTGTCAATGAATTCGGTGAACGGTAGCAAATACCGTTCAAGCGTATGTATGTATCGGTCGCCGAGCGCGGCACCTCAGTTGGGTTCGTCGGTAGGTAAGGTATATATCGTCCGCAAGTTGCGCGGGGGCACGTCTAGGCGCTCCCGGGTAAGATTCTCTATTGATAGGAGAAGACATGGCCATCATCAACAAGGGTATGTCCAGGCGTTCGTTCCTCGGCCTCACCGGCAGCGTCGCTGCTGTCGCAGGGCTTGGTCTCACCGGCTGCGGTGGCAGCTCTAGCGACGAGGGTTCCGCTTCCGGTTCCACCGATTCCGCCAACCGTGGCGGCGGCGTGATCACCGCTGGTTCCGCTTACGCTCCGTCCAGCTTCGATCCCGCCAGCACCGGCTCCGCTGTGGGCCTGGGTGCTAACTGGCACGTCGTCGAGGGCCTCTACGGCATCGATTACCACGACTACAGCACCTTCAAAGAGCTCGCCACCGACGATCCCAAGTCTGTGGACGACACCACTTTCGAGGTCACCATCCGCAAGGGCGCCAAGTTCTCCGATGGCACCGAGGTCACCGCTGACGATGTCGTTGCCTCCTACACCGCTTGCGCCGCTTCCGCTACCTATGCTCCGTTCTTCCAGCCCTTCGAGTCCATCGAGGCCAAGGACGCCAGCACCGTGACGGTCAAGACCAAGGTCCCCAACTTCTCCCTGCTCAAGGATCGTCTGGCCATCGTCCGCGTTACCCCGGCCACCCAGACCGAGGAGGATCGCGCCAAGCAGCCGATCGGCTCCGGCCCCTGGATGTACGACTCTATCTCCGATACCGAGATCACCCTGGTTCCCAACCCCGAGTACAACGGTGAGTATGCTGCCGAGGATAAGAAGATCCAGTACAGCATCCTGACCGACCCCACCGCTCGCGTTACCGCTCAGCAGGAGGGCTCCACGCTCGTTATGGAGCTCGTTACCGCTGACGCCGTCGACCAGCTCGAGAGCGCCGGCTGCAAGATCGATAACGTTCAGGGTTTCGGCACCCGCTTCATCATGTTCAACGTCGCCAAGGAGCCTTGGAACAACGTCAAGGTCCGTCAGGCTGTCATGTATGCGCTCGACACCGAGAAGATGGTCAGCAACACCTTCGCCGGCCTTGCCACCGCTGCCAGCTGCTACCTGCCCAAGAGCTTCACCAACTATCATGAGGCTTCCACGGTGTACAAGACCGACGCCAAGAAGGCTAAGAAGCTCATCGAGGAGTCTGGCATCACCCCGGGTGCCATCACCCTGCGCACCACCGACAACGAGCAGATTAAGGGCATGGCCGCCCAGGTCAAGAATGACCTCGACGCTCTCGGCTTCGATGTGACCATCCAGACCGATACCTCGCCGGCCACCTACGCTGCCATCGACGGCGGCGAGGCCTACGATATCCTCCTTGCCCCTGGCGATCCTTCCTGCTTCGGCGCCGACCCCGACCTGCTGCTCAACTGGTGGTACGGCGACAACGTCTGGATGCAGACCCGTTGCCCGTGGAAGGAGTCCGCTGAGTGGCAGAAGCTCCACGGTCTCATGGACGAGGCTCTTGCCGCCGAGGGCGATGAGCAGCAGAAGAAGTGGAACGAGTGCTTCGACATCATTGCCGACAACGCCGTTCTGTACCCCGTTGTCCACGTCAAGACCGTCTCCGCTTCCTGGGACGATCCGTCCACTGCGCCCAACGGCGAGGCCCTCGATGGCTTCAAGGGCATCGGCACGACGAGCATGTCCTTCAGGGGCGTTGCGACCGTCAAGGCGTAAGACTCGCTTGAGTCTGTATGCAGGATGTCGGTCGTTGGGACCGTATCCTCATAGTTGAAACAAAGACCCGGGCGACCTCGATGTCGCTCGGGTCTTGTAATGAGTATCCGTACTCATATACCAGTTGGTCCTACCGACAAAAGAAAGGGGAGAGAACGTGAACAACTTGCTACGTTTGATTGGAAGGCGTCTTGTGGCGCTGCCGATCATGGCATTGGGCGTCACCGTCCTGGTGTTCTTCCTTATGTCGTTCTCCAAGACCGACCCCGCCTACACGGCGTTGGGTGACGGTGCCTCGCCCGAGGCGGTTGCCGAGTACCATGAGAAGTATGGTCTGGACGACCCCTGGCCTGTGCGCTACGTGCGCTATATGGGCGATTTGATCCATGGTGACATGGGCACCTATGGTGCTGCTCGCAACTCCGTTGCCAAGCGCATCTCCACGGCCCTGCCCGTCACGATGCAGCTGACCTTCATCGGCCTTGCCATCGGTGCGGTCGTTTCGTTTTTACTCGGCGTCATCGCGGCACTGTATCGCGACAAATGGCCGGACCAAGTGATCCGCGTCTTTTCCATCGCCGGCTTGGCAACCCCGTCGTTCTGGCTTGCCGTTCTGTTGATCCTGCTGTTCTCTTCCTACCTTAAGGTGCTTCCGGCATCGGGTGCTCTGCCTCACTTCACCACGAATCCGGCTGGCTATCTGGGACGTATGATCATGCCCGCTATCGCCTTGGCATTTCCGCTGACGGGCCAGATGACTCGTATCGTGCGTACCGCCATGGTCGAGGAGCTCGATAAGGATTATGTCCGTATGGCTCGCGGCGCCGGCGTTCCCGAGAAGGTCGTCGTCGGCATCAACGTTCTTCGCAATGCGCTGATCACCCCGGTCACCACCCTCGGTCTTAAGATCGGTTACCTCATGGGCGGCGCCGTCGTCATCGAGGTTATCTTCAACCTCCCCGGCATGGGCACCGCGATTCTGCAGGGCGTTCAGGGCAACGAGGCGAACCTGGTTCAGGGCGTCGTTATCGTCGTTGCTCTTGCCTTCATCATCATCAACATCGTGGTTGACATGCTCTACCTGCTCATCAACCCGCGCATCAGGACGGTGTAGATTATGGTAAAGATTCGAGAGAAGCAAACCGAGCAGCTCGAGAAGGCTGCCTCCAAGGGGCTCAAGCTCGGTGGCTGGAAGAAGATGACGCTGTCTTCTAAGATTGCCGCCGTCGTGTTGGTGCTGGTCGCCCTGACCGCGATTCTGGCGCCCCTTCTTGCCCCCTATAGCCCGGTCGAGATTTTTACGGCTCGCCAGGCTCCCGGCAACGGATTTATCTTCGGTACCGACGATAAGGGTCGCGACATTCTGTCGCGCATGCTCTACGGTGGTCGTTACTCGCTGATTATCGGCTTTGGCGCCACTGCCATGGCTCTGGTCTGCGGCTCGGTCGTGGGCGCCCTTGCGGCGGTTTCGCGCAAGGCCGTTTCCGAGACGATCATGCGTATCCTGGACATCATCATGTCCATCCCGGGCATCGCCCTCGCGGCCGTCTTCGTCTCCATCCTGGGCAACTCCGTGCCGTCGATCATCTTCGCCATCGGCTTTATGTACACTCCGCAGATTGCCCGTATCGTGCGCGCCAACATCGTGTCCGAGTACGGCGAGGACTATGTCCGCGCGGTCATCGTTTCCGGCGCCAAGGCTCCGTGGATTTTGATCAAGCATGTTCTGCGTAACTGCATCGCCCCGATCATGGTCTTCACCGTTACCCTGGTCGCCGACGCCATCATCTTCGAGGCCTCGCTGACCTTCATCGGCGCTGGTATCCAGGAGCCCACCGCTACCTGGGGCAACATCCTCGCCGACGCCCGCGGCGGCGTGCTCGCCGGCCGTTGGTGGCAGGCGCTGTTCCCGGGCCTGGCCATCATGATCACCTGCCTGGCGCTCAACATCCTCTCCGAGGGCATTACCGACGCCATGGCCGCTGCCCCCTCCGCCGCCCTGGATCCGACCGATTCCTCCAAGCGTCGCGAGGCCGACCTGCTGGTCTCCGACCCCGTTCGCGCCTACAAGGAGCAGGCCCAGTCCCTCTCCGCTCGCCTTGGCGCCCTGCGCGATGTCGAGCTCAAGCGTGACGATCGCCATGTGCCCGACGAGTCTGTCGAACCGATTCTCTCGGTCCGTGACTTCTGCATTCAGTTTGAGCATCACGGCGATATCAACGTCGTCGACCATGTCAACTTTGACGTCCGTCCTGGTCAGACCATGGGCCTGGTGGGCGAGTCCGGTTGCGGTAAGTCCATCACCACGCTGGCCATCATGGGCCTGACCGACGATGACGAGCACCTTTCCGGCCAGGTCCTCTGGGAGGGCCGCGACCTGCTCAAGATGAGCAAGAAGGAGTGGTTCGGCCTGCGCGGTACCGATATCGCTATGGTCTATCAGGACGCCCTGTCCTCGCTCAACCCCTCCATGCTCATCTCTGCCCAGATGAAGCAGCTCACCAAGCGCGGCGGCACCCGCAGCGCCGAGGAACTCCTGGAGCTCGTGGGCCTCGACCCCAAGCGTACGCTCGAGAGCTACCCGCATGAGCTTTCCGGTGGCCAGCGTCAGCGTGTCCTGATCGCTATGGCCCTTACCCGCGACCCCAAGCTGGTCATCTGCGACGAGCCCACGACCGCTCTGGACGTTACCGTCCAGAAGCAGGTCATCAAGCTGCTCAACGACCTTCAGGCCAAGCTCGGCTTTGCCATGATCTTCGTCTCGCATGACCTGGCGCTGGTCGCCGAGGTCGCCCATAACATCACGGTTATGTACGCCGGTCAGGTTATCGAGCAGGCGCCCACCAAGGAGCTGCTCACTAACCCGATCCACGAGTACACCCGCGGTCTTCTGGGCTCCGTTCTGTCCATCGAGAGCGGTTCGGGCCGTCTGCACCAGGTACCCGGCGCCGTTCCGAGCCCGCGCGATTTCCCCAAGGGCGATCGCTTCGCGCCCCGCTCGAGCCATCCGCGCATTGGCCTGGACACCCGTCCGGTCTTCAAGCGCGTGCCCGGCACCGAGCACTTCTATTCCGAGCTCCCCGACGAGGTGCTCAAGGCAAATGGTTTGACCCCTCACGCGGAGGTGATGTAGATGAGCGAGACCGCAGTCAACGGCGTCGAGCCGATCATCTTCCTTGATGACGTCCACGTCACCTTTAGGACCCGTACCGGCTCGATTCTGCACCCCAACCTGGTTCACGCCGTCCAGGGTGTAACGATTAAGCTCATGCCCGGTCAGACGATCGGCATCGTCGGCGAGTCCGGTTGCGGAAAGTCCACCACCGCTAACGTCATGTGCGGCCTGCAGGCCCCAACGAGCGGCAAGGTCTACTTTAAGGGCAAGGACGTTACTAAGCGTACTGCCGAGGACCGTCGTCACATGGGCCGTGTCATCTCGGTCGTGTTCCAGAATCCGGCTACGGCGCTCAATCCCCGCATGGTCGTTCGCGAGCAGCTGCTCGACCCCATGCGCGTCCACAACCTGGGTACCGAGGCCGAGCAGGAGAAGCGCGTCAAGGAGCTCCTGGAGCTCACCGGTCTGCCCAGCTCTGCCGCCGAGGTTCTTCCCGGCCAGCTTTCGGGCGGCCAGCGCCAGCGCGTCGCAATTGCCCGTGCCCTGTCGTTGAACCCCGATGCCATCATCGCCGACGAGCCCACCTCGGCTCTGGACGTTTCGGTCCGCGCGCAGATTCTGAACCTGCTGACCGACCTTAAGAAGGAGCTCGGCCTGGCCATGGTGTTCATCAGCCATGACATCCAGACGGTCCGCTATATCTCTGACGACATCATCGTTATGAATGGCGGCAAGATCGTCGAGCAGGGCGAGGCCAAGCAGGTCTTCCAGCACCCTCAGGACCCCTACACCAAGATGCTGCTCGGTGCTGCGCCGTCGCTGCTGCATCCCAAGCTCGGCGAGTAGCCTCGCTTTCCCTCCCGTGCGCCCGGTTCCCTTGCCGGGCGCACCTCCGTTGCGATTTCGAAAGGTTGGGTTCACGAGCCATGCCAAGTGCTCAGGAGCTACAACAGCAATTTGGTGGGTATCGGGGCGCCATGCCCCGTCCATCAGATTTCGATCTCTTTTGGAAGGACCGCATGGCCGAGGCCGACGCCGTCAGGCTTGACTATGCGATCGAGACGGCATCGGTCACCGATGCCGTGGCCTGCCAGCTTTTCGACCTCTGGTATACCGGCATGTGTGGCGCTCGCCTGCATGCCAAGTACCTTAAACCCGTCTCGGACGAGCCCGTGCCATTGGTACTTCAGTTCCATGGGTATCCGGGTGCAAGCCGCAGCTGGTTTGAGCAGGCGTCGTTTGCGGGCATGGGCATGGCACTCATCGCCCTCGACTGCCCCGGCCAAGGAGGTCCCTCCGAGGACATTGGTGGATTTGAGGGCACAACGGTCGCGGGCCATATCGTCGCCGGTATCGACGGCGATCCGGCCAACCTCTACTATGTCCGCTTGCACCAAGATATTCGCATCCTGTGCCGCATCGTTCGCGAGCTCGAGGGCATCGATCTTGCCCGTGTGTTTGTGAACGGCGCGTCGCAGGGCGGCGGTTTGGGCATTGCGACCTGTGCACTTAACAGCGAGCTTATCAATCGCGCCGCCATCCTCTATCCCTTCCTGTCGGATTTCCGCCTGGTCTGGGATTTGGATGCCGACGACATTGCCTACGAGGGCCTGCGCTATTGGTCTCGCTGGTTTGACGAGGACTCGACTCGTATCGACGAAGCCTATGCCAAGCTGGCGTGCTTCGATTCCAAGAACTTTGCCCCTATGGTCAAATGCCCCGTGCTGTTTGGCACCGGCACAGCCGATACCGTCTGTCCGCCAGCGACGCAGTTTGCGGTCTATAACAACCTGACCTGTGAAAAGCGTCATGAGTTCTTTGAAGGCTTTGGCCACGAGGAGATTCAGGATTTTGACGATCTGATCATTCCGTTTTTCTGCAAGGGAGGGGAGGCTCATGTCTAAGTGCGAGAGCAATGTCAATGAGCTGATTGTCTCCGACCTTGTGGGGATTCCCGGAACGGTCTCGTCAAGGCTCGCTGATTTCCGGGATTGGCGCGGTGATGCTTCTGCGGATGTTTCCGAATTAGAGATAGCCGCTTCGGACCTTGAGGTTTGCGGGCCGAGTATTACGGCGATCGATTTTGCCAATCCGTATGCCCGCTACTCCGAGGTTTCCTTTGAGCTTGGTGGCGATGTGGTCCACGCACGTTTGATCGAGCCTGCCGGTCGCGCCCGAGCATCCGAGCTTGTGCCGCTATGTCTGATGTTTCACGACATCGACCGACCCGTGCGGGGATGGCATCACATGACGAGGTTTGCGGCCATGGGATATGCCGTGCTTGCGCTGGACGATGAGGCGATTGGATCCAGCGAGCTGCAGCAGGGGATTGCCTCTCCTGCTTTTGTCAAGCGCGTCCGTTGGGGTTGCGCGATGGCGAAGGTGGCGCGCAATCTTGATGGCGTGGACCCCGACCGCATCTTTGCATGGGGCGAGGGCCTTGGCGGCGGAGTCGCGCTGGCGGTTTCTGCTCTGGACGAGCGGGGCCTCGCCTGCACGGCGGTTGCCAATCCAATTCCCGGTGGCCTCGAGGCGTTGTCGTCTCGGGTGCGTGGATCGGTGCTCATGGGCACATCGCTCATGGATGCCGTGAGTGATCCCAAGGGCCAGTTTGCCGTATTCAACGGTCTTGAGTGTGACCGGAGGCATATCATCTATGCCAAATACGCTCATGAGCGCATCAACGCGTTCGAAAACGAAGTCATCGACTTTTTTAACCAAACGTTCTACCCGTGTTCTTTGGCCTAGACGGCCTGGACACTGCCAACAAGAGTGGGTGGCATAGGGCCGCCCGCCAGACAACTAAGGAGATTCTTGTGGCAACTCAGAAATTCACCGGCGTTATCCCTCCCGTCGTTGTTCCCGATACCGAAGACCACCAGCTCGACGTTGCCTCCTTTGAGCGCAGCATCAACCGCATGATCGATGCCGGCGTCGATGGCCTGTTCTTCCTGGGCTCTTCGGGCGAGGTCGTTTTCTCCACCGATGAGCGTCGTCGCCAGATCATCGCCGAGGCCGTTCGTATCGTCGACCACCGCGTGCCCGTCCTGGTCGGCATCATCGATACCGAGACCGAGCGCATGATCGAGCACGGTAAGGTCGCTCAGGAGCTGGGCGCCGATGCGCTTGTCGCCACCTGCCCGTTCTATGCCCTGCAGGGCATGACCGAGGTCGAGGAGCACTTCCGCATTCTGCACGAGGAGCTCGACCTGCCCATCTTTGCCTATGACATTCCCGTGTGCGTTCACACCAAGCTCCCCTGGAAGCTCCTTGCCAAGCTCGGCGCCGAGGGCGTCCTTGCTGGCGTCAAGGATTCCTCGGGTGATGACATCTCGTTCCGCTACCTCGTTCAGGAGAACGAGAAGAATGGCCATCCGATGAGCATCCTCACCGGTCACGAGGTCGTTGTCGACGGCGCTTACCTCGGTGGCGCCGACGGCTCTGTCCCGGGCCTTGCCAACGTTGAGCCCGAGGGCTACGTGCGCCAGTGGAAGGCCGCTCAGGCCGGCGACTGGGCTACCGTCAAGGCCGAGCAGGATCGCCTCAATGAGATTTCGCACATCTGGGACGTCACCTCGGGCGTCCAGGGCTATGCCGGTGGCGTCGGCGCCTTCAAGACCGCTATGAACCTCATGGGCATCTTCGACAGCCCGACCATGCCGCGCCCGGTGAAGGCCATGACCGGCGAGAACGTCGAGGCGATTAGGAAGGTCCTTCAGGACAACGGTCTCCTGTAAAGCTTCCCAGGCACCCGGCCTCGCCGTTCAACCGTGTGGCCATGACCCATTAGGTCAATGGCCACACGGTTTCTCGGCGATCTCGGACACCTGGAAAACCTTTACTGCGCTGTGACGGCTAGCCTGACGGCGCATTTCCTGTAGTTGTTTTTATCTCCGAAGGAGAGCGACATGGAGAACAAGTACGTCTGCTCTGTCGATATCGGCGGAACTAAAATTGCGACTGCCATCATGGAGTACCCGGCTGATGGCAGCGTGCCCCATCCGGTCTTTGAAGCCGAGGTTCCCACCGAGGCCCAAGAGGGCGGCGAGGCAGTTTTCCAGCGCATCGAGGCGTCTATTAAGGCCGCCATCGAAGCGAACCCCGATGTCGAGGTTCTTGGTGTCGGCATTGGCGCCGCAGGCGTCGTCGATCCCAAGACGGGCGCCATTGCTTATGCCAATGAGATCATGCCCGGCTGGTCCGGCGTTCAGTTGGGGCCGCGTCTGCGCGAGGACCTTGGTCTTCCCGTTGCCGTTGTGGGCGACGTGCAGGCTCATGCTCTGGGCGAGGCCCACTGGGGCGTCGGCAAGGGCAAGTTCTCCGTCTTGTGCCTGGGAATCGGTACGGGCATCGGCGGCGCATATGTCGAGAACGGCCGCGTGATGCAGGGCTTCCATGGTGCTGCCGGTCATATGGGCCACATCGAGTGCTCGGCTGCCGCCGGCATTCCCTGCGCCTGCGGGCGTTCCGGCCATCTTGAGTCTGTTGCTTCGGGCACCTCGATTGGCCGTATGTACGACGAACGCTTCGGTCGAGTTGACCCCAGCCGTCCTTCGGTCGGTCGCGACGTGAACGACCTGTGTCGTGCTGGCGACGCAAAGGCGACCGAGGTCATCCATGACGCCGGCTTTGCGCTGGGCGCCAGCTTGGGCTCGCTTGCCAATATTCTGGATCCAGAGGTTATCGTGCTTTCGGGCGGCGTAATTCATCAGGGTCCCGATTGGCGTTCGCAGACGTGGAAGGATTCGGTGCACGAGGGCTATGCCAGCCAGGCGCTCGATCCGCTCCAGGACACGCCGATTCTCATCGGGTCTCTAGAGGGCGATGCTCCGCTCATCGGTGCCGCTGAGCATCTTCTTGCCTCGTTGAAGTAAACGTATCTGCTGTAGGAGCCTCCCGAGACAACACGCCTCGGGAGGCTGTTCTGAGAAAGGTTGCAGCCTTATGACCGTCGATCCTTTGATTCAATCCCTGAAGGGCAAGCTCGTCGTGAGCGTTCAGGCGTATATGGGCGAGCCGCTTCGTACGCCCGAGACCATGGCTCAAATGTCTCGCGCTTGCGAGCTTGGCGGCGCCGCCGCCATTCGCTGTCAGGGCCTTGCCGACATTGCCGCCATTAAGGGTCGCTGTGAGGTTCCTGTTATCGGCCTGTGGAAGGATGGGCACGAGGGCGTTTACATCACGCCGACGCTGCGTCACGCTCGCGCCTGCGTTGCCGCGGGTGCCGATATCGTGGCGATCGATGCCACCGATCGTCCGCGTCCCGATGGCAAGACCGTCGAGGACACCTTCCGTCCGCTGCACGAGGAGGGTGTGCTCCTGATGGCGGATTGTGCCACCATCGAGGACATTCGCCGTGCGGTTGATATGGGCTTCGACCTTGTATCCACCACGCTTTCTCATGGTGTCGCCGCCATCGACTGCACCATGGCCGATGGCCCCGATCTTCCGCTTCTGCGTCAGGCGACCGAGGAATTCCCCGGTCTTCCCATCATCTGCGAGGGCCGTGTGCACACGCCCGAGGAGGCTCGCGCCGCGATCGATGCTGGCGCTTGGGCCGTTGTCGTCGGCACTGCCATCACGCATCCCACGAGTATTACGAGTTGGTTCAAGGCTGCGCTTGAGGCGTAAGACAGGCCTCGTATCCGCTCGGGGCGGTATACTCAATATAGGCAATTGACCGCGCGGGATCCGGGTTGCTGGGTCCCGCGCTTGTTTTCGGGAGGCAGCACATGCAAAAGGGAGATGCCATGGATGCGGCGGAGCGCTCGGAGCGCATCCCCGATATCGTCATCATCACCGGAATGTCCGGATCGGGCCGCACGCAGGCCATGCACGTGTTCGAGGACATGGGCTATTTTTGCATCGATAACCTGCCTCCGCGTCTGATCGCCCAGCTTGCCGAGCTCGTCGGCATCAATACGGGCGTGGGCAGGCATCTCGCCGTCACCTGCGATTTGCGTAGCCAGGGCTTGTTCGATGAGCTGCTCGATGCGGTCGCCGCGCTCGAAGAGCGCGAGATGAGCTGCGACATCGTGTTCCTGGAGGCTTCTGACGAGGTACTGATTCGTCGCTACAGCGAAAATCGCCGCCGTCATCCCATTGCCAAGCCGGGGGAGACTACGGCCGATGCGATTCAGCGCGAGCGCCTGCAGCTGCAGGGTGTGCGTGATCGAGCCGATATGATCATCGACACGAGCCGCCTACGTACCTCTGCGCTGCGCAACAAATTGCGCATGGCGTTCTCCGAGTTGTCCGACCAGCAGCTCATGGACGTTCACGTGTTCTCGTTTGGCTTTAAGCACGGTATGCCCGTCGAGGCGGACATTATGATCGACGTTCGCTTCCTGCCCAATCCGTTCTACGATCCCGAGATGCGCACCATGACCGGTCTCGATAAGAAAGTCTCCGATTTTGTTCTGGACCATCCCAAGACGCAGGAGTTCTGGAAGGCCTGGACGCAGCTGCTCGATACGGTCATGCCCGGTTATATCGCAGAGGGCAAGCCGCAGCTTTCTATTGCCATCGGTTGCACGGGCGGTCAGCACCGCAGCGTTGCCATCGCCGAGGCCACGGCACGTTATTTGGAAGGCGCCCAGTATCACGTGAGCATTTCCCATCGCGACTTGTCGCGCGCCAACACGAAAGCATAGGCCTGCATGTCGTTTACCGCCGAGGTGCGTGACGAGCTTGCGCGCTGCGAACCCGAATGTGAATACTGCGACTTGTCGACGCTTGCCGCCCTCACGCGCGTGAGTGGTACGCTCTCGCTTACCGGCTCTGGGCGGTATCGTTTGACGGTTGCGACTGAGACGGGAGCCGTCGCGCGCACGATGATCACGCTGACGCATCGCATCCTTAAACTCAAAACGGAGTTCACCGTCCGCAAATCTGTATTGCATAAGGTACGAAATTATCTCATCACCTTGCCCGATCAGCCCGATTTGGATAAGGCTCTGGTGCTGCTGGGTATCCTCGACCGGAGGGGAGGACTTGTCGCCGGTGTGCCCCGGCATATCGTTGCCCGTCCCTGCTGTAGACTTGCCTATATCCGCGGCGCGCTCATCGCGGGCGGCTTCGTGGCCGATCCACGCGGCGATTTTCATTTGGAGATTGCGGTACAGGGTGAGCAATATGCCAAGGGGCTTTGCGATCTGTTGGAGCAGATTGGGGTCCATGCGCGTGTTAATGCACGGCGGGGGTCTTATGCCGTGTACATAAAGAGCGCCGAGGAAATCGAGCATCTTTTAAAGCTGATTGGTGCCAAGCGCAGTGTTGCCGAGATTGAGGAGGCGCGTGCGGTCAAGTTGGTTAAGAACGATGTGAACCGTCGCGTGAACGCCGAACTCGCCAACCAGACCAGAAGCGCCGGTGCCGCCCAACATCAGCTTGCGCTTATCGATGAGCTCGAGCAGCGTGGCCTTCGCGATGCGCTTCCGGATGCCTTGGCGGTCTTTTGCGACCTGCGCGAGCGCTATCCCGATCTGTCGCTGCGTGATTTGGGGGAGATGGCTGACCCTCCCTTGTCAAAGTCGGCCCTCTACCATCGAGTTTTGAGGCTTGAAAAGCTCATTGAAGCAAACAGCTAGTTTAAAGTATCGGCGTATATACGGATTTAACTGCTGTTTTATTCTTTAAAACGTTTTAACGTAAATTTGATTTTCAATTTCGACTATTCTCGTGAAATTCAAGTCAAAAAAAAGGTATATTAGGCGAGTGGTTAGTTTGTGGGCCTCAACGGCGGGCGCTGTAGCTTGCGGGGGCCTTACGAAAGGAGACACAATGGCAGTAAAGGTTGCTATTAACGGCTTCGGTCGCATCGGTCGTCTGGCTTTCCGTCAGATGTTCGGTCATGAGGGCTCCGAGATCGTCGCTATCAACGACCTCACCTCTCCCGATATGCTCGCTTACCTGCTGAAGTACGACTCCACGCAGGGCAACTACGCTCGCGATCACGAGGTCGTTGCTGGCGAGGATTCCATCACCGTTGACGGCAAGGAGATCAAGATCTACAAGGAGGCCGACGCCAACAACCTGCCTTGGGGCGACCTCGACGTCGACGTCGTTCTCGAGTGCACCGGCTTCTACACCAGCAAGGCTAAGGCTCAGGCCCACATCAACGCTGGCGCCAAGAAGGTCGTCATCTCCGCTCCGGCCGGCAGCGATCTGCCCACCATCGTGTACAACGTCAACCACGAGACGCTGACCGCTGAGGACAACATCATCTCCGCCGCTTCTTGCACCACCAACTGCCTCGCCCCGATGGCCAAGGGTCTGAACGACTTCGCTCCCATCGTGTCCGGCATCATGACCACCATTCACGCCTGGACCGGCGACCAGATGCCGCTCGACGGCCCGCAGCGCAAGGGCAACAAGCGTCGTAGCCGCGCCTGCGCCGTCAACATCGTCCCCAACACCACCGGTGCTGCCAAGGCTATCGGCCTGGTTCTCCCCGAGCTCAACGGTAAGCTCATCGGTGCCGCCCAGCGCGTCCCGACGCCGACCGGCTCCATCACCAACCTCTACGCTGTCGTTGACAAGAAGGTCACCGTCGACGAGGTCAACGCCGCTATGAAGGCCTACGCTTCCACCATCTCCGAGACCTTCGGTTACAACGAGGACGACATCGTCTCCACCGACATCATCGGCGAGACTCACGGCTCCATCTTCGACGCCACTCAGACCATGTGCTCTGACCTCGGCAACGGCCAGACCCTCGTTCAGGTCACCTCTTGGTACGACAACGAGAACTCCTACACCTCTCAGATGGTCCGCACCATCAAGTACTTCGAGAAGTTCGTTGCTTAATTTAGCTTTTAGCGAATAGCTCGTTGAGCGTCTAAAGAAGGGCGCGGCCTCATAGGGCTTACACCCTAGGGTCGCGCCCTTTTTATAGGAAATCGTCTGCCGTAATGGGAGGCAGACACGTACGAAAGGTAGAAGCAAACATGGCCTTTACCAAGAAGACCGTCCGCGACATCGATGTCGACGGCAAGCGCGTTCTCGTCCGCGTTGACTTCAACGTGCCTATCAAGGATGGCGTCGTTGGCGACACCACCCGCATCAAGGCTGCCCTGCCCACCATCAACTACCTCGTTGAGCACAACGCTCGCGTCATCCTCATGAGCCACCTCGGCCGTCCCGATGGCACCGGCTTCCAGCCCGAGCTCTCCCTTGAGCCTGTCGCCAAGAAGCTCGCCGAGCTCTCTGGTCTCGATGTTGCCTTTGTCGCCGACACCTACGGCGAGAAGGCTGCTGAGGCTGTTGCCGCCGTCGAGCCGGGCAAGGTCCTCGTTCTCGAGAACGTCCGTTTTGACAAGCGTGAGAAGAAGAACGATCCCGAGATCGCCAAGAAGCTCGCTTCCTATGGTGACGTCTTCGTTCTCGATGCCTTCGGTACCGCTCACCGCGCCCAGGGTTCCGTCGTGGGCCCCGCCGCTTACCTGCCTGCCGTCGCCGGCTTCCTGCTCGAGAAGGAGGTCGACACGCTGACCGGCATCTTCGCCGAGCCCGAGCGCCCCTTCGTCGCTATCGTCGGCGGTTCCAAGGTTTCCTCCAAGATCGGCGTTCTCGATCACCTCATCGACTCCGCTGATACCCTGATCATCGGTGGCGGCATGGCCTACACCTTCTTCCTGGCTCAGGGCCTGACCGTCGGTCAGTCCCTCAAGGAAGAGGACTGGGTCGAGCGCGCTGGCGAGATGCTCAAGAAGGCCGAGGAGAAGGGCGTCAAGATCCTGCTCCCCATCGACAACCGCGTTGCCGATCACTTTGGCGAGGACGCTGTCCCCGAGGTTGTCGCTTCCGACGCTATCCCCGACGATCGTGAGGGCATGGACATCGGCCCCAAGACCGAGGAGCTTTACGCCGAGGCCGTCAAGGGTGCCAAGACCGTGTTCTGGAACGGCCCCATGGGTGTCTTCGAGTTCGACAACTTCGCTCACGGCACCCAGGCTATCGCCGAGGCCGTCGCCGAGGCCGACTGCACCTCGATCATCGGCGGTGGTGACTCTGTCGCGGCTGTCAACAAGTTCAACCTGGCCGACAAGATGAGCTGGATCTCCACCGGTGGTGGCGCTTCCATGGAGCTCGTCGAGGGTAAGGCCCTGCCCGGAGTGGAGGCGCTTCTCGATGCCTAATCGCACCCTTCTTATCGCTGGTAACTGGAAGATGAACAACGACGTCGCCGAGGCTGCCAAGCTCGCCGACGAGCTGGCTCAGGCTCTGCCCGAGGTTCCGGCTGGCGTCGAGGTGCTCGTCTGCCCTCCGACCATTGACATCACCACGGTTCATGACCGCATTCAGGCTGCCCCCATCGCCCTCGGTGCACAGAACGTGTACTGGGAGGCCAAGGGTGCCTTCACCGGTGAGTCCTCTTGCGACATGCTCAAGTCCGCTGGCTGCACCTACTGCATCATCGGTCACTCCGAGCGTCGCGACTACTTCCACGAGACCGACGAGGACCAGAACAAGAAGGCCAAGGCCCTCGTTGCCGCCGGTCTTGTTCCCGTCTTCTGCTGCGGCGAGTCCCTCGAGGTCCGCGAGGCTGGCACCTATGTCGAGCACGTCGTGAACCAGGTCAAGGCTGGCCTTGCTGGTCTTGAGATCACCTGCCCCAAGCAGGTCGTCGTCGCCTACGAGCCCATCTGGGCTATCGGCACCGGCAAGACCGCTACCGCCGAGGACGCTCAGGAGGTCTGCGGCGCTATCCGTGAGACCCTCAAGGAGATGTTTGGTGAGGAGCTCGCTAACGGCATCCGCGTTCTCTACGGCGGTTCCGCTAAGCCCGGCAACATTGCCGAGCTCGTCGCCAAGCCCGACGTTGACGGCGCCCTCGTGGGCGGCGCTTCGCTCAAGGCTGCCGACTTCGCCTCTATGGTCGTCAAGGCAGGCGAGTAGGACATATGGCACAGCGTCATCTTCCTGCACTCCTGATCATCATGGATGGCTGCGGCCTTGCTCCGGCTGATGGCGAGAACGCCGTCGCCGCTGCCAAGACGCCCTTCCTTGATAGCCTGTACGAGAAGTATCCTCACACCACGCTCGGTGCTTCGGGCGAGGACGTGGGCCTTCCCGACGGCCAGATGGGCAACTCCGAGGTGGGTCACCTCAACATCGGTGCCGGCCGCATCGTGTTCCAGGAGCTTTCGCGCATCAACAACGCCATCAAGGACGGCTCCATCGCCGAGAACGAGGTCTTCGTCAAGGCTATGGACGAAGTCAAGGCCGAAGGCAAGACCCTGCACCTCATGGGCCTTATGAGCCCTGGCGGTGTTCATTCTCACATGAACCACGTCGAGGCTCTGGTCAAGATGGCTGCCCAGCATGGCGTCAAGACCGTTCGCGTCCACGCCTTCATGGATGGCCGCGACGTCGACCCGCAGTCCGGTGCCGGCTACATGAGCGAGTTCTGCGCTTTCCTGGCTAAGATCTCCGAGGAGACCGGTTGCGACGCTCGCGTTGCCACCGTTTCGGGCCGCTATTGGGCCATGGACCGCGACAACCGCTGGGAGCGCATCCAGCGTGCCTACGACGTCATGGTCAACGCGTCCGATGCCGATACCGACCCCGTTGCCGGTATCAAGGCCTACTACGAGAAGGATCCGCGCGGCGACGAGTTCGTCGAGCCCTTCGCTGCCCACAACGAGGGCATCCACGAGGGCGACGCGGCCATCTTCTTCAACTTCCGTCCCGACCGCGCCCGTCAGATGACCCGCGTGTTCACGGACAAGGAGTTCGATGGCTTTGAGCGCGAGCAGATCAAGCTTTCGCACTTTGTGACGATGACCGAGTACGACCCGACGTTTGACGTCGAGGTCGCCTTCCCCAAGACGTTCCCCGAGAACGTCCTGGCCGACGTTATCGCCGCCAATGGCCTGAAGCAGCTGCACACCGCCGAGACCGAGAAGTACGCTCACGTGACGTTCTTCCTCAACGGCGGCATCGAGGAGCCCAAGGAGGGCGAGGAGCGCGTGCTCGTCGCTTCCCCCAAGGTCGCTACCTACGATCTGCAGCCTGAGATGAGCGCTCCCGAGGTTACCGAGAAGCTTGTCGCCGCCATCAACGAGGATCGCGCTGATTTCTACATCGTGAACTTCGCGAACTGCGACATGGTTGGTCACACCGGTGTCTTCGACGCCGCCGTTAAGGCCGTCGAGGCTGTTGACGATGCCCTGTCCAAGGTTGTCCCGGCGATTCTCGCCAAGGGCGGCTTTGCGCTGATTACCGCCGACCACGGCAACGCCGATCACATGTTTGACGTTGCTTCCGACGGTTCCAAGCATCCGTTTACGGCTCACACCACCAACCGCGTCCCGTTCATCATCGTTGATGAGAAGGCCAAGCTCACCGGTATCGAGGACGGTCGTCTTTCCGATATCGCTCCGACCATGCTCACCATGGCTGGTATTGAGCCTTCCGCCGAGATGACGGGTCGCGTGCTCGCCACCGAGGCCTAAGAGAAAACGCCAAGCGTTTCTTTGAAGGGGGTTGTCCATATTCGGGCAATCCCCTTTTTTGGTATTTCTGCCATATCTGCCCCGTCCCCAAATGGCAGGTGGGGGAGTGTCGGGGGTTGTGGTACAGTACTGGAGTTTGAATTGTTCTATTAAGGAGCTTATCTATGGGTCCGTTCCAGATTCTTCTGTTTGTCGTTTGGGCTGTCTCTGCCGTGGCGCTGACGATTCTCGTCCTGATGCATTCCGGTAAGGGCACCGGCGTTTCGGATATGATCGCTAGCTCGCTGTATAACTCCAGCTCTGCCACGGGCGTCATGGAGCAGAACCTCGATCGCCTGACGGTAATTATGGCCGTCGTTTTTGCCGTGTGCGTCGTCCTGTGCATGTTCTTCTTCCCGCAGGGCATCGTCGGCTACTAAGCACGAGCCGCATAAATAATTGAAAAGGGTTCCGTAAGTGCGGGACCCTTTTTGTTTACATATTTGTAACAGAGTCAAAATATCCCCACATACTTCGCCCAACTAAAGAAATTCTCGACCGTTGACCGGAATTAGCCCCAAATCGTGCATAAAATGCGCTACTGTATTGCGAAACGTTGGTCCGTTGTGCATAACCAGCCATAGCGGCGGGCGGCGTTTTGATGGTTCGGATCGGATTGTCTCGACATGTGTCCGACTGAACATTTCTTTGTCCTATCTCATAAGGAGGATGGCATGGCTGATTCTATGTTCCACCAGCCCGTTATGGGTCGTCGCGCCTTTGTTGGCGGCACCCTCGCTGCGAGCTCCATGGCTTTTCTTGCCGCATGCGGCAAGAAGGGCGGCGACGCTTCCGGTTCTGAGTCCGGTTCGACGCTGAACTTCTACATCAACAACCCGGTCTGCATCGACCCCTACAATGTCCAGGAGGACCAGGGCACTCAGGTCGAGTACCAGCTCTTTGACGCTCTGACCTCTTATGACGCCGAGAAGGGCGAGATCGTTCCGCTGGCTTGCGAGTCCTTTGAGGCCAACGACGACGCCACCGAGTTCACCTTCAAGATCAAGAAGGCCAAGTTCCACAACGGTGACGACGTTACCTCCAAGTCTTTCAAGCTCGGTTGGGAGCGTCTGGTCAACACCAAGTCGGCTATCGCTACCGAGTACGGCCCCTCCGAGGTCTCTTATCACCTTTCCATGGTGGAGGGCTATGACGACCTGCTTGCCGGTAACGCTACCGAGCTCAGCGGTGTTACTTGCCCCGACGATGAGACTCTCGTCGTCAAGCTGTCTTCCGCTTACGCCGACTTCCCCTTCGTCGCCTCTCACCCGGCTCTGGCCCCGGTTCCCGAGTGCGCCGAGTCCGATGTCAAGAGCTTCTATCTTGCACCGGTCGGTAACGGCCCGTTCATGATGGACGGCAAGTGGGAGGATGGTCAGGAGATCAACCTCAAGAAGTTCGACGATTACTATGGCGACAAGGCCAAGATCGATGGCATCCACTTCCAGGTCATCAAGGACATGGAGACTGCATACAAGGAGTTCCAGGCCGGTAACCTCGATGTCTGCGACGTTCCCGTTGCTCAGATCGATGCCGCCAAGAAGGATCGCGGCGTGTCTAAGGACGGCTACACCATGGGTGACGGCGAGCGCATGCTGCTCGGCGCCGAGCCTTCCACGTACTATCTGACCTGCAACACCACGACCGAGCCGTTCAACAACGCTGACCTGCGTAGGGGCATCTCCCTGGCCATCAACCGTGAGGCCATCTGCAAGACCATCTTCAAGGGTACCCGTACCCCTGCCGACGGCATTGTTCCTCCGGGCATCGATGGCTACAAGGAGGGCGCATGGGAGTTCTGCGCCTACGATGTCGACAAGGCTAACGAGTACCTCGACAAGGTTGCTCCCGCTGGCGCTAACGGGGATCGTGGCATTAGCGTGACCCTTTCCTACAACCAGGACGGCGGTCACAAGGAGATCATGGAGTCCATCATCGGCGACCTCGCCAAGGTTGGCGTTACCGCTGTCTCCGATACCCCTGAGTGGTCTGCCCTGCTCGAGCAGTATCAGAACTTTAACTATCAGTTCGGTCGTCTGGGTTGGATTGCCGACTACCCGATCATGGACAACTTCCTGTATCCGCTGTTCCACTCCGACTCCCTCGGTGGCGACAACCGCTCCGGTTACAACAATCCCGAGTTCGACGCCAAGGTCGACGAGGCTCGTACTATTGTTGACGACGAAGAGCGCGTCGCTAAGATGCAGGAGGCCGACGCAATGGTCGCTGCCGACTGCCCGGTCATCCCGGTGATGTTCTACACGCACACCATCGTTGGCTCCGATCGCATCAAGCACCTCTATGTCGATCCGCAGAAGCACGCCGAGCTGGGTACCGCTGAGCTCGCCTAAGAGTTTGCAGCTTCCGTGAGGGTCAAGTATTTACGTAGACCTCATGGGAAACATACAGTTCTCCCTAACCTGGGGTAAACTGGCTGATGGTAATTTTGGGATGCCGGTCTGGCGATCGGCATCCCATTTAGGTTAATCCCTAGATAGGGGAGTGGTATGGGTAAGTACATCGTTAAACGTGTGCTTCAGTTCATCCCGGTATTTTTGGGCGTTACGCTGATTCTGTTCGCCCTCCAGAATATCGTGCCGGGAGATCCGATCAAGCTGATCGGTGGAGACAAGGCTCTGTCCCCCGAGGTGGAGCTTCAGCTTCGCGTTCGCTATCACCTGGTCCAGTCGGACGAGGACGGCAACGCGATCCTTGACGAGAACGGCGACCCCGTTCAAACGTCGCTCGTGGACCGTTACTTGTATTACATGAACGGCCTGCTTCATGGCGATCTGGGCAATTCGTATCAGCGCAAACTGCCGGTTACGGAAATCTTTGCCCAGAAGTATCCGTATACGGTCAAACTTGCCGCGTGCGCCATCGTGCTCGAGGCAATCATGGGTATCGGTGCGGGTATCATTTCGGCGGTAAAGCGTTATTCCTTCTGGGATATTTTGGTAACGCTCACCACGTCGATCCTCGTTGCCGTACCGGCCTTCTGGCTCGGTATGTTGCTGCAACTGTTCTTTGGCGTCATTCTCAAGGACGCCACGGGCGGTGCATTCTCCATGCCGATCTCGGGTGCCGGTGGTTCCAGCTCTCAGTATCAGGATTGGATGCACTATGTGCTCCCGACCATTACGCTGGCTTCGGTTTCGACCGCTTACGCCGCCCGCATTATGCGCTCGCAGCTGCTTGACGTCATGAACCAGGATTACATCCGCACTGCAAAGGCCAAGGGTCTCTCCAATCGCGCGATCATCATCAAGCATGCGCTTAAGAATGCACTCATCCCCGTCGTTACCTATATTGGTGTCGACTTTGGCGGCATGCTTTCGGGCGCCATCCTGACCGAGACGGTCTTTAACTGGCCCGGTATTGGCTATGAGGTCTATCGCGCCATTAGCATGCGTGACTGGCCCATCGTTATGGGCGGCGTTACGCTCATCGTCGTTGTCGTCATGGTGATCAACCTGCTCGTCGACATTAGCTATGCATTCCTCGACCCGCGCATCCGCCTTGGCGGTCCGTCGGATAAGGCCTAAGGGAGGTACGTCTCATGCAGGAAACTGATTCTCAGTCTCAGGAGCAGGCTACCGCCACCAAGGCCGCATCTGCTCCCGCCAAGTCCCGCACGCTGTGGGGCGACGCTTTCAAGCGTCTTCGTAAGAACAAGCTCGCCGTTATCGGTGTCTGCTGGATCATCATCGTCGTTTTGGTTGCCCTGACCGCAGATCTGTGGGCTAAGCCCTGGCTCGGTTCGCCGACGGCTTCCGACTCGACTACCATGGCCCAGACGTCGCTGCTGGCTCCGTGTGCAGAGCACCCGTTTGGCACCGACGCCCTTGGTCGTGACATTCTCGTCCGCGTTATCTACGGTGCACGCGTTTCGCTTTCCGTCGGTATTATGGCCACTGCGATCTCCACGGTGATTGGTCTGGTCATGGGTGCTCTGGCCGGTTTCTACGGCGGCATCTGGGATACGATCATCATGCGCTGTGCGGATATCTTCCTGGCCTTCCCGTACGTGCTGTTTGTTGTCGCCATGATCGCCGTTATCGGCCGTGGTCTTCAGAACGTCTTTATCGCCATCGGCATTCTCGGATGGCCTTCGATTGCGCGCGTCTTCCGCTCTGCAATCTTGACGGTCAAGGAAAACGACTATGTAGACGCTGCGCGCGCGATGGGTGCATCTGATGCTCGTATCGTCGTGCGTCACATCTTCCCGAACTCCGTCGCCTCCATCGTGGTCTACGCGACCATGAACATTGGTGGCGCCATTCTGACCGAGTCCGCTTTGTCCTTCCTCGGCATGGGCGTTATTCCGCCTACGCCTTCGTGGGGCTCCATGATTCAGGACGGTCAGCAGTATCTTCTGACTGCTCCCTGGATGATGATCATGCCCGGTCTGGCAATTCTCTCGACGGTGCTCGCCTTCACCCTGCTGGGTGACGGTCTGCGCGACGCCCTCGACGTCAAGATGAAGGACGCATAAGGATGAAGAAGAACAAGAACTATGTGGACCTGAAGGACCAGCCGGTTCCCGAGGGCCAGCATCTGCTCGAGGTCGATGACCTTAAGATGTATTTCCACACCGAGGATGGCATTGTTCGCGCTGTCGACGGTGTCTCCTACACGCTCGATCGCGGCGAGACCCTGGGAGTCGTCGGTGAATCCGGCTCCGGTAAGTCCGTGACCGCCATGACCATCATGGGCCTTATCTCGATGCCTCCGGGAAAGATCGAGGGCGGTGACGTTCGCTATCGCGGCCGCTCCATCCTCGAGATGACCGAGGAAGAGATGCAGCACATTCGCGGCAACGATATCGCGATGATCTTCCAGGATCCTATGACCTCCTTGAACCCGGTCTATAAGATCGGCAAGCAGGTGGGCGAGGGCCTTCGTCTGCACCGCGGCTACTCCAAGCAGGAGGCACTCAAGCGCGCCACCGAGCTTTTGGACCTCGTTGGCATTCCCGAGCCCGAGAAGCGCGTCAATGAGTATCCCCACCAGTTCTCTGGCGGTATGCGTCAGCGCGTCATGATTGCCATGGCTCTTGCCTGCGATCCCGATATTCTGATTGCCGACGAGCCCACGACTGCCTTGGACGTTACCATCCAGGCTCAGATTATTGAGCTTATGCAGGAAATGCAGGAGAAGAACGGCAACGCCATCATCATGATCACCCATGACCTGGGCGTTGTCGCTGATATGGCCGACAAGATCATGGTTATGTACGCCGGCCGTCCCGTCGAGTTCGGTACTGCTGAGGAAATCTTCTACGAGAGCCGCCACCCCTACACCTGGGGCCTTATCCGCTCCATCCCGGAGCAGGCCATCGATGAGAAGAAGCCGCTTACGCCGATTCATGGCAACCCGCCTTCGCTCATGAACCTGCCCGAGGGCTGCGTGTTCTCGCCTCGTTGCCCCTATGCGACCGATAAGTGCCGCAAGCAGCGCCCCGAGCGCGTTGTCACCGAGTCTGGTCACTACTCTGCGTGCCACTACTCCGGTGACCCCGAGTTCCTCAAGAACGCTCCTGAGACGTCCCGTACGCGCAAGGATTCCAAGAAGGGAGGCGAGGCGTAATGGCAGATACCAACGAGCGTACTCCGCTGCTGAAGGTCGAGCACCTCTCTAAGGAGTTTCCCGCTGAGTCCGGCATGTTCGCCAAGCGCTTCTCCAAGCGTGTCGTCTCTGCTGTGAACGACATTTCGTTCGAGATCTATCCTGGCGAGACCTTTGGTCTGGTCGGCGAGTCCGGTTGCGGTAAGTCCACCACGGGCCGTACCATCATGCGCCTCACCAAGCCGACGGCCGGCAAAGTGTTCTTCCAGGGCAAAGACGTTGCCGAGATGAGCAAGCACGAGATCAAGGATATGCGTCGCGAGATGCAGTTCATCTTCCAGGATCCTTATGCTTCGCTCAATCCTCGTATGACTATCGGTGAGATCGTCTCCGAGCCCATGACCATTCACGGCGTGGGCACCAAGGAGGAGCGCATTGAGCGTGTCCGCGAGCTTCTCGACGTTGTCGGACTGAACCCCGAGCACATTAACCGCTATCCTCATGAGTTCTCCGGCGGTCAGCGTCAGCGTGTCGGCATTGCCCGTGCATTTGCGCTGAAGCCCAAGCTGATTATCTGCGACGAGCCGGTTTCCGCTCTGGATGTGTCCATTCAGGCCCAGGTTCTGAACCTGCTCAAGGAACTCCAGGACAAGTTCGGTACTGCATATTTGTTTATCGCCCACGACCTGTCTGTCGTGCAGCATATCTCCGATCGCGTTGCCGTTATGTATCTGGGCAAGATGGTCGAGGTTTCGGACTGGAAGACGCTCTACAGTGAGCCTCACCATCCGTACACGCAGTCGCTGCTGTCTGCTGTGCCGGTGCCCGATCCTGATATCCAGAAGACGCGCAAGCGCATCATCCTCGCTGGCGATCCGCCGTCACCGCTGGATCCGCCGACCGGTTGCCGTTTTCACACTCGCTGCCCGATCGCGCAGGGCATCTGCTCTGAGAAGCTTCCCGAGTTTAAGGAAGTCGCACCGGGTCACTGCTGCGCCTGCCACTTCGCGGAGCCGTTCCCGATCAAGGAATCGCACATCGACCTGTAGTCGGTTGTTATTATCCGGGCCCGCCCTGAAGTTACTTTTCAGAACGTCCTCGGACATGCAAAGAGGCTCCGCATCGCGCTTCGCGCTGCGGAGCCTCTCTGCGTCCTGACGCTCCTATTTGGCAAGGTGTTTTTTAGAATCCATTTTGCGCTCGGCCTCGAAGGCCCGCCTGTCCCAATCGAGCGGAAGTCCGGCCTCGACCCATGCCTCGTAGGCCCTCCTTATGGGCTTGAGCTCCCTTTGGCCCCTCTCCAGCATCGAGATGTACTTCTCGCTGGTTCCCAATATGGACGCCGCCCTCGCCTGGCTGACCTTCGCCGCGCGCCTGGCCGCCACGAGCTCCGAGGCGTCCTCGGGCCTCCTGATCTCGTGCGGGTGCATCAGCGCCCGGTACGCCTCCCTGGCCACGTAGCGCTTGAGGCACCTCATGACCTCCCTGTCGCTCTTTCCCCGCCCCCTGGCCCTCTCGGCGTACTCGGCGGTCTCGGGGTCGCGCATGACCCTCTGCCTCGCGATCTCGTGCAGCGCGCTGTTCGCCTGCCGGTCGCCGCCCCTGTTGAGCCTGTGCCTCACGGTCTTGCCGCTCGAGGCGGGGATGGGGCAGGCCCCGCATATCGCCGCGAACGACGCCTCGGAGCGCAGCCTGCCCGGGTTGTCCCCGGCCGCGATGTTAGCGCTACTGTAAAAACAACCATTTTGACCAACGCTCAATAACCAATCA